>CALQTN020000010.1 GCA_943333505.2 Asaia bogorensis | reverse complement strand
ACTACACCCGTGAAGCCGGGGTGCGCAGCCTGGAACGCGAAATCGCCAATCTCGCCCGCAAAGGCGTGAAGGAAATCGTCACCGGCAAAACCAAGAAGCTCGCGGTTACCCGCAAGAACCTGGAAAAATATGCCGGGATCAAGCGGTTCCGCTATGGCGAAGCCGAATCGGAAGACATGGTCGGCGCCGTGACCGGGTTGGCCTGGACCGAAGTGGGTGGGGAAATCCTGACCATTGAAAGCGTGCTGCTGCCGGGTAAGGGCAACATCAAGCTGACCGGCAAACTTGGCGACGTGATGCAGGAAAGCGTCTCGGCGGCATTGTCCTATGTCCGCAGCCGCTCGGCCTCGTTCGGCATCAAGCCGACCGTGTTCGAAAAGCGCGACATCCACGTCCACGTGCCCGAAGGCGCCACCCCGAAAGACGGACCGTCGGCCGGCGTTGCCATGGCAACCTCGATCGTCTCGATCCTGACCGGCATCCCGGTGCGCCGCGACATTGCCATGACCGGGGAAATAACCCTCCGCGGTCGTGTGCTGCCGATCGGCGGGCTGAAGGAAAAACTTCTGGCTGCCCTGCGCGCAGGGATTACCACGGTGTTCATCCCGAAGGAAAACGAGAAGGACCTCGCCGATATTCCCGACAACGTGAAGAAAAACCTCAAGCTGATCCCGGTGTCGAACGCTGACGAGGTGATAAACCAGGCGCTGGTACGCAAACCCGAAGCGATCGAATGGATCGAGCCGCCGGAAACGCCGATCCCCGCCGTGGTTGCCCCGGCAGCGCCGCTCACCCACTAACTCACTAGCGACTGTCAAGCCTGCCATGGGCCGCGCAAGCGGCACATGGCAGGCTTACCTTTTGCAATTTAACCCAGATTTCCGCGGGTTCCGCCCGATCCATTCGTTGACCGGGCCAGCGGCGCGCCGCTAAGGTCCGCGCCACCGGGGCCTCGAGTCGGACCCAGACAAGATAAAACGCAAGGAGCGCTTTCGATGAACAAAATGGACCTGATTGCTGTGGTCGCCGATAAATCGGACCTCACCAAAGCCAAGGCAACCGAAGCCGTTGACGCCGTGTTCGCAGGCATCGAAGCAGCCCTGAAGGCCGGCGAAGAAGTCCGCCTCGTCGGCTTTGGCTCGTTCGGAACCTCCACGCGCAAAGCCACCACTGGCCGCAACCCGCAAACCGGCGTCGCCATCCAAATCGCCGAGTCGACCACCGTCCGCTTCAAGCCCGGCAAAGCGCTTAAAGACGCGGTGGGCTAAGCTAGACGCGGAAAAGGGCAGGGGCCTCCCCCTAACCCCCCCCAGGGCGATCCCTGCGGGGCTCCAGGGGGTGCGCCACTTTTCTACGCCGTGCGTTCCGGGCGGTTAGCTCAGCGGTAGAGCGGCTCGTTTACACCGAGTTGGTCGGCGGTTCGATCCCGTCACCGCCCATTCCATTTTTCTCGTCACTATTTCGTTTTCGTGGGTTGACGAGTGCGTGCCTGGGGCCTACACGGCCCTCCCTGTCGCTAATGCGGGAGTAGCTCAGTTGGTTAGAGCGCCGGCCTGTCACGCCGGAGGTCGCGGGTTCGAGCCCCGTCTCTCGCGCCAGCTTCCCTTTTGGGAAGCGGCGCAGTTTTTCCTTTCGTTCTGACTGGGTTGCAGCAATTGCTGCATTTTCCGGTTGTTCTGCCCTTGGCAGAAATCAACCGATGGGCTTAAGGTCCGGCCCGCGCTGTAATGTGGTATTCCGTGATGGATGCCGGCACGAGAGGAACGAGGATCATGGCTCTCGATCTGGCCGAATATTTCCCCATTTTGGTTTTCATGGGTATTGCTGCCGGCATTGCGATGGCGATGGTTGGCGGATCGCTGCTCGCGGCGCACCAAAAGCCCTATGCCGAGAAGCTCTCGCCGTATGAATGCGGATTTGAGCCGTTTGACGACGCGCGGCGTCGGTTTGATGTGCGGTTCTATCTCGTGGCGATCTTGTTCATCATTTTCGATCTCGAGGTTGCGTTTCTATTCCCGTGGGCGGTGAGCCTGTCGGATATCGGGCCGCTGGGCTTCTTTTCGATGGTCGGTTTCCTTGGCGTGCTGACGGTCGGGTTTGTGTATGAATGGTGCAAGGGCGCACTCGATTGGGAGTAGGTAAATGAGCGCTTCCACCACGGGCCTCGATCACGCCGTGCTGCCGCCAGGTGCGGCGCAGGATGCGGTGATCAACAGCATTACCGGTGCTATAGACGACAAGGGCTTCGTGGTTGCCAACCTGGATAAGTTGGTGAACTGGGCGCGGACAGGCAGCCTTTGGCCGATGACGTTCGGTCTCGCCTGCTGTGCGGTCGAAATGATCCACGCCTACATGCCGCGCTACGATTTGGATCGGCTGGGGGTTATCCCGCGCCCGTCGCCACGCCAGTCGGATGTGATGATTGTGGCCGGCACCCTGACCAACAAAATGGCCCCGGCGCTTCGCAAAGTTTACGACCAGATGCCGGAACCGCGCTGGGTGATCAGCATGGGCAGCTGCGCCAATGGCGGCGGCTATTACCACTACTCCTACGCAGTAGTGCGCGGCTGCGATCGCGTTGTGCCGGTCGATATTTACGTGCCGGGTTGCCCGCCAACGGCCGAAGCGCTGGTTTACGGGATCATGCAATTGCAAAAGAAAATCCGTCGCACGGGGACCATTCTCCGTGGCTGACATTGCAGACATCATCGCCGGCCTGCCGGGCGTAACCAGCATCGCCTGGGCCAAGGACGAACTCGTCGCCAATGCTGATCGCGACACTCTGGTGGCGCTGATGACCACCTTGCGCGACGATCCGCGCCTGCGCTTCGAACAGATGATGGAAATGGCCGGCATTGACTGGCCGGAGCGCGCCAATCGGTTCGAA
The DNA here is from genome assembly GCA_943333505.2 of Asaia bogorensis. Classification (GTDB taxonomy): domain Bacteria; phylum Pseudomonadota; class Alphaproteobacteria; order Acetobacterales; family Acetobacteraceae; genus CAITOL01. The sequence goes on along the minus strand of CALQTN020000010.1, from coordinate 89,370 downwards.
ATCGTTTATTGTCTGCTCTCGGTCACCCATAATCATCGTATCCGGGTTTCGATCAACACCGACGAAACCACCCCGGTGCCGTCGATCCACGGCATCTGGCCGGTCGCAACCTGGTGGGAGCGCGAGGCGTTCGATCTGTTCGGCATCGGCTTTTCGGGCCAACCCGATCTGCGCCGTATTTTGACCGATTATGGCTTCGAGGGGCATCCGCTGCGCAAGGATTTCCCGCTGACCGGCTATGTTGAGGTGCGTTACGACGATGCCCGTAAGCAGGTGGTGTACGAACCGGTGAAGCTGGTGCAGGACTTCCGCAATTTCGATTTCCTCTCGCCATGGGAGGCGATGACCACGCTTCCAGGTGATGAGAAAGTCCGCAAGGACACCACGCCATGAATGACGCCACCCCGGTGACCCAGCAAATTCAGATCGACAGCCATTCGATCAATTTCGGCCCGCAGCATCCGGCTGCCCATGGCGTGCTGCGCCTGATCCTGGAAATGGATGGCGAGGTTGTCGAGCGCGCCGATCCGCATATCGGCCTGCTGCATCGCGGCACAGAAAAACTGATCGAATACAAATCCTACATCCAGGCCGTGCCCTATTTCGACCGGCTGGATTACGTGTCGCCGATGACGCAGGAACACGCGTTTGCGCTGGCGACCGAAAAGCTGCTGGGGATCGAGGTGCCGGAGCGCGCCAAGTGGATCCGCACCCTGTTCAGCGAAATCACCCGGGTGCTGAACCATCTGCTCAACGTCACGACCTATGGGCTGGATGTTGGCGCGATCACCCCGGCCTTGTGGGGCTTCGAGGAGCGCGAGAAGCTGATGGAGTTCCACGAAGCCGCTTGCGGCGCGCGGCTCCACGCCAATTATTTCCGTCCTGGCGGTGTGGCGAAAGATTTGCCCGCCGGTCTTGAAGACCAGATCGGCGCCTGGGCGCATGGCTTTGGCAAGTTCGTCGATGATCTGGAAACGCTGCTGACCGGCAATCGGATCTGGAAGCAGCGCACCGTCGATATCGGTATTTTCAGCGCGGAACAGGCTTTGGCCTGGGGGTTTTCCGGCCCCTGTCTGCGCGCAAGCGGCGTGGCCTGGGATTTGCGGCGCTCGCAGCCGTACGAAATGTACGACCAGTTGGATTTTAAAGTCCCGGTCGGGCGTAACGGCGACTGCTATGATCGCTATCTGATGCGGATCGCCGAAATGCGCGAAAGCGTGTCGATGATCCAGCAATGCCTGGCCAAAATGAAGCCGGGTCCGGTCAAGGTGCAGGACAACAAGATTTCGCCGCCAAGCCGCGCCAACATGAAGCGCTCGATGGAAGCGCTGATCCATCACTTCAAGCTATATACTGAGGGCTACCACGTCCCGGCCGGCGCGACCTACACCGTGGTCGAAGCCCCGAAAGGCGAATTCGGCGTCTATCTGGTCGCCGACGGCACCAACCGGCCTTATCGCTGCAAAATCCGCGCAACGGGTTTTGCCCATCTGCAAGCCATTGAAGCAATGGCCAAACGCCACATGCTGGCCGACGCCGTGGCGATCATCGGATCGCTCGACATCGTCTTCGGTGAGATCGACAGGTAGAACATGGCCGAGCACCCCAAACAGGATTTCGTCCAGCCCACGAGCTTCGCTTTCGATGCCGAAAGCATGGTTCATGTCGCCCGCCACATTGCCAAATACCCGGCCGGCCGGCAGGCGAGCGCGGTGTTGCCGCTGCTGGATCTGGCGCAGCGCCAGATGGGTCGCACCACGGGCAGCGCCTGGGTATCGATCGCGGCGATGGACGAAATCGGTCGCATTCTCGATATGCCGCCGATCCGGGTTTACGAGGTCGCGACCTTCTATCTGATGTTCAACATGGCCCCGGTCGGCAAGTTCCATTTGCAGTTATGCACGACAACGCCATGCTGGCTGCGTGGCTCGGACGACATTGTGCAGGCCTGCCGTGATGCCACCGGCATCAAGGGCTGGAAAGAAACCAGCGCCGATGGGTTGTTCACCATGACGGAAGTCGAATGCGTCGGCGCCTGCGTCAACGCGCCGATCCTGCAAGTGAACGACGATTTTTATGAGGATATGGACTCCGAGCGCACCAAGGCGCTGCTCGAATCCCTCAAGCGTGGCGACGTGCCGAAATTCGGATCGATGACCGGACGCCAGACTTCGGCGCCCGATGGCGGACCGATGACATTGAATTCTCTCAGCTTTGAGAAGGCGGAATGAGCTTATGCTGAGCGACCAGGACCGGATTTTCACCAATCTCTATGGCGTCCACGATGCCGGCCTCAAAGGTGCGCGCGCCCGTGGCGACTGGGACGGCACGGCGGCCATTCTCGCCCGCGGTCGCGATGCGATCATCGACGAAATGAAGGCGTCCGGCCTGCGTGGCCGCGGCGGTGCGGGCTTCCCCACCGGCCTTAAATGGTCATTCATGCCGAAAGTCATCGGCGACCGGCCGCATTATCTGGTGGTCAACGCCGATGAGAGCGAACCCGGCACCTGCAAGGACCGCGACATCCTGCGCCACGATCCGCACAAGCTGGTCGAAGGCTGCCTGCTCGCGTCCTTCGCGATGGGCGCGCATGCCGCCTACATCTACATTCGCGGCGAGTTTTACAACGAAGCTGTGGCGCTGCAGAAAGCGATCGATGAAGCGTATGACGCCGGCCTGATCGGTAAGAACGCCTGCGGCTCGGGCTGGGATTTCGACTGCTACCTGCATCGCGGCGCCGGCGCCTATATCTGCGGCGAGGAAACCGCGCTGATCGAAAGCCTCGAAGGCAAAAAGGGCATGCCGCGCCTGAAGCCGCCATTTCCGGCGGCGGTTGGGCTGTATGGCTGCCCGTCGACTGTCAACAACGTCGAAAGCATTGCGGTCGCGCCAACGATTTTGCGGCGTGGGGCGACGTGGTTTTCCGGTCTGGGGCGGCCCAACAATGCCGGAACGAAATTGTTCTGCATTTCCGGGCACGTGAACAAGCCGTGCAACGTCGAAGAAGAACTCGGCATTCCGCTGCGTGAACTGATCGATCGCTATGCCGGCGGCGTGCGCGGCGGGTGGGACAACCTGCTCGCCGTCATCCCCGGTGGCGCGTCGGTGCCGGTGCTGAACAAGGCGACCTGCGACGACATGCTGATGGATTTCGACTCGCTGCGTGCGGTGAAATCCGGCCTCGGCACGGCAGCGGTGATCGTGATGGACAAATCCACCGACATCATCAAGGCGATCGCCCGGCTCAGCCAGTTCTACAAGCATGAAAGCTGTGGCCAGTGCACGCCGTGCCGCGAGGGCACGGGCTGGATGATGCGGGTCATGAACCGGATGGTGCAGGGACGGGCGGAGATCGAGGAAATCGATACCCTCGAAGCGGTAACCCGCCAGGTTGAGGGCCACACGATCTGTGCGCTTGGCGACGCGGCGGCGTGGCCGATCCAGGGCTTGATCAAGAATTTCCGCCCTGAAATGGAAGCCCGGATTGCTGCCTATAAAGCGAGCAAATCCATGAAGATGGCGGCGGAGTAGGACCATGGTCAAAGTCACCGTCGACGGCATCGATGTCGAAATTCCCGCCGGTTCCAATGTGCTGCAGGCCTGCGAGGCCGCCGGCAAGGAAATCCCGCGCTTTTGCTACCATGAACGGCTGAGCGTGGCCGGCAATTGCCGGATGTGCCTGGTCGAAATCGAAAAGGCGCCGCCCAAGCCCTTCGCATCCTGCGCCTATCCGGTCGCTGACGGGATGGTGGTCCACACTGACAGCCCGATGGTGCGCAAGGCGCGCCGCGGGGTGATGGAATTCCTGCTGATCAACCACCCGCTGGATTGCCCGATCTGCGATCAGGGCGGCGAGTGCGACTTGCAGGACCAGGCGGTCGGCTATGGCGATGACCATTCCCGCTACCTCGAACCCAAGCGCGCGGTGAAGGACAAAAACCTTGGCCCGCTGGTCAAGACGGTGATGACGCGCTGCATTCAGTGCACGCGCTGCATCAGGTTTTCGACCGAGATCGCCGGGGTGTCCGAGCTTGGTGCCACGGCGCGCGGCGAGACGATGGAAGTCGGCACCTATGTCGAAAAGGCGCTGAGTTCGGAGCTTTCCGGCAATCTGATCGACATTTGTCCGGTCGGCGCACTGACCTCGAAGCCCTACGCGTTCGTGGCGCGGCCGTGGGAATTGAAGAAGACCGACAGCGTTGATGTGCTCGATGCGGTCGGCGCCAATATCCGCGTCGATTCGCGCGGGCCGGACGTGTTACGCGTGCTGCCGCGTCTGAATGAGGACGTGAACGAGGAATGGCTGGCCGATAAGTCGCGCTTCTCGGTCGATGGGCTGAAGCGTCGGCGGCTTGATAGCTGCTGGGTGCGGCGCGACGGCAAGCTGGCGAAAGCCTCGTGGCAGGAAGCGTTTGACGCGATTGCGGCGAAAATGTCGGGCATGGCAGGCGACCGGATGGGCGCCGTTGCTGGCGATCTGGCCGATGCCGAAAGCATGCTGGCGCTGAAGGATTTGTTCGCGGCGCTGGGGTCGGGCAATCTTGATTGCCGCCAGGATGGTGCCGCACTTGATCCGTCACGGCGGGATTTCTACAGCTTCAATACCTCGATTGCGGGCATTGAGGAGGCTGACGCGATCCTGTTGATCGGCACCAATCCGCGCAAGGAAGCGCCGCTGCTGAACGCGCGCATCAGGAAGGCGATGATCGCCAACGGGACCAAGGTCGCCGCGATCGGTGCACCGGCGGATCTGACCTATAAGGTTCAATGGCTTGGCGATGCGCCGGCGTTGCTGGCCGATAATAGCTTCATTGCGACGCTGAAAGCCGCCAAACGGCCGATGCTGATCATTGGCCAGGGCGCGCTGCGGCGGGCTGATGGCGCGGCAATTCTGGCGGCAGCCTGGAAACTGGCGGCGGAAACCGGCATGCTGACGGCGGACTGGCATGGCTTTAACGTGCTGCACACTGCGGCAAGCCGGGTTGGCGCGCTCGATCTCGGGTTCGCGACCGGCAAAACCCTGGGCCAAATGCAGGGCGGCGGTGTCGATCTGATGTGGCTGCTGGGCGCGGACGAATTTGACACCGCGAAAATCGGCGCCTCGACCTTCGTGGTCTACCAGGGCCATCACGGCGATGCCGGCGCGGCACGCGCCGACGTGATCCTGCCAGGTGCTGCCTACACCGAAAAAGACGGCACCTATGTGAACACCGAAGGCCGGGTGCAGCGCGGTCAGCTGGCGGTGTTCCCGCCTGGCGAGGCGCGCGAAGACTGGAAAATCATCCGCGCCTTCAGCGGCATGATCGGCAAGACCCTGCCGTACGACACGATCGACGCACTCCGCGCCCGCCTGGAACAGGTCAACCCGGTCTTCGCCCGGGTCGATATCCTGCCGCGCTTTGGCTGCACCGATCCGGCTGGCCCGGCTGGTGAGGCGACCGCGTTGGCTGGCCCTGCTTTCACCCCGGCGATCGCTAATTACTACATGACCGACAGCATCAGCCGCGCGAGCCCGACGATGGCCGAATGCACGGCCGCTGCTGCCCCCGTCCCGATGGCGGCGGAGTAAGGCCATGATCGATCTGCTCATCGACTTTCTGCTGCATAATATGCTCGGCCAGCTGATCCTGACCGTGCTCAAGGCGCTCGCCATTCTCGGCCCGCTACTGGTGATGGTCGCCTATCTGACCTACGCCGAGCGCAAGGTGCTGGGCGCGATCCAGCTGCGTCGCGGCCCCAACGTGGTTGGCCCGTTCGGCCTGTTCCAGCCATTCGCCGACGCGATCAAGATGTTGATGAAGGAAACCATCATCCCATCCGGCGCGTCGAAGGCGCTGTTCCTGCTTGCGCCGATGCTGACCTTCTCGCTCGCGATGGTGGCCTGGGCGGTGATCCCGCTCAATGATGGCTGGGCGGTGGCCGACATCAATGTCGGCGTGTTGTATTTGTTCGCGATTTCGTCCCTGGGTGTCTACGGCATCATCATCGCCGGGTGGGCGTCGAACTCGAAATACCCGTTCCTCGGCGCGATGCGCTCAGCGGCGCAAATGGTGTCTTACGAAGTCTCGATGGGCTTTGTGATGGTGACCGTGCTGGTCTGCGTTGGATCGCTGAACCTGAATGACATCGTCTTGGCGCAAACCAATCTTTGGTTCTGCGTGCCGCTCTTCCCGATGTTCGTGATTTTCTTCATCTCGACCTTGGCGGAAACCAACCGGTCCCCCTTTGATTTGCCGGAAGGCGAGAGCGAGATCGTTGCCGGCTTCTTCCTGGAATATTCCAGCCTGAGCTTCGGGCTGTTCTTCCTCGGCGAATACGCGAACATGATCCTGATGTCGTCGATGACGACCATCCTGTTCCTCGGCGGCTGGCTCGCCCCGTTCGGCATCCCGACGCCGTTCTGGTTTGGCCCGATCTGGTTCATCCTCAAAGTCTGCGCAATCCTGTTCGCCTTCATCTGGGTGCGCGGCACCTTCCCGCGCTATCGGTACGATCAACTGATGCGCCTGGGTTGGAAAGTGTTTCTGCCGTTTTCGCTGTTCTATCTCGTGCTGGTCGCGGGGGTCATGATGGCCTTCGGCTGGCTGCCGCATTCGACGTGATGGCGATGGGAAGGATGCAAGGAAGGTCTTCTTTTTGTGAACAAAAAGAAGCAGAAAAATTTCCTACAGCGTTGTCGGGGGCCCGAGCCATCGGCCAGGAACTAGCAAAAAGTTTTTTTGGTTCTTTTTGTTCACAAAAAGAACTGCTTGCTTCAGGAAACCGGCCATGAGCTTTCTAGACCGCACCACCCGCGCGCTCCTGCTCGAAGAACTCGTCGGCGGCATGGCGCTGACCTTGAAATACTTCTTCAAGCCCAAGGTCACCATCAACTACCCGTACGAAAAGGGCCCGATCAGCCCGCGCTTCAAGGGTGAACACGCGTTGCGGCGCTACCCGAATGGGGAAGAACGCTGCATCGCCTGCAAATTATGCGAAGCAGTGTGCCCGGCGCAGGCGATCACCATTGAGGCGGAACCCCGCGAAGATGGCTCACGCCGCACCACGCGCTACGACATCGACATGACCAAGTGCATTTATTGCGGACTGTGCGAGGAAGCCTGCCCGGTGGATGCCATCGTTGAAGGCCCGAACTTCGAGTTCGCCACCGAAACCCGCGCGGAACTGATGTATGACAAAGACAAGCTGCTCGCGAACGGCGATCGTTGGGAGCCAGAACTGGCTCGTCGCCTCGAACTCGACGCGCCATACCGGTAAGGTCGCATCATGATCGCATCCCTCGCCTTTTATTTGTTCGCTGGCATCCTGATTGCGTCGGCGGCCATGGTGGTCACCAGCCGCAACCCGGTCCATGCGGTGCTGTTCCTGATTTTGGCATTTTTCAACGCGTCCGCCCTGTTCCTGCTGGCCGGTGCCGAGTTCCTGGCGATGACCCTGGTCATTGTCTATGTCGGCGCGGTCGCGGTGCTGTTCCTGTTCGTGGTGATGATGCTGGACGTGAATTTCGTCCAGTTGCGCGAAGGTTTTCAGCGCTATCTGCCGGTCGGCGCCACCATCGGGGTGGTGCTGCTGGGCGAGTTGGTGATGGTGCTGGGCAACTGGCGGATCGCGCCGGGGTCGGCCGCGCTGCGTTTCGCGCCGATGGATGCCACGCTCGACAACACTCGCCAGATCGGACAGATCCTTTACACCGACTACATCCTGCTGTTTCAGGCATCCGGTCTGATCCTGCTGGTGGCGATGATCGGCGCGATCGTGCTGACGTTGCGTGACCGACGGACCTCGCGCCACCAGAATGTTGCGACCCAAATTGCCCGCACCCCGGCCGACACGCTGGTGCTGGTCGATGTCGTACGCGGCGCTGGCGTGCCGGCCGATCATTATCTGCGGCCGAAAGTCGCGGAAGCAAAGCCCGCCGCCCCCGCGCATGACGGCCATGGAGGCCACCACTAATGTTGCCCGTCCCCCTCGGCCATTATCTGACCGTCTCCGCCATCCTGCTGGTGCTTGGCATTTTCGGCATCTTCCTCAACCGCAAGAACGTCATCGTCATCCTGATGTCGGTGGAACTGATGCTGCTGGCGGTGAACCTTAATCTCGTCGCCTTCTCGGCGGCGTTGAACGATCTGGCCGGACAAATCCTGGCGATGTTCGTGCTGACGGTGGCAGCGGCCGAAGCCGCGATCGGGCTTGCGATCGTTGTGGTCTATTTCCGCAACCGTGGTTCGATCGAGGTCGAAGACGTTACCATGATGAAGGGCTGAGCACCGATGTTCGCCATTGCCGTCTTTGCCCCGCTGGTCGGATCGCTTGTCGCCTTGCTGCTTGGCCGCCAGATCGGCGATCGCGCGGCACAGCTCGTCACCATCGCCTGCATGCTGCTGGCGTCTGCCTGCGGCGTGTCCGCCTTTATCGACCTGATCTATAATGGCGCCCCACCCGGGGTGATCAGCCTCGGCACCTGGGTCGACGCGGGAACGTTCCACGTCGATTGGGCGCTGCGCTACGATGCACTCGCCGCCGTCATGGTCGCCATGGTCACCTGCGTTGCCACGCTGATCCACATCTACAGCGCCGGCTACATGGCGCATGACAACACGATCTGGAAATTCTTCAGCTATCTCAGCCTGTTCACCTTCGCGATGCTCATGTTGGTGACCGCTGACAATCTGCTCCAGCTGTTCTTCGGCTGGGAAGGCGTCGGCCTCGCGAGCTATTTGCTGATCGGCTATTACTATGATCGCCCATCGGCCTGTGCCGCGGCGATGAAGGCGTTCATCGTCAACCGGATTGGCGATCTTGGCTTCGCACTCGGCATTGCGCTGATTTTCGTGGTGTTCGGCTCAATCGGATTTGATGACATTTTCGCCGGCGTTTCCAAGCATACCGGCGATGTCTATCATGTGTTCGGCCGCGATTTCCCGGCGCTGGAAGTGATCGGAGTGCTGCTGTTCATCGGCGCGATGGGCAAGTCGGCGCAGCTTGGCCTGCATGTCTGGCTACCGGACGCGATGGAAGGCCCGACGCCGGTTTCCGCACTGATCCACGCGGCAACGATGGTGACGGCCGGCGTGTTCCTGATGGCGCGCATGTCGCCGCTGATGGAATTCGCCCCGAATGCGCTGGCGTTTGTCGCCATCATCGGCGGCTCAACCGCCTTGTTCGCCGCCACCATTGGCTGCGTGCAGAACGACATCAAGCGGGTGATCGCCTATTCGACCTGCTCGCAGCTTGGCTACATGTTCATTGCGGCAGGCGTCGGCGCCTATCAGGCATCGGTGTTCCATCTCCTGACCCACGCCTTCTTCAAGGCGCTGCTGTTCCTATCCGCCGGCGCGGTGATCCACGCGATGTCCGATGAGCAGGACATCCGCAAAATGGGCGGCATCTGGAAGAAAATCCCGATTACCTATGTGGTGATGTGGATTGGCAGCCTCGCGCTTGCCGGCGTCTATCCGTTCGCGGGCTATTATTCCAAGGACGCGATCCTGGAGGCCGCCTATGCCTCGGGCTCGATGACCGGGATGTACGGTTTCTGGTGTGGCCTGATCGCGGCGGGCCTGACCGCATTCTATTCCTGGCGCCTGCTGATCCTGACCTTCCATGGCGCCCCGCGCGCTGATCAGCACACCATGGACCATGTCCATGAAAGCTCAGCGGTGATGACAATTCCGCTAATCCTTCTGGCGGTCGGCGCGGTGGTGACGGGCGTGGTGTTCCACGAGCAACTCCTCGGCGAGCATTGGCAGCATTTCTGGGGCGACAGCATTCGCCTCAACCCGAACAACCATGTTCTGCACGCCATGGAGCATGTGCCGCACTGGGTCAGTCTGGCGCCTTCGGTGGTTGGCATTGCCGGCATCGCCCTCGCCTATTTGCTCTATATGGGGATGCCGTTTGTGCCGGGGCAGATCGCGATGGCCATTCCGGGCGTCTATCGGTTCCTGCTCAACAAATGGTATTTTGACGAGCTGTACAACACCATTCTCGTGCAGCCGATGCTGCGCCTGGCCGGTGTGTTGTGGCAGGTCGGGGACGCCAAGATCATTGATGGGATGCCGAACGGCGTGGCGTCCCTCACCGGGTCATCCTCCGGGCAGGTGGTCAAGCTGCAGACCGGCTCGATTGCCAGCTACGCCTTTGCCATGCTGATCGGGCTTGTTGCCCTGGTCAGCATCTACCTCGTCTTCTTGCGGTGAATAATATGAACGCGGCCGGCTTCCCTTTGCTCTCGCTGCTGACCTTCCTGCCATTGGTGGGATGCGCAATCATCCTGGCGGTGCGCGGGGACGATGCGGTGGTCGCCTCCAACGCGCGCTGGACGGCGCTGTGGACCAGCCTGATCGTGTTCGCGCTGTCGCTGCTGCTATGGGTGCGGTTCGATCAGGCCGATGGCGGGTTCCAGTTTGTCGAATCCCTGTCCTGGCTGCCGTCGATCGGCATCACGTACAAAATGGGCGTGGACGGCATTTCGGTGTTGTTCGTGCTGCTATCGACCGCGCTGACCCCGATCTGCATCCTGGCAAGCTGGGAAAGCATTCAGACCCGGGTCCGTGAATTCATGATCGCCTTCCTGGTGCTGGAAACCATGATGGTCGGCATGTTTTGCGCGCTGGATTTCGTGGTGTTCTACATCTTCTTCGAAGGTGTGCTGATCCCGATGTATCTGATCATCGGCGTCTGGGGCGGGCCGCGCCGGGTTTATGCGGCGTTCAAGTTCTTTCTCTACACCCTCGCGGGATCGGTGCTGATGCTGCTGGCGCTGCTGGCGATGTGGGTGGCCGCGGGCAGCACCGATATCACCGTGCTGATGAAGACCCAATTCGCCCCGGCGATGCAGATCTGGCTGTTCATCGCCTTCTTCGCGTCCTTCGCGGTGAAGGTGCCGATGTGGCCGGTGCATACCTGGTTGCCGGACGCCCATGTAGAAGCGCCGACGGCAGGTTCTGTCATTCTGGCAGGTGTGCTGTTGAAGATGGGGGCTTACGGGTTCCTGCGTTTCTCAGTGCCGATGCTGCCGGATGCGACAGCCTATTTCGCCCCCTTTGTCTTCACCTTGTCGGTGGTTGCGGTGATCTACACCTCCTTGGTGGCGCTCGCCCAGACCGACATGAAGAAGCTGATCGCCTATTCGTCGGTCGCCCATATGGGCGTGGTGACGATGGGGATTTTCACGGTGAACGTGCAGGGCCTGTCGGGCGCATTGTTCCAGATGCTGTCGCACGGCGTCGTGTCGGGCGCGTTGTTCCTCTGCGTCGGCGTGGTTTATGACCGCATCCACACCCGCGAAATTGCCCGCTACGGTGGCCTCGCCGACCGAATGCCGGCCTACGCGCTCGCCTTCATGCTGTTCACCATGGCAAGCGTCGGGCTTCCCGGCACTGCCGGCTTCGCGGGTGAGTTCCTGGTTCTGGTCGGTGCCTTCAAGGTCAGCTTCTGGCTGGCGCTGCTGGGCAGTTCGGGCATGATCCTGGGCGCGGTCTACATGCTGTACCTCTATCGCCGGGTGATTTTCGGTGCGCTGACCCGCGACGAACTGAAAACCATCCTTGATCTGTCGCCGCGCGAGATTGCCATTTTCGCGCCGCTGGTGGTGCTGACCTTGTGGATGGGCATCGCACCGTCCCACTTCACCGGGTTCTGGGATGCCTCGGTCGCCCATATGGTCGATCATCACAAGGCCGCACTCGCCGCGACCATCAAGCTTGCCGGGATCGTGAAATGAGCTGGACCCTAGCCCTCCCCGAGATCGTCCTGTCCTGCGCTGGGATGGCGATCCTGGTTTACGGCGTGTTGGCGCGGGAAAACGCCTTCCGCATGGCCAGCATGTTCACGGTTGGCGCGATGCTGCTGGCCGCCGTCCTGGTCATGGCCGGAGTGCCGGGCCTGGGTTATTCCGGGATGTTTGCAGTCGATGCGTTCAGCGGCTTCGTAAAACTGCTGATCCTGGCCGCCGCCATGCTCGGGGTGATCCTGTCGCTCGACTATATCGAGCAGGAAAATCTGCGGCGCTTTGAATACCCGGTGCTGGTGCTGTTCGCCACGGTTGGCATGATGCTGATGGCATCGGCGGTGAATTTGATGTCGCTCTATCTCGGCGTCGAATTGATGAGCCTGTCGATCTACGTGCTGGCGGCCTTCGCGCGCGACGATCTGCGCAGCTCGGAAGCCGGGTTGAAGTATTTCGTACTGGGCGCACTGGCCTCGGGGTTGCTGCTCTACGGGATTTCGCTGGTTTACGGCTTTGCCGGCAGCATGAGCTTCAGCGATCTCGGCCGTCTGCTCAGCGACAAGGACAATGCCTCGACCGGCGTCACGGTGGGCGTCGTGTTCATCGTCGCCGGATTGTCTTTCAAGATATCGGCGGTGCCGTTCCATATGTGGACGCCGGACGTCTATGAAGGTGCCCCGACCCCGGTCACCGCCTTCATGGGCACGGCGCCAAAAGTGGCGGCCATGGCACTGCTGCTGCGGGTGCTGGGCGGGCCGTTCGGGCATTTGCTGGCGCAATGGCAGCAACTGATCGTGCTGGTGGCAATTGCCTCGATGCTCCTGGGCTCGCTCGCCGCGATTGGCCAGAAGAACATCAAGCGGCTGATGGCGTATTCGTCGATCGGGCATATGGGCTACGCGCTGGTCGGCCTCGCCGCCGGCACGCCGCTGGGCGTCAAGGGCGTGCTGATTTATCTGGTGACTTACGTGTTCATGAACGCCGGCGCGTTCGCCTGCATCCTGGCGATGCGCCGCCGCGGCCGTGCGGTCGAAGGCATCTCAGATCTTGCGGGCCTGGCGCGCACCGACCTTGGCCTGGCATTATGGCTCGCCGTGTTCATGTTCTCGATGGCGGGTATCCCGCCGTTTTCAGGCTTCTGGGGAAAATTGTTCATCTTCCAGGCAGCCGTCTCCCAGGGCATGTGGATATTGGCGGTGATTGGCGTGCTGACCAGCGTGATCGGTGCCTACTATTACATTCGCATCATCAAGGTGATGTTCTTCGATGATAGTGCGGAAGCCTTCGATGCGCGCCCGGCATCGCTGTCGGTGGTCGCAGTGGCTGGCGGCTTGTTCACTGTCCTGTTCTTCACCTTCGCCGCCCCGGTTGAAGCCGCCGCTCTGGCTGCCGCCAAAGCAATCTTCGGATGACGGATGCGGCTGCCGCCCGCGTGTGGCGGCTGCAAGTGCACGAGGTTCTGCCATCGACCTCGGATCTTTGCCGCACGCTGGCGGCCGAGGGCGAACCCGATGGCCTGGCGGTCCTGGCCCGACGCCAATCGCAAGCGCGCGGCAGTCGCGGGCGCGGCTGGGAAACGCCAGCCGGCAATCTGGCGCTGTCGGTTCTGGTGCGGCCGACCCTGGCCCCGCGTGAAGCCGCGCAGATGTCTTTGCTGGCCGGCGTGGCACTCGCTGAAACCGTGCGCAGGCACCTGCCGGACGATGCCGATCTCGCGCTGAAATGGCCGAACGACCTGTTGCTCGACGGCGCCAAACTCGCCGGCATCCTCACCGAGAGCCACGGCACTGGCGCCACGATCGATTGGGTGATCCTCGGCATCGGCGTCAATCTCGCCCATGCGCCGGAACTCCCTGACCGCCGCACCGCCAAACTCCCGATCGCACCCGACGCCGAGGCGTTCGCCGGGCAATTGCTGGAGCGGATCGGCGTCTGGCTCGCGGTTCTGGAGGCCTACGGTTTCGCGCCAGTGCGGGATGCCTGGCGCGTCCACGCCCAACCGCTCGGCAGCGCGATGACACTCAAGCTCGGCGGCCATGAATATGCCGGCGGGTTTGCCGGGCTTGGCGACGATGGTGGGCTGTGCCTGGAAATCGCTGGGACCATCAAAAATTTCACCGCGGGCGATGTCCTGCTGCCAAACGGGAGTTAGCCATGTTGCTGGTGGTCGATACCGGGAATACCAACACCGTCATGGCGGTGCATGATGGTGACCAGTGGCGCGGGATCTGGCGGATTTCGACCAACGCCCAGCGCACCGCGGATGAATATTGGGTGTGGCTGCAAACCATGCTGGGCAGCAGCAACATCAAGCGCGAACAGATCACCGGTGCGGTCATCGGCACCGTGGTGCCGGCTGCCCTTTATGATATCCGCCGCCTGTGCCGCGACTGGCTCGATGTGGAGCCGCTGGTCGCCCGCGCCGCGCTCGACTGGGGTTTCGCGATCAAGATCGACAACCCGGATGAGGTCGGTGCCGATCGGCTGCTCAACACGCTGGCCGGCCATGTCCGTTATGGCGGGCCGATGGTGATTATCGATTTCGGCACCGCCACCACATTCGATGTCATGGATCGTGATGGCGCCTATCTCGGCGGGGTGATCGCCCCCGGCATCAATTTGTCGATTGAAGCGCTGCACCGCGCCGCCGCCCGGCTGCCGCGCATCGGTATTGGCCGGCCGCAATCGGTGATCGGTCGATCGACGGTGCCTGCCATGCAATCCGGAATTTACTGGGGCTATGTCGGGATGGTCGAGGGGCTGGTCGCGCGCATCCAAAGCGAGTATGGGGGCGGGTTGAAAGTGGTGGCTACTGGCGGCTTGGCTTCGCTGCTCGCCGAAGGCACCAATGTTATCGAGACAATCGATCCCGATCTAACGCTGGATGGCCTCCGCCTCCTGGCGGCGCGCAATCCGGCACCGGTGCTGTCGCGCGAACGGGCAAGATTGCCGGACCATGAACATGACTAAACGCTGAATGTGCGGCCCTATGCCGCGCCGAATTGGGAATTGAAGATATAAATGGACGCCTCGACGAGTGATTTTGCCTTCCTGCCGCTGGGTGGGACCGGCGAAATCGGGATGAATTTGAACCTTTACCGCTTCGGCGGCCGCTGGCTTGCGGTCGATTGCGGCATCGGCTTTGGCGGTGCGGCGCACCCCGAGGTCGAAATCATGATGCCGGACCCGGCCTTCATCGCTGAACGGCGTGAAAATCTGGTCGGGCTGGTGATCACCCATGCGCATGAAGACCATATAGGCGCAGTCGCGCATCTGTGGCCGCAATTGCAATGCCCGGTTTATGCAACGCCGTTTGCCGCGACCGTGCTGCGCCGCAAGCTCGCCGAAGCCGGCCTGCTTAGCAAGGTGCCAGTGCACACAGTGCCGGCCGGCGGCAGCTTCACCCTGAAGCCGTTCCGCTTACAATTCATCCGCATGGCGCATTCAGTGCCGGAATCGCAAGCCCTGGTGATCCGCACGGACGCCGGCACAGTCCTGCATACCGGCGATTTCAAGCTCGATCCCAATCCCATGGTCGGCCCGCAATCGGACGAGGCAGCCCTCCGCGCGCTCGGTGATGAAGGCGTGCTGGCGATGATCTGTGACTCGACCAACGCCATGGTCGAAGGCCATTCCGGGTCGGAAGGCGATGTGCGCCGCAACCTCGTCGAGGTCATTGCCGGTTTACGTGGTCGCGTCGCGGTCACGTGCTTTGCCAGCAACGTGGCCCGGGTTGAATCGGTCGCCTTGGCCGCCCGCGCCGCCGGCCGCAGCGTCGCCATGGTTGGGCGCAGCTTGCGCAACCTCGACTCCGCCGCGCGGACCTGCGGCTATCTCAAAGGTATCGCGCCGTTCCTGTCGGAAGATCAGGCCAACGATATCGATGACGATAACCTGCTTATCCTCATCACCGGCAGCCAGGGCGAAGATCGCAGCGCCCTGTCGCGCGTCGCAATGGACACCCATCCCCGCATCGAACTCGGCCATGGCGACACGGTTGTCTATTCGAGCCGGATGATCCCCGGCAATGAACGCGCCATCGGCGTGGTGCAGGACAGCCTGGTGCGCCGCGGCGTGCGGGTGGTGACCGACGAAGAAGCCCATGTCCACGTTTCCGGCCATCCGGCGCGCGATGAATTGCGCCGGCTGTATGAACTGGTGCGGCCACGGTTTTCGGTGCCAACCCATGGCGAATGGCGACATCTGTCCGCCCATGCCGCACTCGCGCAGGAATTGGGCGTCACCCCGATTTTGCTCGAAGACGGCGATATCCTCGGGCTGACCCCAGGCACGCCAACGGTGATCGACAGTGCGCCGGTCGGCAAGCTGGTGCTCGACGGCAACCGGCTGGTGCCGCTTGCTGGCGGGGTGCTCGGTGCACGACGGCGGATGCTGTTCAACGGCATTGTCATTGCCTCGATCGCGGTAGATGCCAGCGGCAAACTGTTGAGCCCGCCAAAGATCAGCGCGCCGGGCCTGCTGGATGACGATGACGCGATGACCACCCGGGTGGTCGCCGAGTTGACCGAGGCTATCGACGAATTGCCCGAGGCGTTGCGGGCGGATGATGCCCCGTTGTTGGATGCGGCCAAGGCGGCGTTGCGGCGGGCGTTGGGTAAAAGGTTGCAGAAGCGGCCTTTGGTGGATGTGCATCTGCTGAGGGTTTAATTCCTGCTGTCATTGTTTCGCAAGGGCCCGCAATAACGGCTATTCTTAGCGTGAGATTTCGGAACTGAGCCATGAGCTTGACCCTATACCCCGCGATCGACCTAAAAGACGGCAGCTGCGTTCGTCTCCGCCGCGGCGAAATGGCCGACGCGACAGTCTACTCCGACAATCCCGGCGCGCAGGCACGGGCGTGGCAGGATGGTGGCTGCCGCTATATCCATGTTGTTGACCTCAACGGCGCATTCGCCGGCAAACCGGTGAATGCGGCGGCGGTGCGTGACATCATCGCCAACGTGACGGTCCCGGTGCAGCTCGGCGGCGGCATTCGCGATCTGGCCGGCATTGCGCAATGGCTCGAAGCCGGCATCGGCCGGGTGATCCTCGGCAGTGCGGCGGCGAAGAATCCCGCTCTGGTGATTGAGGCGTGTCGCGAATTTCCCGGCCGCATCGCTGTCGGCATCGACGCCCGTGACGGATTTGTGGCAACCGAAGGCTGGGCGGAGATTTCGACCATTCCGGCGACCGATCTGGCGTTGCGGTTCGAAGATGCCGGGGTTTCGGCGATCATCTTCACCGATATTGGTCGCGATGGTATGCTGGGTGGGGTGAATATTGAGGCAACCATCGATCTCGCAACCCGGATCTCGACCAAGGTAATCGCCTCGGGCGGGATCGGCAGCCTCGATGATCTGCGGGCGCTAAAGCAGGCCGCGCATGGCCGACTTGATGGCGTGATTGTGGGCCGCGCTTTATATGATGGCCGTGTTTCATTGCCCGAGTCGCTGGCTCTGCTGGATAGCTGATCATGTTGAAATTGCGTGTGATCCCGTGTCTGGACGTCAAGGACGGCCGCGTCGTCAAGGGCGTGAGCTTTGTCGGGCTGCGCGATGCCGGCGATCCGGTCGAGCAGGCGGTGATATACGACGCCGCCGGCGCTGACGAATTGACCTTCCTGGACATCACCGCGAGCCACGAAAACCGCGACACGATCCTCGACGTCGTTAGCCGCACGGCAGCGCGGGTATTTCTGCCGTTGACCGTGGGTGGTGGCATCCGCGCTGTGGACGATATCAGGCGGTTGCTGCTGGCCGGTGCCGACAAGGCCAGCATCAACTCGGCGGCGGTGGCACGCCCGGAACTGGTGCGCGAAGCGGCGGAAAAATTCGGCAGCCAATGCATTGTGGTCGCGGTGGACGCCAAGCGCGTGGCCGGTGGCAAATGGTCGGTCTTCACCCATGGTGGCAGGCGCGACACCGGCATTGACGTCATCGACTGGTGCCGCCAGGTGGTGGCGCTGGGCGCGGGCGAAATCCTGTTGACCAGCATGGATCAGGACGGCCAGGGCACCGGCTTCGACCTCGCATTGGTGCGGGCGGTCTGCGCGGCCATTCGCGTCCCGGTGATCGCATCCGGCGGCGTCGGCACCTTGCAGCACTTTGTCGAAGGCGCCGCGGCCGGGGCGACCGGCTTGCTGGCGGCAAGTGTCTTCCACTTTGGCACCTTCACCATCGCCGAGGTGAAAGCTGAACTGGCCCGGGCGGGACTTCCAGTGCGCATGCAGCGCAACCTCGCGGCATAGGGGCATCGATGGCCAAAACGACAAAGAAAGCCGCACCCAAGAAAGCGGCGGTCAAGAAAGCTTCTGTCAAGAAAGCGGAGACCAAAGCTACGGTTGCGAAAAAGCCTGCGGCCAAGAAATTGAGCGTGCGCAAACTGCTGAACAAACGCATTGCACAGGGGGTTTCGATCCACGGTGCCAGCACCAACGTGCTTGATCGGCTTGCGGCCGTCATTGCCAGCCGGCGCGGCGCCGATCCTGAATTGAGCCATTCCGCCCGCCTGCTGTCGCGTGGCACGGCCAAGGTGGCGCAGAAATTCGGCGAGGAAGCGGTCGAATGCCTGATCGAGGCGGTATCGGGCAACCGTGCGGCGCTGATTGCCGAAAGTGCCGATGTACTCTATCATTTGTTGCTGCTCTGGGAAGATGCTGGGGTTGCAACTGGTGAAGTTTGGGCGGAGCTCGAACGGCGCGAGGGCATTTCCGGGATCGCCGAGAAGGCCAGCCGCAATCTTCCGGAGCGGCTCACATTGACCAGGAAAATCCCGTAACCGGGCGAGGGGAACCAACGATGGCGGTAAAAGGCGTGGGTGTTTACGACCCGCAAAACGTGTTCGCCAAAATCCTGCGCGGTGAAATTCCCAGCACGCGCGTGTTCGAGAATGAATACGCGATCGCCTTTCACGACATCGCCCCGGTGGCGCCAATCCACGTGCTGGTGATCCCGCGCGGTGCCTATATTTCCTGGGCGGATTTCTCGGCAATGGCGAGCGACGCTGAAATTGCCGGCTTCGTGCGCGCAGTTGGCCAGGTGGCGCGCGATCTCGGCCTCGAAGCCCCAGGCTATCGCCTGCTGGCCAATATGGGCGAGCATTCCGGCCAGGAAGTGCCGCATTTGCATGTCCATCTTTTCGGTGGACGTCCGATGGGGCCGATGTTGGCCAAGGCATGAACACCAGCGCGCAAAACCGGGCCCTGGTTGCCGGACCGGCGATATAGAGCGTGATGACCGCTGATAGGCGCGGTCATCACGCTCTAACTCTTTGCTTGGTCGCGTGATTCAGACCTTCGGGTGATTCCACCTATGGTCATCACGCTCTAGGCGCGCTGTTCGGCGCGTGCGTCATCAGCCGTCAGCTCGGCGGCTTTCAACCTGCCTATCCGTCGCTTAAAGGAGATCATGCCATGACCAATCGTAACTCTGGCGTCTACCGCACCAAAGTCGGTGACATCGCCATCACCGCGCTGAATGACGGTATGTTCGAGGCCGGCACCGGTGTGCTGGCCGGCATCACCCCGGAGGAAGCCGAGCGGCTCGAGATCGCGCATTTCCGTACGCTGCCACCCCGCATTACCATTTCGGCCTTCCTCGTCGAAATCGGCGCCAAGAAAATCCTGATCGATGCTGGCAGCGCCAACGCATTCGGCCCGGCGCACGGCTTCATGCGCAAGGGTCTGGCGAGCCTCGGGATCGCACCAGCCGATATTTCCACCGTGCTGCTGACCCACGCCCATATCGACCATGCGAGCGGTCTGATCGACGATGCTGGCGCCGCCTATTTCCCCAATGCCGAACTGGTGATCAATGCCGCCGAGGCCGGATTCTGGCTCAATGCCGATATCGCGGCCGCAGCGCCTGATGCGGCGAAAGACAGCTTTGCCCTCGCGGTGCGGTGCCTCACCCCGTACCAGGACCGCACCCGCCAGGTGAAGCATGGTGAAGTGGTGATGCCAGGCGTGATGGTGCAGCATCTTCCCGGGCATACGCCCGGTCATACTGGTTGGATCCTGGCGTCAGGTGATGACAGCCTGCTGGTCTGGGGCGATGTGGTGCATCTTCCCGGCATCCAGTTCACCAACCCCGAAGCCGGCATGGTCTTCGATACCGACGCCGATCTGGCGCGGGTCAGCCGGCGCAAAACCTTCGACATGGCGGCCACCGATCGGCTGCGGGTGGCGGGCATGCATCTGGACTTCCCGTGCTTTGGCCACGTCGCCAAGGCCGCCCAGGGCTATGCCTTCGTGCCGGATGTCTGGCTGGCGTAAATCGGTTCCTGGCCGCTGCTGGCGTCGTTCCAGTAGCGGCCAATTCCGGCAATCCGCACTTCGAGCACCGCGCCGGTGCGGGCGCTGATACGCGCATCGCCATCGGTCCATTGCAGGCCGTCTTCGCCCGCGTACCAGCCATTGCCCATGGCGGGCGTGATCGTTTCGCCATCCAGGATCAGACTGGTGACCGCGACCCCCAACCGTCGGCGGTCATCGCTGGTCGGCAGGATTTCGGCTGGCGCGAAATGGCGTGACACCAGACGCAACACGTCGAAATGTTCCGGCAGCACGAAGCCGATTTCATCGCCGATCCAGTCCGGCAGGATAACGCGGCCATCGGCCAGCAGGTGCAAATCGGGATCATCGGTCATGGCATGGCCAAGCATAGCCGCACGTTCGAGCAATTCTGTCCGCGCGACATGCACCGCCACACCGTCCACCGCGAGCGGCGCGCAGGCTTCAACATCCCAGGTTTTCAGGGCAAAATCGGGATGCATCATTACCGCAGCGCCGCCATTGGCGAAGGCACCGCGATTGCCGGTGTCGAGGAAGCTTTCCGCCGGCAGGCCCTCGGCAAACAGCACATCATGGGCCGCAAGTTCGACATGGAAATAGGTCACCGCGTCACGCGGTTCCTGGATGATGGTGGCACCGTTGATGAGGTAGCGGATCGGGATCAGCCTGCCATCATGCAACACCGCATGGTCGGGGCTGAGCCACACATCGCGGCACGGCTGGTTGGGCGCGAAGGCATGCGGCGCGATGCGGACTGGGTTGACATCCCACGGGCGGGGATGGTCGACGCAGGCAACACGGCGGTGGCCAATCCAGGTGATCGGGCTGGTGCCGGTGGCGGTGATGGCGCGGTCGCCTTCTATCAGCGCTTCGACTGCGATCTCACCACGAGTAGTGCGGATCCGGGTCCCAGCGGCGAAGCACGGCGCTGTGTCGATCGCGGCAATGGTCAGCCCACCGGTAATCCCAGCCTGGTTGAAGCCACCCGGATGATAGCCGGCGATCTTCAGGGTTGCTGCCAGCGTATTATTGGTGCTGATCGCCAATGTGCCATAGGTCGCGTCAATCTGGGTCCAGACCAGCCCCGGCAGGCTACTCCCGATCCCGTCCAGTAGCACCCTGTTCGTGCTTCCCCAGAAATTGTCGATCGTCCCAAGGAAGCTCGACGGGGTCGCCAATTCAATCGTGCCGTTGTTGAGCGTGCCGCCGAGCGATGCGGTGGTGGTATTGCTGACCGCGCGGTCAAACTTCACCGTTCCACCGCTGGACGCCAGGAAGCTGCCAGCCCCGCCGACATTGGCCGCGATTTCCAGCGTGCCGTTCAGCGCCTGGATCAGACCGGCATTCGCCAGGCTGCCGCCGACGGCATCGTTGGTCAGGACCGATGTGGACCCGGCGCCGTTGCCCAGCATGGTCAGGGTGCCGCTGGCGCCCACGATGATGTTGCCGTCGACCAGCGTGCCGGCACTGGAAATCCCCACCGCGCCAGATTGGAGGTTGAAATTGCTGCCGCTGAAGATCGTGGCGCCGTTGCTGATGCTGACACTGCCGCCCTGCACCAGAAAATTATTGCCAGTCGCGGTGCCGCGGCTAGATGCAGACCCACCTTCAAAATACCTGCCAGTAACAGCCAGGCTGCCGCCGTTGCTGATGGTGACACTGCCAATGCCATCACGGCCATTGATGAAGTCGGAACTGGATATCAGGGCAGAGGTGCCGGTGCCGCCACCGATGATCAGGGTTCCGGTAGAAGCCGTCGTAGTGCCGGTGCCGGCCAGCACGTAGCTGCGACTGCCGAGCACCACGCCGAACCCGATGACGCCACCATTGGCGGCCAGCACTGTGCCGCCATTGCTGATGTTGAGCACGCCGTCGCCGCGCTGGCCGATGGAAATCGAGGCCTGGCTGCTGTCGAGCAGGGCTGCGTTGACCGTCACCGTGCCGCTCGGCCGCGTCGCCGGCGACAAAGTTCCCGCGCCAACGCCGATGACCAAACCGTACTGATTGGCATCCAAGGCCTGGCTGCCCAGGCTGACCGTGGCGCCACTCGCCACATTCAGGCTGCCGGTGCCCCGATACCCGACCGACAGGATCGGCGGCGCCCCGCCCGAGGCAATGGTCGTGCTGCCAATCACGATCGATCCAGGCAGATTCAGGCTGCTGGTGTTGACGATCCATTTGGCGCCGTTCTGCACATTCACCGAACCGTCGGATCCGCTGAACAGGCCAAGTATGGCGAAGCCGCTGTCGATCAGGGTGGCAGACTGGTCAACATTCAATGTGCCATTGCCACCGGCCGGCACGCTGACCGTACCGAGCGCGTTGACCGACGCGCCGCCACCGCCCACCAGCATCGCGCCGCTGAGCGGGGTAGTGGCATCGCCGCCGACATCGCGCCAAACAGTTCCCGCGCCAGTGATGGTCAGGCTGGAACTTGATGAGCCGGTCGACTGGTTGGGGTCGGTGGCAGAGCCGGCGCCGACTGCGGTGTAGGTCGCGGTTACGCTGCTGGCGGTGCCAGTGCTGGTGATCGCGGTCACGGAGGCGCTCGCGTTCGCCCCAATAATGATATTGCCACCCGAGGTGATGGTGGCGCCGCTGAAAGTCGCGGTGTCCTCAAGGCTCAGCCCGGCGAGCCCGGACCCGAGGGTAAACGGGGCAACCCCTGAAACCGCCAGCGATGCCCCGGCTTCGAGGGTAAGCTCACTCGACGAGGTGAGGTTGCGTGCCGTGAGCGTGCCACCGGCGGCGATATTGACGGTGCCGGCGGTTTGCACCAGCCCACCACCGCTGCTTTGTCCGGGCGCCGCGGCAAGGGTGAGCGGTCCGGTAATCCTGAGCTTGGCGAAATGGTCGCTGAACGACAGCCCGCCGGCAGCCTGGGTGCCGGAAACATTCAGCTGATAACTGGCGAAACTGCCGATCTGGGCCAGCGAATTGGTGATCACCACCGCCTGGAACTGCCCCGGCAGGCCGGCGGTCGCGCCGCCCGTCCAGTTTCCGGCCGTGCCCCAGTCGAGCGTGCCAGTGACAGTCGGGCCGTTGAAGACCGCAGCCGTGCCGCCGACTTCATACGTCGTCCCGGCATTGACCACCGAAACCGGGGCGGCATTGACCGTAATGGCCGTGCCGGTGCCGGCGCTATCGGCGGCCAGCACGAAGTTCGATGCGGTGCCGTCGGCGAAGGCCGAACTATTGGTGAAGCGCAAGCGAGCAACCACGGTCGTTCCGTTGCGGATCAACGTCAGGACGTTGTTGCCCCAGGTGGCATCATTGCCGAAACTATAGGTCAGTCCGGTAGCGCTGACGCCAGCGAGATCGATGGTGTTGCCAGGCCCAAACTCGTTAAAACGCTCGAAGCTGTTCTGCAGAACAGTTGTGGTGACGGTGCCGACATTGGCGTAGCTGCCAAGTGTCGTGGTGGCATCGACCAGCACTGTTCCGCTATTGCCGGCACCGAACGCAACAATCTGCGCGCCGGGCATGTTGGTGGCGATTTCGAGGATTGCCCCGGTCGCGGCGGCGGCAAGTTCGATGACCCCGCGCGTGCCGTCCATCCGCCCGTTGAGCTTCGTATAGGACGTTCCGTTCTGCGACCCCAGCAGCATATAGCCGGCGTTGGAGAACCGATTGCCGCTATTGCCGGCGTCGGTATTGATGGTCAGCGTGCCGCCGAGGTTGAAAATAGCCCCCTGCGAATAGAGTTCACCGCGCGCGGTGCCGTTCTGCGACACATTGAACGTCAGGCTGCCATTGGGTTGATCGAGATAGATAAAGGCGTCGCTGACCACCGTACCGGTGACGTTTACGCTAAGCGCCGCGCCACTTCCGGTCTGGCGAACCTGAGACTGGGTGCCGCCGCCGGAACCAATATCGAAACCCGCCGTGTTGCGGGCGGTGCCGGTCAGGTTGAGTGTCGTGGAGTTGCCAAGCGTGAAATGGGACGCAACGAAATTCTGGTTGGTGAAATTGAACGTGTCGGAACCCGCAGCCTGGATGGTAAGCCCGGTGACCAATCCCCCGCTGGCGCTCGTCAGTGTTGCGCCTGCGCCGACGATCAGCGTGTCGTTATCGCCGGGCGGACCGCCGGTTGGCGAATAATTGGCGGCCTGGCTCGCGTCATTTGCGTCGAACGTACCGTTATTGCCAATCCAGGTAAACGTCGCCATTCACTGAGCTCCCGAGCCTTTAGTCGTTTTGTCACTAAAATACCCTTAATCTTATGATACAAATAACGCAATGTAACTTTTAGGGAGAACATGTACGTATAACAAAGATTACTAAGTATAATTTTAAAGACGAAACCTGGGTGGTTCGCGTGCCAGTCCGTGCCTGCTGTCTGACCGATCGGCAGCCGGCGCCATCACCACTGCGCAACTATTCGACATTCGTCGAATAGACGTTGACTGCTCTCGACGCTTCATCCATACGGGTTTTGTCGAAAGACCGGAGGCACCCTTGGACACCAAACAAACCATCGCAGCCCTCGGGGCGCTTGCCCACGAGCATCGCCTGGCGGTGTATCGGATGCTGGTGGAGTGCGGGCATAACGGGCTCCCGGCCGGCAGTATCGCCGACCGGCTTGGCGTGCCGCCGTCGTCGCTGACCTTCCATCTGCAACATTTGCTGCGCGCCGGACTGGTGACCCAGCGCCGCGTCAGCCGGCAGTTGATTTACGCGGCGGATTTTGCCGCGATGAACGGACTGGTTTGCTTCCTGACCGAGAATTGCTGTGGGCGCGGACCAAGCGCGTGCCTGCCAGCAATGCCGGATGCTGAAACCGCAAACCTCCCAATATCTCTCCGTCGAAAGGGTCTGTCATGAGCGCGCGCAAACTCCCTGTTGCCATCATCGGTGCCGGACCTGTCGGATTGGCGGCGGCGGCTGAACTATTGGCGCGTGGCGAAACGCCCGTAGTGCTTGAGGCTGGCGGTGCCATCGCCGAGAGCGTACGTGAATGGGGCCATGTGCGGATGTTCTCGCCCTGGCGTTACAACGTGGATCGGGCAGCAAGATTGCTGCTCGAAGCCGCGGGCTGGCAGCATCCGGATGAGGACGCTGTGCCAACAGGTGGCGAACTCGTGCGGGATTACCTGGAACCACTCGCAGCCCTGCCGGTGCTGGCGCGGCATATCCATCTGAACAGCCGGGTAACGGCGGTGACCCGCAAGAACTGCGACAAGGTGCAGACCGCTGGCCGCGAACAGCTTCCGTTCGTGCTGCGTGTGAAACAGACCAACGGCGCTGCGGTCAGCTTCGAAGCCCGCGCCGTCATCGATACATCCGGCACCTGGACATCGCCGAACCCGGCCGGTGCAGACGGCCTGCCGGCGATCGGCGAAGACATGCATGCGCGCCAGATTGCAAGCGGAATTCCAGATGTGCTCGGCGCTGCGCGCGCCCGTTACGCCGGAAAAACCGTGGCCGTCGTCGGCGCTGGGCATTCGGCACTCAACGTGCTGATCGATCTCGCCAGGCTACAGACTGCCGAGCCGGCCACGCGGATCATCTGGCTGATGCGAAAAGCGCGGATCGAGGCGGCCTATGGCGGTGAGGAAGCGGATGGCTTGCCTGCCCGCGGGGCGCTCGGTAGCCAGGCCCGCAGGTGCGTCGAAAGCGGTGCGGTCGACGCGAAAACACCGTTCCGCATCGCGCGGATAAGCCATGATGCGACATCGCGGCTGGTTATCCAGGGCGATTATGCCGGGCATCCAGGCGAAGTTATCGCGGATGAACTGATCAATACGACCGGCTTCCGCCCGGATATGTCGTTCCTGCGGGAAGTGCGCCTGTCGCTCGACCCGGCGCTTGAATGTGCCGAACAGCTTGGAACGCTGATCGACCCCAATCTGCATAGTTGCGGAACGGTGCGGGCGCATGGTGCGTTAGAACTCGCGCATGCCGAGCCTGATTTCTATATCGCTGGCATGAAGAGCTACGGCCGGGCGCCGACATTCCTGCTGGCAACCGGGCACGAACAGGTACGCTCGATCGCGGCCGCCTTGATGGGGGATATGGCCGCAGCCCGGCGCGTCGAGCTGGAATTGCCAGAAACCGGCGTTTGTAGCGCCTCGCCGTCCGACACCTTGCTCGGCCTCGACGCGGTCGGCGCCGGCTGTTGTGGCGGACCGCCGACGCTGGATGCCGGGTCCTGCTGCACCCGCGATGAGGACGTCAAAGCCGAGACCGGCAAAGGCTGCGGATGTGGAGCCCAATCCGCGCCTACGCTCGCTCCGGTCGAAATGGCACCGGCGTGAGCGTGGTGTCTCGGCCGGGGATCACGCTCTAACCTTCTGCCTTTCCGATCGGCAGCCAGACACTGAACCGGCTGCCTTTGCCTTCCTCGCTCTCAATCTGCAACTGTCCGCGATGCCGATTGGTAATGTGTTTGACGATCGCCAACCCCAGCCCCGTGCCACCGGCATTGCGGCTGCGGGCTTTGTCGACGCGGTAAAACCGCTCGGTCAGGCGCGGCAGATGGACACGCGCCATGCCAGGGCCGTCATCGCTGACCGCCAGCAGCACCCCAGACCGTGCCGTGGACAGGCTGACGGTAACCTGCCCGGCTTCGCGGCCGTATTTTATCGCGTTTTCGATCAGATTAGTGGCGACCTGGGCGATCTGATCGGCATCCGCCGGCACTGTCGGGAGGTCGGGGGCAAGGTCGAGGATCAGCCGGGTCCCGCGTTCGGCCAGGCGTGGCTCGAACGATGCGGCAACGGCGCGCACCAACGCGGCAAGATCGATCCGGGTTGACGGCAGCTGATGTTCGACCAGTTCGATCCTGCTGAGGCTCAACAGATCATCGATCAGCCGGCGCATGCGGTCTGATTGCTCGGCCATGATGCCGAGAAAGCGCGCCTGGGCAGGCGGGTCATCAGCGGCGGGGCCACGGATGGTGTCGATGAAGCCAATCACGCTGGCCAGGGGGGTGCGCAATTCGTGGCTGACATTGGCGACGAAATCCGCGCGCATCGCCTCCACCCGGCGTTCGCGGGTGCGGTCCGACAGGATCACCAGGGCCTGCCCGCCATCGGCCAAGGGCGGGTCGAAATAAAGCACCGTTGCCTGAACCTCGCGCTCCACGGGTACTGGCAGGCTGAGATCGACGCTCTGCGTCGCCTTCTCCGTCCAGGCCCGGGTGATCGCGCTGCGTAAGACCGGGTGGCGCAGCAAGGCGGGGATTTCGTCGCGGAAAGCAGTGCGCATGGCAGTGTTGGCCCGCAGCACGGCGCGATCAGGGGCCAGCACCAGCAGCGGATCGGGCAGTCGCTCGATAATCGCCTCATTGGCACGCAGCAGCACGCCGATTTCCCCGGCACGGTTGGCAAGGCTGCGCGCGAGATTTTCGATGCCCTGCGCGATGCGCTCGACCGATGGGATACGCGGGGCGGCCGCGGCGGTGGAGAGCGCCGGCCCCTGGTTTGTCATCGCCTGGCGCAAGGTTTCTGCCAGAAGATCAATGTCGCGCACCCAGACGAATGCGACCGCCATGCTCGATAGCGCGATTGCGGCGAACGCGATCCCGGCAGGCCAAACCCCAACATCGCCGTGCAGGATCAAGCCGCCCAGCACCAACACTGGCATCCCACCAATGGCCAGACATGCAGCGAGCAGTTGTTTCGGGCGCATTTGCGGGTCAGAGACCTGGGGCGTTAATGGTTTCGGGTGCGGGCTCGACGATCACCGGTCCGCCGCGTTGCAGCTCGAACACCGCCAGGCCGCGCCGCACGGTGCCATCCGGCTGCAACGCGAGCACGCCGTCCACCCCGGCAAACCCGTCGGGGCGGGCCAGGGCCGCATACGAAAACCCACCTTCGCGGGCCAAAACCCGGGCAATTCCGGCGGCATCATAAGCAAAATCCGACAAACCCGGCGCGGGTTCGCCGCCATCGGCCTGATAAAGCGCATCGAAATTGGCGCGGCTCGCTGGATCTGGTGCAGCGTACCACGCGCCGGGCAGCGCTGCTTCGCCGCGCGCCGTGACCGATCCCCACAGCGCCGGTCCGAGCACCCGAACCGCGGGCGGATCGAGGTCGTAGTATGGCAGCAGGCTCGCCAGCGTGCTCAGCCGTTCGCCGCTATCGGCGAGCAAAATGGCGTCGAACGGTGGCGGCGGGATCGGTGACTTGGCCAGTTGCGCGGCCTGACGTCGGCCGTCAGCGGTACCGAGTGCGCGGGCGGCGCGGATCTGGCTGTCGACCGGACCGCGCCGTGTCGCATAGCCCGAGATTTCACGGATGGTGCCGTTGATCGACGGTGTGGCGCCGGTGTGGAAGGCGATCACCGGGTCAGGCGCGCCGGCGCTGCTGGTGGCCCGCTGTAACGCAGCGGCCATGGCGCGGCCAAAATCGCTGTCGGGCAATACCGCCGCGAAGCGGTTCTTACCTTGCGCCATCACCGCCGCAACCATCCGGCGGACCTGTTGGTCCGGCATGATGCCGAGCGGCCAGACACCGGTTTGCGCCTGGGCCGGGTCCGATGTGAACGGCAATACGCCAACGCCGGCAGCCCGCGCCGGGCCCGCCACGGCGGCGGTTTCTGCGGCGGTCAATGGCCCGAGGATCAATCCGGCGCCCCCGGCAATGGCCGTCATCGCCGCCGCCGCCGCACCTTCAGCCGTGCCCTTGGTGTCGAGTACATCGAAGCCGGGTGCACCATCGGCTTTCATCGCGAGGCCGGCCGCCCGCGCCAGCGCGGCGCCGCGCTCGGCGTTCGGCCCGCTCAACGGCGCCAGCAGGGTGACCCTGCGGCCCGGCGGCGCGGTCGCCGAAAGACTTTCAACGCGTGTCGCGTTGCTGGTGGGTGCCGCAACCACGATCGGTGGCGCAATCTGTGGTGCCGGTCGTACCACGCCACCGCCCAGCACGGATGCCACTTTCGCTGCCCCACGATCAAGGCGTGGCTCCCCACAGCCAGCCAGTGCTAAGATGGACCCAAGGAGTATCCATGTCCGAAACATTGCCCGATCTCCCGACGCTGAACCGCGCGGCCACGCCGCCTGATGGACTTGTGCTGGTACCAACGCCAATCGGCAACCTCGGAGATATGACGGTCCGCGCGATCGCAACGTTGAAGGCCGCTGACCTTGTACTGTGCGAGGATACGCGGGTGACAGCCCGCCTGCTCACAGCCTACGGAATCAGTGCCGCGACCGCGCCCTTGCATGACCATAACGAGGATCAGCGTATCCCGGCACTGCTCGACCGGTTGCGCGGCGGCCAACGCATTGCCCTGGTCTCCGATGCCGGCACGCCGTTGGTGTCCGACCCCGGCTATCGGCTGGTTCGCGCCGCACTTGAAGCTGGCCTGCCGGTCTCCGCCCTGCCCGGACCGAACGCGGCGCTGACCGCGTTGACCCTCTCTGGCCTGCCGCCGCACCCGTTTCTGTTCCTCGGGTTCCCACCGCGCGGCGGGGCGCGGCTGGCGGCATTCGCACAATTGCGCGCCGCCGAGCGTGCCGGGTTGTCGGCGACAATGATCTGGTACGAAGCCCCCTCCCGTGCTGGCGAAACCCTGGCGGATTTGCTGGCCGCGTTCGGCGATCGCCCGGCCGTACTGGCGCGCGAACTCACCAAGCATTTCGAGGAAATCATCCGCGCACCGCTCTCGGTGTTGGCCGACCGCTTTGCCAGCGCCGATCCACGCGGTGAAGTCTGTCTGCTGATCGGCCCGGCGCCCGCCGAACTGGAAGACGCCGACGATCTCGATGCCAGGCTGCGCGCGGCGCTCGCCGGCGCCACGCTGAAGCAGGCGGTGGCCGATGTCACCGCAGCCACGGGTTTGCCAAGAAAGCAGGTCTATGCCCGCGCACTGGCCCTGGCGGCTGACCCATGACAGATCAGGCCGACACCTATGCCCTGCTGCAGGGTCTCGCTGGCCGAACGCCGATCCAGACCCATATCTCGGCGATTTTCCTCGGCGCCGATACGGTCTGGAAACTACGCCGCGCGGTCACTCTCCCGTTCCTGGATTTTTCGACGCTTGGCGAACGTGAACGCACCGCGCGGCGCGAACTGGCGCTGAACGCGGCGGCGGCGCCGGGGATGTATCGCGACGTGGTGCCGGTGTGCCGCCAGCCCGATGGCCACCTCGCCCTGGATGGTACGGGTGAAATCGTGGATTGGGTTCTGCGTATGGCCCGCGTGCCCGATGGTGATTTCCTCGATACGATGGCCATGCGCGGGGCGATCGGGCCGGCGATGCTCATCGCACTCGGCGATACTGTCGCCACCTATCATGCCGCCCTGCCAGCCTTGCAAACCGATCCGATCGCCGCCTTCACCCGTTTGATCGATGGCAACATCGCCGCTGCCCAAAGCGCCGGGCTGCCCGCCCCCGAGATCATGCGCTGGGCGGCCGCGATCCGACAGGCGTTGCAGGACCGCGCCGCCTGGCTGCTTGCGCGCCGCGACGCGGGCTTCGTCCGTCGCATCCATGGCGATTTGCACCTCGGGAATATTTGCATCTGGCACGGCAAACCGGCGCCGTTCGACGCGCTGGAATTCGATGAGGCGCTGGCCGAATTCGATGTCGGCTACGATCTGGCGTTTCTGCTGATGGACCTGGAGGCGCGGCTGGATCGCGCGGCGGCGAATCTGGTGCTCAACCGCTATCTCGCGCGCAGCCTGGATTGGGGGTTGGTGGCGGGGTTGAAACTGTTCATCTCGCTCAGGGCGATGGTGCGCGCCCATGTCGAGGCCCGGTCCGGCCATCCCGGCCGGGCGGCGGATTACCTCGCCCGCGCGCTCGCGGTGCTGCAGCCGGCGCCGGCGGTGGTGCTGGCAATCGGCGGGTTGCCCGGCACTGGGAAATCCACTCTGGCCCGCGCGCTGGCGCCACAGCTGGGCCCGTCACCAGGGGCGGTGGTGGTGCGCAGCGACGAAATCCGCAAGCGATTGCACGGCGTCGCCCCC
Source organism: Asaia bogorensis (assembly GCA_943333505.2). GTDB lineage: Bacteria > Pseudomonadota > Alphaproteobacteria > Acetobacterales > Acetobacteraceae > CAITOL01. Next base: position 58,433 of record CALQTN020000010.1, on the reverse strand, counting down.
GAACAGCGCCTGCCGCCAGACGCATATACGCCGCAGGCCAGTGCGGCGGTATTTGCCGAACTCACCAAAGCGGTGCGCGTCATTGCGGCATCTCGCCATGCGGTAATCGCGGACGCGACCTTCATGGCCGACGCCCATCGCGCGATGGTCACTGCGGCGGCGGGTGAGCACTTCCTCGGGGTTTGGCTGCATGCGCCGATCCCGGTGCTGGAAACCCGCGTCGCCGCCCGCACCGGCGATGCCTCGGACGCCGATCTTGCCGTGCTGCGAAGTGCGGCCCGCCACGATCCCGGCGCTGGCAACTGGCTCGCGGTCGATGCCACCGACGCTAATGTGGCCCAGGCTATGATTGTCGCTGCGCTTCGATTGTTTATGTTATAGAAACCACTGACACGACAGGAGGACGACATGGCCATTCGCAAGTTGCTGCTGCCACTGACCGGAACCGCGGCCGGCGAGGCGGCTTTGTCGACCGCGTTGATGATCGCCAATATCTGGAAGGCGCATGTCACCGCGCTCCATGTCCGGGTCGATAGCCGGGATGTCGCGCCGTTGGCTGGCGAAGGCCTGTCCGGCGCGATGATCGAAGAAATGATGTCGGCGACCGAAAAGGAAAGCACGGACCGTGCGCGTGCTGTCCACAGCATGTTCGACAAGTTCGTCGCCGCCCATAACGTCGTGCTCGGGCAAGGGCATTTCGAATCTGAAACCGCGACCGCAAGCTTTGCGACGATCACCGGTCGGGAAGAAGATCTGGTCGCCCAACAGGCCCGGCTTGCTGACCTCACCGTTGTGCCGCACCCGGAAGCTGGGGAAGACGTGTCGTCGTCGGACGCTTTGCACGCTGTGCTGTTCGATAGTGGCCGCCCGGTGCTGATCGCACCGCAAAAGGCGCCGCAATCCATCGGCACCCGCATTTGCCTGGCGTGGAATGGCACCGCCGAGTCGGCCTCAGCCGTGCTCGCCGCACTTCCCTGGATGCAGCGCGCGAATGCCGTGCGTATCCTGACCTCGGATGAGTATCACCGCCGCGGTCCGCAAGCCGCCGATCTGCTGGCCTATCTGGCGCTGCATGGCATCACCGCCGATGTGGTGACCTTCCGTGGCATCGACCGCGACGTCGGCGCCGGCATGCTGAAAGCGACCCGCGATTTCGGCGCCGATCTGCTGGCGATGGGGGCCTATTCGCACTCAAGGCTACGCCAGCTGATTTTGGGCGGGGTAACACGGCACGTGCTGGAAAAGTCGGACCTTCCGGTGATGATGAACCGCTAATTTTTTTATCGCAACAATACCGAGGCGATCCGGCGCGGAAGATCCAATTTATAGGAATTTTCCGCGCCAAGGACGGCGTGCTGGCCTTACCGCCCGTTAATCAAAATCTCCGCGATCAACCCGGTCGCCAACGCGGCCAGGATCCAACTCCCGTCATAGCTGCGCCATTCATACCCGCGCGGCGGCGGCCGCAGATGATGGTGGCGATAATCGATCGGCGGCGCATAGCCCCAACGCCCGCGATCAACGTACCCGCCCCGCTGCGGATGATGGCGGGGCCCATTATAACTCTGCCTCTGATAGCCCCGGTCTTGGTAGCTCGGGCCCTGGCGGTGGCGGTTGTCACCGCGATACTCGGCAAGCGCCAGGCTGCTGTTCAGGGTCAGAACCCCAAGTGCGGCGGCAAGGACGGGAATGAGCTTCATGACGACCCCCTGGGGAGGCTGGTCCGGAATTGGACAATGCCAGCCTCATCCCCAGTGATGGCCGAATTGGGGCTTAAGTGGAGCGATTGCAGGGCGCGACAACCCCATCCGGGATCGGGCATTCATAGGGCGTCGCCGCCAGCCGGTCGCGGTGTTCGGCCTTGGCGCGGGCCAGCAAGGCGGGATCGGCGAGCAGATCTAGCGCGGTCGCCGCCATCACCTTGGCAGCCTGGGTCATGCCCTTATGCGCCGCCGGCAGCTTGCCTTGCGCCACCAACTGCCAGGAATGGCCCGGTGTCCCCAGGGCGTAGCAGGCGGTCCAGACCTGGGCGGTCGGCACCGCCCAACTCACATCGCCAACATCGGTCGATCCCGGCTTGAACAGACGATTTGCGTCTAGCGGAATGATTTCGTCATGCAGCACTTTGGCGCGGGAGATTTTGACCCCCTTCTGCCGCTCCGCCGACACCAGATCGTCTTCGCTGACGGTCGCCGCGAAACGCCGGGCGTGGGCCTGATCGGTATCATCCCAGGCCGGCGCGCCAAGCGCCTGCAAATTCGCCTCCATCGTCGCTTCCATGATGGTGTTGGCAAGCAGGTTGGAACTGGCCTTATCGACGATGACCTCGACCTGGGTTTCGGTCATCAGTGCCGCTCCCTCGGCGATTTTCTTCACCCGTGCAAACAGGCTGCGCATTTCCGGCAATTCGCGGGCGCGGATCAGATACAGCACTTCGGCGCGGGCCTGCACCACATTCGGGGCAACACCGCCGCCATCGGTCATCGCGTAATGAATGCGCGCATCCGACGGCATATGCTCGCGCATGTAATTGACGCCGATATGCATCAATTCCATCGCATCCAGCGCGGAACGGCCAAGATGCGGGGCGGCCGCGGCATGGCTGGCGCGGCCGGTGAAGCGGAAATAAACCTGAATGTTGGCGAGCGAGTCTGCGGCAAACACCGTGTTGAAGGTGCCGGGATGCCAGGACACCGCCGCATCGACATCGGCAAAAACCCCTTCGCGCACCATGAAGGTTTTCGCCGAACCCCCTTCCTCCGCCGGGCAGCCATAATAGCGCACCCGGCCCGGCAGATTATTGGCGGCGAGATAGTCCTTCACTGCCACCGCTGCCATCAGGGCGGCGGTTCCCAACAGATTATGCCCACAGCCATGGCCGTTGCCGGTGGTGTTGCCGGGTGCCGAGACCTGATCGGCGAGGCCGGCGGTCTGGCTCAGCCCGGCCAGCGCATCGTATTCGCCGAGGAACGAAATCACCGGGCCGCCATGGCCAGCCTCGGCGACAAAAGCGGTGGGAATGCCGGCAATGCCCGCCTCAACCCGGAACCCCTCATTGCCGATCGCGTCAATCTGGGTGGCCATGGATGCGTGCTCGCCCCAGCGGGTCTCGGCCAGATCCCAAATTTTGTCGGCAACATCAACGAAGCGATCGCGCTTGGCGTCAATCAGACGGGTGATGGTGCTGAGGTCCTTCATTTCGGCGCGTCCTTCTGCTTCACTGCGGGCAACAGAGTGCGGAGTTAAGCGATGGCCGACAAGCCCAAGGTAACCGTCTTTTCCGCCCGTCGGGTGGTGACGCTCGATCCATCGCAGCCGATTTCCACCCATGTCGCGGTGCGCGAAGGCCGGATCATCGGCCATGGTGGGCCCGAAGTGGTGGACCAGTTCGGCGGCACGCTCGATGCCCGCTTTGCCGGCAAAGTCATCGTTCCAGGCTTCATCGAAGGCCATGGCCACGCCACCGATGGCCTGATGTGGCGATCGCCCTATGTCGGCTATTTTGCCCGCACAGCGCCAGACGGCACACGCCAGGGCGGATTTCGTAGCATCGCCGAGGTGGTGGCCCATCTCAAGGCAATCGAACCGACGCTGCCGCCCGGCAAGCCGCTGGTGTCCTGGGGCTTCGACCCGATCTATTTCGACGGCCCGCGCATGACGGTTGAAGACCTCGACATCATTTCACCGGACCGCATGGTAGTGGTGGCGCATGTCTCCGGGCATATTCTCAATGTGAACACCAAGGTGCTGACCGCCGCGGGGTTCTCCGCCGACAGCAACGTCGATGGCTTGGTGCGTGGCCAGAACGGCAAGCTGACCGGCGAATTACAGGGCCCGGCGGTGATGGGGCGCGCCAACCGGGCGACCGGCGATGGCGGCTTGCTGCGCGAATTGGATGTTGAAGGTCTGCGCGACTATGGCCGCATCGCGCGTCGGGTCGGGGTTACAACATCCACCGACCTCGCCAACGCGATGACGCCGGGCAATGTCGCGGCCATGCGCGCGGCAACTGCCGAGCCGGATTTCCCGATCCGCCTGGTGCCGGCGATGCGGGCGCGCGAATACAGCATTGACGACGGCCTTGCGCGTATTGCGGAACTGAAACGGCTTTCTACCCCCACCCTGCAATTCGGGCTGGTCAAGCTGGTGCTCGATGGTTCAATCCAAGGCTTCACCGCGCGGCTGCGCTGGCCGGGCTACCATAATGGCGCGCCGAATGGGCTGTGGTACATTGCGCCGACCGACCTTGAAGCGACGGTAAAGGCCTATCATTCCGCTGGCCACCACTTGCACATCCACACCAATGGCGACGAGGCGAGCGAACTCGCCACCGAAATGATCGGTCGCGCAATTGAGGCCCATCCCCGCGCCGATCACCGCCACACCCTGCAACATTGCCAGATGGCCGATGGCGGAATTTTCCGCCGCATGAAGAATTTCGGCATGTGCGTGAATTTGTTCGCCAACCATCTTTATTACTGGGGCGACCAGCACGCCAAACACACCATGGGCCCGTCGCGGGTGCGCCGCCTGGATGCGTGCAACACGGCGCTTAGCAGCGGCGTGCCGCTCGCGATCCATTCCGATACCCCGGTGACCCCGGTCGATCCGCGCTTCACCATGTGGTGCGCGGTCAACCGCCTGTCATCGACGGGCGTGGTGCTGGGGGAAGCCGAACGCATCACCCAAGCGCAGGCATTGCATGCGGTGACCCTGGGTGCCGCCTATACGCTGAAAATGGACCATCTGATCGGCAGCATAGAGGTCGGCAAATACGCCGATTTCACCGTGCTGGATGACGATCCACTTTCGGTCGATCCAGGCGCGATCAAGGATATTCCGGTGGTGGCAACCGTGATGGGCGGACAGGTGTTCCCCAATTGATGATCCCGCTCACCGTTATCGGCGGCTTCCTTGGCGTCGGGAAAACCACACTGGTCAACCATTTGCTGGCGACCGGCGCCAAGCGCTGGGGCGTGCTGGTCAATGATTTCGGCGCAATCAACGTCGATGCGGCCCTGATCGCGGCGTCCGACGGCCAGACCATGGCGCTGACCAATGGTTGCGTGTGCTGCACCATGGGGGACGATCTCGGCGACGGCCTGGCCGCAATGGCCGCCCGCATCCCACCGCCAGAACACGTGATTGTCGAAGCCAGCGGCGTCAGCGATCCGTGGCGGATCGCGCAAATGGCGCTGATTGAACCTGGGTTTATGCTCGAACCGCTGGTGGTGCTGGTCGATGCCACTGCCCTGCCGGCGCAGTTGGATGACCGCTGGACCGGTGACACGGTGGCGCGGCAACTGGTGTTCGCCGAAATCGTGGTCATCAATAAAACCGATCTGGCGAACGCGGCCCAACTGGCCATCGTCTATGCCCGCCTCGCCGAACTTCGCCCGCAGGCGCGGGTCATCGAAGCGGCGCACGCAGCCCTCGCTGATGCCGCGTTGAGCTTCACCCCGCCAGCCCGACCGCCCGGCAGCCGCTTTCACGCCGACGATGTCTCCCACGCCTTCCCAACCCAACGCATCACCGCCGATCTGCCGTTCGACCGCGACCGGATGCGCTGGGTACTCGGGATGCTGCCCGCATCGGTGCTGCGGCTGAAAGGCGTATGTCTGCTGGGCGACGATCGGGTACTACTGCAATACGCGGCCGAAAATTGGGCGTTCACGCCGGCGCCGGACCGGTTGGCCAACGGGCTGGTGGCGATCGGTACCCCGGAGATGCCGGATTTGGCAGCGCTGTTTTTAGACGCTAGAGCGTGATGACCGTAGGTGGAATCACACGGAGGTCTGGCCACGCGACCCAACAAAGCGTTGGAACATGGTGACTGCGCCTATCAGCGGTCATCATGTTCTAAGACAGGGCGCCGACACAACTTGGGATGATTGGGCGAACTGCAAACCCAGGATCGCCAACACGAATACGGGCAGCACCAGCATGGCGCCCGGTTCCGGCACGGCGAACAGATTGCCGATTGCAATATTGGGATTGCGATAACCAACCGTGTGGTTGTCGGATTCAAATGCACTGCCACCAGCGTTGGAGATCACCAGTTTATCGAAAAGCCCGTCCAAGGCGAAGAAGCTCACGAAGGCATAAGGCTCCCCGGTATTCTGGGTCATGTTGTTCGGATTGCCGTAATACGCGGTGCGATTGCCCCGTGCGTTGATCGCGGTGATCATCGTGGTCGGGGTAAAAGTGTAGAGCAACGTCGAACCATTGTAGAATTTGATCATGTTGGCGGCATCGAGCGCCGAAACCCAAATCCCAAAATAGTTTAAACCTGGTATCCCATTGGACGCGAGGGTGATCGTGTGGCTGCCCGAAAACAACTGCGGGTATTTGCCCGTGCCGCCAGCCCCGCCATATTGGTTGGCGGCCGAGTTCAACAGATTTGTGCCAGTCTGCGCGGTCGCATCTGCGGTGTAGGCGCCTGTAATGGTCTGGCCGCCAGACAGGCCAAAATTGGAGGTAAACCCAGCGGTCAGATTGGCGGTGGTGCGGGCATCAAAATTTTCGGTTCCCAGCACGCAGACCGAGGTTCCCGCACATAGTGCGGCGTTATCGGCAACCTGGATACCGGCATTGCCATAGGACACCTGAATTAAAGTAGCCTGTGCAATTTTCGGCAACAGCATCGCGAAGCCCAAAAACAAGCATCTCAGCGCAGCGCACCCCCAACCCGAGCGAAAAACACAGCCTCGCGACATGCACCACCTACCCAAAACATTAATATAGTCCTAATAATGCATGGCATAAGCGGCATCTAGTATCAAAAAAGTTTCGAGTCTGCCCGGTCGGCATCCGCCTCAATGCAATCCGACGGCCACATCGATCACACCGGTGATGATAATCTGGACCCCGATGCACAGCAGCAGAAACGCCGAAAGCCGCGCGATGGTGCGCCGGGCCGATGCCCCGATCAATCCGCCGATCCGGTCTGCTGACCGGTAGCACAGCCAGACAATCGCCGCGATCGCGACGGCAGCCGCCGACATGCCGAGAAAGAATGCGAGCAGCCCCACCTCCGGGCGCCCGGCCCCGAGTGCGACTGCGACCGCGATGGTGCCGGGCCCGGTGGTGAACGGCAGGGTCAACGGGAAGAATGCGATATCCTCCACCCGGCCCTGCGAACTCTCCGCCTGCTCCTGCTTGCGGGCTTCCTGGCGTTCCGGCGCTGACAGCAAATCCCACGCGCGCAACGCAACCACCGACCCACCGGCGATGCGCAGCGCCGCAAGTGAAATGCCGAAGAAGTTCAGCACATAGGCGCCGCCCCACAGCGCGCCCAACATCACGATCAGCGAATAAAGCCCGACCCGATTGGCCAGGCGCATCCGGTCGGCCGCGCTGTAGCCCGCCGCAACGTCATTAAAAATGAACGCGGCACCTGGTGGATTGACGATCGAAAACAGCGCGGGAAAGGCAAGCAGGAACGCGGCGACCGCCGGCTGCATTAGTGAACCCGGTGATCCTGATGCGGGCTATCAAGGCTGAAGGCAGGAATGGTCAGGTCCAGTTTCTCGCCGGTCGGCACTACCACCGCGTGATACATCCCCCGCATGAAGCCCGACGGCGTGGTCAGCGGGGTGCCCGAGGTGTATTCGAAGGTCTTGCCCGGATCGATCACCGGAGTTTCCCCGATCACGCCATCGCCATGCACCGATTGGGTGCGGCCTTGGGCATCGGTGATGTGCCAGGTGCGTTTCAGCACCTGGACCGGTTCATCACCCTGGTTTTCAATGCGAATCCTGTAAGCCCAGAAGAACTCGCTTTCATCCGGGTTGGACTTGTCGGCCAGGAAGAAGGACCGCACGCTGACCTTCACGCCTTGGGTTGTTGCCGTGTAGTCGCTCATTACCGCTCCTCGCGAGATCATCCCCGCATGATTGCGATCGCTTGTAGCAGATCATCGGTGATGTCGGCGACATCTTCCAATCCGACAGACAAACGGATGACGCCGTCGGTGATGCCAAGCTTGGCGCGTTCCTCGGCGCCGATGCGCATATGGGTCGTCGTGGCGGGATGGGTGGCCAGCGATTTGCTGTCGCCAAGATTATTCGACACCTTGATCAGCCCAAACGCATTCATCAGTTTGAAGGCGGCGTCCTTGCCACCGGCAACCTCGAACGTCACCAGCGTGCCGCCGCCGGTCATTTGCTGCATGGCGAGTTTTTGCTGCGGATGGTCGGCGCGGGTCGGGTACCAAACCCGGGAGATGCCGTTTTGCCCGGCGAGGAAATTGGCGACATGTTCGGCCGCCCGACAGCCGGCATCGATGCGCAGCGCCAGGGTTTCCAGGCCCTTCAGCATCACCCAGGCATTGAACGCCGACATCGACGGGCCGGTGTTGCGGATGAAGGGCTGCAACACATCATCAACCCATTTCTGGGTGCCCAGCACTGCGCCGCCCAGCATGCGGCCTTGTCCGTCGATATGCTTGGTGCAGGAATAGACCACCACATCGGCGCCGAGTTGCAGCGGCTTTTGCAGCAAGGGGGTCGCGAAGACGTTATCAACCACCACAATCGCGCCCGCCGCATGCGCCAGATCAGCGACTGCCTGCAGATCAACGATTTCGAGCATTGGGTTGGATGGCGATTCAAGCAGTACCAACGTCGCCGGGGTTGCCAGCGCGGTGCGCCATTGCGCCAGATCGCCGCCATCGACGAACTCGGTCGTCACCCCGTAGCGCGGCAGCAAGGTCGAGACGATCCAGTGGCACGACCCGAACAATGCCCGCGACGCCACTACCCGATCGCCGGTTTTCAGATGCGACAGCAACGCCGCATGCACCGCCGCCATTCCGGTCGCGGTGGCCCGACAGGCTTCGGCACCTTCCAGCATCGCCAGGCGATTTTCGAACATCGAAACCGTCGGGTTGCCGAAGCGGGAATATTGGTAATGGAAGACCTCGTTCTTAAACGACGCCTCGGCCTGTTCTGCGCTGTCATAGACAAACCCGGAGGTCAAATAGAGCGCTTCGGCAGTTTCGCCATGCGGCGATCGATCAACGCCGCCTTGGACAAGAATGGTGGCGGGACGGTATGCTTTGGGAGATTTGGTCATCATGTTTGGCCCTGTACTAAGATGGGCCGACCCTCAGATGCAGCGGACATGACTGTCCGCTGGCCTCTTTAGCGCGCTTATTTCACCTCGCCGCAATCCGGCCGGACAAATCACGAGGGCCGGCGGACCGGCGTCATAAGTCCTAGCGGCGGGGGATAGGGCCGTCAATACACGCAAATTCGCGCGTGGTTGGCGGCTTCCCGCGAGCGGGGTGTGCATTGATCGAGATTTCTATTCCCAAGCCGAATATTTCCGCCCTACAGTCCCTAAAATCAAGGGCCCGCGCCTGGGCCAGGGAGAAATCAACATGAAGCTTACACCAACCATCTGGCATGTTCTAAGCGTCGCGGCGATTGCGGTCGCAGCCGCGGGGCCGGCCACCGCACAGACCGTCAATCCGCAGGCGAAAAAGGGCGGCAGCATCGTTTTCGCCAACATCGCCGGTCCTGGTCACTTCGACCCGGCGATGTTCTGCACGACGGTCGAGCTTGAACCGGCAATGCACATGCTGGAAAGCCTGGTGATGATGGACGATTCCTATCGCGCCAAACCGATGCTGGCGAGCAAGGTTGATGTCGATCCCACCGGAAAACGCTTTACCTTCACGTTGCGCAGCGGCGTGAAGTTCCATAATGGCAAGGAAATGACCTCGGTCGACGTCGTGGCTACCTTGCAGCGCTACGCCAAGATCAGCCCGAACGCCCCGGCTTTGGCCGACGTCAGCAGCTTTGACGCGCCCGATCCTTACACCGTGGTCATCAACCTCAAGAACCCGTCGGCGGTGTTTCTCGATGTGATGAAAACGCCGTGCTACCCGATGTCGATCATCCCGTCCGAAGAAGCCGCAAAAGGCCCGCGTGAGATCGAAACCATCGGCACCGGACCGTTCCGCCTGGGCGAATGGGTCAAGGACAGCCATCTGGTGATGCGTCGCTTCGACGGCTATTCGGCCGATGAAAGCGCCGCCGGTCCGGATGGATTTGCCGGCCGCAAGACAGTGCATGTCGACAGCGTGCGCTATAACTTCATCCCCGAGGTCAGCACCCGGGTCGCGGCCCTGCAATCCGGTGCTGCCGATATCGCCCCGATCGCCCCGGATCTGATGCCACGCCTCGCTAACCGGTCGGACATCGTGGTCGAGAAAGTCTTCCCCGGCTGCATGAATGCGCTGGTGATGATGTCGCAGAACGCGCCGACCAATAATGCGCTGATCCGTCAGGCGGTGCAGGCGGCGGTCGATGTCGAGGAACTCGCCGAGGCGTCAGGGCAGGTCTATAAGATGAATGCCTCGCTGCTCTATACCGACAGCCCGTACTATACCGGGTCGCAGATGGAGAAGTACTACAACCAGAAAAACCCGACGCGCGCCAAACAACTGCTCCAGCAGGCGGGCTACAAGGGCGAAAAAATCGTCATTCTGACCAATTCCAACTACGCCTATATGCGCAGCCAGATGCTGGTGCTGGAACAGCAGCTCAAAGCCGTCGGCATGAACGTCGAGATGCAGGTGACCGACTGGATCACCAACGCGTCACGCATGCAGCGCCAGGAACCCGGCTGGAACATTTCCACCACCGGCTATTGTTCCCAACCGCTGCTCGGGCCGCAACAATGGCGGGCGCTGATCTATAACCACACCGCACTCGACAAAGCCGGCGACAAGGACGTCGATACCCCTTACGGCGCGTTCTTCACCTCGCTCGACCAGAACGACCGCAAGGCCGCCTGGCTGGCAGCCGAAACCGGCATTCGCGACAAGGCCTATCTGATCAAGCTTGCCGACGCGGGCGGCGTGTTTGCCTATCGCGTCAACAAGGTTAAAGGCTGGAAGCCGTGGTACGCGATGCGGCATTGGGATATGTGGGTCGAATAGGCGCCTCGCCAAAGCCCCCCGCGCCAGCGGTGCGGGGGGTGGATGCGCCTAACCGCGGAGGAAGTCTGACAGACCTTTGAGTGACGCCGCCTCGACCAAACTCGGCGCATGCACAACGCCAGGAACCGCCAGCAGCACGCCCTTGGGCAGGGTTTCGACCATGCGCCCGGCCTGCGCCTCCGACAGAACATCACTATCGGTGCCCCACACCACCAGCGTCGGACACGCCAGTTGCTCCAGCATCGGCCACAGGTTGGGGCGGGCGGGCGGGCCGCGCTCGATCCGCTGGCTGATATAGGCCGGGTCCATTTTCCAACCCCATTTGCCGTCCGGGCGCTGCCGCAGCACGCCGAGCGCCAGTTCCCGCTGATCGGCGGCGCTGCGGGCGGCGGTGATCGGCGAATTTTCGCGACGATAGACCAGCGCATCGTCCAAGGTTGCGAATGCGTCAGGTCGGCTGCCAACCATCTGCGTAATCCGCTGGTTGCCGGGTTCGAAATCCGGCCCGATATCGTTCAGCACCAGCGCGTTCAGGCGCTTGCTGTACTCCATCGCATAGGTCATCGCAATCAGCCCGCCCATCGAGGTGCCGACCAGGATAAAGGTGTCGAGCCCGAGCTGATCGACGAACGCCGCCAGATCGCTGGCCTGATCGCGATAGGTGTAGGCGCCGTCCGGTGACCACGCACTGTCGCCATGGCCGCGCACATCGAGCGCCACAATATGGAAGCGGTCGCGGAAATGCCGGGCAAAGCCGTTGAAGCCTTCGGCGCTTCCGGTATAGCCGTGCACGCATACCAATGGCGGTGCGCCAGCATTGCCCCAGTCAAGGTAGCGCATTTCCAAGCCGTTCAGGCTGATAGTCTGGCTGGTTGGCTGTGCCATATCGGTCACCGCGACGTCCTTTTCATTCATTCGTATGTGCGCGAAGCCCGACTTGCTCAAGCTTTCGTTTCATAAAGATGGCAGGCGACCCTATGCTCAGCGTCAATGGCACGGGGCATCGGTCGTTCACTGCGACACCGCTCCATCACCAGCGGACAGCGCGGGCTGAACGCGCAGCCCGGCGGCGGATTAAGAATGCTGGGGATTTCGCCGCCCAACGCTGGCGCGCGGACCCGGTCTGGCTCCGGCCGTGGCACAGCGTCCAGCAAAGCCTGGGTGTAAGGATGTTTCGGCGCCGAGTACAACACCGATTTGGGCGCCTGCTCGACCAGGGCGCCGGCGTACATCACCGCCACATGGGCCGCGATACTGCGCACCACGGCGAGGTCATGGGCGATGAACAAATAGGACAGACCAAACCGATCCTGCAGATCGAGCAGCAGATTGATGATCTGCGCCTGCATCGACACATCGAGTGCTGAAACCGGTTCGTCGCACACCAAAAATTCCGGCCGCAACGCCAGCGCCCGGGCAATGCCGATGCGTTGGCGCTGCCCACCGGAAAATTCATGCGGATAGCGGTCCGCGACCGCACGCGGCAATCCGACGGTTTCGAGCAATTCCGCCACCCGATCGGCCCGGTCGCGCCGCGAAAATCCGCCCGCACCATCCAGCGGCTCGGCAATACAGTCGCCAACCCGCATGCGCGGATCGAGCGAGCCATGCGGGTCCTGGAAGACGAATTGCATCTTGCGCCGCACGGTCTCAAGCCGTTTATCGCCGCCCGGTCCGGTGATGGTCTCACCGAATAATTCGATTTCGCCGCTCGTCGCCGGGATCAGCCCGACCAGCAATCGCCCGGTGGTGGATTTGCCCGAGCCGCTTTCGCCGACCAGACCAAGGGTTTCGCCCAGTGCGATGTCGAAACTGATCGTGTTCACCGCACGCAGCGCCGCCTTGGTACCAGCGCGGCCACCGGGGACCACGAAATCCTTCACCAGATCACGGACTTTGACGATGGGGGCGGTCATGCGGCAATCCTCGGCGGGCAACGAACCTCGCGCTCCAGCCCGGCGGGCAATAATCGCGGGTCCTCGCGGCAGCCGGCTTCGATGATCGGGCAGCGCGGCCCGAACCGGCAGCCCTGGATTACCGCAGTCGGGTCCGGGATCGATCCGGGAATGGATGGCAGGCGGCGGACATCGACATCGAGCTTGGGGATAGAGGCCAGCAGCCCTTCCGTGTAGGGATGCAAGGGTGTCGCGAACAACCCGCCCACTGGCGCTGCTTCCACCACGCGGCCGGCATACATCACCATCACCCGCCGGGCGAATTCGGCGATCACCCCCATGTCATGGGTGATCAGGATCACTGACATGCCCAATTCGGTTTGCAGATCGCGCAGCAGATCGAGGATCTGCGCCTGGATGGTGACATCGAGCGCGGTCGTAGGCTCGTCCGCAATCAGCAATTTGGGTCGGCAGGCAATGGCGATGGCGATCATCACCCGCTGGCGCATCCCGCCCGACAGGCGATGCGGATATTCATCGACGCGGCGCGCGGCATCGGGGATGCGCACCAGATCGAGGAGTTCAATCGCCCGCCTGCGCGCTGCCGCGGCATCAAGCCCCTGATGCAGCCGCAAAGTTTCGCCGATCTGGTCGGCGATGGTCAGCACCGGATTGAGCGACGACATCGGGTCCTGAAAGATCATCGCGATGTCGCGGCCGCGGATCGCCCGCATGTCGCGCATCGACAGCCCGAGCAGATCGCGCCCGCCCCACATGATCCGCCCGGTCGGCAGCCGCGTGGTGGCCATCGCGTGCAGCCGCAGGATCGACAATGCGGTAACGCTTTTCCCGCTGCCGCTTTCACCGACAATCCCCAGCGCCTCACCTGGGGCGATTTGCAGGCTGACCTTGTCAACCGCGGTCATCCAGCCAGTATCGGTACGGAAACGAACTGTGAGGTCGGAAACCTCCAGCAAAGGTGTTGTCATTAGCTTTCTACCTTCAGCCGCGGGTCGAGCACATCGCGCAACCCGTCGCCCACCAGGTTCATGCTCAATGCGGCGAGGCTGATTGCCGCACCGGGGAACACCATGATCCACCAGGCTTCGACCGAGAAGTCGCGGCCCTCGGCGATGATATTGCCCCAGCTTGGCGCCGGCGGCGGCGGCCCGACACCAAGGAAGGACAAAGCCGCCTCGGCGAGAATGGCGTAGGCGAACACGAAGGTGGACTGCACCAGCAGCGGCCCCATCGCATTCGGCAGCAAGTGCCGCAGCATGATGCGCAGCGACGATATGCCGGCGACCCGGGCGGCCTCGATGAATTCAAGTTCGCGCGTCACCAGCGCGGACGCCCGCACGATGCGCGCGGTGCGCGGGATATAGGCGACCGCGAGGGCGATGATCACCGAATGGGTCTGCGGCCCCAAAGCCGCGCCGAGCCCGATCGCCAGCATGATCGCCGGCGCTGCCATCAGCGCGTCCATGATCCGCATCAGCAGTGAATCAAGCCGGCGGAACTGGGCGCTCAACACCCCGATTAGCGCGCCCACAACCCCCGACAGCAACGCGACCGCGAGCGCGATCCACAGCGACATCCGCGCGCCATACAACACCCGGGTCAGCAGATCGCGGCCGAACTGATCGGTGCCGAACCAATAGGCACTTTGCGGCGGACGAAACCGCATGCGGATTTTCATCGCCGTCGGGTCCAGCCCAGTAATATAAGGGGCGGCGATGGCGATGATCAGCATCACCGCCATGATGACAAAGCCGATGCTGAATGACCGGTGGCGGGCAAGTTTGCGCACGATCCGGAAGCGATGGCGTGGGGCGACGGTGTCATCCATAGCGCACCCGTGGATCGACAAAGGTGTAAATGATATCGACTAGGATATTGATCAGCACGAAGGCGAAGCCGAATAGCAGCATGGTGCCCTGCACCAGCGGATAGTCGCGCGCCAGGATGCCCTGCACGATCAGCCGGCCGATACCAGGCAACGCGAAAACCTGCTCGATCACCACCGCCCCGCCAATCAACAGGCTAACCGTGATACCCAGTACCGTCACCACCGGGATCAGCGTGTTGCGGAAGGCGTGTTTGGCGATGGTGTGCCATTCATCAACGCCCTTGGCGCGGGCGGTGCGGATAAAATCCTGGTCCATCACATCGAGCATCGCTGATCGGGTGATCCGCGCCAGGAAGCCGATCTGGAACAGCGCCAGCACCACCGCCGGCTGGATCAGCGATGACAGCCAAGGCCATAATCCTTGCCCCATCGGCACATAGCCCGATGGCGGGAACCAGCCGAGATTGACGCTGAACAGAAGCACCGAAAGAATCCCCACCCAAAATCCTGGCAGTGACACGCCAAGCAGGGCGGTCAGCATCACGGCCGAATCAATCCAGCTGTTGCGCCAGTAAGCTGCCACCACCCCAAGCAAAATGCCAACCGGCAACGTAATCAGCAACGACAGCATCGACAGCGACAATGTCACCGGCAGGCGTTCGGCCACAGCGCTGACCACGGACTGGTTCAGCACAATCGACCGACCAAAATCGCCCTGCGCGATCTGGGCGAACCATGACAGCAACTGCACCAGGATCGGTCGGTTGAGGCCAAGCTGGTCGCGGATTGCGTCGATTGCCTCACGCGACGCATCGGTGCCGGCGATGGCCACCGCCGGATCGCCCGGCAGCAGATGCATCAGCATGAACACCAGCACCGCGAAGATCAGCAGCACCGGCACGGCCTGAGCGAGCCGGGTGAGGATGCCTCTATACATTTGGGCGTCCGAGATCGTCGATCACGCTTGCACTTCCCGTTCGGTGACCAGCGCACTGCGACGAATTTTCCCGGATGGGTCGCGCGGCAGGGCTGGAATGAATTCATAGCTTTTCGGCAGCTTATACGACGTCAACCGCAGGCGTAGCCAGTCGGTGAGGTCGGCTTCGCTCGGGATGCTGTCAGGCTGCGCGGCCTCGATCACCGCATGCACCCGTCGGCCCCATTCGTCGTCCGGCAAGCCGATCACCGCCGCATCCGCGACCGCGGGATGCTCGGTCAACGCCGCCTCGATTTCGGCCGGGAACACATTCGCACCTCCGCTGACGATCATGTCGACCCGCCGATTGATAATGAACAAATAGCCCGCGGCGTCGACATAGCCGAGGTCGCCGACGCTTGCGTACCCATCAGGCCGCGACCTGACGGGCGGCGAACCGATATAGCGATAGGTCGGCTCGGGGTGGCGGATCGGACGAAAAAAGATTTCGCCAACGGTGCCTGCCGGCACTTCATGGAAGTCCGGATCGAGGATTTTCATCGTGCAACTCGCCGGGTTGGGCTTGCCGACACTGCCGGGATGGGCGAGCCATTCGCGCCCACCCATCTGGGTCGACCCGATCGCCTCGCTGCTGCCATAGGCCTCGACCATATGGTCCGGGCCAATGCGATCGATCCAGAATTGCTTGAGCCAGACCGGACAGGCCGCCGCAGTCTGCAGGATCATATGGATCGACGATAAATCCCGCGCGGCAAGGTCGGGCAGGCGGCTGATACGCAACAGCATGATCGGGGGAAAGAACATGAAGGCGCAGCGATGCTGTTCGATGAGGTCCACCGCGCGGGCCGCATCGAAGCGCTCCATCACCACCAGCGTGTGGTCGTCGAACAATCCGTAATGCGACCAGCTGAACGGCGAATTATGATAAAGTGTCCCCGCGACCAGTTGAACATCGCCGGCACGGAACCCGACTCCGGCCAGCTCGGTGGTCGCCCCTGGCAGACGTGCCCAAGGTTTCGGATCGACGATGATCTTCGACCGGCCGGTCGACCCACCTGAGCCAATGGCTTTGCCAGGATGGGCGGTGACATCCGCCAGATCGGCCCCCGACCATTCCAGACCATCGCGCAAAGCCGTGACCGCCGCCTTGGCAAGATCGGCGTCGCTACGTTCGGAAATCACGTATTTGTGGTCGAGCAGGCCGATAATGCCGGCAAATTCATGGTCCGGCATGCGCGGGCTGATCGGCAGCACGCAGGCGCCGCAACGCCAGGCGGCAATGCTGGCGACATAGTGTTCCAGGCTGTTGTAAAGCCCGATGCAGACCATCGTCTCGGGCCCGACGCCCGCAGCCGTCATCAGCCGCGCCAGTCGATTGGCCCAGCGATCAAGCCCGGTCCAAGACAGCGTATCGGTGCCGCCATCCTGGCGTGCAAAAACAATCGCGGTCTTGTCCGCGTGCAGCGCGGCGAGATCGGCAATCCTGCGCCCGAACGATACTGGCAGTCCCGGCATGATACCCCCTAATCCCGGATCGACGTTGACGAGGCCTATTGGCCTTGTCAACGCATCAGGACATCAGTCGCGGCTGAAGCGCATGACAACGTTGCGGATCAAGGTCGAGATCTGATTGTCGAAATTATTCCATGGCAAGCTGCCAAGGAAGGTGATTGAGCCGGTCGAGAACACGGCTCCACCCTTTGCGGTATCGAAATATACCATGTCGCTGCGGATCAGCGGGTCCGGCGCGTTGGTGGGCGGCGCGTTGGCCGGCGGCACCAGCAGATCCTCCGGCGTGACGCCAAAGCTTGCGCCGTGCACTTCGGACCGGCACAGCAGCCGGACATTGGGCGGGGTGCCGAGCAGCGGATCGGCGCGGTCCAGCTCGAAGCCCGCAGCACCCCCGCCCGAGAAGCCGAAATCGCCAATGATCTCGCCCGCGATGCCATCGAAGATCCAGGCGAGGTCGGGGGCGTAAGACTCCTTGTTGCGACGGTAATACGAGCCTTCGAAGCGCCCTTGTGCGGTGAACCCGACGCCGACGAGCTGTTGTGGCGCACGGGCCTGACGGCGCCATAACCCGCCATAGCCACCATCGAATTGCTGGTAATACTCGCCCGGTTCCGCAGCCCACGCCCGTGTGCCGCCCTCGGTGCGGCGCAGTTCGAGCGCGTCGGGCGCAGCGGCTGAGGTCGCGACCCGCCAGTAGAAGCCGTTACCGCCGAGATAGGCCAGCCTGCCGCCCTCGGCCAGCCAGTCGCGCAGCGCATCGAGCGTCCCAAGGCTCTGGTATTCGGGATGCGATCCGGTGAGCGCGCAGCGATAACGTGCGAGCAACGCCACGCCCTCGCGTTCAACGTCATGATCGGTGATCGCGTCCCAGGCAATGCCCATCGCATCGAGCCAGACCGCGAGGTGCATGTCGGCCGGGAAATGGCGCAGGCCCGACCCGCGCGGATCGACATAGGCGATCTGGCCGGGCCGGAAGGTCAGCACCGGGCGGCGGATTGATGAAAATGCGACGCCGGAGCCATCGCCATGCCAGTCATAGGTCGATAGGCCAAGTTCCTTATGTTCGGCGGGATGATGCGGATAGACGCCCCAATCAGCACGGCGGGCGCGATAGGCCTCGTCGAAATTGGCGCGGTCGTAATTCGCATAGACCTGATACGTGTAGGTCGGGAACAATAGCGCAACTTTGGCCGTCGCAGTGCCCGGCGGTGGCAGGATGAAGATCGGCAGAATATCCTCGTCGGTGCCGGCGCGGAGCCGGATGCCATAAACCCCGCTGGGCAGGGTGTCGGGCACGTCGAAGCTGAAAGCGGTGTCCCAGCCGCAATCATAAAGATCGTCGGCATGGAAATGCACGGCGGCGTATTGGTCGGGTGCGTCGGCCCAGCGCATCTCGTCGCCGCGCCAGAATGCCCCGCGCATGGCCCGCGTCGGCAGGTTCACCAGCGTTCCGTGCAGACGGTGCGGGCCGCGATCGGTGATCGCCTGGGTCGGGATGTCGC
Organism: Asaia bogorensis; assembly: GCA_943333505.2. Classification (GTDB taxonomy): domain Bacteria; phylum Pseudomonadota; class Alphaproteobacteria; order Acetobacterales; family Acetobacteraceae; genus CAITOL01. Next base: position 39,790 of record CALQTN020000010.1, on the reverse strand, counting down.
AGGAGAAATCCCACCAGGCGATGAAGGCGGCGCGCGGCAAAACATCCGGCTCGATCGGCGTTGCCGCATCGATCGCGCCATGCAGAAGCATCGGATGTTCGAGCCGACCGTTAAGATGGTCGGCCAGCGGCACGCCTGCCGCGAGCCGCATCGCGGTCGGCGCGGCGACGCTGGCTGCCATGATGGCCACACCTTGCCCGCCGGTGCCCCAATCGACCTGCAGCGGGATTTGCATCAGCCGCAACGTGCCGCCCGAGGCGATAACCCTGAGTTCGTACCAACGCCGTTCCAGCATAGGTGCCGCCACGCGACAGACCTGCGCGCCGACCCGCAATTCAGCGCCATCGCTGGTGACGTATATCGCCAGATTGTCCCAAGCCAGCGCCGCCTGGGGCCTGCCATCCAGCATCCAGGGCTGCACCCGGATCGACACCGTCCATTCCGCTGGCAACTCTAGACCGGCGAGATCGATCTCACCATACGATCCGCTCTGGATCGGCTGCACACGGCCGGGATAGCTGCCGGCGAAACCTGCCGTCACGTCGTCAAAGCGCAAGCCAGGTCCTGCCGGATTGGGATCGGCGCTACGAATGCGCACCAGATCGGCGCGGAACTCCGATGCTTTGCTGGACACCTGCACCGCGATGGACCCGCCGGCGCGTACTGACCAGCGATCCGTGTAGCCGATCAGCGCAAGCGGGGTCATACGCCGTGCGCCTGTTCGACGGTGGCGAGCGCGCGGGTGAAGCGGGCGAACATTTCGTCGGTTTCAGCCGCGGTGATGATCAGGGGTGGGGCGAAATTGATGGTGTCCTGGACCACCCGCAGCAGCAATCCCTCATCCATCATCGCCGCCTGCATCGCCTGGCCGAGCACGCCCGGGGCATCGGGCAGGGAGCGGAACTGAACCGCGCCGCCAAGGCCGATGGCGCGTGTGTTGAACACCATCGGATGCCCGGCAAACCCATGGATATGGCGTTGCAGGTGCGGCACGATGCCGCGAACATGGCTCAGCAGGTCGCGTTCCTCGATGATCTCGATCATCCGCAGCGCCACGGCCGCGGCAACCGGGTGCCCGGCATAGGTGGCGGCATGGGCGAACGCGCCTTCCTCGTCCGATCCGCGTTCGAGCGCGTCATAAAAGTCGCCGTCCATGACGATGGCGGAAATCGGCATGTAGGCGGCCGACAGACCCTTAGCCAGCGTCATGCAATCGGCGCGAATGCCAAAGGTTTCAGCAGCAAACAGATTGCCGGTGCGGCAAAATCCGGTGATCACCTCATCATCGAACAGCAGCACCCCATAGCGGTCGAGCAGCGCGCGCAACCCCTCAAAATACCCTTTCGGCGGGATGGCGCAGCCGGCGCTGTAGGATACCGGATCGAGGATCATGGCACCGACAGTTGCAGGGCCGGCCTGTTCGATCGCCTGCTCGATTTCGGCGAGCATGCGCGCGGTGAAGGCGTCTTCCGGTTCGTCGGGGAGGGCTGCGTTGACGTAATCTGGCTGGCTGACCGTGATCACGTCGTCCATTGGCAGGTTGAAAGCGCGTGCGGTGCCCGGAAACCCGCCGAGCGGGGCGGTCGCCATGGTGCCGCCATGATAGCTGCCGGCGCGCGCGATCACCTTGGTGCGGTTGGGTTCGCCGCGATGGGCGTTGCGAAAGCGCATGAATTTGATCAGGAAGTCATTGGCCTCCGACCCGGTGGAGGCGAAGGACACGCGCGCATTGGCTTGCGGCGCGAGGGACGCGAGTTTCTCGGCCAGCGCCAGCACCACCGGCACGGTGCGGTAGATGCCTGACGCGAAAGCCGGCAAACTACGCATCTGGCGGATCGCCGCCTCGATCAAATCCTGGTCGGAGAACCCCAATGCGGCGCTGTAAAAAGACGCGCAGCCCTCGATGTATTCCCGACCATTCTCGTCAATCAGGAAAATGCCACGGCCTTTTTCGACCACCATCGGTCTTGTGGTGCGGGCGCGATGTAAATTGGTGAAACCAATCATCGCGGCATTGTCTGGGGTGTTGTCGCGGCGGGAAATACGCATGGGACACTTGGCTCTTTTTTGCTCTTGGGAGAGCCTGCATCGCACGGTGCTCATCGTCAATCAGAAAGCGGCAAGGTCGTGGTCATGCAACCCGCGCGGAAGTGACTTGCGCTCCCGTGCCGGGTAATGCCTAATTAGCCATCGTCTCGATCCGAAGGAGCTTTTCCATGGCCAACCTCACCCGCCGCCAAGCCCTCGCCGGCGCCGCCACTCTGCCGCTCGTGCTGCAAACCCCTGCCTGGGCCGCCACCCCCAAAGACACGCTGGTGGTTGCCAAACAGATCGATGACATCATCACCCTTGATCCGGGCGAAGCCTACGAGCTGAGCGGCATTGAGGTCTGCACCAATTTGTATGACCGCATTCTGCGCTACGAAGCCGAGGACGTGACCAAAATGGTCGGCGGTATCGCCGCAAGCTGGACGGTCAGCGCCGACGGCAAGGTGTTCGTGTTCAAAATTCGCCCCGGCCTGAAATTCCACTCGGGCGCCGCGATCACCGCCGAGGATGCCGCCTGGTCCTTGCAGCGCGTGGTCCTGATGGACAAGACCCCGGCCTTCCTGATTACCCAGCTTGGCTGGACCAAGGCGAACGTTAAGGATCTTGTAAAGGCGACCTCGGCCGACACGCTGCAGTTTACCATCACCGAAAATTACGCACCGTCGATGGTGTTGAACCTGATGACCTCGATCATCGCCTCGGTGATCGAGAAGAAGGTCGCGCTTGCGAACGAGAAGGACGGCGATCACGGCAACACCTGGCTGAAGACCAACTCCGCCGCCTCCGGGGCCTATAAACTTGTGTCATGGAAGGCCAATGAGTCGGTCACCATGGAAGCATTTGCCGGCTTCCGGATGGGCGCGCCCATCCTCAAGCGGATCGTTATCCGCCATATCCCCGAGCCCGCAACCCAGCGCCTGCTGGTGGAAAAAGGCGATGTCGATATTGCCCGTGACCTGACGTCGGATATGATCAAGGCCGTGCAGCCCAACAAGGACCTCCGGGTTGAGGATTTTGCCGGCGCCAACACCTTCTATATCGCGCTCAACATGTCCGATGAGCGCCTGAAGAACCCCAAGGTGCGCACCGCGATCAAAATGCTGGTTGATTATGACGGCATGGTGAACACCCTGTTCAAGGGCCAGTTCTTCGTCCAGCAGAGCTTCCTGCCGGTCGGCTTCTTTGGCGCCATCGCCTACAAGCCCTTCAAGCTTGATGTTGCCAAGGCGAAGGCGTTGCTGGCTGAAGCTGGCTACCCGGATGGCTTCACCATTAAGATGAACGCATCCAACACCTCACCTAATACCGAGATCGCGCAATCGGTGCAGCAGACACTGGGCCAGGCTGGCATCAAGGTCGAAATTCTTCCGGCCGATCGCAAGACTGTGATCGGTGAGTATCGCGCCCGCAAGCACCAGATGGTGGTGATGAGCTGGGGTCCGGACTATTTCGATCCGCACACCAATGCCGATACCTTCGCCCGCAACACCGATAATTCCGACACCCCAGCCACCAAGCCGCTGGCTTGGCGCAATAATTGGGATATCAAGGACATCTCGGCGCAGACGGCTGCCGCCGCCAAGGAACTCGACGACGGCAAGCGCAAGACCATGTACGAAGACCTTCAGAAGAAGGTTACCGCCGATGGGCCGTTCGTGCTGATGTTCCAGAATGTTGCCCAGATGACCTCGCGTAAAAACGTGTCGGGCTTCAAGCTTGGGATCACCGAGGATCTCAACTTCTACCGTACCGCCAAGAAGGCCTAACCGACCAGCCGCGCAGGAAGACCTGGCCCGTATGCTGAATCCCATTCGGGTGGCGGCGCTGCGTATGGCAGCGCCGCTGCGGATTTTCGCAAATCTGATCGGCTCGGTTGGGCTGACCTTTTTGGGTCTGACCTGCGTCACGTTCGTTATTGGGCGGGTTATCCCGATCGATCCGGTGCTGGCCATTGTCGGCGATAAGGCCAGCAATGAAACCTATGAACGGGTCCGCCTGCAGCTCGGCCTCGATCAGCCGCTGCTGGTCCAGTACTGGACCTATCTGAAGAAAGTGGTGACCGGCGACTTCGGCAATTCGGTGATGACCGCCCACCCGGTGCTGACCGATCTCCTGCACGTGTTTCCCGCAACGATTGAACTTGCGACCCTCGCGCTGGTGATCGGCGTGATCGGCGGCATTCCGCTCGGGGTTTATGCCGCCGTTAATCGCGGGCGTTGGCCGGATCAGCTGATCCGATTTTTCTCCTTGATTGGCTATTCGATGCCGGTGTTCTGGCTCGGGTTGATCGGGCTGTTGCTGTTCTACGCCAAACTCGGTTGGGTCGAGGGTCCCGGCCGGATTGATGTTGGGTTTGACGATATGGTCCCCACCGTGACCGGATTGCTGACCATCGACAGCCTGCTGGCCGGCGAGGGCGAGGTTTTCTGGAACGTGATCGGGCATCTGGCACTGCCGGCCTCCATCCTCGGCTATATTTCGATTGCAACCGTGGCCCGGATGACCCGCAGCTTCATGCTGAGCCAGTTGAAGCAGGAATATATCCTCGCGGCCCTGGCCAAGGGATTGTCACCTGCGCGGGTGATCTGGGTCCACGCGTTAGGAAATGTTTGGGTGCAACTGATCACCGTCATCGCGCTGACGTTTGGCAGCTTGCTGGAAGGCGCGGTGTTGACTGAAACCGTGTTCGCCTGGCCTGGCCTCGGGCTATATCTGAAGAATTCGTTGTTCGCCGCCGATCTCAACGCGGTGCTGGGAGGAACGGTGCTGGTCGGGGTCGTCTATATTGCGCTGAACATGCTGTCGGACGTGGTTTACACCCTGGTTGATCCGCGTGCGCGAGGAAATTCATGACCATGCGGGAATGGCTGCTCGATCCCGCTCCGGCTTCCCGCGGGCAGGCACGGCTGGGCGGATGGTTCCGCGCCTGGCTCGCGCTGCAACGCAATTCGCTGGCAATGACTGGCCTCGTGATTGTCGTGCTGCTTTTACTGGTGGCTATTTTCGCCCCGCTGATTGCCGACCGTAACCTCGCGGTGCAGCAAGTTCTGGAAGATCGGCTGCAACCTTGGTCGTGGCAGCATTGGTTCGGCACGGACGAACTGGGCCGCGACATCATGACACGGATGATCTTCGGTGCCCGCATTACCCTGGTGATCGTGTTCCTGGTCAGCGCCATCGTTGTGCCGATCGGCCTCGCGATCGGACTGCCGGCCGGGTATTTCGGCGGGTGGGTCGATGCGGTGCTGATGCGCATCACCGATATCTTTCTGGCGTTTCCCAGACTGGTGCTGGCGCTGGCGTTTGCGGCAGCGCTTGGCCCGGGCATCGAAAACGCGGTTATCGCCATCGCGCTGACCGCCTGGCCGCCATACGCGCGTCTCGCCCGGGCCGAAACCCTGACACGGCGCAACGCCGAATTCATCCAGGCCGCCGAACTGCTCGGCGCGTCGCATCTGCGCATCCTGCTCACGCAAATTTTGCCGCTGTCGCTCCCGAGTGTGATCATCCGCCTCACCCTCGACATGGCCGGCATCATCCTGACCGCCGCCGGCCTCGGCTTTCTCGGCCTCGGCGCGCAACCGCCATCAGCCGAGTGGGGGGCGATGGTGTCCTCCGGGCGCCAGGTGCTGCTCGACCAGTGGTGGGTGGCGACCTTGCCGGGTCTGGCGATTTTCGTGACCTCGCTCGGCTTCAACCTGCTTGGCGACGGGTTGCGCGACGTGTCGGATAGTCGGTCGTGACCGATACGCTGCTGTCGGTGCGCAATTTGCGCGTGGTCTATCCCGGCGATGACGGCGATTTCGCTGCCGTCCGCAATGTCAGCTTCACCCTTGGACGCGAACGGCTGGGTATTGTCGGCGAATCCGGGTCCGGCAAATCCACCACCGGCCGCGCCATCATGGGCCTCGTTGCCGCCCCCGGTCGGATCACCGCCGATGAAATGCGCCTGGGCGACACCGACCTGACGAAGCTCTCCGAGGCTGGTTTCCGCAAACTGCGCGGCAAGCGCATTGCGATGGTGCTGCAGGACCCGAAATATTCGCTCGATCCAGTAATGCGGGTCGGTGACCAGATCGCCGAAACCCATCGCCAGCATGTCCGCGCAGGCCGACAGGCCGCCCGCCTCGCCGCACTCGAAATGCTCGAAGCCGTGCAGATCCGCGATCCAGAACGCGTTTACGACCTCTATCCGCATCAGGTCTCCGGCGGCATGGGGCAGCGTATCATGATCGCGATGATGCTGATCGCCGGCCCCGATATCCTGATCGCCGACGAACCGACCAGCGCGCTCGACGTCACCGTGCAGACCCAGGTCCTGGCGATCATGGATAATCTGGTGCGCAGCCGCGGCATGGGACTGATCCTGGTTAGCCACAACCTGCATCTGGTGTCATCGTTCTGCGACCGGGTACTGGTGATGTATGCCGGCCAAGTCGTGGAAACCTGCGAAGCCGGCAACCTCGCCAACGCCACCCACCCGTACACCCGCGGCCTGCTTGCCGCCTTGCCCGAACTCGGCCACCGCCGCGCCGAGTTGCCGCAATTGCAGCGCGATCCGGCCTGGCTGGAGGATCTGTCGTGATCGTCCTCGACCACACCAGTGTGTTTTACGGCAAAGGCGCGCGCCGGATCGCGGCGGTACGTGATGTGTCGCTGCGCGTGTCCGAGGGCGAGGCGTTCGGGCTGGTCGGCGAGTCAGGTTCAGGCAAATCCACCGTCTTGCGCGCGATTGCCGGGCTGATCCCGCACGCAACTGGCACGGTCTTGCTAGATGGCCACGACATGGGGCGCCGGCGCACCACCGCGCAACGCCGGATGACCCAGATGGTGTTTCAGGACCCGTACGGGTCACTGCATCCCAACCATACCGTCGACCAGACCCTGTCGATGCCGATCGCCATCCACAAACTGGGTGACGCCGATCGCCGGGTTCCCGCCGCTTTAGCCGAGGTCGGGCTGGGTCGCGAACATCGCTTCCGTTACCCGCATCAGCTTTCGGGCGGCCAGCGTCAGCGGGTCGCGATTGCCCGCGCGCTGATCCTCGAACCACGCGTTCTGTTGCTCGATGAACCGACCAGCGCGCTTGATGTGTCGGTACAGGCGGAAATTCTCAATTTACTGACCCGATTACGGCGCGAGCGCAGCCTGACCGTGCTGATGGTCAGCCACGACCTCGCGGTAATCGCGCATTTATGTGAACGCATCGGGGTGATGAGCGGCGGGGAGTTGCTCGAAACCACCACCGCCGACTCCTTGGCGGCGGGGCAGGTGAGCCACCCATATACGCAGGAATTGCTGCGATCCAATCAGGGATTTGATGCCTCGGGCCGCGCGTGATAGGGCGGCGCGGTATTTCAGCGGGCAGGTTTTTGCCCCACGTGGAGAGGTAAAATGTTGCATTCGATCCTCAGGACCGCGATTTTCCTCGCCTGCTGCGCCATTGTTGCGCCAGTTCAGGCCGAAATCATCTACGGTTTGAAATCAGCCTCCGACAACGGGCCTTCAACCCTCGCACCAGCCTATTTGTTCAACTTCTCCGACACTGGCGGTGTCACGCCGACGATGATCGGCGCGATGACCGTGGACAGCGTTGGGATCGATGCCGATGGCCTGGCATTATCCGCCACTTACGGCCTGCGCGGCTTCATGGTGGGGGGCACCTTCGCTGCCCCGACCTCCACCCTGATCGGCATCAACGCTACCACAGCGGTCGCCAATCTGTTGGGTACAACCTACACGAGCCGCAGCCTGCGCGGCGCCATGTTCGATCGCTATAACCGGCTCTGGGCGGTCGATTCGGTTGGCAACAAGCTGCTGCGCATCGACCCTCTGGACGGCACGATCATTTCCGAGGTGGCACTTACCTCGGGCGGCAACGCAATGAATTTCTTCCCCGCGACCGATCTTGCCGAAATGGCGGATGGGACGACGTATTTGTCAGTCTATGATGCTTCAGCCGGACCGAGTTTGTACACGCTGGATCTATCCACCGGTGTGGCGACCCTGGCGTTTGTCGATACCGCGTCGGATAATGATACGTTGAATACTTTACTGCTCTATAATTCCGGACTGGCGGCGGGCAGTGCCGATACGGCTGGCGTATTATTCGCGCTGGACGGTGACGGCTACGATGACATCTTCACCTACGCCCTGCCAGGCTTCGGCCGGACCGAGGTCGCTTCCAACATCTTGAATCCCTACAACAATTTCAACGCCGGCGGCCTGGATCTGGCGTCCTTGCCGAACGCGGTGGTGCCGGAACCAGCAACGCTTGGCGTGCTGGCCCTCGGCTTTTCCGGTCTGCTCGGCGTGCGGCGGCGGCGAACAATCCCGATCGCCCCTGGCCCGAGGGCCAGAAACCCCAGCGACAGCGGTTCTGTAACAGAATAAAATCGGCTGACGGCACGCATATGTGATCCTTGAACTGGTGACAGCCCAATAGCCTGGGCAATGATCAGACCAATGCCAAATGCAATTTTACCTCCATATTTAGAACAATATTTCCAATTATATCCTAATTTTGCAATAAATTTTCTTGATTCTGACCTGTCGGTTTGTAAATTTTCCTGACACCCGGGTTCCCCCGTACGGCAGTCACTACCTGCGCCGATACACCCCCACCCCGTCCGGCATCGGCAGCCTCGGAAACGGTTCAGGGCGGCTGTCATACATCACCGGCGGATCGTCGAGCGGATCGGGCGCCGCCGTCGCCGCCCGGTGCTGAAAGCCTTCGCCCAAGACTTGTTCAGCAAAGTCCATGTCCTCGCCTGCCCAACCATCAAAGTCTGCCTGGCAACCCTCGCCGAAACTGACGTCGATGCCGGGGCACCCGACGCGATGGCCAAGTCAACCGCGGTGGTCGGCAATACCAGACCGTTCAACTATCTCGGACCGCCGGTGGTGAGCGTGCCGTGTGGGTTCGACCCGAACGGGTTGCCGATTAGTTTGTCGCTGGCGGCGAAGCCGTTTGCGGAGGCTACTGCGTTGAAGGCGGGGGATGCTTATCAGAAGGACAGCGATTGGCACCAACAGCGACCAGGCTTTAAGATTTAAGGAAGCCGTTCTTTTTGTGAACAAAAAGAACCAAAAAAACTTTCTATCCATTGTTGCCGTTGGCTCGGGTCTGCGGATGGTCCCACGCCAACGGCAACAAAGTAGTAAAGTTTTTTGCTTATTTTTTTCAAACAAAGAAAACCTTACCTATTGGTTCTATTCAAAACCCCCCACAGCAAAACATTCGCCCAAGCCGCGCAAAGTGGGATGTTGATGCGGTTGTTCGGCCAGCCGTCGCTGACCACCACGCTGGCTGAACCGGCCGGGGCGTGGGCGCGGCTGATTGTGTCGATGGCCTCGATCATCTTCGCCGCACCACCAATGCATTGCGCCGACGCAGAGGAATTCGATATTAATTAAGATCTAATAGTGACTGTGACTTACTGCGCCGATGGTCGTTCCGGCGGCCTCGAGCAGCGGGCCTGTTCGATGGGAAATTCGCAGGAACGACATACTTGGTTCCATAACAGTTGCTGCCGGATGCGGCGCAAAGGGTGTGCCGTTAAGAAATTCATATTGAAGAATTGATGAAAAAATAAAATGTCCATAAATAATAAATTGGCGATTTTTATTATCCAAAATGGTAAATTATGAATTTAACAACCTCATAGAGTTATTTTACGAGTATTCTTGCCATCGGGATTGCATCTGCCTATCGTCTGCCCCCGAACAGTGCAGGACCAGAAGATCATGCCCAAACCGCTTTCAGACGCCATGCTTGAGGCCGAATTTCGTACCCTCGCTGCCCGTGCCGGCGTTCCCATTCCTGAGGAACGGATCCCGGCGATCCTGCTCGGTTATAGCGATTTCCGCTCGCAACTCGCGCTTCTGCGTGACCAGGGCCGCGACCATACCGCAGAATGGTCGAACATATTCCGTATGCTGGTGCCAGGAGCGCACGCATGACCGAACTTTCCATCCTCGATGCCGCCAAGGCGTTACGCGCCGGCACCACCACCAGCGTGGCCCTCACCGAGGCGGCCTTGGCCCGCATCGCGGCCACCGACCTGAAAATCAACGCCTTCATCACCGTCACTGCCGATCGTGCCCGCGCCGATGCGGCCCGGGCAGACGCTGAACGCGCGGCCGGCATCGATAGCGGCCCGTTGCACGGTGTGCCTTACGCGCTGAAGGATATCTACGACACCGCCGGCATCCGCACGACCTGCCATTCCAAGTTGCGCGTCGATAACGTGCCGGTCGCTGACAGCGTCGTCGCCGAGAAACTCGCGGCAAGTGGTGGGGTGCTGTTGGGCAAGCTCGCCACCCATGAATTTGCCCTCGGCGGGCCGAGCTTCGATCTGCCGTTCCCGCCGGCGCGTAATCCGTGGAACCCGGACCATATCCCCGGCGGTTCGTCATCTGGATCGGGTGCTGCAATCGCTGCCGGGATCACCAGGCTGGCGATGGGGTCGGATACGGGTGGCTCGATCCGCGGTCCGGCCGCCTATTGCGGCACCGTTGGACTGAAACCGACCTATGGAAGGGTGAGCCGGCGCGGGGTTTTCCCGCTATCGACCACGCTTGATCATTGCGGACCGTTGACCCGCAATGTGTCGGACGCTGCGGTGGCGTTGCAGATTATTGCCGGCTACGACAAGCATGATCCTGCGTGCGCGGATGTGCCGGTGGGGGACTATCTCGTCGATCTGGAAAAGGGCGTCGCCGGTCTGCGTATCGGTATCCCACGCGCGTTCTTTGCCACCGCCCCGATTTCCGATCCCGAAGTGGTGGCAGCGATTGATCGCGTTGCCGCGGCACTGCGCGCGGCCGGCGCGGTGGTGGAGGATATCGAGCTGCCACCCTATGCGGCATTCTCGACCTGCGGCCGGGTGATTATGCTGTGCGAGGCTTTTACCATCCACGAAGCCGACATGCGCGCCCGACCGCTGGATTTCGGCCAGCTGACATTCGAACGTTTCATTCTCGGCGCGGCAGTCACTGGCCCGGACATGATCCAGGCGCTGCGTCTGCGCCGTGAACTGACGGCGGCCGTTAACGCGTCTCTGCAACATTACGATGTGTTGCTGACCGCGTCCTCGCTGGTGCCGGCACCGCGCTTCGACGCCCCTGCCACCGGTATGCTGTCCGCGGCGCCGATGCAGACCATGCCGTTCAACGTCACCGGCCATCCGGCGCTGAGCGTGCCAACCGGGCTTTCCAGTGGCGGTCTTCCGATGGGATTGCAAATTGTTGGGCGTGCGTTCGATGAAGCCACGACCTTGCGGGTTGGGCGGGCGGTTGAAGTGTTGTCGGGATGGGAGGCGATCAGGCTGCCGCTATTATAGTCCCGCCTACATCCTCGCAGGCTTAGATCATGATGACCGCTGATAGGCGCGGTCATCATGATCTATCTCTTTGTTTGGTCGCGTGATTTAGACCTTCGTGTGATTCCACCTACGCTCATCACGCTCTAGCCGTGCAGTGCGGCGCTGAAAATGCCGGCAAGGGTCGCGCGGATTTCGGCCGTTGGCAGCGGCGATGCATCGGGGGCCATCCCGGCATCACACGCTGCTGACACTGCGGCCAACGCCATCTGCATCCGAACCCACGTCCCAGGCGCGTTGCTTGCAGCGCCACAACGCCGCATCGCGTCAATTACATCGCCCGCAAGGTGTCCGAACCCGTCGAACATGATGGAATGATCGGTGTGGTGCAGGTGCTTTCTGATTTCGGTTGCATCCCCCTTGTTGGCCTCGAAGTTGGCGACCAGCAACCCGGCGACGACGCTGGCCAGTTCACGTTCGTTTTCAAACATTGCCGTTTCTAATCCGACTTGAAAACGTCGCCTTTGGCGCGCCTGGGCGTGTCGCACCACCATGCGCAGCAAATCCCGCGGTGCAGTGAAATAACGATACGCTGTTGGTATAGAAATATTACTTGCCTCAGCCACCGCTTCAAGTGTGAGTTTCTGATCGTCGTTGCGGCCCAGGAGCAGGCGGGTGGAGCGCAACATCCGTTGCACTGTCAGGCGCGCGCGGGCCTGGTTGGGCGGCACGCGCAGGATTTCATAGGCCCATTCAACCTTCACCCCCGCGAGGATATCGAGGATTTTGGCGCCGATCGCGGCATTGTCGCTATCGGTCCCATCGATCAGGCGTATGATTTCGACCAGTCGGTCCGCTTCGGCTTTCGATAGATCGCCGGCGGTACGAACATCCAACGTCCAGCCCGGAAACAGCCGGCTTGGCACATTTTCATCGCTGAGCAACACAAGTTTCTGATGGGTCTGATCGCGTTGAATGGCCGCCCAAACCCGCGCGACACCATCTTGCGGACCTTCGATTGCTTGAACGAAACGACGGTTGATATAGACCAGGCGTCCGGTGACTAACAGGGACCGATTGCGGGTCTGCGCCTTGCTGACCAAAGGCAGCAAGGCGGGGTTGGGCATAGACGACGCTACGCGGCTGACATAGACGATGCTGCGCAACATTAAAAAATTCCTGCAAATATCTCCTGAGCATAACATGCCAGACGGACCCACACAATTGTGAATTATCAGCGCCAGCTGTCGTCTCCCATAATCCATTGCGGCGCTGGCTTGATGTGTCGGATAATTTTACATTTTGGGTTGGTAAATGTTGGCGTGAGATTGGCGCAGTTCCATATATTCGTGATTAGTATCCTTTGATCTCGCGTTAAGTCTCTCCCCGTTAGCATTTGGGATGGTGTGTTGTATGAAAAAATACATAAATAAGAAAAAATAATTTTGAAATAAAAATTTTCACGACCTATTTGTCAGAAAATTTTACAATTTATTTTCGAATTCGAGGCTGAAAAAACATAATTAATATATGAATTTCGGTAATGTATTGGATTAATTTACGTTGCCGTCTGCAATATGTGTCTGTCGGGAGGTGGCACGGAACATGCTGGTGCGACGTCATCAGCGAGCTGGGCAGATGCCAAGCTTGCCAAATGGAGTTCCTATATGTCTGATCGTTCCTTTCTACGGAATTTGTCCGCGATGAAGCGCGTGGTCATCCGCTCATTTTCCGCCATGTCCATCTTGGTGGCCTTGGTTTCTGGCGTTGTCGTAACGACACCGGCCAAGGCTTCCGTTGTCACCTGGGATCTGGTGAATGTGAACTTTGGCGGATTTTGGCACGTTACGGGGAGTTTCTCGGCTGACTCCGTCACTGGTCTCGTTGTGTCCGCAAAAATATATCAACAGTACTTTAGCGATACACCCATTCCGCTCCTGGACACGAGCTTGGGCGCGGTTCTCAATTCTAGTATCGGGTCAAGTTCCCATTTTCATCTCACGATTGATTCCGCCAGCGCTGCCATCTACGGCAACCGTGAGCTCGATATCCGGCTGGTGAGCGTGCATACATTTAACGAAGATGTGCCGACTTTGGCGCTCGACGGGACCTCGTCTGCGCGGGCCAGTGGTTGCTGCGATTATCTGCTTTCGGGCAGCCTCCAAAACGAGAGTTTCGGCGTGCCCGAACCCGCGTCCCCGGCCTTGTTCGGCGCCGGCCTGTCCATGCTCGGCCTGTTCCGCCGCCGCCGCGCCTGATCAACCGAAACGGGTGGTGGCGTCAGGCTTTCACGAGCCGCGCCGCCACCACCTCTCGTCGCCAAACATAAAGTCCCGCCGCCACAATAATCGCGATGCCCACCAGGCCGGTCGGATCGGGGAACTCCCCATACAAGATCGCCCCAAGCGCAGTTGCATAGACAATCGCGCCATATTCGAACGGCGCCACCAGCGTGGTGTCCGCCATCCGATACCCCTCCGTCATCAGCAATTGCGCGGCTGCGGTGATCAGCCCGATCATCACCATGCCGAACAGCCCGCTCCAATCCGGCGTTACCCAATAAGGCACCACCAGCACCGCGGACAGGATGGTGCTGCCAATCCCGAACCAGGCCACAATGGCGACATTGCTTTCGCCCAGCGCCCCCATCCGGCGGATCGAGATCATCGCCAGCGCCCAGCCGACCACGCCAACCAGCACTACGCCGACCGGAAACAGCGGCAGTGCCGCCTGTGCCTCCCATGGCCGCACCATCACCAGCACGCCCAGCAACCCCGCCAGCACTGCGCCGCGTCGCCGCCAGCCAACCACCTCGCCCAACAACGGCACCGACAAAATCGTCAGGAACAGCGGCATGCAAAACCCTAACGCGGTGTTGGTCGCCAGCGGCAGGGTGCCATAGCCGTAAAACGCGGTGATCATCCCGAGATAGCCGGCCGCCAGCCGCGCGAGATGCCCCAACGGCGCCTTCGGTCGTAACGCCGCCAGCCCGCCTTCGCGCAGCAGCAGCGGCAAGGTCACCACGACCACGAGCAAGCTGCGGAACAGCATCAGTTCCAGCGTCGGGTAAGCCCCCGACAGGCTGCGCACCACCGCCGCAGAGCACGAATAGAGAAACGATGCCGCCATCACGCACAGGATGGCGCGGCCGTGGTTTTGCATGATCAGCCGCGCACTTCGACCAAAACCAGCTCGGTCTCGGCGCTTGCGGTGATGGTAACCTCGGTCTCCTCGGCGATCGTCACGCCGTCACGTGTGCCGGCGGCAATGCCGTTCACCGTGACCGCGCCGGTTGCGGGCACCAGATACCCGACCCGGCCAGGCCCGAAGCGATGGGTGATGGTCTGGCCCGCCTGCAAGGTACCGGCGAACAGGGCGGCGTTCGCGTTGAGCGGCAGCGCGCTGCCATCGGCTTCTGGGCGACCGTCGGCGAGCGCGGTCAACCCGGTCGCGCCAGATTTCGGGAAACTCCGCGCGCCCCAACCTGGCTTGGCGCCGGGGGTGTCGGGATGGATCCAAATCTGGAACAGTCGCGTCGCCTCGGTCTCGCGGTTATATTCGGCGTGCTGGATCCCGGTGCCAGCGTGCATCACCTGAACGTCGCCGGCCTCGGTGCGGCCCTCGTTGCCGAGGCTGTCTTTATGGGTGATCGCGCCCTGCCGGACATAGGTGATGATCTCCATCTCCTTGTGCGAATGCGGGTCGAACCCGGTGCCGGGGGCAATTTCGTCGTCGTTCCAGACAACCAGATTGCCGACCCCCATGCGGGCGCGGTCGCGATATTGGCCGAAGCTGAAATGATAGCGGGCGTTCAGCCACTCATTCTGGAAGCGGCCAAGTTGGGCGAAAGGCTGGACCTGGATCATCGCATAAGCCCTTTGTATCGTGTTGGCCGCCAAGATGATGATGCCATGGCAAGGATGGAAGGGGCCACCGATGTATATGCTCTATGCACGCGCAGGGTGGGGGTCTGTGCTGGTTGAGACGCAGCTTGCGCATTACCGCCTGCCAACCCGATCAGCTATTTCCGCATCGACATCACCGAGTTGCGCACGGCCGAAAGTCGCTGCCTTTACGTTGCCATTGATCGCACGTCGAAATTCGCAGATCTGACCTGATGCGAACCCCGGTACCAGCCCTTGCTACCGAACCTGCCGGACCCAGTCAGCCAGATTGTAATGATTGGCAATCCGCGCCACCAGACCGCCGCGGATCGCAAAGAACGCCCCCGCCGGCAAAGAATAGCGCTGCCCGTGCGCCGGCGCGGTGCCCGCCGGAACCCCGGGGTCGGTCGCGATGTAGCTGCCATCGACCGTGAACTCGGCCGCCGCCCTGGTGCCTGACGGATCGACCATCACCACGATATCGGAAATCTGTTCGCGGTAGCAGCGATCCATATGCGCCATGAAGCGGGCAAACGCCTCGTGTCCGGTCTCGCGCCCACCCTGGCTGATGTCATGCACTACGTCCTCGGCCAGCAAGCCCAGAAACGCCGTGCGGTCACCGGCGTTGAAGGCGGCGTAGTAGGCGCGGATCAGGGCCTCGGCGTCGGTCATCCACGGGGCTTTCGGAACGGCTTGGAATTGGCGGGCTTGGCGCGGAACGGCTGGCGCGCCGGCATCGGGCCACTGCCGGCCTGGCTGATGCGGGGTTCATTGGCTGGCATATCGGCGATGGCCGCGGCGAATGCGTCTGCGACCTCGGCGGCGATTTCGAAGCGCGTGTCGGTATCAAAAATACGGATTGCGCCGATATCGGCCTTGGTGACCCCACCAACCCGGCACAGCAGCGGCAAAATCCATTTCGGATCGGCGCGGTTGTTGCGGCCAACTGAAATACGGAACTGCACGAAATCTCCGCTACCCGCCGTTGGCGCGTCGTTGGGCGCACGGACCGCACGCGGCATTGGCGCGGTAGGCTGGGTGCCCTGGCTGACCGCTTCGGCTTGCGGCAATTGGCGGCGATACAGCCGCAACAGGGCGGCCGCGATCGCCACCGGGTCATGCGCGAGCAACAGCGCCTCGGCGTCGGCGCGTTCCTGGCCGGCCGGGGTTTCCAACATCGGATCGGCGAGCAGGCGTTCGCGATCCTTATCGGCGATGTCGCTGGCATCCGGCGCGTTCGACCAAGCGACCCGGACGCGGGCGGCATTGGTGATCTGTTCGGCGCGGCGGCGCTTGGGCTGCGGCACGATCAGCACGGACACACCCTTGCGCCCGGCGCGCCCGGTGCGGCCACTCCGATGCAGCAAGGTCTCCGGATTGGTCGGCAGATCGGCATGCACCACCAGATCGAGCGCTGGCAGATCGAGCCCGCGGGCGGCAACGTCGGTGCACACGCCCACCCGGGCACGGCCCGAGCGCAGGGCATCGAGCGCCGATGTCCGTTCATGCTGGCTGAGTTCGCCCGACAGCATCACCGCCGAAAACCCACGCCGCACCAGAGCCAGATGCAGGCGCTTGGTGGTTTCGCGGGTGGCGCAGAACACAAGCGCACCAGGCGCTTCATACATGCGCAGGATGTTGACCAACGCGACCTCGGTCTCGTGCGCGGCGATGACCATGGCGCGGTATTCGATATCGTCATGCGGCACAGTACGATCGATGGTGTCGATGCGCAGTGCGTCGCGCTGGTATTTGCGCGCCAGATTGGCGATGTCGTGCGGAATGGTGGCCGAGAACATCAGGGTCCGGCGATCGATCGGCGCGGCCTGGAGAATGAATTCGAGTTCTTCCTGAAAGCCGAGATCGAGCATCTCATCGGCCTCGTCCAGCACCACCACGCGCAGATGCGACAGATCGAGATTGCCGCGCCGGAGATGATCGCCGAGGCGGCCTGGTGTGCCGACCACGAAATGAACGCCGGCGTACAGCGCGCGCTGTTCCTTGCGGATGTCCATCCCACCAACGCACGATGCGATGCGGGCGCCAGCATAGAGCCAGGCGAGTTCGGACTGCACTTGAAGCGCCAGTTCCCGCGTTGGCGCGATCACCAGCACCAGCGGCGGGCCATGCGGTGGCATTTCGCCATCCGGCATCAGGGTCGATGCAACCGCCAGACCGAAGGCGACGGTTTTGCCCGACCCGGTGCGGGCCGAGACCAGCAGGTCGCGGCCATCCGCATTGGCCAGCAAGACTGCCGATTGCACGGGCGTGGGTTCATCATAAAGACGCGCCGCGAGGGCCGCATCAAGCACGGGGTGGATTTGGGGGAACGACATCGGCGGGGCTTAGGACGATTGCACGTCCCGCGCCACTGCGAAAGCTGCGGACCAGCCCGCTATTCGGCGGCTTGTTGCATCCCGAGCGAGGCCATGCGTGCGCGCACCGCGTCCGCAAAGGCCGCGAAAATGCCGCGCGAATTCTCGTCGTGGTCCCAATCATACTCCGGGTGCCACTGCACGCCGACCGCGAAACCGGGGGAGTGCAGCACGTGTACCGCTTCCACTGTGCCATCGGCGGCCTGCGCGTCAATCACCAACCCCGGCGCGAGCCGATCAACGCCCTGGTTGTGCAGCGAGTTCACCGCGATGCGGCGCGACTTGGTGATCCGGTGCAGCCAGCCGCCCTCGGTCACCGCCACAGGATGCGACTTGCCAGTGCGCACCTTGGAAATCGGCGACATCGGGGTGGAATGGTCGATGTGATCCGGCAAGTCCTGCAAGCGCTGGTGCAGGCTGCCGCCGAGCGCCACATTCATTTCCTGCATCCCGCGGCAGATCGCCAGCACCGGAATGCCTGCGGCAACGGCGGCCCGGATCAGGGGTAAGGTTACCGCGTCACGTTCCGCGTCCTCGGGGGTTTCAGGCGCGTGGGCCGGGCCATCATAATTATCGGGATGCACGTTCGACCGGCTACCGGTGAAGATCAGCCCGTCGAGGCGCGACAACAGGGTGGAGATATCAGCCTTGTGCCCGTTGGCCGGGATCAACACCGGCACCCCGCCCACCACCAGATCCGTCGCGCGGACATAGGTGTTGGATGCGGCGTGGTTCGGCATCCCGAACACGCCAAAGGTTTTTGTGCAGCAGGAAATGCCGATCATCGGTTTCATTTGGATGCAACCAGTTCACACTCAACAGGCGAAAACCATATGCCCGCGAAACGCCCCCTACAAGATAGGGACGCAATTATCTTCTTCGTTTGAAAACAAAGAAGCAAAAAAACAATCATATTTAGCGCGACGGCGGCGTGCCACCCTGTTCGGTGTGGGTGAACATCTTGGTGTCGAACACCCCGCCAAACTCGGTCTTGAACAGGGACACCCGGGTTTCCTGGCCCTGGGCGTCATTCACCGACCATGACCGCAATGCCAATGGCGCTGTGGCAAAGACCAGGGTGATCGAGCCTTCATCCGCCGCTTTCGCGCGATGCAACGTGATCTGGATTTGCCCGGGCAGGCGATCGATCGCGTCAACTTCGACATTGCCGGAAAATTGCACCTTGTCGTCGAGCAGGATCGATAAAGGTGATGATAGCACCGGGAAGTTGTTGGTTTGGCCGAGTTTGGTATCGATGAAAAATCCAACCCCATAGCCGACGATCAGCAGCAGCGGGCTGGGCGGATCGTATTCGAAACGCAATTTCCCCGGTCGGCTGATCCAGGCGGTCCCCTCGGTCGTCGATCCGTTGCCGGCGATTTGCAGGAAGCGCGATTTCATCGTGCGGAAGCCGTTGAGGTACGCTTCGATCCGGGCAATATCGGCGGTGTCGGCTGCCGTTAGCGGCGCGGCCTGGGCGACGGACGCCCAAAGCAGAACCGCAAGGGCAATCCTGATCACCTAGAACAATCCATCGATCACGCCATCCGCCATCAGCCCGATGCCCTCGGCGGCCGGGCGGCGTGGCAGGCCCGGCATGGTCATGATATCGCCGGCAACCGCCACCACGAAGCCGGCGCCGGCTGACAGCCGCACATCGCGGATCGGCAAAATGTGGCCGCGCGGGGCGCCCAATTTCGTTGGATCGGCGGTGAAGCTGTACTGGGTCTTGGCGATGCAGACCGGGACGTTGCCGAAGCCCGCTGCCTCGAACCCGCGCAGTTTCTTCAGCGCGGCCGGCGTGATGGCGACATCGTCGGCGCGATAAATCTGCTGGGCAATGGTGCGAAGCTTGTCGGCGAGCGGCGCCTCATCGGGGTAAAGCGTTTTGAAGCGCGCGGCTTTGTCATCGACCAGCTTCGCCACGATGCGCGCCAGGTTGGCCGCGCCGGCCGCGCCATCGGACCAATGGGTGCACAGGCTGACCTCGGTCCCGAGTGCCGCCATCGCCTCGGTCACCGCGGCGATTTCGGCGTCGGTGTCGGAAGTGAACCGGTTCAGCGCCACCACGACCGGCAGGCCAAATTTCTGCATGTTCTCGACATGCTGGGCGAGGTTGACCACCCCGCGCCGCACCGACGCGATATCCTCGGTGCCGAGATCGGCCTTGGCCACCCCGCCATGCATCTTCAACGCGCGAACCGTTGCGACCACCACCGCGCAGGACGGCGCAAGGCCTGCAAGGCGGCATTTGATGTCGAGGAATTTCTCGCCACCCAGATCGGCGCCAAACCCTGCTTCGGTGACCACAATATCGGCCATCTTCAATGCGGCCGATGTTGCCATCACCGAATTGCAGCCATGGGCGATGTTGGCAAACGGCCCGCCATGCACCAAGGCAGGCGATCCGGCCAGCGTCTGCACCAGATTGGGCGCCAGCGCATCGCGCAGCAGCGCGGTCATCGCGCCATCGGCCTGCAAATCCTTCGCGGTCACCATGCTGCCGTCGCGTCGGTTGGCCACCACCATCCGGCCCAGCCGATCCTGCAAATCCACCAGATCGCGGGCGAGGCAGAACACTGCCATCACTTCGCTGGCCACGGTGATATCGAACTGTTCTTCGCGCGGCGCGCCATTGCCGCCGCCGCCCAGACCCACCACGTTCTGGCGCAATGCCCGATCGTTCATGTCCATCGCCCGGCGCCAGGTGATCCGGCGCGGATCAATCCCCAGCGCATTGCCCCAGTACATGTGATTGTCGAGCATCGCCGACAGCAGATTATTGGCTGACGTGATGGCGTGGAAATCGCCGGTGAAGTGGAGATTGATCTCGTCCATCGGCGCGACCTGCGCCTGCCCGCCGCCAGTGGCCCCGCCTTTGACGCCGAAGCACGGCCCCAGGCTTGGCTCGCGCAGCGCAATCATCGCCCGCTTGCCGATCGCGTTGAGTGCGTCGCCCAACCCGATGGTGGTGGTGGTTTTGCCTTCGCCGGCAGCCGTCGGGCTGATCCCGGTAACCAGCACCAGCGCGCCATTCGGCTTGTCGTTCAGGCCACGCAGAAAATCGAAATCGATCTTCGCTTTGTAGCGCCCGTAAGGGATCAGCGCCGCGTCCGGAATGCCGGCCTTGGCCGCAATGGCGGCAATCGGCTGCAGGGTTGCGGCGCGGGCGATTTCAATATCAGTGGCCATGTGCGGATCTCTTGTTAGGCCGCCATCTGGCGGGCGGATCGGTTGCGAATACCCATTTCGGTCAGCACAGAGTCAACCGCCGCGCAAAACACCCGCATGTCGTCAGGTGTGATGGCGCCGATGCAGCCGACCCGGAAGCTGGGCTCCGGCGTGTTGTAGAAATTGCTGATCAGCCAGCCGCGCTGTTTGAGCCGGTCGACGAAATCCATCAAATCCCATGCTGCATCATCTGGGGCGTGGATGTTGACGATAACAGGGCCTTGTAGCGCGCGCGACAGACAGGGCTCCAGCCCGATGGCAATCATGCCGTCATACAAGGCCGATCTATTGGCCTGATAACGTGCCAGCCGCGCCGGCTGCCCGCCATCGCGTTCGAACAGATCAAGCGCCACGCTGAAGGACGCCACCACCTGCGCCGGCGGGGTGAAGCGGAACACCCCGGCGCTGTTGGGTCGCAACAGATTGGCATAGACATCGGCATAGTCGAACGACCAGCTTCCGGCGTTGCCCGTGCAGGCTTGTAGCCGGTCAATCCGGGCGACGGCGAAGCTCAGCCCCGGCATCGCCTCCAAGCATTTGTTCGAGGTGAAGATCACCACATCGAGCGCGGGATGCTGCGACACATCCATCGGCAACGCCCCGAAGGCGGACACCGCGTCCACAATCAGCCGCTTTCCGGCAGCCTGCACCACCGCGCTGATCGGCGCGGGATCGTGGATCACCCCGGTGCCGGTTTCGCTGTAAACCATGCCGACATGGCTGATCGATGGATCGGCCGCCAGCGCGTCGGCGATGATCTTGGCCTGCAACGGGCGTTGCTGATCAACCGGGATCGTCACCACCTGCCGCCCGGCTTCAGATGCCAGACGCGCCATCCGCTCGGCATAGGCGCCAACCAGCGGCACCAGGATTTTGTCGCCCGGCGCCATGAAGGTGCGGAGCGCAGCCTCGGCGGCGAAGTGCCCGCAGCCCTGCAGGCCAAGCACGGTATGGGTTGCAGCCTGGCCGCCGGCGATGGCCAGCACACGGGTACGCACCTGCTCGTAAAGCGAACGGAAATCATTGTCCCAAGGGGCAAAATCCTGCGCCATCGCCGCCTTCACTTCGGGGCTGGTGGTGACAGGGCCAGGAATAAGCAGCTTCATTGGGAACTCCAGCAAGATTGCCCCTCCAGTAGCAGGCACGCTTGCTATCTGCTAGTTTTAGCGCGGAACGGTGACCCCACCCCGACAGGAGCCTGGAATGCGCGTCAGTGCGATACAAATGAATGCGGGCGCTGACAAAGCCGATAATATTGCCCAGGCGCGCCGCCTGATCGATGGGGCGGTCGCGGCCGACCGCCCGGACATCATCAGCCTCCCCGAAGTCTGGTCCTGCATGGGCGGCGACCGCGACGGCAAGTTCCGCCAGGCCGAGGAGTTGCCGCCGCCGGGCAGCAACATCCCGGGCGGAGAGGCCTACGAGTTCCTCCGCGCCACCGCCCGCGAAAAGCAAATCCACGTCCATGGCGGATCGATTGGCGAAAAAGGCGGCGACCGGCTGTTCAACACCACGGTGGTATTCGACCCGACCGGTGCCGAAATTGCCCGCTACCGCAAGATCCATCTGTTCGACATCACCACCCCGGAAGGCCTGGTGTTCGGCGAAAGCCGGACCTACGCGCCGGGTGATGAGGTGGTGACTTACACCGCGGGCGGCGTCACGGTCGGCTGCGCGATCTGCTACGATGTGCGCTTTCCGGAAATGTTCCTCAAACTGCGTCGCGCCGGCGCCGAACTGATTTTCCTGCCATCGGCCTTCACCTTGCAAACCGGCAAGGACCATTGGGAAGTGCTGATCCGGGCGCGCGCCATCGAAACCCAGTGCTGGATTGCGGCGCCTGCGATGTCCGGCCCGCATGTCGAAGGCAATGGCGAAACCCGCCACACTTTCGGCCATTCGCTGATCGCCAACCCGTGGGGCCACATCGTCGCCATGTCGTCCGACGGTCCGGGCTGGTGCACCAGCACCATCGACACCGCGCTGACTGCGCGTATTCGGGCCGATATGCCGGTGCTCAGCCAGCGGAAACTTGCTTGAACTCCATCTGCTTCCAGGCGTCCTCGGCCCCGATGGCCGCAGACGCCTTGGCCCGGCTGGTGGCGCGCTATGGACAAGCACCGGTTGATGCGGCGGAGGTCGTTGTCTCCCTCGGCGGTGACGGTTTCATGCTGCAAACCCTGCATCAGGTGCTGCATCGCGGTATCCCGGTCTACGGGATGAATTGCGGGTCGGTCGGGTTCCTGATGAACACCCTGAACGAGGATAACCTTCCCCAACGCCTGGCCAAAGCCCAACCCGCCCAGCTTCACCCGCTGCGCATGTCGGCGGTCACCACCGCGGGCGCGGTGCATGAAGCCCTGGCGCTCAACGAAGTATCCCTGCTGCGGCAACTCGCCCAGGCGGCGAAAATCCGCATCACCGTTGATGGCCAGGTGCGGTTGGCTGAACTGATTTGCGACGGGGTGCTGATTTCGACCCCAGCCGGATCGACCGCCTACAACCTGTCCGCGTTCGGCCCGATTGTGCCGCTATCGGCCAATTTGCTGCCGCTGACGCCGATCAGCGCCTTCCGCCCGCGGCGCTGGCGCGGGGCGTTGCTACCGAGCTCGGCCGAGGTGCTGTTCGAAATCCTGGAAGGCGAAAAACGCCCGGTCGCGGCGGTGGCGGACTCGCTCGAAGTGCGCGACGTGATGTCAGTGTCGGTGCACGAAGATCGCAGCCTCGCCGCGACAGTGCTATTCGATCCGGGGCAGGGGCTTTCGGAGCGGATTATCGCGGAGCAGTTTACGGTTTGAGCGCGCGGCGCCGAATTTCGGGGCTCAGCAAGGCGTTCAACTCCGCTTCGTGCTGATAATCCGGCATCAGCCGATCGAGGCTCGCGTCGCGCCCGGCGGCGGGATGGAAATAAATCTCGTTGTCGCCATCCGGCAAATTGTCCAGCAAGCGCCGCACCCGCGCCTCTGTCATCGCCCCGCTCCAGGCGAGGCCGAACACTGCGTCGGGCGCCGACATCCCGGCGCGACGGATCTGGGCGCGCAGTAATTCGGCCCAAAGCGGCAAAATGCGCGCACCCAGCCCGATCTTTTCGCCGCAGGCGCGCAGCACCGATGCGGGCTCGGCCGGCACCCGCACCCGCGCCAACCCGAATTCTCGCCCGATCCCGATCAGGTATTTCCCGACCGTGGGGTGCAGATGCATGTGCTTGTGCGCGTCAGCGTGGCTGAGCGGCAAGCCGGTTGCGGCATAGGCTGTAAACTGCGCGCGAATTTCAGCAGCCAATTGCCGGCGAACCGCAGGGCGGAAGAAATAATTGATCCCAAGGCGCAGTTGATCTGATGGAAACTGCCCGGTCGCATCAACAAGATTGGGGATTTGATCGGGCGGCAGCGCGGCCGGCCCTTCGATCACCACCAGATGCAATCCAACCCGCAGGCCCGGCAGTCGTTTCGCGCGGCGCACAGCGTCGTCGGTGGCAGCACCTGCGACCATCAGGCTGGCGGCGTTCAAGACCCCGTCGCGATGGGCGCGCTCGATGCCTTCGTTGACGGCTTCCGACAGGCCGAAATCGTCGGCGGTGAAGGTTAGTGAGCGCATGGCGGCGCTAGAACCGGGCCAAACCTGTCATTGCGAGCCCTTGCGAAGCAATCCATCTTGATGCGCGATGGTAGAAAGATTGATTGCTTCGCAAGGGCTCACAATGACGCTCGGTGCCTCCTCAAGCCGCTTTATTCCGCTCCCGCAGGAACTGGAAGAACTCCACCCCTTCGCGCAGACGCCGCACCATCATCTGCGGGCTGGTCACCATTTCCCCGACGATGGACGCAATCTTCGGAGCGCGAAAATAGAATTTCCGATAGAAGGTTTCTACCGAGTCAAATATTTCGCTATGCGACAGATGCGGGTAATGCAACGGCGCGATCTGCACGCCGCTTTCGTCGATCAGCTCAGCATTGGCCTCATCCAACCAGCCATTTTCCAGCGCCTGCTTATACAGGAACGTGCCGGGATAGGGGGCGGCGAGCGAAACCTGCATGGTGTGCGGGTTCACCTCAGTGGCGAAGCGGATGGTTTCCTGGATGGTTTCGCGGGTTTCGCCAGGCAGGCCGAGGATGAAGGTGCCGTGGATTTTGATGCCGAGTTCATGGCAATCCTTGGTGAATCTTTTGGCGACCTCAATCAGCATGCCCTTCTTGATATTGTGCAGGATTTGCTGATTGCCGCTTTCGTAGCCGACCAGCAGCAGGCGCAGGCCGTTATTTTTCAGCACTTCGAGGGTTTTGCGCGGCACGTTGGCCTTGGCGTTGCATGACCAGGTGACGCCCATCTTGCCGAGTTCGCGGGCGATCGCCTCGGCGCGCGGCAGATTATCGGTGAAGGTGTCGTCATCGAAGAAAATTTCGCGCACTTGCGGGAACATTTTCAGCGACTGGCGGATTTCCTCGGCAACATGCTCAACACTGCGCACCCGGTAATTATGCCCGCCGACGGTCTGCGGCCACAGGCAGAAAGTGCAATGGCTCTTGCAGCCGCGCCCGGTATAGAGCGACAGATACGGGTGCTTGAGATAGCCGATGAAGTAATCTTCGATCTTGAGGTCGCGCTTATAGACATTGGTTACAAACGGCAGGTCGTCCATATTGGCAAGGATCTTGCGTTCCTTGTTGTGGACGATCACGCCATCCTTGTTGCGGTAGGAAATGCCGTCGACGGCGGCGAAATCCATGCCCTCGGCAATATCCTTGATGGTAAAGTCAAATTCATTGCGCGCGACGAAATCAATCGGTGCGCCCTTCAGCAGGCTTTCTTCCGGCTGCACCGCGACCTTGGCGCCAACCATGCCGATTTTGATGTTCGGGTTGGCATCCTTGATCGCCTGGGCGACCTTCACGTCGGAGGCAAAGCTCGGCGTCGAGGTATGGATCACGCAAAGATCGCGGTTCTTGGTATCGGCCAGCACGACGTCCATGCCGATCTTGGCGGGCGGCGCATCGATCAAGCGGCTCCCGGGTACGAGCGCCGCCGGTTGGGCGAGCCAGGTCGGGAACCAGAAGCTCTTGATCTCGCGCTTGGCCTGGTAGCGCGAGCCGGCGCCGCCGTCGAAGCCGTCGAATGAGGGCGGCTGGAGGAAAAGCGTCTTCATCATCGGTCTAATTCCCAGAATTTAGGTGCGCTGCGGCGCAGAGGCGCGCGCAGTGGGGTCGTCATTGGTCGGCAGTTCGGCGTGGTCGGCGTGCATTTCAGTGCCGCGCCATTCGACGCGATCGCTGCCAACGCTCGCTAGCATGATAAGGATCGACATAAGGTCGCGGAGCGGCAAAAGCCAGAGTGGCGCCGGCGTCGCAAGTGCCGATTTCGCAAGGCCGAGCCGCGCATCGAGACCGCGGGCGATCAGCGCCCGACCCAGCCACGCCACGCCAAAGCCCGCCACCGCCCACAGCGCGCCGCCACTCAAGGCCATCGCCAGGGCCGCCCAGGCCAGTGGATATTGCACCGCCGATGCCGCGAAGCCGATTGGTTCGACCGCCCTGATGGTGCGCGCCCAGCGCAATTCGTGTCGGAACAACTGGCCAAACCGGGTTTCCGGCACCGTGGTGGCGACCACCGCATCGGCCAGATGCACACGCAAACCATGTGCGAGAACCAACTGCCCGAGCATGTAATCATCCGCGAGATGGTCAACCAAGGCCCGCAATCCGCCGATCTTGCCGAGTGTGTCGCGCCGCAATGCCATCGTCGCGCCCAGGCAATCCTGGCGTCCGAGTTCGCGGGCCATCAACGCACCGGGCAAAAACCCATGGCTGATCGCGGTCGCCCCGAGGCGTGCAATTATCGTCCGGCTGGCGGCGAGGCCGGTATAAAGCGTGGTCGCCAGCCCAACCTGGGGCAGCGCAAGGCACGCCACCAGCCGGGTGAGATAGGTCGGCGCCACATGCACATCGCTATCGGCGATCACCAGAACATCATGCTTTGCGGCCGGCAGCATGTTGATCAGATTGCCGATTTTACGATTGACGCCGTGCTCGTCCGGGCAGACCACCACCGCCACATCGACCTCCGGGAACCGCGCGCGCAGGCGTGCGACCACGGCAAGGGCTGCGTCATCGGGTGATTTTACCCCGAAAACCAGCTGGAAGACCGGGTAGCTCTGGCGGAAATTGCTGGCGAGCGCCGCTTCCAACAGCGCCTCGTCGCCATAAAGCGGCTTCAGCACAGTCACGCCGGGCAGCACGCGTGGCGCTGGCGCCGGCATCCGGGCGCGAAACCGGCCAAGCGCCCATAGCCCGGCAGCGCCTTGCGCAAGTCCGATGCTAGCCACCAACAGTACGATTGCGGCGAGAATGGTCACGGTTTAGCGATACCTGCCACGAGTGCGGCGGTCTTGTTGCGCAGCACACTGATCAGCGCACCCGGATCGCCCGCATCGACGATGGCGCGGAAATCCGACCGTTGTACCGCCACCCGGCTAATCGTGCCGTTCAGCAGAATATCCCCTGCCCGCCACACCGCGGGCGCACCGGCGGATGCCTGCCCCACTTCACGCATCACGTAATCGAGCCGTGTCACATCCCCGGTTTTTGGCACGATCCGGGTTTGCACAACCATTTCCTGGCCGACCGGTCTGATTTCCGGTGCGATCTCGAAGACCTCGCCGTTGAAGCTGTCGAAATTCGCCACCCAGGTTGCCACCGTGAATGCCTCGAAGGCGGCAAGCAGATCGGCCTTGGCGGCATCGGTGAATTTCGCCCATTGACTGCCGACGGAACGGCGCAGGATCAAGGGCAGGTCAAATACCTGCTCGACCACAGGGGCCAACATGCGCACCCGGTCGTTGAATGGCACTGCCTGACCGGCCTTCATCACCTGCAGCAAGCCGTCATTGAATTGCTGCACCGACAGGGCCGGCGCCGATAGCTCGGCCGCGTCCAGCCTTGCCATTGGCAGCAAGCCAAGCCCGACCGCTGCGGCACGACGGCTGATCACAGCTTCAACGCCGCCGACACGGTCGCGACAATATCGGCTGCATTCAACCCGGCCTCGATCATCTGGCGGGCAGGCGTGTCATGGTCGATGAAGCGGTCGGGCAGCACCATCGGGCGGAATTTCAGCCCGTTATCCAGCAATCCAGCCCATGCAAGGTGCTGCATCACCAGCGCGCCGAAGCCGCCGGACGAGCCTTCCTCGATGGTCACCAGCATGTCGTGATGGCGCGCGAGTTGCTCGACCAATGCGGTGTCGATCGGCTTGGCGAAGCGCCCATCGGCAACCGTCACTGAAACGCCCAAGCCAGCCAGTTGATCGGCCGCCTTCATCGCCTCCGCCAGACGTGGCCCGAGCGACAGGATCGCCACCCTGGTGCCTTCCCGCAGCACCCGGCCGATACCGAGCGGCAGGATGGAGCCTTTTTCCGGCAATTTGAGCCCGGTTGCCTCGCCGCGCGGGAAGCGCACCGCGCTGGGACGATCATCGGTTGCGGCAAGCGTGGCGACCGCGTGCATCAGTTCGGCTTCATCGGATGGCGCCATCAGCACGATGCCCGGGATGCACGCCAGATAAGCAATGTCGAAGCTGCCGGCATGGGTGGCGCCGTCATTGCCGACGAGGCCCGCGCGATCAATGGCGAAGCGGACCGGCAGGCTCTGGATCGCCACATCATGCACCAACTGGTCATAGCCGCGCTGCAGGAAGGTCGAATAGATCGCGCAGAACGGCTTGATACCCTCGGTGGCGAGGCCGGCCGCAAACGTCACCGCGTGTTGCTCGGCGATCCCGACGTCGAAATGGCGATCGGGGAAGCGCTTGGCGAATTTGTCCAACCCGGTGCCAGACGGCATCGCGGCGGTGATGGCGACGATATCGGGAT
Organism: Asaia bogorensis; assembly: GCA_943333505.2. Lineage (GTDB taxonomy): Bacteria > Pseudomonadota > Alphaproteobacteria > Acetobacterales > Acetobacteraceae > CAITOL01. The sequence continues at coordinate 11,064 of CALQTN020000010.1, read as the reverse complement.
CGGCCTCGGCGGCCTGGATCAGGGCGGCGGCGAAGACGTTGGTATAGGTCGGCGGCCCTGGCGGCGCCTTGGCCTGCTCGCCGGTCACCACGTTGAACTTGGACACTGCGTGGAGTTTATCCGCGCTCGCCTCGGCCGGTTCGTAGCCCTTGCCCTTCTGGGTGATCACATGCAGCAGGATCGGGCCGTATTCCTCGGCATCGCGCACATTGCGCATGACCGGGATCAGATGGTCGAGGTTATGGCCGTCAATCGGGCCGACATAATAAAAACCGAGTTCCTCGAACAGCGTGCCGCCCGTCAGCATGCCACGGGCATATTCTTCCGCACGGCGGGCGGTGCGTTCGATGCCCTTGGGGAAGCGCTTGGCCATGCGGGCGGCGAGGTCACGCAGGCCCAGGAAGCTGCGCGATGACAGCAGGCGCGACAAATAGGCGCTCATCGCGCCAACTGGGGGGGCGATCGACATGTCGTTGTCGTTCAACACCACGACCAGCCGCGAATGGCGGCTGCCGGCGTTGTTCATCGCCTCGTATGCCATCCCCGCGCTCATCGCGCCATCGCCGATCACGGCGACCACATGGCGGTCATCCTTGATGCCGCGTGCTTGGCGCAGATCGCGGGCAACCGACATGCCGAGGCCGGCGGAGATCGAAGTTGAAGAATGCGCGGCGCCAAACGGATCGTATTCGCTTTCCGACCGGCGGGTGAAGCCTGACAGGCCGCCGCCCTGGCGCAAGGTGCGAATGCGGTCGCGCCGCCCGGTGAGGATTTTATGCGGATAGGCCTGGTGCCCGACATCCCACAGCACCCGGTCGGTCGGCGTATCGAAAATTGCGTGCAAGGCGACGGTGAGTTCAACCACGCCCAGGCTCGCGCCGAGATGGCCACCGGTCACCGACACCGCATCGATGGTTTCTGCCCGCACCTCGTCGGCCAATTGTTTCAGCTGGTCGATGGAGAAATTGCGCATATCCGCAGGGGTGTCGACACGGTCCAGCAACGGGGTGGCCGGGCGGGTGGTCGCTGTCGGAGGCACAATGGGGGCATTCATGAGTGGGTCTATGTCCTTCGCGAAACCACGTAGGCCGCCAACCGCCGGAGCAGCGCGCCGCTCTCGCCAAATCCTTCGACATGCTGGGCCGCTTGTGCAGCCAGCATATCAGCCTGGGCCTGGGCCCGTTCAAGCCCGAGCACGCCAACCAGGGTCGCCTTGCCGGCCGCTGCATCCTTGCCGACCGCCTTGCCGACTTCTTCCTCGGTGCCGGTCGCATCGAGTACGTCGTCGGCGATCTGGAAGGCGGTGCCAAGATCGCGTCCATATGCGGCAATCTGATGGCGCTGATGCAGTGGCGCCCGCCCGAGAATGGCGCCGGCTTCCGCCGAATATTGGATCAGTCGGCCGGTTTTCAGCGCCTGCAAACGGCCGATCTGCTCGGCGGTTAGGGTTTTGCCCTCGGCGTCGATGTCGATCATCTGTCCGCCGCACATGCCGCGCGCGCCGGCGGCGTGGGCGAGTGCGACAACCAGTTCGCAGCGGGCTTCCGGATTGCTGTGGGTGGCGACCTCGCCAAGGATTTCAAAGGCGCGGGCCTGCAGCGCATCGCCGGCCAGGATCGCGGTGGCTTCATCGAATTGCTTGTGACAGGACGGTTTGCCGCGCCTGAGATCGTCGTCATCCATTGCCGGCAGGTCGTCATGGATCAGGCTGTAGGCGTGCAGCATTTCGACCGATGCCGCCACCCGGGCCGCGCAGACCCGGTCCACCCCGAACAAAGCGGCGGTTTCCATCACCAGGAACGCCCGCATCCGCTTTCCGCCACCGAGCGTGGCATAGCGCATCGCGGCACATAGCCTGGCCTCGGCGCCTTCTTCGGCTGGCAGCAAGTCTTCAAGGGCTGCTTCAACCTCGGCGGCGGCGTTGCGCAGCGCGGCGGCGAGGGGATCTGAGTGGGTCATTTATTTCACATCTTCGAGGCTGAGCGTGCCATCGGCGGCGGCGACAATCGCCTGCACCCGGGCTTCGGCCTCGGCGAGCTTAGCCTCACAATGGCGGCGCAGCAGGGCACCGCGTTCATAGGCGCCGATCGCGTCTTCCAGCTTCTGCTGACCGCCTTCCAGCCCGCGGACGATGCGTTCGAGCTCGGCCAGCGCGTCTTCGAAGGATAGGTTGGCAAATTCAACGTTTGGCGGCGGCGACGACATGCGAGGGCTCCTCGACCGTGCTGCCAGTTGGACCTGTGCCGGGCGATAATGTTACGGTGGGTGTAACATATCGTAAAGCTTTGCCTGCCCCAAGCCAACCCCGGAAAGCGAGCCGGGCTAGCGTTGGGGGATTAAGCTTCGATAATAAAGTGGATTTAGGCGGGATTTGCGGTGATTTGCCGTGATTAACTCTCCACCCGCACATCCCCAACCACCGCACCGGTGATCCGTCGCAAATCAACTGCGGCAATCGCAAACACATGATGCGGCGATCCTGCGGCGGCCCAAACCGTGCCCAGCGCCAGCAGATCCTGATCGAACACCAGCAGTGGCGGGCTGGTGAAGCCAACCGGCGAAACCCCGCCGACCGCGAACCCGGTCGCATCGCGGACAAAATTCGCGTCCGCCCGTTTGATCGGCAGGCCGAGTAAGGCCGAGATCTTGGCAGCATCGACCCGGTTGGCGCCGGAGGTAATGACCACCACCGCTTGCGACCCACTGCGAAACACCATCGATTTGGCGATTTGCGCGACGCTGCACCCGACCGCTTCAGCCGCATCGGCCGAGGTTCTGGTGCCATCGGGAAATTCGACGATCCGGTCTTCGATGCCAGCCGCGAGAAGTGCGGCCCGTACCCGGTCGGTTGAACTTTGTGTCGCCACGCTCTGCCTCCTATGCTCGCCCGGATGGACAAGCTCGCCCTTTATATCCACTGGCCGTTCTGCCTCGCCAAGTGCCCGTATTGCGATTTCAATTCGCATGTCCGCGACCGGATCGATCAGGCCCGGTTTGCGGCCGCGTTGCGCACGGAATTGGCTTGGGAGGCGGCAAGGCTTGGCCCCAGGCCGCTTGGCTCGATCTTTTTCGGTGGCGGCACACCAAGCCTGATGGATGGCCAGACCGTCGCCGATCTGATCGCAGATGCGCGGCGGCTGTTTGTCGCCGATGGTGATATCGAGATTACCCTGGAAGCCAATCCCACCAGCGTTGAGGCGGCAAAGCTGAAGGATTTTCGCGCCGCCGGGGTTAATCGGGTGTCGCTAGGGATCCAGAGCCTCGACCCGCAAGCTCTCGCCGGTCTGGGCCGGCAGCATTCGGCCGGGCAGGCGATTGCCGCCCTTGAACTGGCGCGGGGGATTTTCCCTCGGATTTCCTTTGACCTGATTTACGCCCGGCCCGGCCAGTCCATGGCGGCGTGGCGGGCGGAACTGCGCCAGGCGCTGGCGTTGGTGGCTGACCATTTGTCGCTTTACCAGCTGACGATTGAGCCTGGCACCCAGTACGAAGCTGCCCATCGACGGGGGGAAATCACGCTGCCAGATCCCGACACGGCCGCCGAATTATATGATGCGACCGGCGAGGAAGCGGCAAAATTCGGTCTGCTGGGCTACGAGGTTTCCAACTACGCCCAACCGGGCGGTGAAAGCCGGCATAATCTCGCCTACTGGCGCTACACCGATTACGCCGGCATCGGGCCCGGGGCGCATGGCCGGGTCATGGTCGATGGCAGCCTGCGCGCCACCCGGCGCCACCGGGCCCCAGAACCCTGGGCGGCGCTGGTCGAGGCGCGTGGCCATGGCAGCACCGCCGAAACAACGGTCAACCCGACCGAGCGTGCGCGCGAGGCCTTGCTGATGGGATTACGCCTGTCCGAGGGCATCGATGCCGCGCGCTTCGAACGGCGCACCGGCATCGCGCTCGATGTGGCACTTGACGCATCTGTTTACGCGCAGGCACTGGCGGAAGATTACCTCACGCGTGACAATGGCCACCTGCGTGCAACCGCCGAGGGGCGGAAACGGCTGGACGCATTGCTGGGACAACTGGTGTTATAAGCCAGACAAAATCGGGAGAATCCAAACCATGAAATTCACCAACAAAGTTGCCATTATCACCGGTGGCGGTGGCGGCATCGGTCGGGCGACCGCCCTTGGCTTCGCCGGCCGCGGTGCCAAGGTGGTTGTCGTCGATCATGATGCCGCCCTCGGCCAGGAAACCGCGGATCTGGTCAAAGCTGCTGGCGGCGAGGCGATCTTCCAACGCGCCGATGTCACCAAGACCGCCGACGTGAAAGCCTATGTCGCGGCAACGCTCGCCGCGTTCGGCCGCATCGATTGTTTTTTCAACAATGCCGGGATCGAAGGGACGGTCATTCCGATCACCGAGTATGAGGAAGACATGTTCGATCGGGTGATCGCGGTTAATCTGAAGGGCGTGTTTCTCGGTATGAAATACGTGCTGCCAACGATGATCGCGCAAGGGTCGGGCACCGTCGTCAACACGGCCTCGATTGCTGGCCTGGTCGGTTCGCCTGGCATGGCGGCCTATGTTGCGTCCAAGCATGGCGTGCTGGGCCTGACCAAGGTTGCGTCCGGCGACGTGGCCCCGCATGGCGTCAGGGTCAACGCGGTCTGCCCTGGCCCGGTGGAAACCCGAATGATGCGGTCGCTCGAAGCCCAGCGCAACCACAACAACCCCGAAGCAGTGCATGAGGCCTATCGCGCCGGCATCCCGACCGGGCGCTACGCCACCCCGGAAGAAATCGCCAATGCGGTGATGTATTTGAGTTCGGATTTGTCGGGCGACATCACCGGCACCCAGCTGGTGATCGATGGCGGCCGGCAGGCGGGCGGGACCGGGGCACCGGCCAAACGTACGTGATAAATTAGCAACGGTGTGGCGCGTTTGCAATTTTGGCAGTGCAACCCGCGCCACACTGCGCCGTCCTGCTCAGATACAAATCCCAGAGCGTGATCCGTTGAAGTTGGATTGGCAGACACGCCCCAGGCTCCAGTTTTTACGATCATCTTTATCCGTCCAATCGAAGCCGATTGAATGAATGAGGAGCTAGTGCCCTGAACCAGATGTTAGCAGGTTCATGTTTCGACTTCGACTTCAGAAGCGGTCAGCCGGTGGCAGAGCGGTGAAAGCCGCGATCCCGCCGACCCAGCGTGTCACCGTGGTTAATCCGCACAGTGCCGCGTAGCCCCAGGCCAGCGGCCCAAACCAGCCCGGACACAGGCATACCAAAACGAAAAACCCAATCGTCTCGCTGCCCTCGGTCAGCCCGCCGAGGTAGTAAAATCCTTTGCTCGGGTAGGCCGCACTGGTCATCCCGCGCTTGGCGGCGATGATGGCAAAGCCGAGAAAGCTGCTTGCGGTACCCATGAAGCCGAACAGCAGGGCTGCGGCCGGCAGGGCGTTGCTGGCCGGATCGGCCAAGGCAAACCCGAAGGGCAGGGCGGCATAAACCACAAAATCCCACGCGATATCCATGAACGCGCCACGATCGGTCGGGCCCAGGCGCCGTGCCACCGCACCGTCCAACCCGTCACACAGCCGGTTGGCGAGGAAGGCCGCCAGGCCCGCCTGGAACTGGCCCGATGCAATCAGCCCCGCCGCCGCCAGTCCCAGGCATAACCCAACGGTGGTGATCGCATCGGCGGTGGCCCCCAGCCGGATCAGCCCGCCCGCCACCGGCGACAGCACCCGGTTCAGTATCGGCAGAACATGGCGGTCGATCATCTCAGTTGGCGAACGCCAGCATCAGCACGCCGGAGGTGATCAGCACCAGCGCACCGACATGCATCCATCCGAACGGTTCGCCAAACATGAAATGCCCGATCGCGGCGGCGAAGAAATACGAAAGTGCGGTGCAGGGCAGCGCCACCGACATCGGGATGCGGCGCAGTGCCACGATATAAAGAATTGCCGCACCGCCATACAGCATCAGTCCCAGGATTGTGCTCCAGTGGAACAACTGGGTGATGAAATCACCGGCCGAGACACCTTTTTTCAGCAGTGTCTGGCCAAACAATGTCGTGGTGATCGCCGCCGCCAGGGACAGCCAATAGGGCGTCATGCCGCATCCCCCGCAGTCGGGCGGCGTTCGACCATGCGCACAATCCCCTGTGGTTTGCCATTGGCCGACAGAAACGTCCGCCCGAGATACTCGCCCATCACGCCAAGGATAATCGACTGTACCCCGGCGACCAGCAGCAGCACGGTCATGGTCGACGCCCAGCCGGACGGTGTCGCGTGGGTGGTCAGTGCTTCAACAATGGTTGCCACCGCGCCGATCGTGCCCAGCAGCGCCATGGTGATACCGGCGACAATCGCCATGCGCAGCGGTGCCAGCGAAAAGCTGGTGGCGAGGTTGAGCCATAGCCGCACCAGCCGGGTGAAAGTGTAGTTCGACCGCCCCTCGGCGCGCGGCAGATGCAGCACCTCGACGCTGTCGATGCGCTGGGTGACCTGCATGATCAGCCCGTCAACATAAGGATATGGCCCGTGATAGGCGGTCACCGCCTGCACCACCATGTGCGACATGCAGCGGAACGACGACAGATAAAGCCCTTTCGGCTTGTCCAGCAGCCAGTCGGCAACCTGGTTGGCGAACATGCTGCCAAGGTTGCGCCAGATCGCGTGTTTTTTGCTGGCGTAGCGGGTGTAGACCACATCCCAGCCGCCGTTGCGGGCATGGTCGTAGAGCTTTACCACCTCCTCGGGCGGGTTTTGCAGGTCGTCATCCATGGTGATGACATAAGCACCGCGGGCAAGCCGCAGGCCGCTCATCACCGCGTTATGCTCGCCGAAATTGCGCGTGTGCTCGACATAGACCACCGGCATGTCGGTCGTGCCAAGCAAGGCGCGGCACACGTCGGCGGAATTGTCCGGGCTGCCGTCATTGACCAGAATGACCTCCATCCCGCCTGCGGGGTGCAGGCGCGACAGGGCATCGACCAGCAACCCGACCGTTGCAGCACCGCGATAAACTGGGACGACAATGGTGAGTCCGCAAGTTGGGACGGCCACGGAATTCGACATCAAAGCAGCATCCTTGGAAAAATCAGGTACGATAAGCAGTCGCCAGAATGGACCCGCCGGCAGACCATGGAAGGGACACCGCGCGCTCCAGTTCGGTTACCCCAAATAGCATTGCATCCAACCACGGCGGAAACGCGGCAACGTCGGATGCGGCATCGTCGGTGTTCGCCAATAATTTGCGCTGGAGGATCATCAGCGGCAGCAGCAGGAAATTCCAGTAGTGAACGCGCATATTGCTGAAGCCTGCGGCGGTGAGGGCCGTCCGCACGCCGCCTGAAGCGAAGCGCCTGGCGTTATGCACCCGACGATCATGCGCGGATGCCAGCCATTGATAGGCGGGCAGGTTCAGCAGCAGCATCCCGCCCGGCCGCAACACGCGATGGAACTCACCAAGCGCGGCCAATGGATCAACGGCCGCGTGGCACAGCACATCGGCCGACACCACTGCGGCGAAGCGTGCATTGGCAAATGGCAGCGCGTTCACCGTGCCGCGGGCGATGCGGGCCGATGATTTGGCCGCAGCCCGTAACGCCGCGTCGTGATCGAATTCCACCCCGTACAAATCCGCCGCCCCCAGCCGCGCCAGCAATCCACCAGTGCCGCAGCCGGCATCGAGGATCGGTCCATCAATTCCGGCCAGCCGATCGGACAGCCGCGCATGCAGGGCGCGATACCACCACATCGCGCCCTCGGCCTCGTCCATCAATGCGTATTCGGCGGGTTCCACCAGGCATGACTACCGCATTTGCGCCGACATTGCGCCTACCGCCCCGATCCAGCCGATCACCCCCGCCATGGTTGGCGCCTTGAAGCCCACGGTGCGCGGCGCGACGCGGGTGGCGACCGGAATACCGGCGACCAGATCGGCCAGCGCCACACTCGAAAGATCAAGCTCCAGCCGATAGGGCGCGCCGATCACGTAAGGCTCGCACGTGCCGAGATCGCGCAACGCCGCCGATGCCGCCGCCCGGATCAGCGCGTGGGCGTTGGTGGGCGACATTGCCCGCGCCGCGCGCTGGCCCAGGGCTGTTTTCACCACCGCCATTTGCGCGCCCGGAAACAGTTTGGCGCATTGCTTCTGCAGTTCGTCATCGCCGGTCAGCAGCGCAACTGGAACCCCGAGGCTGCCGGCATAGGCGCCGTACAAAGTCGCTTCCGCGCAATCGATTTTGTTGACCCGGATGCCGGTGAAAGCGAACCCGTTCACGGTATGCGACAGCACCCCGTTTTGCCCGGCGCCACTGTGATAGCCGGTGAAGAAAACGGCATCGAAACTGCTATCCAACCCGGCGCACATATAGGTCGGCTTCGGTCGCCCGATGATCAGATCGGCACGTGGATCAAGCAACTCGGGCAGGATGTTGATCATCGGACCATGGCTGTCATTGACCACTACTTCTGTCGCGCCGCCATCGAAGGCACCCGCAATGGCTGCGTTGACCTCCTCGGTCATCAACCGGCGCGCGCGCTCGTACTCAACATTGCCTGGCGCACCCTGTGCGGGCACCACGACGCCCGCGACGCCTTCGATATCGGCGGAGATGAAAATCTTCATGGCCTGCTCCCGTTGGCTCTGGCTGCCATAGAAGCATGACGGCGAGGTTGCCGAAACCGCGGCGATGCGGCAACCATGGAAAAAATTGCAAGAGGCGCGCCATGTCCTTCCTGACCGAACCCGAACCACCGCGCGGCGTGCCTATGCCGGTGGCCCCTGGTATTTCCCGTCTGGTCGCTCCCAATCCGGGGCCGATGACCTATCGCGGCACCAACACCTATCTGATTGAGGGGGATGACGGGTTTTCCGTGCTCGATCCCGGCCCGGAAAGTGCGGCGCATTTGCAGGCGGTGCTGGCGGCGACCGGCGGCCGGGTGGCGCGCATCCTGTTCAGCCATACCCATCCTGACCATGTCGATGGTCTGCCGGCGATGAAAGCGGCGACCGGTGCGCCGACCTATGGCTGGCACACCCCGCAGGATGATCGCTTCGTGCCGGATGTCGGGATGTCGGAGGGCGATGTCGTCGCCGGCTGGACCGCGTTGCACACGCCGGGCCATGCTGCTGACCATATCTGCTTTGCCGGTCCGGGCGGGGTGGTGTTTTCCGCCGATCATGTGATGTCATGGTCAACCAGCGTGGTCAGCCCGCCCAACGGCAACATGACCCATTACTTCGAGAGCCTGCGAAAGCTGCTCGCCCGGCCAGACGACACGATGTACCTGCCCGGCCACGGCCCGCCGATCACCCGCCCGCATGCCTTTGTGCGCGGGTTGCTGGTCCATCGCACCCAGCGCGAGGATGCGATCCTGGCCTGCATGGCCACTGCTCCGAAAACCCCGGCGGAAATGGTGCTGGTGCTTTATGCCCAGGTTGATCCACGCCTGCACCGGATGGCAGAGCGCAGCGTGGTTGCCCATCTCGAGAAGCTGCGTGACGAGGGCCGGGCGTCGGCCGACGGCGAGGTCTGGAAGATCGGTTAGCGCCTGGATCAACATCGACGTGCTGATGCTGGATGAAAAGCAGGTGGTGTTCGACGCGAGCCAGCCGACCTTGCGCAAGGCGCTGAAGGATTGGAGTTTCGATCCGATGCCGATCCTGTTTCAGGGCTGTGGTCCGTTCGGCGGCAGGGGGTTTTAAGGGATTGGTTTGCTTGACGATCGGTGGCGTGAGGACGATATCTGGTGCATATTTGGTAAGGATTGAGACGTCCGATGCAGAATAGTCTGCCCTATTTCGGCTTCCTGCTGTCCGAACTGGAGAAGGGCAATGCAACGGTTGAGACCAGTTTCGGCCGGCATGTGCATTGGGGTTACTGGGAGAACCCGAAAGAGGCGGTTGGCGATGCCGCTGATTACGCGCGCGCCGCTGAACAGATGACGCTGGAGCTTTGCAGCCTTGCCGACATCGCGCCTGGCCAGCGTGTGCTCGATGTCGGCTGCGGCTTTGGCGGCACGGTCGCATCGCTTAATGAGCGTTTTACCGGTCTCGATCTGGTCGGTCTCAATATCGAGGAGCGTCAGCTGGACCGGGCGCGGGCGCAGGTTGTGGCGGCGCCTGGCAATTCGGTCGCGTTTCAGCTCGGCGATGCCTGCGCGATGCCGTTCGAGGCGGCGAGCGTGGACCGGATGCTGGCGGTGGAATGTGTTTTCCATTTTCCCGACCGCGAGACTTTTTTCCAGGGTGCCGCCAAAGTGTTGCGGCCCGGTGGGTTATTGGTGCTGTCCGACTTTGTCCCCGCACCGCTGTTGCGGCCGTTTTGCCCGGCGGGCAGCGATGGCGATGTTGGCGGCGTTGGCGCGACGTTTGGCAATCTGAACGTGCAGTACACCCTGTCCCGCTATCGGGCGATGGCGCGGCGTGCTGGGCTGGTGCCGGTGGTGGAGCGCAATATTACCCGCAACACGCTGCCGACCTATAGCTACCTGCAAAGTCTGATTGGGTCTGCCCGCACGCCACGGCGTGGGATCGGCATGCTGCGTCTGCTCGCGCGGACCAGATTGCTGAGTTATTACCTGCTCGCGTTCCGGCGCCCGCCGGCTTAGAGCGTGATGACCGTAGGTGGGATCACACGAAAGTCTGAATCACGCGATCACACAAAGAGCTAGAGCGTGATCCGTGGAAGTTGAATCAACAGACACGCTCTACAGTCTTGTTTTCACGATCCTCTTTATCAGTCCAATCGAAGCCGATTGAACGAATGATGATCTAACCTGCGGCGGCCGGTTCCGGCTGTTCCGTCTGGGCATGGGCCTTGGGGATGCCGAGATCAGCATAATGGCGCTTCCATTCATCTACCAGTGCCATGTTGTCGTGGTCCCACGGGTGGAATGATCGGCGATAATAGTCGAAATACATCCGCCCCGAGACGGATCGGGCGAGCGCGGACAGGGCAATCGGGTGAATAAGCGCGTGACAAACTGCTGAATTGCTGAATCTGTGTCTGTCCTCTGATACGCTTTGTGGAGGCCGACGATGGAAAATGTTGGGACAGACGACGGTTCGTTTTTGGAAGCAACGGTCTTTCTAAGCCATTT
>CALQTN020000009.1 GCA_943333505.2 Asaia bogorensis | reverse complement strand
GTGCCGGAAGTCCATGCCGTGGTGATCGACGGTGCCGGCGGACGCGCGTTCTGCGCCGGTGGCGATATTCGCACCATTCGTGCCCAGGCGGTGGCGGGTGAAACCGCGCTGGTCGAGGCTTTCTTCGCCGAGGAATACACCCTCAACGCCTGCATCGCGACCTATCCCAAGCCCTATGTCGCGCTGATCGATGGCGTCTGCATGGGCGGCGGCATCGGGGTGTCGGTCTACGGCCAGATGCGGATCACCACGCCCGACAGCCTGTTCGCCATGCCGGAAACCGCGATCGCGCTGTTCCCCGATGTCGGCGCGACCTACATGCTGCCCCGCCTGCCGGGTGCGCTGGGCATGTACCTGGCGCTGACCGGCGCGCGGCTGAAAGGCGCCGACGCGGTCCATGCCGGCATCGCCACCCATCTGGTCGCCAAGGCTGACATGCCGGCGCTGAGTGCGGCAATCGCCCGCGATGGCGTGGCCGCGGTTGCCGGCTTCGCCCAGGCGCTGCCGCCGTTCAGCCTCGCCGAACAGCGTGCCTCGATCGATCATTGCTTCGGGGCGGATAGCGTCGGCGACATCATCACGCGCTTGCAGGCCGACCCGAGCGATTGGGCCCGCGAGAGCCTCGCCGCGATGCGCGGTGTTTCGCCGTCATCGGTGGTGTGGTCGTTTGCGGCCGTGAAGCGCGGTGCGGTGCTCAATCTTGAAGCCGCGTTGGCCGCCGAACTCAAGCTCACCCGCACCACCACCCAGCATCCCGATTTCGCCGAGGGCGTGCGCGCGGTTCTGGTCGACAAGGACCGCAACCCGAAATGGTCGCCGGCGCGGATCGAGGATGTCGATCCGGCGGTGATCGCAGCCATTCTGGCCTGATGCTGCGCGAACTTTCACCCTCGACCTTCGCGGCGGGGCTGCTGACGACCTTTGTCGGTTTCGCGAGCACCTTCGCGGTGGTGATCAACGGTCTGCTTGCGGTCGGCGCGACCCCGGCGCAGGCGGCATCCGGGCTGATGGCGGTGACCATGATGGCAGGTGCCGGATCGGTCTGGCTCAGCCTGCGGATGCGGATGCCAACCGCGATTGCGTGGTCCACCCCGGGGGCGGCGCTGCTGGCAGCGTCGGGCGCGATCGAGGGCGGGTTTCCAGCCGCCGTCGGCGCGTTCCTGATCTGCGGCGCGCTGCTCACGCTTGCCGGCGTCTGGCGCCCCTTGGGGCGTTGGGTGGAACAGATCCCGCCCGCACTGGCCAACGCGATGCTGGCCGGCGTGCTGCTGAATTTGTGCCTGGCGCCAGCCAAGGCGGTCACGCAGGCGCCGATGGCTGGATTGTTGATTGTGGGCGCCTGGGTCATCGTCGGTCGGCTGAACCGGTTGCTCGCGGTGCCAGCTGCCGTGGTAGTGGCAGCCATCGTGATCGTGGCCACTGTTCCATTGCCATCGGCCGCCACCCCTGGCCTGTGGCCCGACCCCATCCTGGTGCGCCCGGTATTCTCGCTCGCCGCCATGATCAGCATCGCCATCCCGCTGTTCATTGTGACCATGGCATCACAGAACATCCCCGGCATGGCGGTGCTGGCGATCAACGGCTACCGCCCGCCCGCGAGCCGGATGTTCCGTGCCACTGGCATCATGAGCATCCTATCAGCCCCGTTCGGCGGCCACGCGGTTAATCTGGCCGCGATCACAGCCGCGATCTGTGCCGGCCCTGACAGCCACCCCGACCCGCAGCGGCGCTATTGGTCGGCAGCGGTGGCAGGCTTTGGCTACCTGCTGATCGGCCTGCTGGCCGGTGCCGCGACTGTCTTCATTGGCGCCGCCCCGCCGATCCTGATCGAAGCTGTTGCCGGCCTTGCCCTGCTCGGCGCCTTTGGCAGCGCACTCGCCGGGGCCACCAGCGACCCCGCCGAGCGCGAACCGGCGATGATTGCCTTCGTCGTCGCGGCATCGGGCCTGAGCTTCCTTGGGATTGGCAGCGCCTTCTGGGGCCTGATTGCCGGCTATGCCTTGCGGCTTGTCAGTCGGGTCGGCAAGCTAGGCTGATGACCGAACCTGCCATTCCCCGCCCCGCCGCCAGCTTGCTGATCCTGCGCCCCGCGCCCGATACCCAGGTATTGATGGGCATGCGCGGCGCCGGCCATAAATTCATGCCCAACCGCCTGGTCTTTCCCGGCGGCGCGGTCGATGACGAAGACCATCACGCCCCGGTCGCCACCCCGTTGCATGACCGCGTGCTGTCCCGCCTCGCACGCGGCGCCGAGGGCAGCCTGGCGCGCGCGCTGGGAAATGCGGCGGCGCGCGAACTCTGGGAGGAAACCGGCCTCACCCTCGGTGAACCGCCGGCCCTGCACGGGTTGGATTATTTGTGTCGCGCCATCACCCCACCCAATTCGCCCATTCGCTTCGACGCGCGCTTCCTGATTGTCGACGAAGCCCATATCGGCGGCACGCTGGAAGGCTCCGGTGAATTGGAAAACCTGCGCTGGATTGGCGTCGAGGAAGTGCTGGCAACCGACATTCCCTACCCGACGCGCGGCGTGCTGATCCTGTTGCGGAAATGGCTGGCGAAATCAGTTGAGGAACGGGCAGCCGATATCCTGGTCCCAACCTACCGGATCAAGGGCTGGGACCCGGAATAGCCTGCTTTTTTCGTGATACCGCCGTCGCCTGCAAACCGAACAAAGATATGAACCGCTACCGCGCCACCTTCGTGCGAATATCCTTGATGGCGAAAATCGCCATCATCGCCACAAGGCATATCAGGCCAATGGTGAAAAATGCCGGCATGTAGCTGGACATCGCATCCCGCGACAGGCCGCTTGTGTAGGCCGACACGGCGCCACCAAGCTGGTGGCAGGCGAATATCCAACCGAACACGATCGGCGCCTTGACCGCGCCAAAATGTTGGGCGGCGAGCTTGACTGTCGGCGGCACGGTGGCAACAAAATCCAGGCCAAAGAAGATCGCGAACAGCGATAGCGAAGCCACGTCGAAATTGCTGTACGGCAGCCACATCAGCGACAGGCCGCGCAGCCCATAATAAAACGCCAGCAGAACACGATTGTCGAACCGATCCGACAGCCAGCCCGAACAGATCGTACCGGCAAAATTAAACACCCCCATCATCGCTAGATACGATGCGGCGATAACCGCGGGGATGCCGTTATCACCGCAGAATGGGATGAAATGGGTATTGACGATACCCGAGGTTGATAGGCCACAAATAAAGAACGTGCCGGCCAGCACCCAGAAAACCCGGGTGCCGACCGCTTCACGCAGAACGTCGAAGCTCAGCTTGACGGCATTGCCCGCCGCGCCGGTCACTGGCGGTTGCAGCTTGGTTTCGCCGTAAGGCGCCTGACCCAGATCGGCCGGCCAGTTACAGGCAAATATCTGATTAAGCAGCGCGCAGATCGCGGCCCCGATAATCGCCGGCAGCACCGCCATCCGCCAGCCATAATTGGTCGCAAGCCAGGCGGCGGTCGGCATGAAGGACAGCTGTCCGGCGGCGAATGACGCGGTGAGAATTCCCATCGCCAGCCCACGGCGCGCGACAAACCAGCGGCTGGCAACCGTTGCATTGAGCGCCATCGCGCCAAGCCCGGCGGCCGTGCCAAGAATAAGCCCGAGACTGACCAGCACATGCCAGCGTGCGCTCGCCTGGGTGGTCATCACCAGCGCAAACGTCACCATCGCGGCGGCAACGACCACCATCCGTCGCTGGCCATATTTCGCGATCAGCGCCCCGCCAAACGGCGCCGTTACCGCAAACATCACCAGGAGAAGCCCAGCCGCGCCGGACAGCTCGCCCTTGCTCCAGCCGAATTCCTCGGTCATCGGCACGAGCAGCACCCCGGTCAGGCTGACCGCCGCCGACGAACAGATGGTTGTGACGAAGGTGAGCGCCACCATCACCCATCCATAATGAATTCCCCGTCGGAAGAGCCACGGGGCAATCGATGTTGCGAGCATATGAAGTTCCTAAAGATGGGCACCGGCGCGGGATCACAGGGCAACGGATATGCTGCACGCGCACCCAGCGGTAAAGACTCAACAGGTCAGGCACGGACGTTCAAGCATGCGATCCTGGGGCAATCCAGCCCAACCGTATCACCAATGTGGCCGACAGTCTGGCGCCGACCGAAAGCATCAAGGGCGGAGACCTGGAATAAGGCCCTACCCCAAACTCTCCCCATGCAGCACTTCGTCGAGCCCGCGACGTTCTTCTTCCTCGGTCACCCGCAGGCCCACCACCGCGTCGACCAGCTTCAGCAAACCCCAGGTGCCGACCGCACTCCACGCCCCGGCCGCCAGAACGCCGACCGCCTGGATGCCCAATTGCGCCAGCCCGCCAGCGCTGCCGCCAAGCGCTGAGATCGCCAGCACCCCGGTCAGCAACATCCCGATCACCCCGCCCACGCCGTGCACCCCGAACGCGTCGAGGCTATCATCATAGCCCAACCGCGGCTTGACCTCGGCGACCATCCAGTAGCACGCCGCCCCCGCCGCCACGCCGATCACCAGCGCCGCGCCAGGCAGCACATAGCCGGCCGCCGGCGTAATCGCGACCAACCCCGCCACCGCACCGGACACCGCGCCCAACACAGTGGGTTTGCCCGATCGGATCCATTCGAGCGAAAGCCAGACGAGCGTGGCCGAAGCCGCCGCCGCCTGGGTCGCCACCATAGCCATCGCCGCCCGCCCGCCAGCAGCGCCGGCCGAGCCCGCATTAAAGCCGAGCCAGCCGACCCAAAGCAGGGCCGCGCCGATCACCGCGTAGGCAAGATTATGTGGCGCCATATTGTCGCGCCGATACCCCAGCCGCTTGCCGAGCACCAAGGCGCAGACCAGCCCCGCGACCCCTGAATTGACCTCGACCACCGTGCCACCAGCGAAATCCAGCATGCCCATGACGTTGAGCCAACCGAGCGGCGCCCAGGCCCAATGGGCAATCGGCGCGTAAACCACCAGCGACCACAGCACCATCAGCAGAAACATCGCCGAAACCTTCATCCGGTCGGCAAACGCCCCGGTCACGACCGCAGGCGTAATGATGGCGAAGGTCATCTGGTAGAACATGAAAACCGGCTCCGGCACCGTCATTTTCATCGGGGCGGACGTCGCCGCACCGAGGGTGAACGCGCCCTCCCAGGCCATGCCCGACAGAAACAGCCGCGACGTATCACCAATCCAGGCATTGCCGTCGCCAAACGCCAGCGAGTAGCCGGCGACGATCCACACCACCGTGATCAGCGCGCACAGCATGAAGGACTGCGCCATGATCGCCAGAATATTCTTCTTGCGCACCATGCCGCCATAGAACAGCGCCAGGCCGGGAATGGTCATCAGCAGCACCAGCACGGTGCATAGCAGCATGAAGGCAGTGTCACCGCTATCGATCTGGGCCGGAGCCGCCGGTTGCGCCAGCGCCGCGCCTGCAGCCGTCAGCATCAGCGCGGCCACGCCGCCACCGAGTGAAAATCGCATTATAGTCGCTTCCTGTCCCGTCATGTTTGCGGCCTCGCCGCCTTGGATGTCTTTCTGGCAGCAAGCGCCTCAGAAGTGAAGGCAAGCGTTTTGTTTGGGTGAACACGCCAAAGCGATAGTACCGTCATCGGCGGGCGCGCCGCGGTCCATCGGCGGCTTCCAGAGCGAAACTGGACCGCGCGGCCCAGAAACTCAGTTTTTTGGCTGCCCATTGTCAGCGGGCGCCAGCACCTGCGCCGGTTTGGGAAATTCATACCGTTGTGGCTGGCCATACCCCGGAACGGACGTCTGCCGCATCTGCGCCGGCAGCGTAATATAGTCAGGATGGCGGCGCACCCAGTCCGCCGGCCAGGGTGCGCCATCAGGCACAAACACGAAGTCGCATGTGAGATCCTCGGACACGGGCGGTTCCTTGCGAAAGCGACGATCGAAATACGGTCATTATTATTAACGCAGGCAATCTTTCGTCGCAAGGAAAATTATCCGCGCCCTGCCCTCAATCGCGGAAACTCGGGTCGATTTTGTCCAACCGCTTCAGCAACGCCGGCCATTCCAGCAGCCCGCGCCGACGTTCCCCGGTTGGCATGAAAATCGCGTTGGTCTGCGCGACCGCTTCGGCCGACGGCATCACCAGCTTGGTGTTGCACGACAGCGCCATCACTTGCAGTTGGCACGCCCGTTCCAGGCGGAACAGATTATTGAACGCCTCGGCAATGCTGGTGCCGGTCACTAGCAGGCCGTGATTGCGCAGGATCATCACCTCGCGCATCCCGAGATCAGCCACCAGCCGCGCCCTTTCGTCCAAATTCAACGCCGGGCCTTCGAATTCATGCACCCCGATATCGACGAAGCGCATCGAGGACTGCGCGATCGGCAGTACCCCACATTCCATCGCCGACACCGCCATCCCGGCGAGTGAATGGGTGTGGATCACGCAATCCACGTCCGGCCGCGCCATATGGACCGCGCTATGGATCACAAATCCCGCCTTGTTGGCGCCCAGCCCGGTCGGGTCAAACAGAATCGCGCCGCTTTCATCAACCTTGACGAAACAGGACGCGGTCATCTGGTCATACAAATACCCGTACGGGTTGAGCAGAAATGTTCCATGCTCGCCCGGCACCCCGCACGAGATGTGGTTCGCCACCATCTCATCCATGCCGTAGTGATTGACCAGCCGATAGCACGCCGCCAGATCGATGCGCGCCTGCCATTCTGCCGCCGAGACCTGATTGCGCACATTGTTGAGTGCTGCTGCGACACTGCCGTCCATGATGGGTTCCTCCAAATTTGCTTGGTCCGAGTTTGGCGTGCTCAGAGGTGGCGTGCAACGGCCAGGGCTTTCTTTTCGCCAGGGCCGAGGCGATGCTGGCGCGATGGAGTCCAACGCACCACCACAAACCGACGACGCCATCCGCCGCCGCAGCCGGGTTACCGCCCTGATCGTGGCCTGCGCGCTGTTCATGCAGAACCTCGACAGCACCGTGATCTCGACCGCGCTCCCCACCATGGCGCGCGCCTTCGGGGCCGATCCGGTGCATATGAACGTGGCGTTGACCAGCTACCTGCTCAGCCTTGCCGTGTTCATCCCGGCCAGCGGCTGGATTGCCGACCGGTTCGGCGCCAAGCAGGTGTTCCGCATGGCAATCATCGTTTTCACCATCGGGTCAGTGCTGTCCGGTCAGGCGGATAGCCTGGGCTATCTGGTCTGCACCCGCATCTTCCAGGGCCTGGGCGGCGCAATGATGGTCCCGGTTGGGCGCCTGCTGCTGCTGCGCACGGTGCCGAAATCGGAGATGGTGGCGGCAATGGCCTGGCTGTCGACGCCCGCCTTGCTCGGACCTGTGCTCGGCCCGCCGATCGGCGGCTTCATCGTTACCTACTTCTCCTGGCGGGTGATTTTCGACATCAACATCCCGATCGGCATTATCGGGGTGATCCTGGTGACGTTGTTTGTCGAAGATGTCCGCGAACCATCCGACAAGCGCTTCGATCTGCGCGGGTTGCTGGTGTTCGGCGTGGCGATGGCAAGCCTGATGTTCGCCATGGAAACCCTCGGGCGCGGCATCGTACCACCCTGGGTAACCCACAGCGCCCTCGGCGTCGGCGGCGTGTCGGTGCTGCTCTATATCTGGCATGCCCGCAATCATCCGGCGCCGCTGATCGATTTCACCCTGTTGCGCTACCCCACCTTCCTGGTCGCCGTTGCCGGCGGCACGCTGTTCCGCATCGGCATCGGCGCCATTCCGTTCCTGCTGCCGATGATGCTGCAACTCACCTTCGGCAAATCGGCGGCCGAAAGCGGGCTGATCACCTTCGCAAGCTCCTTGGGCGCGCTGCTGATGAAGCCGGCCTCCACCAGGGCGCTGCGTATGCTCGGCTTCCGCGACACGCTGCTGGCCAACGGGGTGCTCAGCGCCGTGCTGCTAGCGCTCGTCGGGCTGTTCCAGCCGGGCTGGTCCGAATTCATGATCTACGGAATTCTGATCTGCGGCGGCTTCTTCCGGTCGTTGCAGTTCACCGCCTATAACGCGCTGGCCTATTCCGACATTCCCCGCCCGCAGATGAGCGCGGCCACCAGCTTCTACGCCACCATCCAGCAGGTTTCGATGACCCTCGGCGTATCGGCGGGCGCGGCGTCCCTCACCGTGAGCATGGCGATGCTCGATCATACCACGCCCATGCTGCTGGATTTTTCCATCGCCTTCGGCGTGGTGGCATTTTTCAGCCTGCTGTCAACGCCAGTGTCTTTGCTGATGCCCCGACATGCGGCGATGGAGGTGAGCGGTTACGCGAAGCGGGCTTAGGTAAGGTGTTCTTTTTGTGAACAAAAAGAACCAAAAAAACTTTTCGCCACTTGTTGCCGTGCATATCTGCGAGAGTATCATCGGGCGGCAAACAATCTCATCAACCGATCGAGGACATTCATGGATTTCGAGACCCTGGCGCAGACACGACGCAGCATCCGCGGCTACAAGCCGGACCCAGTCCCGCGTGCGGTCATCGAGGATATCATCGCCGTCGCCAAAGCAGCGCCCTCGTCGATGAACACCCAGCCCTGGCATGTCCACGTGCTGACCGGCGCACCGCTCGAACGGGTGCGCCAGCGCAACACCGACACCATGCTCGGCGGCGCCAAGGCCAATCGCGAAATCATGAGCCATGGCGAATACGAAGGCGTGCATCGCGGCCGCCAGGTGGCGATTGCGGTCAAGCTGTTCGCCGCCATGGGCATCGAACGCACCGACAAGGTGATGCGCCAGGACTGGGTAATGCGCGGCTTTCGCCAGTTCGATGCCCCGGTTTCGATCGTGCTGACCTATGACCGCAGCCTAGATCCCGGCGCGGTGGTGCATTTCGATCTCGGCGCGCTGTCCTACGGCATCTGCCTCGCCGCCTGGGATCGCGGCCTGGGAACCGTCGTGAACGGCCAGGGCATCATGCGCTCCGAGATCGTGCGCGAAGAAGCCAATATCCCCGATAGCGAAGTCATCATGACCTGCATCGCGCTGGGCTACCCGAACGAAGACTTCGCGGCCAACACCGTGAAAGCGGACCGCGAGCCGAACGAACACTTCGTCCGCTATGTCGGGTTCGACGATTGATGGCAGCGGCGGCCCCTCAGGCCGCCTTCGCCACCGCGCAGAAACACGACACCGACACATCGATATCCGCCCGCGCCGCCGCAACGTCCAGGCGCTGGCGGATCAGCCGTGCCTCGACCGTCTCGCCACGATGTTCGAGGCAGGATAGCAACCCGCGCAAAGCCCAGAGATTATCGGCATGGATTTGCGCACGTGGCAGATTGCCGGCCAGGCCCAGGTCTTCGCGGTAGACGATTTCGGCCTCGGCCGCGCGGCCCTGTTCCAGCAACAATGCGCCAAGCGCGTGGCGGATCGGCTGCATCCAGCCCCAGGGTTCATCGTACGGCAGGTCGTCTTCCAGCGCGATCGCCGCGCGCAGGCGGGCGAAAGCGGCATCGTATTCACCGCGGCGATAGGCGATCTCGCCTTCCAGCATGTCCTCGGCGATCGCCAACAGGTCCTGGCAGCAAACATTATGCAGGTAACGGGTTTTCGGCACCCGGGGGACTGCGGCCCGGAACAGGGTTTGTTCGGCCTCGGCCGCAGCGACATTGCCCATCGCGGCATAGGCGACACCGCGGGCGTAATGCATCATCGCGGTGGTGGTGCAGTAGAGGCCCTGATCCTTGGGCAAAGCCTGGTCGATAATATCGTTCCACTTCCCAAAGCGGACCAGAACATGTTGGCGCAGCGCGATAAAGCCCTCGAAAAAATCCGCCATTGGCGGGGACGGGATGCGCAGCAGGTCTTCGGGGGTGGTGCGGATCATTTCGTCGATGGCAGCGATCGCCGGGGCGAACTGGCCGAGGAACATCGCGCCATAAGCGGCAAAATGGTAATTATGGATGCGGTAGCCGGAATAGAAATTGAGCGGCCCGGCGCGATCGTAGAATTTACGATCGGCGATGATGGCTTGCTGGTTCCAGAACATCGCGTCGCGATATTGGCCGCATTGGACATCGATATGGGTGGGCATGTGGACCAGATGGCCCATATCGCCGCTGATCTCGCGCAGGCGATCCCCGGTGAGGAACGCCGCTTCCGGATGGGGCGACATTTCCATCAGATGGACGTGGAGGTGGAGCAGGCCGGGATGGTTCATCGCACCAGGCACCATGCGAAACCCGGCATCAAGGGTATCGCGGGCCTCGATGGTGCCGGCGCCCTCGGCGGGCTCCCCCGTGCGCAGGTTCCACATTTTCCACGGGGTGATGTTGAGGATGGCCTCGACAAAGACCGCACGCATTTCGAGGTCGCGGGTATGGGCGCGCTGGGCCGCGCGCATCGCGTCGGCAAAAGCGATGTCCCACGGGCGCTGGTCGTCGATCGGCGTGCGGTGGGGATAGCGCGCCGGCAGGGCCTCGATTAACGCGCGTTCGGGCCGGGTGACATTGCCCGCCAGTGCGATGGCTGCCTGGGTTGCGTCATAGGCGCGGGCGAGGGACGCGGCTTTGGTGCGCGGGTCTTGCAGCACCCAGGGGTAATTGTAATTCGGGCCAATCGCATAGGCGATGCCCCAATGCGCCATGGCGCAATCCGGGTCGGCGGCAAGGGCTGCTTCGAAGCAGCGCACCGCTTCCTCGTGATGATAGGCGTAGCACCAGTTGAGGCCCCGATCGAACCAGCGCTGGGCGTCAGGGGATTGGGTGGTGATTTTGCGGGTATAGGCACCTGTGTCGTACGGATAATCCATGCCGCTCGCTCCCGGGATTTGCGCGCCGAACACTAGCGCGATCAGTTTTAGCCCGCACTGCTTTTTGTTGGCCGCCGGATGTGCTTGGTTACCAGCCAGACATTGGGGGAAGATCATGGACCTGCAACTCACCGGCAAACGCGCGCTCATCACCGGGGGATCGAAGGGTATCGGCCGGGCCACGGCGGAAATCCTCGCCCAGGAAGGCTGCGATGTCGTGCTCGTCGCCCGCGACCCCGCCGTGCTGGCCGAAGCCGCCGCATCGGTCCGCGCCCGCCGTCAGGTCCAGGTCCGCACCATCGCCGCCGATCTGTCGCACGAAGCCGAAGTGCTGCGCGTGGTGGCCGAGGCCGGGCCGATCGACATCCTGGTCAATAACGCTGGCGCCATCCCGCCGGGTGACGTGCTGGCGGTCGATAACGACACGTGGCGCCGCGCCTGGGATCTGAAGGTGTTCGGCTTCATTTCGCTGTGCCGGCAGATCTACCCGCAGCTCGCCGCCCAGAAATCCGGCGTCATCGTCAACGTGATCGGTGCGGCCGGGGAGAAATTTCCCCCGAACTATATCGCTGGCGCCACCGGCAATGCGGCACTCATGGCGTTTACCCGCGCAATGGGCCATGCCAGCCAGAAGGACGGCATCCGCGTCGTCGGCATTAACCCAGGCGCCACCGCCACCGCGCGTCAGGAAATGCTGGCCCGCCACCGGGCGGCCGAAACCCTGGGCGACGCCGAACGCTGGCGCGAGCTTTCCGCCGGCATGCCGTTCGGCCGCATGGGCACGTCGGAGGAAATCGGCTGGGCGGTCGCGTTCCTCGCCAGCGTGCGGTCGGGCTACACAACCGGCACGATCCTGACGATTGATGGCGGCGCCTAGAGCGTGATGACCGCTGATAGGCGCGGTCATCACGCTCTATCTCTTTGTTTGATCGCGTGATTCAGACCTCCGCGTGATTCCACCTACGGTCATCACGCTCCAGCCGCCATCTCGGGAGCCTAGCCCTCAGCGGGATGCCGAATTGCTGAATCACGGCTTAACCATGGCAGGGCCATGTGATAGCGCTTAAGTTGGCGGAATGTGGCAGACGCCGCAGCTGCGCCTGCCAGAGACAACAGTACTGCCGTAAACCAAGGAAGACCCTTCGCGATGGACCTGCCCGTGCATCAAGGCCCACCTGTTTCACAGGGATTGTATGACCCGACCTACGAGCACGATGCGTGCGGCGTGGGCTTTGTGGCGAACATCAAGGGCCGAAAATCGCACGAACTGATTGGCCGCGGGTTGCAGATTCTGGTGAATCTCGACCATCGCGGCGCTGTGGGCGCCGATCCGCTGGTTGGCGACGGTGCCGGCTGTCTGATCCAGATCCCCGATAAATTGCTGCGCCACTGGGCTGGCGGCCTCAGCCTCAAGCTCCCGGCGCCCGGCCATTACGCCGTCGCGATGTGCTTCCTGCCGCGCGACAAAGCCGCCCGCGACTACGCGATGGAACTGGTCGAACGTATCGCTGAGCTCGAAGGCCAGATTTTCCTCGGCTGGCGCACCGTGCCGACCGATCTGACCGGCCTTGGCACCAAAGTTATCGAAACCATGCCCGACATCCGTCAGGCGATCATCGTGCGCAGCCCCGACCTCGCCGATCAGGACGCGTTCGAGCGCAAGATCCTGGTTATCCGCAAGCAGGTGCTCAACAACGTCCGGGATTTGTCGGTGCAAAGCCGACTGCCGGGCCTGAGCGAACTGTATATGCCGTCGGTTTCGACCCGCACCCTGGTCTACAAGGGCCTGCTGCTGGCGCCGCAAGTCGGCAGCTTCTACCTCGACCTGCAAAACCCGCTTTGTGAATCGGCGCTGGCGTTGGTGCATCAGCGTTTCTCGACCAACACTTTCCCGTCCTGGCGGCTCGCCCATCCGTATCGCTTCATGGCCCATAACGGCGAGATCAACACGGTGCGCGGCAACGTGAACTGGATGTTCGCCCGCCGCGGCTCGATGTCGTCCGATCTGCTCGGCCCTGATCTCGACAAAATGTGGCCGCTCATCCCGCATGGCCAGTCGGACACTGCCTGCCTCGACAACGCGCTCGAAATCCTGCTGGCGGGCGGCTACAGCCTGGCGCATGCGATGATGATGCTGATCCCGGAAGCCTGGGCGGGCAATCCGCTGATGGATCCGGAACGGCGCGCGTTTTACGAATACCACGCCGCGTTGATGGAACCCTGGGACGGCCCCGCATCGATCGCCTTCACCGATGGTCGCCAAATCGGCGCGACGCTGGATCGCAACGGTCTGCGCCCGGCGCGCTATATCATCACCGATGACGACCATGTGATCCTGGCGTCCGAATCCGGCGTGCTGCCGGTGCCGGAAGAAAAAATCCTGCACAAATGGCGCCTGCAGCCCGGCAAGATGCTGCTGATCGACCTTGAACAAGGCCGGATCATTTCGGATGACGAAATCAAGGCGCAGCTTGCCGCCGAACATCCTTACGAAGACTGGCTCAAAGCGACGCAGGTCAAGCTCGAAGAACTGCCCGACGTGCCCGCCGGCCTCGCGATCAACCCGCCCAACGATCCGGCGGCGCGGCTGAACTTGCAGCAGGCCTTTGGCTACACCCAGGAAGACATGAACTTCTTCCTCGAACCAATGGCAGAATTCGGTGACGACCCCCTGGGTTCGATGGGCGTCGACACCCCCATCGCGGTGCTGAGCCGCAAGCCAAAGCTGCTCTACAACTATTTCAAGCAGAACTTCGCCCAGGTTACCAACCCGCCGATCGATTCGACGCGGGAAGAACTCGTGATGTCCCTCGTCTCGATGATCGGACCGCGACCGAACCTGCTCGGCCACGCCAAGGGCACCCATAACCGGCTCGAAGTCACCCAGCCGATTCTGACCAATGCCGAGCTTAGCAAGATCAGGGCGATTTCCAGCCAGATCGGCGGCCGCTTCCGCGCCCGCACGCTGGATGCGAGCTGGCTGGCCAAAGACGGCGCCGCCGGCATGGAACGGGCGCTGGAAAAACTCTGCCATCAAGCGACCGATGCGGTGCTGCACGGCTTCAACATCCTGGTGCTGTCCGACCGCGGCGTGTCCCCCGACCGCGTGCCGATCCCGGCTTTGCTGGTGACGGCGGCCGTCCACCACCACCTGATCCGCCAGGGCCTGCGCACCAGCACCGGCCTAGTGGTGGAAACCGGCGAAGCGCGCGAAGTGCACCATTTCTGCGTGCTGGCCGGCTACGGCGCCGAAGCGATCAACCCCTACCTCGCTTTCGAAACGATCGAGCAGTTGCGTGTCGAAAACGGCATGAAGCTGAAGGCCTACGAAGTTTCCAAAAACTACGTCAAGGCGATCGGCAAAGGCATCCTGAAGGTGATGTCCAAAATGGGCATCTCGACCTATCAGTCCTATTGCGGCGCGCAGATTTTTGACGCGGTTGGGCTGTCGAGTGACTTTATCGAGGCTTGCTTCACCGGTACCGCCACCCGCATCGAAGGCGCCGGCATGCCGGAAATTGCCGAGGAAGCCGTGGCCCGCCACGCGCAGGCCTATGGCAACAACCCGATCTACGCCGACATGCTCGACGTTGGTGGTGATTACGGCTTCCGTCTGCGTGGCGAGGACCATGCCTGGACGCCGGAATCGGTAGCCAATCTGCAACACGCGGTGCGCGGCAACGCGCTGGATCGCTATCGCGATTTTGCCCGCAACATCAACGACCAGGACGAACGCCTGCTGACCATTCGCGGTCTGATGCAGTTCCGCATGGCCGCAACCCCGATCTCCCTCGATGAGGTTGAGCCGGCGAAGGAAATCGTCAAACGTTTCGCGACCGGCGCGATGAGCTTCGGATCGATTTCCCGCGAAGCCCACACCACCCTCGCCGTTGCGATGAACCGCATCGGCGGGCGATCCAACACTGGTGAAGGCGGCGAGGAAGCCGATCGTTACGTGCGCTTGCCGAACGGCGATTCCGAACGTTCCGCCATCAAGCAGGTCGCATCCGGCCGGTTCGGCGTCACCACCGAATATCTGGTCAACGCCGACGATTTGCAGATCAAAATGGCCCAGGGCGCCAAGCCTGGCGAAGGCGGCCAGCTGCCCGGCTACAAGGTCGACAAGAACATCGCCCGCGTCCGCCATTCCACCCCTGGTGTCGGCCTGATCTCGCCGCCGCCGCATCACGACATCTATTCGATCGAAGATCTGGCGCAGTTGATCTACGACCTGAAGAACGTGAACCCCAAGGCGCGGGTATCGGTGAAGCTGGTCTCCGAAATCGGCGTCGGCACCGTTGCCGCCGGTGTGGCCAAATGCCGCGCCGATCACGTGACGATTTCCGGCTTCGAAGGCGGCACCGGGGCAAGCCCGCTGACCTCGCTCACCCATGCCGGTTCGCCGTGGGAAATCGGCCTCGCCGAAACCCAGCAGACCCTGGTGCTCAACGGGCTGCGTGGCCGGATTGTGGTCCAGGTCGATGGCGGCCTGCGCACCGGGCGCGATGTCGTGATCGGTGCGCTGCTTGGCGCCGACGAATTTGGTTTCGCCACCGGTCCGCTGATCGCCGCCGGCTGCATCATGATGCGCAAATGCCACCTCAACACCTGCCCGGTGGGCGTGGCGACGCAGGATCCAATCTTGCGCAAGCGCTTCACCGGCACGCCGGAACATGTGATCAACTATCTGTTCTTCATCGCCGAAGAAGTCCGCGAATTGATGGCGCAGCTCGGGTTCCGCAAGTTCGAGGAAATGGTCGGACAGGTCAGCCGCCTCGATACCAAAACCGCTGTCAGCCATTGGAAAGCCAAAGGCGTTGACCTCGGCAAGCTGCTGCACGAAGTGGTGCCTGCGCCGGGCGTTGCCATCCGCCATGGCGAATTCCAGAACCATCACCTCGAAAAGGCGATGGATCAGGAACTGATCGTCGAATGCAAAGCAGCGATCGAAAACGCCGAGCCAGTGCGTCTGGAACGCTCGATCAGCAACCTCAACCGCACCGTCGGCGCCATGCTGTCGGGCGATGTGGCGCGCAAATACGGCCATAAAGGCCTGCCGGACGGCACCATCGCGATCAGCTTCAAAGGCACTGCCGGCGGCAGTTTCGGGGCGTTCCTGGCACGTGGCGTCAGCCTCGACCTGACCGGGGATTGCAACGACTATGTCGGCAAGGGCCTGTCGGGCGGCCGGGTTGTCGTGCGGCCGCCAGCCGGCCTCGCGCGCACGCCGTCGGACAACATCATCGTCGGCAACACCGTGCTCTACGGCGCGATTTCTGGGGAGGCCTATTTCGAGGGCGTCGCCGGCGAACGTTTCGCGGTGCGCAATTCCGGGGCCGTGACGGTCGTGGAAGGCACCGGTGATCACGGCTGCGAATACATGACCGGCGGCGTTGTCGTCGTATTGGGCGAAACCGGCCGCAACTTTGCCGCCGGCATGTCGGGCGGCATCGCTTATGTCTATGATCCACACAGCAAGTTCGCCCAGCTGGCGAATACCGCGATGGTCGATCTCGAAGACATCGCCCCCGCCGACCCGCTTGCCGCCGATGATGCCGAACGGCCACGCCAGCGTTCCCCCAGCGTCGAAGACAACGGCATGGGCGATCCGCTGCGTTTCGATGCCGAACGATTGCGCATCCTGGTCGAACGCCACCTGCTCTACACCGGCAGCGCCCGGGCACGGGCTTTGCTGGATGATTGGGATACCGCTCTGGCACAGTTCGTCAAGGTGATGCCGAAGGATTATCGGCGCGCTTTGCAGGACCTTAGGCGCGAAGCGCAGGCCGCTCAGGCAGCAGAGTAAGCAAACGCTTCTTTCCGAAAAAGAAGCAAAAACTTTTGTCTATTGGTTTGGAGTGGCCCAGCATGGGTAAGATCACCGGCTTTCTTGATATCCAGCGTCACGACCGTGGCTATACGCCCGTGGCCGAACGGCTGAAAACTTTCACCGAGTTCACCCAGCCCCTGCCGCCGGCGGAAGTGGCCGAACAAGCCGCGCGCTGCATGGATTGCGGCATTCCGTTCTGCCACAATGGCTGCCCGGTCAATAATCTGATCCCGGACTGGAACAGCCTCGTCTACCGGGAACATTGGCAGGCAGCGCTGACCGCGTTGCAATCGACCAACAACTTCCCCGAATTCACCGGCCGCGTCTGCCCTGCCCCATGCGAGGCCGCCTGCACGCTGAACATCGACGAAAATTCCGTCACTATTAAAACCATCGAATGTGAAATCGTCGATCGCGGCTGGCGCGAAGGATGGATCCATCCGGTGCCCGCGTCCCAGCGCACCGGCAAACGGGTCGCGATTATCGGGTCCGGCCCGGCCGGCCTCGCCTGCGCGCAGCAACTGGCGCGCGCCGGACATGATGTCGCGGTCTTCGAAAAATCCGACCGCGTTGGCGGATTGTTGCGTTACGGCATTCCCGACTTCAAGATGGAAAAGCACCTGATCGATCGCCGTATCACGCAGATGGAGGCCGAAGGCGTGCGCTTCCACACCGGCATCAATGTCGGCATTGATCTCAGCGTGCAAAACCTGCTGGCCGATTACGACGCCGTGGTGATGGCCGGCGGCGCCGAAGCCCCGCGCGATCTCGATGTCCCAAGCCGCAGCCTGGATGGCATCCATTTCGCCATGCAATTCCTCACCCAGCAGAACAAGCGCAACGCTGGCGACGATGAAGGCACCGCGTCCGCTGGGAAGCCCCTGTCGGCGGCTGGCAAACATGTCGTGGTCATCGGCGGCGGCGATACCGGGTCCGATTGCATCGGCACCTCGGCGCGCCAGGGGGCGGCATCGATCACCCAGCTCGAAATCATGCCACGCCCGCCGGAACACGAAAACAAGGCGCTGACCTGGCCGAACTGGCCGCTGAAGCTGCGGTCATCGCACGCCCATTCCGAAGGCACCGACCGCGACTGGTCGGTGCTGACAGCTGAAGCGATCGGCAGCAATGGCCAGGTGGAAGCGCTTGAATGCGTCCGCGTCGAATTCGTGCCCGGTGCCGGCGGACGGATGGAAATGCAGAAAATCGCCGGTAGCGAGTTCCGCCTGCCGGCCGATCTGGTGCTGCTCGCCATGGGCTTCGTCGGACCGCAAAAAACTGGCCTGGTGGCACAATCGGAAGCCGCGCTCGATCCACGCGGCAATGTCGCGGCCAACACCGTGGCGTATCAAACCAGCGTGCCACGCCTGTTCGCCGCCGGTGACATGCGGCGCGGGCAGTCGTTGGTGGTCTGGGCGATCCGCGAAGGCCGGCAATGCGCGGCCTCCGTCGATACCGCGCTGATGGGCGCGACGACGCTGCCGCGGTAGCGTCGTCGGCCGTCGGGCTTACGTGGTCACACGATCGCGCTGAGATGGCGCCAGCAGCCGGTTCTGGCTAGAGGATAGGCGCGGTCATCCCGCTTTATGCGGGCCGCTCGATCCTCGGTTGATCCATCGAAATACCCCGGCGCTCCCCCCAGGACATCGCGCCGATGGCTTGGCAGGACGGGCATTTCGGCAACCATACGGATGCATGTGCGCCACAGGATGCGCAGGCCCAATCCGGCTGGAGCTTCGCATTGGCAGCATCGCGCAATGCGGATGTCTCCGCCGCGTCATCTCCACGTGCCCGCGCCAGATCGGCGCGCAGCAAGCCGGCCCGGCGATCGCCCAACCCGCCCGCCTCGGCGGCATCGAGGTGATAGGTCGCATCTCCCAGCGCGCCCGCTGCGAACGACAGGCGGGCAAGTGCAAATTGCGCTTCCGGGTGGGTCTGTCGAGCCTGCACAAACTCTGTGAACAGCTTCAGTCGGGCGGTCGCGTCGTCCGCCGGGGCCACCACGAACGCAACCAGATCGGGGTGTGGGGCCGCCTTCCAGATTTCGCGGATGACATCCAGCGCCGCCCGTTCACGCCCAGCGCCGCGCAACCCATGGGCATAGGCGAGCGCCGCCGGAACCAGGGTCTTGTCATCATTCCAGGCCTGTTTGGCGAGTTGCAGCGCGACCTCACCGCTGCCCGCCGCTTGGGACGCCGCAATCGTCAGGGCCACCTTCGCAGGTCCATGTTCGGCCAATACCGCCGCCTCCGCCCAGTTTGCCTGATGCACGGCAAGCGCAAGGCGTGGTCCCCGCAACCAGCTTCGCCCGGGCTGCTTGCCCTCGGCCTGCGCCAGCAAAATCGCAGCCTCATCCCATGCCTCGCGGGCCATCGCCTGGCGAAACAGGCCGCGCAGGCCAAGAAATGCGCCATCCTTGTGATCGGCAAGCTGGCGAAACAGGGCGGCGGCAGCATCTTCGTTGCCGGCCAGACGCTCGGCCTCGGCGGCAAGCTGCAGGGTTTGGGGGGTTGGGCCAAGCGCCCGCAAGGCCCGCCGTGCCTCCTGCCGCGCCGAACCGCCATCGCCCGCCGCGAGCGCCACCAGAACACGGGTCACCGCCTGATCGCCCATCGTCCGATCGCGACCCGCCCGCCAGTTGCGCCAAGTCGCGGGCAGGCGAAACACCGCGCCCAACGCCCGCACCAGCCCATAAAGCACCCCCAGCACAAGCGCGGTTGCCAACACCGCAACCGGCGTTGCTTCCGAAATCGTGTAGCTGCCGACCCGCAGCACCACTGTGCCGGGCAATTCGGCCAGAAACCAGGTCGCGGCTGTGACCACCGCGCCGACAACGACCAGCCATACGACGCGACGCATCAAATTGCGCCCGGCAACGTGGCCAAGGCAGCCCGCGCATCGACCAGCGCCCTGGCCCGCGCGGTCCAATCCGCCATCACCACCGCCGACCCCGGATCAAGCGCTGCCAGCGCCGCCACTGCAGCGGCCAGATCGCCTGCCGCAAGCCGATCCTGCGCCTCGCCGAGCACAATGGCCGCCGGCGCGCCAATCAGCACCTTGTCGCGATCCTTGATGGTCACCAGCGACTGGATATTCAGCCACATGCGCTGGGCCATTGTGTCAGCACTAGTCCGTGGCTTGCTCGCCTCGGCTGCCCGGGCGGCAAGACCGTCGAATTCCCGCCGCAACCCGGCCTCAGTGGGAGGTGGGCTGTCGGCGTAGCGCGCCAAAGCCGGTGGCGCGCCAGGAATGATGCCAAGCGGTTTGCCGGCGGCCAGCGCCAACGACGCAGCGCGGAACGCGTCGAGCTGGGCCGCGCGGATCGTTGTCTGGGTGACCGCCGCCTCAGCTGCCGCAAGCCGTTGCTCGATGCGGGCGACGCGCTGCACGAGGTCGGACGGGGCTGCCTCGCGCGCAATCGTCGTCGCCGGTGCAGGCACCTCAAGGGCCGTCACCCGTGCCGTCAACCGATCAAGCAGCGGCACAGGTCGCGCCTGTTCCTGCTCGACAGCCATCAGCCGCTGCTCCAACGCGGCCAACCGGCCTGCCAGTTCACCGCGCAAACTGGCGATCTGGGCGGCAGCCGATTTTTCGGTCCCTGCCATCAGCCGATGCGTCGTCATATCAAGCTGGCTGACGCTGCCCGCAACATCGCGAACCTGGCTCCACACGAATACGATGCCGACCACCAGCAGGGTCAGCCCCAACGCGGTCAACACGGTGCCGGCCGATCGCTTGAGCGACGGCGTGGGTGCCGTGGTTTGGGCGTGCACAATGGTTTCAGGTGTTTCGGTCATGTGAGGAGGGCCAACATCGCATCCTGATTGGGGAGGCTGGCAACACGGATATGCCGCCAGGGCAAAGGAACGAGGGCTGACGCTACGGCCGCCGAGATCGCCACCGCATCCACCGTCGCCAAACATGTGGTGGGCAGCGACGCTGTTACCAAGGCCACAAAGCTGCGGGCACTGGCAGGCGAGAAAAACAAGGCTGCCCTAACCCCGCCACTGACCAACGCCTCACGCGCCTGCTGGGTCAGCGCTGCAATCGGGCTGGTGCGGTAGACGATGCGGCGGACCACCCGAAACCCTGCCGCCCGCAACGGTTTGGCAATATCGACCGCAAGCGTTGCCGCACCAGGAAACAGCAGGCTACCAAGGCCCGGTTCGCAAAGCCGCGCCACCAGCGCCGCCAGGTCGGTCGCGTTGCCCGCAGCATTGGTCACCCGCGTGAAGCCAGCCTCCCGCGCCGCCGCCGCCGTTGCAGCCCCCACCGCAAAGACTGGCAAATGAAAATAGGCCGCGGACAGACACGGAACCGCATTGGCACTGGTCAGGATCACCGCCTGCAGCCGCGCGGGCTCAGGCAGTTGCGTCGGGGCTAACGCCGTCTCGAGCACCGGCGCCACCAACGGCTTAAAACCCAACGCAGCGACCCGCTTTGCGGTTTCAATCGCCCCCGCCGCCGGGCGGGTAATCAGAACAACGCCCTTGGATGGATCAGGCAAACACGTCTCGCGGGCAATCGGCACGCAGGCTGGCGCCGAGTTCGCGCCCGATCCGCGCCGCATCCGCCCGCGCTCCGGCCAAGGTCCGCCGCAGCAGGAAGCTGCCATCGGCGCGCGCAACCAGTCCGGTCAATGTCAAACCACCCTGGCCATCAAGCTCGGCATGGCCGCCAATCGGGGTCCGACACGATCCATCCAACTCGGCCAGCAACGCGCGTTCGGCGGTGGACACCGAATTGGCGTCAGGGTCCTCGATCCCGGTCAACATTTCGCGCAACGCCGTATCATCTTCACGCACCGTGATGCCGACAATGCCCTGGCAGGCGGCAGGCACCATGATGGCAGGTGATAGAATGGCGGTGGCTTCGTGCCCGAGGCCGAGCCGGTTCATCCCGGCAATCGCCAGCAAGGTCGCGTCGCAATCGCCGGCGCGCAGCTTGTCGAGCCTGGTTTGCACGTTGCCGCGCATCGCGGTGATGCGCAGGTCAGGTCTGCTATGCAACAGTTGCGCCTGCCGACGGACCGAACTGGTGCCGATTGCAGCGCCTTGCGGCAGGGCGGCGATCGGGTCCTCGGCGCCGGCCAGATGCGGCGCCAGGATCAGCGCATCACGCGCGTCTTCGCGGGTCATCGTGCCGGCGAGCACGATTCCGGCGGGCAATTCGGTTTCGAGATCCTTCAGGCTGTGCACCGCGAAATCGATGCGACCGTCGGCCAGCGCCTCATGAATTTCCTTGGCAAACAAGCCCTTGCCGCCGATATCGGCCAAACGTCGGTCTTGCACGACATCACCAGTGGTGCGGATGGCGTGTTCCTCGAACACATCCATGCTACGCAAAACCGGGCAGAACGTGGTCAACCGCGCCAGGAAATAGCGGGTTTGCCAGAGCGCGAGCGGCGATCCCCTGGTACCGACGCGCAACGGCAATGCGCGGGAATGGGCAGGGACAGCACGGGACGGGTGGGCAGATGACATCAGGCTGTCCTATTACCTTGGCGAGAATATTGAAAGACGGACGATGCAGGGAATTGCTTCCCAAATCAGTGGCCCGGTATTGGGCCTGGAAACGTCTTGCGACGAAACCGCGGCCGCGGTGCTGGCGCCGGACGGACATATTCTGGCTGAGGCGGTGCTGAGCCAGACCGACCATGCCGCGTTCGGCGGTGTGGTGCCGGAAATCGCGGCACGTGCGCATCTCAGCCATTTGCCCGATCTGGTCAGGCAGGTGATGGCCCAGGCCGGCATCGGCTTCGACGCGCTGGCGGGCATTGGCGCAAGCTCCGGGCCTGGGCTGATCGGCGGGCTGATCGTTGGCAGCGGCTTTGCCAAGGGCGTGGCACTGGCGCGCGGCATTCCGTTCGTCGCGGTCAATCATCTCGAAGCCCACGCGCTAACACCGCGCCTGCCGGGGCTGCTGCCCACACCGGTCGCATTTCCCTATCTGCTGCTACTGGTCTCCGGCGGGCATTGCCAATGCGTCGCGGTTGAGGGTGTCGGCCAGCATCGCAGGCTGGGTGGGACGATCGACGATGCGGTGGGTGAAGCCTTCGACAAGGTCGGCAAGCTGCTTGGCCTGGGCTGGCCGGGCGGTCCGGCGGTGGAGCGCCTGGCGGCCGAGGGTAACGCAAAAGCCTACGCCCTGCCCCGGCCCTTACTTGGCCGCCCCGGCTGCGATTTCAGTTTTTCCGGCCTGAAGACGGCGGTGGCGCAGCTGATCTCCGGCTTGCCGCCAGGCGCATTACCGCGCCAAACCGCTGCCAACATCGCGGCGAGCTTTCAGGCCGCCGTCGCCGATGTCATCGCCAACCGGGCGCGCAACGCCATTGCGATGTTCCGCGCGCTCCACCCCAACGGCACTCTTCTGGTGGTCGCCGGCGGGGTTGCCGCCAACGCAACCTTGCGCGCGGCCCTCCAAACCGTGGCCGACCAGAATGGCTTCACCTTCGCGGCACCACCCTTGCGGCTCTGCACCGACAACGCGGTGATGGTGGCGTGGACGGTGCTGGAACGGCTAAGGCTCGGGTTGGTGGATGGTTTGGACCATGCCCCGAGGCCACGCTGGCCGCTCGAAAGTCTCGCATCATGAACTACCGCCACGCCTACCATGCCGGTAATTTCGGCGACTGCATGAAGCACGCTTTGCTGGTTTGGCTGCTTGCGGCAATGCAGAAGAAACCCGGTGCGATTTTCGCGCTCGATACCCATGCAGGGATCGGCCGCTACGATCTGGCTGAAGGGCCGGCGACGCGGACCGGGGAATGGCAGAGCGGGATCGCGCGGCTGCTCGACAATCCCCCGCTCGAACTCGCCGACTACGTCGCGCTGGTCAAGCAGGAAGGGCTTTATCCTGGATCACCGGCGATTATCCAGGCCATGCTGCGCCCGCAGGACCGTCTGGCGTGCTGCGAACTGCATCCCGAAGACCTCATCACGCTGCGCCGTAATTTCGGCCGTGATCCGCAAATTTCGGTGCACGGGCGCGATGCGTGGGAGGCGCTCGGCGCGCTGCTACCGCCACCCAAGGAACGCCGCGCGCTGATCCTGATCGACCCGCCTTACGAGGCATCCGACGAATTCTACCGCCTGACCGACGGGCTCAAGCGCGGCCATGCGCGTTTCCCGACCGGGGTGTTTGCCGCCTGGTATCCGATCAAGCATCGCGCGCCGACCCGTGCCTTCCACAACGCCATGCAGCAAAGCGGCATCAAAGACATCGTCGTCGCCGAGTTCTGGCTGCGCCCGGCCATCGACGCCGCCCGCCTCAACGGGTGCGGCCTGCTGGTGATCAACCCGCCTTATGGGTTCGAGGCGGCAGCGAGCGACATCATGGCGGCGCTGGTGGCAAGGCTCGCCGATGATTTCGATGCTGGGTTCGATGTCGCGCGGATCGTGAATGAATAACATCGCAATCATCGGTGCCGGCGCCTGGGGCACTGCGCTGGCGATCCAGGCACATCGCGCCGGACGAAATGTCACCTTATGGGCCCGCGATCCGGCGCGGGCGCGGGAGATTGCCGACACGAGGCGCAATCCGCATTTGCCCGGCGTCGCGCTGCCCCCGGGCATCACCGTCACCAACATCATGCCAGTGGCCGATCTGCTGTTGCTGGTGGTTCCAGTGCAGCATCTGCGCGCGATTGTTCCGTCGCTACCGAACGCTGCCGTGGCCGTCTGCGCTAAAGGCGTCGAACTGGGCACGCTGGCCTTGCCTCTCGAAATCCTTGGCCGCCCGGCAGCGGTACTGACCGGCCCCAACTTCGCCCATGAAATCGCTGCCGGCCTGCCCGCCGCAGCCCTGGTCGCGGCCAGCGATCCAGCCCTGTGCGAGGCGGTTGCGGCGGCCTTGGGCACACCCGCCTTCCGGCTCTACGCCAGCCCCGATCCGATCGGCGCACAAATCGGCGGCGCGGCGAAGAACGTGATTGCCATTGCGTCGGGCATCGTGATTGGTGCCGGCCTCGGGGAAAACGCCCGCGCCGCCCTGGTCAGCCGCGGCCTCGCCGAAATGTCCAGGCTGGCGGTGGCGTTGGGTGGCCGCGCGGAAACCGTCGCCGGCCTGTCGGGCCTGGGCGACCTGATGCTAACCTGCGCCGGGACCGCGAGCCGCAATTACAGCCTGGGTCTGGCATTGGGCAAAGGTGAGGCGATGGCCGCAATTCTGGCTGGCCGACAGGCGGTGACCGAAGGCGTGGCAACCGCGCCAGCGCTCGTCGCCCGCGCCCACGCCGCCGGAGTGTCCATGCCGATCTGCGAGGCCGTCGCCGGCATTGTCGGCGGCGCTCTCAGTGTGACAGCGGCGATCGACGCACTGCTGTCGCGCCCGCGTCGGGCGGAATAACGCCATGTTGCGCGGTATCCTCACCATCGGCGGCTGGACCTCGGCGAGCCGCCTGCTCGGCCTGCTGCGCGAGACCCTAATCGCGGCGTTTATCGGCGTGGGTCCCTTGGCCGACGCCTTCGTCATGGCCAACCGCATCCCCAACATGTTCCGCCGCCTGTTCGGCGAAGGCGCCTTCAACGCCGCCTTCGTGCCGATGTTCGCCGAATTGCGCGCGAAGGAAGGCCAGGAGGTCGCCGAACGCTTCGCCGCCGAGGCCGCCGCCGTCATGGCGTTCTGGCTGGTCGGGATCACCGTGCTGGCCGAAATCTTCATGCCGGAAGTGTTGGCGGTGCTGATCCCCGGTTATGTCGCGGACCAGGACGAATTCGCCCTAGTCGTTACGCTCGCACGGATCACCTTCCCCTATATGCCGCTGATTTGCCTCACCGCGTTGTGGTCCGGGGTGCTCAACGGGATGAACCGGTTCGCCGCCGCCGCCGCCGCGCCGGTGGTGTTCAATCTGGTGTCGATCAGCTGCATGCTCGGCTTGCGGTCCTACGTGCCGACCGTGGCCCATGCGCTGGCCTGGGGGGTCAGCGTATCCGGCGTGTTTCAACTCGCGCTGCTGATCTGGGCAGTGCGCCGCGCCGGCCTGCATTTATATCTGCCCCGCCTGCGTCTGACCCAAGCGGTCCGCGGCCTGTTCGCCCGCATGGGGCCGGGCCTCGTCGGTGCCGGCATGACCCAGATCAGCCAGCAGATCGACATCATCATCATCAGCTTCCTGCCTGCCAGCACAGCATCGATACTATATTTCGCCGAACGGGTGAACCAGTTGCCGCTTGGCATCATCGGGGTATCGGTCGGCACCGCGCTCCTGCCGACCTTGTCGCGCCACATTCAGGCCGGTGAACCAGCCGAGGCCCGGGCCGCGTTGAACCGCGCGCTGGAATATGCCCTCGCTTTGACCCTGCCCGCCGCCTTGGGCCTGGCGGTGGCAGGTGGCCCGATCATCGCGACGCTTTACCAGCATGGCGCGTTCGATGCGGCGGCAACGGCTGCGACATCTCAGGCGCTGGCCGCCTATGCGGTGGGGTTGCCGGCTTTTGTGCTGCTCAAATTGCTGACCCCGCCCTTCTTCGCCATGGGCGACACCACCACGCCATTGCGGGTCGCACTGGTCTCGATCGCGATCAATCTGGCGCTCAATCTTGCCTTCATGCAGCCCTTGCAGCATCTTGGACCGGCGCTCGCCTCCTCAATTGCATCCTGGATCAATATCGCCGTGCTCGCCGTTATTCTTCACCGCCGGGGCCTGATGGCATGGGACGCCCGCCTGAAGCGCGCCGTTCCGTTGATGGGCGCGGCGGGGCTGGTGATGGGCGTTGCGGTCTGGCTGGCACAACAGACGATCTATCAGCCGATGGCGGGTGGCTGGGTTACCCGGCTGATCGGCCTCGGTGCGGTAATCGTCATTGGCCTGGTGGCATACGGCCTGGCCGGACAGTTGATCGGCGCTTTCAATGTAAAGGCTCTGCGGCCAGGACGATGGCGGTGATCCGCTTTTCCTGATCCATCCCAAACGCCGCACAACGGAACAACATCGATGAAACGTATCTTCTCCGGCATTCAGCCGACCGGTATCCCGCATCTTGGCAACTACCTGGGCGCGGTGCGCAACTGGGCGGCGCTGCAAAAGGATCATGACTGCATTTATTGCGTCGTCGATCTGCACGCGATCACCCAGCCGCATGACCCGAAAACCCTGGCCGATTCCACCCGCGAACTGGCCGCCAGCCTGATCGCCTGCGGCATCAACCCCAAGACCAGCCTGCTGTTTCACCAGTCGGCGGTCTATGCCCATGTCCGGCTCGCCTGGATCTTCAACTGCGTCGCCCGCATGGGCTGGTTGAACCGGATGACCCAGTTCAAGGACAAGGCCGGCAAGGACCGCGAAAACGTTTCCACCGGGCTGTTCACCTACCCGAACCTGATGGCCGCCGACATTCTCACCTATCACGCAACCGTGGTGCCGGTCGGCGACGATCAGCGTCAGCACCTCGAACTCGCCAATGACATCGCGCAGAAATTTAACTTTGATTTCGGGGTGGAATTCTTCCCCGCCATCGAGGCGATGATCATGGGGCCGGCGGCCAGGGTGATGAGCTTGCGTGACGGCAGCAAGAAGATGTCGAAATCGGATGCGTCCGCGCAAAGCCGGATCGACCTCACCGATGACAGCGACACCATCGCCCAGAAAATCCGCCGCGCCAAAACCGACCCGGAGGCTTTGCCGTCCGAAGCCGCCGGCCTCGAAGGCCGCCCCGAAGCCCGCAATCTGGTCGGCATCTACGCGGCGTTAACCGATACCGACCATGATGGGGTTTTGCGCCAGTTTGGCGGCCAGGGCTTTGGGGCTTTCAAGGGCGCGTTGGCCGATCTGCTGGTCGCCCATCTCGCCCCGATCGCGTCAGAAACCCAGCGTTTGTTGCAGGACCGCCCCGGACTGGACGCGATTCTGCGCGACGGTGCCCAGAAGGCTGCCGCAATTGCCGAGCCGATTGTGTCCGAGGCAGAGCGTCTGGTTGGGTTCCTGAAGGTTTGACCGAAATCTACATCGATGCCGATGCCTGCCCGGTGCGGGAAGAAGTGTTCGGCGTGGCCACCAGGCTCGGCCTGGTGGTCCACGTGGTCAGCAACGGGTCCCGCCCGATCCGCCCGCCCGGACTGCCAAATGTGCGGATGGTTACGGTATCGGAAGGCGCCGACATCGCCGATGACTGGATCGCCGAGCGCATCACCGGATCGGACGTCTGCATCACCGCCGATATCCCGCTCGCCGGGCGCTGCCTCACGCGCGGGGCGCAGGCGCTGTCCTATAATGGCAAGCGTTGGACAGGCGATAATATCGGCAGCGCGCTGGCCGGCCGCGAAATCGGCCGCCATCTGCGCGAAATTGGCATGAACACTGGCGGGCCGTCACCGCTGACCAAGGCCGACCGGTCGAAGTTCCTGTCGGAGTTGGATGCCGTCATCCGCGTGGCGATGCGTAAACCGTTGCAGGTTCAGTAACCGATTGCGGCCCCCGCCGGCCGCCGCGAGTCATTCGCGCCATAGAAGAACCCCGGCCGCATCCGCCCTGACCGCGCCGCGTCGCTCACCCCCGATGCCTCAGCCGGCCGATCCTGCCCAACTACGATGGCGGCAACCGCGCCCCACAGACCTTGCTCGACGATCCTGTGCCCCATTGCTTCCAGCTTCGCCCGCGTATCAGGCGACAAGCCGCGGGTTTCGACGAAAATCTGGTCAGGAAGCCACTGGTGATGCAGTCGCGGGGCGTCGACCGCCTCCTGCAATTCCATTCCGTAATCCAACAGGTTCAGCACGGTTGCCAGCGTGATCGAGATAATCCGCGCCCCACCCGGCGACCCCAGCACCACCACCGGCTTGCCATCCCGGCTGATGATGGTCGGCGCCATCGACGATAGCGGCCGCTTCCCCGGCGCAATCGCGTTGGCTGCCCCCTGCACCAGCCCGTACATATTTGGCGTGCCGACCGCGATGGTGAAATCATCCATTTCATTATTGAGGAAGAACCCGGTTTCCCCCGCAATAACCCCTGCGCCAAAGCCGCCATTGAGTGTGTAGGTCACCGCGACAGCGTTCATCTTGCCGTCGATAACCGAATAATGCGTGGTCTCGGTCTTTTCATGCGGTGTCACACCTGGTCGCAGATCGGCGGATTTGGTCGCACGGTCAGGCAGGATCTTCGCGCGGATCGCCGCCGCGTAAGTCTTATCCAGCAAGCGCTCCAGCGGATTAGCGACGAAATCCGGGTCACCGAGATACGTGTTGCGATCGAGATAGGCATGCCGCATCGCCTCGGCCAGCAGATGCACGCTGGCAGCAGATCGAAAGCCGAGCCCGCGCAAATCGTCGCCTTCGATGATGTTAAGGATTTCGCACATCGTGGTCCCGCCAGATGAGGGCGGGGGTGCCGAAACGAACGCATAACCACGGTAGCTGCAGCGCAGCGGCGCGACGTCCTGGGCCCGATAGGCGGCAAAATCCGCCTCGGTCAGGATACCGCCATTGGCCGCCGAGGCGGCGGCAACTGCCTGCGCAATCGGGCCACGATAAAACGCATCGGGCCCATCAGCGGCAATCGCGGCAAGCGTGGTCGCCAGCCCCGATTGCACCAGCCGGTCGCCCGGCTGCAACGGCGTCCCGTCCGGGCGCAGAAAGATCGCCGCAACATTGGGCTGGGCGAGAAACTTCGTCGTCGCGTATTGCAGAATATCAGTATCGCCGCGCACCAGCACGAAGCCGTCACGTGCCAGCCGTATCGCCGGCGCCATCACCACCGCACGCGGCAGGCTGCCGTAACGTTGCAAGGCAAGGTCGAGACCCGCCACCGTGCCAGGCACGCCCACCGCAAGATAGCCGTTCAGGCTGGCCCCCGGGCGCGGCTTGCCGGCGGCATCGAGATACATGTTCACCCCCGCTGCAGCCGGCGCCATTTCCCGGAAATTGATGAAATGATCGCTGCCATCGGCGAGATGGATGGTCATGAACCCGCCGCCGCCAATATTGCCGCAGCACGGACTGACCACCGCTTCGGCGTAGCCAACCGCCACCGCCGCATCGACGGCATTGCCGCCGGCGCGCAGGATTTCAATACCCGCCGCAGCGGCGAGGTGCTGGGCGGAGACGACCATGCCATTGCGGGCTTCAACCGCAGGCAGTGAAGCCGCCTGCGCCGCGCCGGCAAACGCCAGCAGCAGCAATATTGCCCGGATCATCGCGTGTGCGGGATGGTCACCCCGATCATGTCGCCTTCGCGCACCAGGGCGGCAAGTTGCTCCACCGACCACCCCTCGGTCCCGGCCGGTCGGCGCGGCAGCACCATCCAGCGGTAATCCGCCGTGCTGTCCACCACTTCCAGCCTCACATCATCGGGAATGGTGGTGCCAAATTCGACCAGCATGGCCCGCGGATCGCGCACCGCACGCGCCCGATACGCCGCCGATTTGAACCAGAACGGTGGATAGCCGAGCACCGCGCGCGGATAGCAACTGCACAGGGTGCAAACCACCAGATTATGCAAATCCGACGTATTTTCCAGCACCCCCAATGGCGGCAGCCCACGCATCGGCACCCCCATGGCTTCCGCCGCCATCGTCCCGTCGCGCAGCATCAGCGCCTTGTACTCCGGATCGGTCCAGGCCCGCGCCACCATCGCCGCGCCACGCGCCGGCGATGCCTCATCGGTAATTCGGATACGTTCGGCGATTTCCGCCTCGGTCGCGATGTTCTTTGCCGCCAGCAGCTTGCGGATGCCGGCCAGCAGCTTCTCCGATGGCGCTTCGAGGATGTTCATGCCGCCTCCAGCCAGGTCTCGTAAAGTTCCACCAGAATGGTGTTGTCGCCGTGCTTGTCCGGCCACAGCGCCCCCATCGGAAAGCGCACATGATAGAGCGGCAAAATCTCCGCCGGGCGACGGAACGCCAGCGCCTCGGGGTTGGGGAAATCGCCGAGATGGCGAACCACCACGCCTTCATGTCCGCGCAGATAATGCGGGGTGCGGATATGGCACGGCCCGCGCGTCTCCGGCCAGTCGAGCTTCACCCGCACCGGTGTTCCAGATGCCAGCATCATGCGTCCTCCATCGCGGCGATCAGTTCCGCCTCGGTGATCACCCCCTGGCGCAGCAGATGCGCAGTGATCGCGCGGATCCAGCGCTGATAATACGACAGGCGAAGGTAGTCTGCTTCGGGAATGGCCTCGATGTTGCGGCGCAATTCATCGACCGCCATCACTTTCTTGCCACCGAGGATACCCCTGATGGCATCGACCGCCCGGTCAAAGTCATTCAGCGCGTGCGGTTCGGCATCCACCGCCTCGCACATGAATTTCGACACGCCGCCAAGGTCGTGCATGGCACGGGGTATTGTTTCGCTCATCTTTCAGGCCGCCCAGCTTGACCGGCCCTGGATTGCCCAGCGCCCGTCCTTGAAGGTTACGATATACAGCGACTTATAGGACCCAATCGGCGATCCGTCAGCCCGGTAGCGGGTGAACTGCACCCGGAAATGCACCTTATCGGGCCCGACATCGATCGGCTCGACATAATCCCACGCCGTCCGCGCCCAATCCCGCGACTGGCCTTCACGTTGCCAGACCAGATTGAAGAAATCAGCCGGGGTTTCCATCACACTCACCTTGCCGCTGTGGAAGCGGACATGCGGAAAATGAAACCATGTCGTGCGCAGCGCGTCGGCGTCCTCGGCGTTGAAAGCGGCCATGAAGCCATCCATCGCGGCGCGGGCGGCGGTCAGATCATCCATCGAAATTCCCTGTCATTCCGCGGCAAGCGCCATCTCCGCCGCCGCATCGCGCACCCAAATCGCGGTATCATGAAACACCGCCCCGCCGGCCGGCATGGCGGGCGTGTCGGAGGTCAACGCGTTAATGCCAACCCCGCCAACATGGGCGGCAGCAGGCCAGATGCTTTCGGCCACCACGACACCTTGCTGCAAGCCGTCGAAGATCTTGGCATGCAAGAACACCTCGCCCCGCGCATTGCCAAGCTTCACCAGCCCGCCATCCGCCACCCCAATCCGGACGGCGTCAACAGGATGGATCAGCAGGCTTGGCCGGCCCTCGCGCTTTTTCGATGTCGGCGTTTCGGTGAAGGTCGAATTGAGGAATTGGCGCGCCGGCGCCGTGACCAGTCGGAACGGGTGATCCTCGCTCGCCATATCATGCGCATCGAACTGATCCGGCAGGCTGGGCATACCAGCATGATCTGCGCCGATCTTGCTCCAATCGGCGGCGAAGTGGAACTTCTTATCCGGGTGGCCGAAACCTGTCA
Organism: Asaia bogorensis; assembly: GCA_943333505.2. GTDB lineage: Bacteria > Pseudomonadota > Alphaproteobacteria > Acetobacterales > Acetobacteraceae > CAITOL01. The sequence continues at coordinate 64,772 of CALQTN020000009.1, read as the reverse complement.
GGAAATGCGCGTCCTCGAAGGGTGGCATGATGTCGAGCCAATGTCCCGCCTGAACCTCAGCGGCTGACGGCCAGCCCGAGGCACGCAGGGTTTCATCCACGATCGCCATCGCCGGCATCCCAAACCCGCGATGCTCAGCACCCAGCAGCCGGGCGAGCTCGGCGATCACGTCATGGTTCGACCGGCATTCCCCCGGCGGATCGATCAGCTTGGCGCCGATCTGGATATGGCTGTGGGCGCTGGCGCCGTAGAGATCGTCATGCTCCATGAACATCGTCGCCGGCAGCACAATATCGGCCAGCAAAGCGGTTTCGGTCATGAACTGCTCATGCACGGCGACGAACAGATCGTCGCGCAAAAACCCGCGTCGGACCTTGTTGCTGTCAGGCGCCACCATGGCCGGATTGCTGTTCTGCACCAGAATGGCGTGCACTTGGCCACCGCCGGCCAGTGCGCCGGGTTCGCCAGTGAGCACCGCGCCGATCCGGCTCATATCCAGCACTCTGGTGCGCGGGTCGACTGCGTCCAAGCCTTCGATCAGGGTCTTGTCCCAGTGATAAATCGATCGCTGCCCCCACAACGCCCCGCCGCCCTCGTGCTGCCAGGCGCCGGTGACGGTCGGCAGGCAGGTCACCGCATGCAGCGCGGTCGCCCCATTGCGCATCCGGGTGAAGCCGTAGCCGCTGCGAATAAAGCTGCGCCGGGTGGAATTATAAAGCGCGCCGAATGCCTCGATTTCGGCCACCGACAGCCCGGTGATCTCAGCGGCCCAGGCAGGCCCGCGCGTTGCCAGATGGGCTTCCAGCCGGTCCGGGCAGTCCGCGTATTTTGCCATATAGGCGCGGTCTGCCTGCCCATCGCGGAACGCCATATGCATGACAGCGCATGCCAAGGCCGCGTCAGTGCCCGGCCGGATTGCCAGATGCATATCGGCGACCAAGGCGGTGCCGGTGCGATAGGGATCGATTACCACCAGCTTGGCGCCGCGTTCCTTCCGCGCCCGAGTAATATGGGTCATCGCGTTGACCTGGGTCGCCACCGGATTGCCGCCCCAGACCACAATCAGATCGGACCGCGCCATCTCCCGCGAATCCGGCCCGGAAAAGCGCCCCACCCCGGCTTGCCAGCCCGATTCGCAGACGGCGGTGCAAATCGTCTTACCCATCCGGGAATAGCCCATGACATGGCGCAGCCGGTTAATCCCGTCGCGCTGCACCAGCCCCATCGTCCCCGCATAATAATAGGGCCACACGCTTTGCGCCCCGTGATCACGCCCCGCCTGCTGGAACGCGTCGGCAATCCGCGCCAACGCCTCGTCCCAGCCAATCCGGCGAAACTGCCCACTTCCCTTCGGCCCGGTGCGCAACAAAGGATGGGTCAGCCGATCCGGATGATGGACGCGTTCGGCGTAACGCGAAACCTTCCCGCAAATCACCCCGGCGGTATAGTCATTGCCCTTCGCCCCGCGCACCGCACCGATCCGTGCGCTATCATGCACCTCGACCTCCAGCGCGCACGTCGACGGGCAATCATGCGGGCAAACCGAATGCTGGATGGCGATCACTGCAGGCATCCCCGAACGTTTGAGCGGCGCAGATTGATACACTGCCCATTGATCCGCAACCGCGCGCGTGTTTGGCTGCCCCGGTATGACCATCACCCCCTCCCGTTCTGTTCCCTCCCAAGCGCCGGCACACCGGATCAGCATTAGGCTCGATCTGGCCTCTGGCGCCCGTATTGGCCCCGGGAAGGTCGCATTGCTGGAGGAAATCGCCCGTAGCGGTTCGATTTCGGCCGCCGGCCGGGTGCTCAAAATGTCCTACCGCCGTGCCTGGGAACTGGTCGAAGACCTCAACCGCCATCTCGGCACCCCCGTTGTCGCAACCGCGGCCGGCGGCGTGCGAGGCGGAGGTGCGCGCCTGACCCTGGCGGGCGCCGCCCTGGTCGCCGAGTATCGCGCGATCGAGGCTGCCAGCACCGACGCCGCCACCCCGCATCTTGCCGCCTTGACCTCGGCACTTGGAGCCAATGAATGACCACGGTTTACGACGATCTTCTCAGCGACCTGCGCGGCCTATTCGATAACGAAACAGACATGATCGCCAACGCTGCCAATGCCGCCGCTGCGATGTGGCAGTATCTGCCCGATATCAACTGGGCTGGGTTTTATTTCATGCAGGGCGATACGCTGGTGCTCGGCCCGTTCGCCGGCAAGCCTGCCTGCGTGCGCATCCCGCTTGGGCAGGGGGTCTGCGGCACCGCCGCCGCCAGCCGAGAAACCATCGTGGTGCCGGATGTCCACGAATTCCCCGGCCATATCGCCTGCGACAGCGCCTCCAATTCCGAAATCGTCGTACCGCTGATCCGCAATGGCGTGGTGATCGGCGTGCTCGACATCGACAGCCCCAATCTCGACCGCTTCCAACCCGATGACCGCATTGGCTGCGAAGCGGTTGCATCCCTATTCATCAAGGCTTTAGGTTAATGGCACTTCTCGATATTCGCGGCCTCAGCGTCGCCTTCCCTGGCGAAAACGGCCCGGTCGAAGTCGTCCACGGCCTCAACCTGAGCGTTGAACCCGGCGAAACCGTGGCAGTGGTCGGCGAGTCCGGATCGGGCAAATCCGTCACCGCGCTCGCCATCACCCGCCTGCTGGACCATGCCGGTGGGCGCATTACCGCCGGCGCGATCAACTTCACCGACAAATCCGGCCGCTTGCGTGACCTGGTGCGCGAACCTGCCGAAGCCATGCGCACCCTGCGTGGCCCGGAAATCGCCATGGTGTTCCAGGAACCGATGTCGAGCCTGAACCCGGTGCTCACCGTCGGACGACAGATCGCCGAGGGCATCATCCTCCATCAGGGCCTGTCGGAGACCGCCGCAACCGCCGAAGCGCGCCGCCTGCTGGAAGTCGTGCGTATCCCAGATGCCGCCCGCCAACTGGGCCGCTACCCGTTCCAGCTTTCCGGCGGCATGCGCCAGCGGGTGATGATCGCCATCGCGCTGTCCTGCCGCCCGCGTCTGCTGATCGCTGATGAGCCGACCACCGCGCTCGACGTTACCGTCCAGGCCCAGGTGTTGCGCCTGATGCGGAGCCTGCAAAAAGAACTCGGTATGGGGCTGATCTTCATCACCCATGACATGGGCGTCGTCGCCGAAATGGCCGACCGCGTTGTGGTCATGCAGCATGGCGATGTGGTCGAAACCGGCGACATCGTGCCGATCTTCCACGCCCCGCAGCACCCCTATACCAAGATGCTGCTCGATGCGGTGCCGGTGTTGGGTGCCCTCGCGGACCACGCCTTGCCGGCACCCTTCCAGATCGCCGGCGCCGCCATGGAAATGCAGGATACCGTCCGGCATGACGCAACCCCGGTGCTGCAACTCGATGCACTCACCACCCGTTTCGATGTCCGCCGAGGTTTCCGCCTCGCCGGTCGCATCCACGCCGCCGAGCAGATCAGCCTAACCGTGCAGCCCGGCGAAACCCTGGCCCTGGTCGGCGAAAGTGGCTGCGGCAAAACCACCACCGGACGCAGCATCATCCGCCTCGAAACGCCGCGCTCGGGCAGCATCATGGTCAATGGTGAGGACGTATCGCGCCTCAACCGCGGCAACGAAAAGCATCTCCGCCGCGCAGTGCAGTTTGTCTTCCAGGACCCGTTCGCCTCGCTCGACCCGCGCCTGACCGTCGGATTTTCCATCGCCGAGCCAATCCACACCCATGGCCTCGCCCGCGGCGCCGCCGTCCAGGACCGCGTGCAATCCCTGTTGGTCCAGGTCGGATTACCGGCCGACTACGCCAACCGCTACCCGCACGAAATGTCCGGCGGCCAGCGCCAGCGCGTCTGCATCGCCCGGGCGCTCGCCAGCGAACCCAGCCTGATCATCGCCGATGAAGCGGTTGCCGCCCTTGACGTCTCGATCCGCGCCCAGGTGGTGAATTTGCTGATGGAGCTGCAGTCGCGCCTCGGCCTGGCCTATCTGTTCATCAGCCACGACATGGCGGTGGTCGAACGGGTCAGCCATCGGGTCGCGGTGATGTATCTCGGCCAGATCGTCGAAATCGGCCCGCGTCAGGCGGTCTTCAACGATCCGCAGCACGCCTATACCCGCCGATTACTGGCGGCTGTCCCGGTCCCCGACCCGCGCCGACGGGCCGCGTTGGAGGAACTCGACGAAAGCGAGGTCCCCAGCCCGCTACGGCGACTGGATGATCTGCCGGTTGTCGCGCCGCTGGTGCGGGTTGGCGATCAGCATTTCGTCGCCCGGCATCGTGTTGGCGGCATGTATTAAGATTTTATTCCGAACCGGAGACCACAAAATGACCATCCCCACCGACGCCTGGGTCAAGATCGGCACCGCCAGTTCCCCCGCATTCTCCAAGGACGGCACGCGCATCTTCCATTTGCGCGGCACCCAGCCGCTCGGCAGCGGCCTGCCGCAGGTCTGGTTGATGGATGCCGATGGCGGCAACGCCACCCAGCTCAGCAACCATGACGAAAAAGTCGCGTTCCTGCGCCGCGCACCCAATGATGACCGGGTGATCTGGGGGATCGACGCCGGTGGCGATGAACGCCAGCAATTCCATCTCTGGGAAAATGGCCAGACCAAAACCCTGACCGCCGCCCCCGAGGTGATCCACGATCTCGGCGGGTTTTCCCCCGACGGCAACAAGATCGCCTATGCCGCCAACGCGCGCGATGAACGCTATTTCGACATCCACGTGATGGACCTTGCGACCGGTGCCGACACGCGGCTGATTGAGGGCCCAGGCATTCTGACCGTGCCGGGCTGGCATCCGGATGGCACCAGGCTGACGGTGATCCACGATTTATCTGGCGGCGATCAACGCCTGCATGTGCTGGATATCGCCAGCCGCGCCCTGACCGAAATGCCCCGCCCGTCACCGAGCCGCTACAGCGCAATGCGCTGGGTGAAAGGGGCGGAATTGCTGATGGGCCTAACCGACCATGGCGGGCATGATTTCATGCGGCTTTGCCAGCTCGATCCGGCGACCGGCGCCTGCACCGAAATTTACGTCGCCCCCGATCGTGATCTTGATAGCTGGTCACTGTCGCCCGACGGTACCCAACTCGCCACCATCGAGAATGACCGAGGCTACACGGTCATGCGCGTCGGGCCGGTGGCCGGCGAACGCCCGATCGTTGCCCTACCCGACGGCATCGCCGCCGATCTCGCCTGGGCGCCCGACAGCGCCAGCCTCGCCTTCAGCCATCAGGGCCCGACAAGGCCATCCGGCATCTGGACGTGGCGCGCCGGTGTCGCCGCCGCCTTGTTCGAAGCCGACATGAAGGCCGATGCCGGCATCGATCCGGCCGAGCTTGTCACCCCAAGTCTGATTTCCTGGACCAGCTTCGATGGCCAGACCATTCCGGGCTGGTATCTGCTGCCCAAAACCCCGAAACCAGCGGCCGGCTTCCCGGTGGTGGTCTGGGTCCATGGCGGCCCGTCCTCGCAAACCCGCGGCAATTTCCGCCCCGACATTCAGTTGCTGCTGAGCCAGGGTTTCGCGGTGATGATGCCCAACATGCGCGGCAGCACCGGCTATGGCCGCGCTTATATGGATGCCGACGAACTCGAACTGCGCGTCGATGTGATGGCCGATCTGGCCGCCGGCCATGCCTGGGTGGCGGCCCAATCCGCTCTCGATGCCAGCCGCATCGGTATCATGGGCCAGTCCTATGGCGGCTGGGTGGTGCTGGCGGCGGTGACCTTGCAGCCCGATTTGTGGAAGACGGCGGTCAATTATTACGGCATCGCCGATTTCGTCACGCTGCTCGAACGCACCGGCCCATGGCGCGCCATTCATCGCGCCCATGAATACGGCTTTCCCGGCACCCATGACGCGCTATTCGACAAAATCTCGCCGATCCGTCACGTCGATAAAGTCACCGCGCCCTTGCTACTGCTGCATGGTGACCGCGATCCGCGCGTGCCGCAGAACGAGAGCGACACATTCACCGACGCAATGGAACTGCGCCAGAAGAAGGTGCGCTACGAACGTTTCACCTATGCCGGCCATGGCTTCATCCGACCCGACCATCGCCGCCGGGTTTATGCGACCATCACCGAGCACTTCAACGAATATTTGTAGAGGCGCACGACCATGTACCTGATCCCAAGAACCCACCGCCCGCTTATCATGGGCCGCAACGGCGCGGTTGGCGTCAACCATCCCGTTGCCATGCAGGCAGGCCTCGATATTTTGCGCGCCGGCGGCAACGCGATCGATGCCGCCATCGCCATCAGCCTGGCCTACACCGTGGTCGAGCCGATGATGTCGGGCCTCGGCGGCGACGGCTTCTACAACATCCTGATCAACGGCAAACGGGTCGTGGTTAACGCCACCGGCTCAGCCCCGGCTGCCGCGACCGCCGAGGCGTTCGCCGGCGGGCTCGACATCACTGGCCCGCGCAGCGTGTCGGTACCAGGCTGCCTCGCTGGCCTCGGCGCCATGCACGCAGCCCATGGCAAACTGCCCTGGTCGCAACTCGTGCAACCCGCGATCGCCGCCGCCCGCGACGGTTACGGCGCCACCCATCGCCATGCCGAGATCACCGAGACCTACCGTGCGGTGCTGTCCCGCGATCCGCTCTCGGCCCGCGTCTTCGTCGGCAAGGATCTCGGCGACCTGATCGTCCAGCCCGAACTCGCCCGCACCCTGGAAGAAATCGCCGCTGACGGCAGCGAAACCTTCTATCGCGGCGCACTGGCCAAACGCCTCGCCGCCGGGATGGCCGAACGTGGCACGATGATCACCGAAGCCGACCTCGCCGCCTGTCAGGCCGAGATCACCACCCCGGTCTGCATCACCTATCGCGGCTTTGAGGTGACGCAGACCCCGCCCAATTCCACCGGCTTCACCATGCTGCAAATCCTCAAGATCGCGGAACGTTTCGATCTTGCCGCGGCAAGTGACGCCGAGCGCATCCATATTCTGGTAGAAGCCAAGAAGCGCGCCTTCCTCGACCGTGAACGCTACGGCACCGACCCGCGTTTCGGCAGCGTCCCGATCGATCATCTGCTGTCCGACGCCCATGCCGACGCGCTCGCCGGCATGATCGACCTGCGCCGCGCCGCCGATCATCTGCCGCCCGTGGCCGAGGCCGCCGAGGGCGACACCACCTATTTCACCGTCGTCGATGCCGATGGCAATTGCGTCTCCGGCATCCAGTCGCTCAATTCCGGTTTTGGATCGGGCGTGATGGCCGGCGATACCGGGGTGCTGCTCAATAACCGCATGGCTTATTGGCATCTCGCCAAAGGCCACGCCAACCGCCTGCAACCCGGCAAGCGCGTCCGCCACACGATGAATGCGGCGATGGTGTTTAAGGACGGCAAGCTCTGGGCATCGCTTGGCACGCCGGGCGCGGACAACCAGGTCCAGGTCAACGCCCAGGTGCTGACCGCGATGATCGACCTTGGTGCCGATCCGCAAACCGCCGTCGAATCGCCGCGCTGGACATCGAGCCAGGCCGGCCAGGGTGCCAACTGGCCGCATGAAGGCGACGGCAAGCTCACCATCGAGGCCGATTTCGGTGACGCCATCCTCGCCGATCTCGCCGGCCGCGGTCATGCCATCAACAAGGTCGCCCATCTCGCCGGCCCCTGCGCGATGCAAACCATCCGGGTGCTGGATAACGGGCTGCGGATGGTGGGGTCCGACCCCAGGCGCGACGGTTGGGCGGGGGCGTATTAGATCATCATTCGTTCAATCGGCTTCGATTGGACGGATAAAGATGATCGTGAAAACAAGACTCTAGAGCGTGTCTGCTGATTCGACTTCAACCGATCGCGCTCTAGCCGATAAAACGCACCCGGACGCCGTCGAGGCCAAGTTCCGCCTACCCGCTTCAAGCGGTGAAGACCACCGCTTGAAGCGGGTAGGCGAGGGCCAAGCCGGGCATATATGCCACTTCAGCTCAAGTGGCGGTTTATTCCGTCGCGCCCATCGCCTGCCGCATAAACGCCCGCTTCAGCGGTCCAACCCGATGCACCGCCGCTATCCCAACATCGCGCGCCAGCCGGATCAGCGGATTATCGTTGCTGAACAGCCGATCCAGCCCATCGGTCGCTGCCAGCATCGCCATGTTATCCGGCCGCCGCGCCGCTTGATAGCGCCGCAGCAGATCTGACCCACCGGGGTCTTCCCCGGCCGCGACCGCCGCGGCCACCAACTGCGCGAGCGCCGCAACATCGCGAAACCCGAGATTCAAGCCCTGCCCGGCGATCGGATGAACGCCATGCGCCGCGTCGCCGATCAGGGCCAGCCGCGGCGCGGTATAACGTTCCACCAGCAGGGCAGACAGCGGATAACTCCAGCGTTGCCCAACCAAACGCACCGCGCCGAGATAGCTTCCCAGACGCCGCACCAGCTCCGCCACAAACCGTGCCTCGCCGAGCTTCATGATATGCGCCGCCATCTCGGTCCGCTCGGTCCACACGATGGCCGACAAATTCGGTTCGGCGTCGGTGCCAGCCATCGGAAGCAGCGCAAACGGACCGGCCGGCAGAAAATGCTCCAGCGCCACCCCGTCATGCGGCAGGTCATGCGCGATGGTGCAGACGATCCCGACCTGATCATAGGGCAGCGACGTGGTTTTGATCCCCGCTGCGGCCCGCAATGCGCTGCCCCGACCATCGGCCGCAACCACCAGCCGCGCCCCGAAGCTTTCCCCCGTGGCCAGCGTAATCGCGGCCCCGTCCTCCGATCGCGTCACCACCGCTGTCGCCGGGGCATGCACCGCAAGCCCGGGCAGATCATGCATCAACCCGTTCAGCGCCACCCGCAAACTACGGGCTTCGACCATCCAGCCAAACGCCTCGGCATCAACCTCTCGCGTGTCGAAATGCAGAAACAACCGCGACGCGCGGCGCCCGAGCTTACCGTCCGACACCCGGATTTCCCGGATCGGTCCCGGCACAAACGGCAGCCGGTCCCACACGCCAGCCTGCTGCATCACTGCCCGCGACCCGGCAGCAATCGCATAAGCCCGGCCATCAAAGGCGGGATGCTCCATCGGTGCCAACGCCGCCCGGTCGATGATCGCCGTCCGCACCCCGGATTGCGCGAACAAGCACGCCAACGTGCCGCCCACCGGCCCCGCGCCGACCACACAAACATCCACATCCCGCATGATCCGGCCCTTCAAATTTCCGCCCTCTATCGTGGTCCAATCCGGTGGAAATGCAACCGCCTGCCTAGAAATTGGGCATTGCCGCGCACCAATCCAAGGCAAAAGCGCCGTAATCCCGGTCCGGCACGCTGGCACGGTTCTTGAAAGGTTAACCTCAGCTCATGCAAAGGATTTGAGTCCAATGAAGCTTATCATGGCCATCATCAAGCCGTTCAAGCTCGATGAAGTGCGCGAGTCGCTGACGCCACTCGGCGTCCAGGGCTTAACTGTCACAGAAGTCAAAGGCTTCGGCCGCCAGAAGGGTCAGACCGAGATCTATCGCGGTGCCGAATACCAGGTGAACTTCCTCCCCAAGGTGAAAATCGAAGTCGTCGTCGGCGACGAACTCGTCGAACAGGTGATCGAGGCGATCACCAAGGCCGCCCAGACCGGCCGCATCGGCGATGGCAAGATTTTCGTGATGGATATCGAACGGGCGGTCCGCATCCGCACCGGCGAAACCGACACACAAGCGCTTTGATCGAGGGACCCGACATGAAGAACCTCCTGAACCGCACGGCGCTCGCGCTGCCGGCACTGCTGCTCGCTATCCCCGCCTGGGCCGAAGACGCCGCCCCGAAACTTGATTCCGGCGACACCGCCTGGATGCTCACCAGCACCGCCCTGGTGCTGATGATGACCATCCCAGGCCTCGCGCTGTTCTATGCCGGTATGGTCCGCAAGAAGAACATTCTGGCGACCATGATGCAGTCCTTCATGATCACCTGCCTGATCACCGTGGTCTGGATGGTCGCCGGCTACTCGCTCGCCTTCACCAACGGCTCCGCCTATATCGGCGACTTCTCCCGCGTGATGCTGGCAGGGTTCGGCGCCAACTGGGACAAGCCCTTCATCCTCGGTGCCGGCACTGAAGCCGCTGTTACCCAGACCGTCCCCGAGAGCGTCTTCATGATGTTCCAGATGACGTTCGCCATCATCACCCCGGGCCTGATCGCCGGCGCCTTCGCTGACCGGATGAAGTTCTCGGCGATGTGCCTTTTCATGGTGGCGTGGTCGCTGCTGGTCTATTCGCCGATTGCCCATTGGGTATGGGCGCCGACCGGCTTCCTTGCGGCTGGCATTTTTGGTCTGCCTGGCGCTGCCGATTTCGCTGGGGGCACCGTGGTTCACATCAATGCCGGCATCGCCGGTCTGGTGTGCTGCCTCGTGCTCGGCAAACGGGTTGGTTACGGCCACGATAACATGGCCCCGTTCAATCTGTCGCTCGCTGTGATCGGTGCCGCGATGTTGTGGGTGGGCTGGTTCGGCTTCAACGCCGGGTCCGCCGTTGCCGCCAACGGCCGTGCCGGCATGGCGATGGCCGTGACCCAGATCGCCGCCGCAGCAGCCGCCCTCGCCTGGACCTTCGCGGAGTGGATACACAAAGGTAAGCCGTCCGTATTGGGCGCGATTTCCGGCGCGGTTGCCGGCCTCGTTGCCATCACCCCGGCGTCCGGCTTCGTCCTGCCCGGCTCGGCGCTCATCATCGGCATTGTTGCCGGCGTGGTGTGCTTCTGGGCGGCAACCTCGCTCAAGCGGATCCTCGGCTATGACGACAGCCTCGATGCCTTCGGCGTCCACGGCGTGGGCGGCATTGTCGGCGCGCTGCTGACCGGCGTCTTCGCTTTCGGCCCGCTCACCGCCGACAAAGCCAATCCGAACGGCGTCTACATCGCCAGCCTCGCCCAATTCGAAGCCCAGGTCGTCACCGTCCTGGTCACCCTGATCTGGTCCGGCGTGATGACCTACATCATCCTCAAAATCGTGGATGCCATCGTTGGCCTGCGGGTCACCGAGGAAGAAGAACGCGAAGGCCTCGACGTCGTGCTCCACGGCGAACGCCTCGGCTGATGCCATCAACCCGCCGCGCCCCAGGAACCGGGGCGCGGCGATTTTGCGTTTTAGAGCGTGATGACCTTAGGTGGAACCACACGAAGGTCTGAATCACGCGACCAAACAAAGAGTTAGAGCGTGATGATCGCGCCTATCAGCGGTCATCACGCTCTAAGGAGACCACGATGAAAAAATACTCCCTGTTGGCTGCAGCAGCCCTTGGCCTGTTCGCCACCCCCGCAATGGCCGAGGACGCCCCCAAGGGCAGCTGGGCCAGCACCATCACCTGGAACGCCCAGATCCAAGCCGGCATCACCGGCAATTTCGCCTCCCCCCGTGACAAGCTCAATTTCGGCCAGCTGCTCACCGACCGTGCCAACGAACCCCTGCTGAACCAGGGCCTGTTCACCGTCGGCCGCATGATCGACCCGAAAGAAACCGGCTACGATGTCGGCTTCAAACTGCAGGGCATGTATGGCGCCGATGCCCGCTACACCCATTTTCTCGGCATTCTCGGCACCGGCCTCAAAGCCCGCAACCAGTTCGATCTTGTCGAGGCCAACCTGACCTTCCATTTGCCCTGGCTGACCGAAGGTGGCGTTGACGTCAAAGCCGGCATGTTCTCCACCCCGATGGGTGCCGAAACGATCGATCCGTCGACCAATTCGTTCTACAGCCATTCCTACATCTTCAACTTCGGCCTGCCCTTCAAGCAATCCGGCGGCTACGCAACCGTCCACGCCACCGACATGGTGGATTTCTACCTCGGCGTCGATACCGGGGTGAACACCAGCTTCTTCAAAGCCGGCGACAATAACTCCAGCCTCGGCGTGATGTACGGCGTCGGCCTGAACCTGATGGACGGCAAACTCACCGTGCTCGCCCTCGGCCACGCCGGATCGGAAACCCCCAACCGGGTAACCCCCGCGGCCAATAATTTCCGCCGTTACCTCAATGACGTCACCATCACCTACAAAGCCACCGACAAGCTGACCCTGATCACCGAGTTCAACTACGCCCGCGACGATTTCGCCCGTGCCGAAGCCTGGGGTATCGCGCAATACGCCGGCTACGCGCTCACCGACACCGTCACCCTGAACGCCCGCGCTGAAGTCTTCCGCGACAGCCAGGGCTTCTTCGTCGGCGCCTACCCGACCAATAGCGGCCCGCTTTTCGCCCAGATGGGCCTGCCGACGACCATCCTCGGCGGCACCCGCACCACCTATGGCGCGCTCACCATCGGCGCTACCTACAAGCCCAGCCTGCCCGCGCCGATCGCCGGCCTGATCATCCGCCCGGAACTGCGCTTTGACCGGTCGCTCAACGGCACCAAACCCTACAAAGGTGGCCGCGACGCCGGGTCCATCACCGTCGCTACCGACGTCATCCTGCAATTCTAGCCGCCCGCCTGTAACAAGCGCCCTCCCGGCTGGACGATACCCCAGCTTGGAGGGCGTTTTTGTTGGGTGCTGAGGAAGGGCCAAAGCAAGACTTCTTTTTTGGAAAAAAGAAGCAAAAAACTGCCGACTTGTTGCCGTTGACCTCGCCTCTCTCCCGTCGTCATCGCGAGCCCTTGCGCGGCGATCCATCTTCATTCAGCACTGAACTTGCAGCGTTTTTCAACACATTAATTATGATATCGTAACGAATATAGCGTGCAAATTCCCTCTCGCTCACCCTCCCGAAATTTGACGTACCGGCCCCATCACCACCCCGTCCTCCAACCGCACGCTGCCACCGGCGGCCACCAGTTTCACCCGCACCACAGTCCTGCAGATAACCTCCGGCAACGCCTCAACACTGAGCATCCGCATCAGCGGCCGCAGAACCCGCCCAGCCTGCGGCACCGCCGCCAGAAACGCCGCAAACTCCGGCTGCGCAATCAAATGCGCAAGCTGCGAGCCATACGCCCCTGCATCCCGCACCGGCACAATCAACCACCCGCGCCCACTGGGAAACCGCACCCGCTCCCGCGCCGCCGCCACCAGCCCAACTCGCGCCGTGCGAGGCAGCAGCAATGTCCCAGCCTGCCACCGCGCAAACAGACGCTCCATCCGCTGCGCCACCCGAGACACCCGCCCCCACACCGCCACCAACAATACCGTCAACCGCCGGTCACGCGCCGCCACAACCGCAATCGCGGCGCGCAGGTCAGTGAGGATGGCGGAAAATGCTTTCATGTTTTTATTTATAACTATTTGGCGCCGAAAGTCAAAGAAATTCGCATACCGGTAGCTACGGGATTCCGATTTAAACCCGCCACCCTTCCCCAACCACGCCCCGAAAATCGTCATCGCGAGCCCTTGCGTGGCGATCCAGCCCGACCCCGCGATGCTTGGCCGACCAATTCCAACGATTTCACTTGCGCCATTACGCCGCACGTAATAGGCTGGCGCATTGGGATCCGCTCATTCAGCGACCGTGACACCGAACCCCTGTTCCACAGCGGACAGACCCGGCGCGGGGCCGCAATCGCCAACGTAGCGTCCCGCAAGCTCGATATGTTGGACGCAGCGACCGAGCTTGCTGATTTGCGAGAACCGCCCAGCAACCGCCTCGAACGTCTATCTGGCGATCGTGCTGGATAATATTCGATCCGCATCAACGGCCAATGGCGCCTATGCTTCGTATGGGCGCCAACCGGGCCTGAGGCGGTTGAGATTGTGGATTATCACTAAACGAGGGGACCATGGGTAACGTACGACAGATCGCCCCAACCACAAGCCGCCGCACCCACCCCGGCGAAGTCCTGCGCGAAGAATTCATGATCCCTCTGTCGCTCAGCGCCAACGCGCTCGGCCGCGCACTGCACGTGCCGCCAAACCGGATTACCGCCATCATTGCGATCGAACAGCCGCGCGCTGTGACGCCGGATACCGCGCTACGCCTCGCACGCTATTTCGGCACCACCGCCCAATTCTGGCTCAATCTCCAGCGCGCCTATGATCTGTCAGTTGCCGAGATCGATCTCGCAGCCGAACTCGCCACAATCACCCCGCTCCGCACCGAAGCCGCTTGATACCAGCCATTCCAACCAACGATTGAAACCCTTTTGCAAGAGCCGTTATTGCACTCTGGCAGGCAACACCTCACTCGAAGTACACAAATTCCATCGAACGGAAAGTAAAATGCCGTCGCCGATCATGTTTACCGGGCCTTATGTCCGCACCAACCTCGCCACTCTTCGTGAAAAAGCCGGTCGAACTCACGATCCTCGACACGCCTTTTACGACGCCATGCTGTCCTCGGAGAGCTATGAAGAATACTACCAAAAAGTTGGCGGACTCGCAGTATCTGTCGCAAATCTGACAACCGCGAGGTTCACGGCCTATATGGAAATGAGGCACGCCCGCAATCAATGCGGGTGGATTGCCGACAAAAAGCGCTGAACGATTAACTACCCCGGCAACCCCAAAACATTCTTCGCCAGAATATTCCGCTGGATCTCATTCGACCCACCATAAATCGTGCTCGGCCGAGCCTGCAAAAACAGCCCCCCCGGATTAAGCGCCCGATTGCCCTCCATCGGATCCAGTAACCCAGCATTCTCCCCAGCCACATCCAGCATCACATCGGTAATCTTCTGGAACAGCTCGGTCTGGATCACCTTCAGCATCGAAACATCCGGCCCCAGCGTCTCGCCGCGCCGCACCACATCGACATAGGTTGAATGGAGCGCCTTCAGATCGGCAATTTCCAGCCGCAGTTTCGTGTACGTCTCCACAAACCCCGGATCGTCGGAAACCCCCATCTTGTCAGCCAACTCGCGCAACCGCCCGAGCGCGTAGCCCGACAATTTTGGCGACCCGAGATAAATCCGTTCATGCCCAAGCAGCGCCTTGGCCATCGTCCAGCCCTGGTTCACCTGCCCGATTGTCCATTTCTTCGGCACCCGGACATTATCGAAGAACACTTCGCAGAATTCATCATGCAGATCGATCGTCCAGATCGGCCGCACGGTAATCCCCGGCGTGTCCATCGGCACCAGCAGGAACGAAATCCCCTCCTGCTTTTTCGCGGTTTTATCCGTCCGCACCAGCAGGAAAATCCAGTTGGCGTCATTGGCCAACGTCGTCCAGATTTTCGAACCGTTGACGATCCAGTCATCGCCATCGCTCACCGCGTCGGTGCGCAGGCTGGCAAGGTCAGATCCGGCGCCGGGTTCCGAATAGCCTTGGCACCAGATATGCTCGCCCGACAAAACCTTCGGCAGGAACTCGGCTTTCTGCGCTTCCGTCCCGTGCGCGATCAGCAGCGGCCCGACCATGATGATGCCGTGATCATTGGTGCGCCCGACGCCGTGACGTTCGAACTCTTCCACCATGATGATCTGCTTGCCGGCCGAAATCCCCATCCCGCCATATTGCTTCGGCCAACCCGGGCACAGCCAGCCCTTGGCGGCAAGCTTGTAGTACCACACTTGGTTTTCTGACCAGTGCAGCCGCTTTGGCGGGTTGCGCAATTCCTCGGGGTATTCCGCTTCGATCCAGTCCCGCACCGTGCGGCGGAAATCATCGTCGGACAGCGCGTCGAGATCGACCATCATTAAATCCCCTTGAAAGACGGCGCGCGCTTGCCGAGGAACGCAGCTTTGCCCTCGGCATGGTCGCCAGTCATGAACATCGTTGACTGGATATTGCGTTCCCAGTCCAACGTCTCCGCCAACCCGCGCGCCAGGATCGACTTGGTCATCGCGGTCGCCAGCGGCGCAGCCGCGGATAATTTCGCCGCCCGTTCCAGCGCTTTTTCCAACGTGGTACCGGGTGCCACCACGTGATCGACCAGCCCCCAACGCTCCGCGGTCGCCGCATCTATCGGCTCGCCCGCCAGGAACATCTGCCGCGCCCGGCCTTCACCAATCCGCCGCGGCAGCGTGTGCAGCAGCGCGAAATCAGCAATCAGCCCGATCCGCCCAAACGGCGTCAGAAAATTCGCGTCCGACGCCGCCACCACGGTATCGCAACATATCGCCAGTCCAACGCCCGCGCCGGCGGCCCAGCCATCGACCGCTGCCACAAACGGCTTGCTGCTTTCGAGTATCAGTTTCACCAACCGATGCGTGGTACGAAACCGTTCGCGCCCCGCCCCGAATTCCGTCACATCCATCCCGCTGATGTCGCCGCCAGCGCAGAAATGCCCGCCGGCGCCGTTGATCACCACCGCGCGCACGCTGCTATCGGCCTCGATCCGGTCGAGCGCCTCAATCAGCGCCTCCCTCATCGGCATTGCCAAGGCATTGCGCCGCGAAGGTTGGTTCAATGTCAGAACAATGGTCGCGTCGTGCCGCGCTTCGATCAGCATCAGATGTCGTCCTCATCAGGGGTCAACCGCGCGAACCGGGCGCGATGCAGCGCCGCCGAACCATACAAGTTCATCAGCACCATCGCCTTGCGCAGGAACAGCCCAGGATCGGCCTCATCAGTGTAGCCAATCCCACCAAACAACTGGATCGCCTGGCGGCACACCAGCATGCCGGCATCCGATGCGCGCGCTTTGGCGCGTGACACCGCGGCCACCCGCCCGGCATCGCCAGCATCCCAAAGGGCTGCCGCGCTTTCCACGCTCGCACGGGTCAGCGCCACCTGAATTTTCAAATCCGCAGCCCGGTGCTGCAACGCCTGGAAGCTACCAATCGGCCTGCCAAATTGCTGGCGGGTGCGCAGATAATCCAAGGTCATCGCAAACGCACGATCCATCGCCCCAAGCAAATAGGACGCAGTCGCCAGCGCCGCCTGATCCAAGGCCTCGGACAGATCGCCCTCAACCGGCGTACATACCGCCCCGTCCAGCACCAAAGTGCCGAACTCGCCACCATCCTGGGTCTTCTCCAACCGCAATGACACGCCCGGCGCGTCCACCGCCACCAACGCCAATCCGTCGCGCGTAGCGACCAGGAAAGCATCCGCCCCGCCCGCGCCAGCGATGAACATCTTGGTCCCGGTCACCCGGCCACCGGCGATCGACGTTTCCGTCCCGACCTCAAAGCGGTTGGCACGCTCCTGCCACGCCGGCAGCACCAGCGCGCTGCCATCCAACAACCGCGACAAATCCGTCCCGCGCAGCACCGCCGCACTGACGCTCGCCCCGATCAACGGTTCCGGCGCCAGCGCAGCGCCCAGTTCCTCGGCCAATGCGCAATAGGCGCCCATGCCTTGCCCGGCGCCGCCCGCGTCTTCGGCGACCAGCAACCCTGGCCACCCCATTTCGCACATCTGGCCCCAAACCTCCCGGTCAAACCCGGGAGTCTGGAAGCGCAGAGCGCGAATACGGCGCAAATCACCGGTGCGTGGCGCAATGCCCGCCGCCGAATCGCGGATCAGCCGAATGCTGTCCGCGCGGTCATCGTCCATCAAGAGCGCATCATCCGTTCAAACGACTTCGTTTGAACGGATAAAGATGATCGTGAAAACATGAGTCTAGTCCTTGAAAGTCAATGGCGCGTCGGTCTTGGCCTGCACCATTTCGCGGGTCACACCCGGTGCAAGATCAATCACTTCGAACCCATCCGGCGTCACATCAAACACCCCGTAATTGGTATAAACCCGCTTCACCGCACCAGGCGCGGTCAACGGGTAGACGCATTTCTTGACCAGCTTGGATTTCCCCTCCTTGGTCATGTGATCCATGACAACCCAGAGCCGCTTGGCCCCGGCGGCGAGATCCATCGCACCGCCAACCGCCGGCGCGCTGTCGTTTTCGCTGGTCGCCCAGTTGGCGATATCGCCGTTCTCGGCCACTTCGAATGCGCCGAGCACGCAAAGATCGAGATGCCCACCGCGGATCATCGCGAAGCTGTCGGCATGGTGGACGTAGCTGCCACCCGGCCGCAGCGTCACGTGCTGCTTGCCAGCATTGATCAGCCACGGGTCACGATCGGCCTCGGGGGGCTTCGGGCCCATGCCCAACACGCCATTTTCCGAGTGGAACACAACTTCGCGTTCCAAAGGCACGTAATCGGCAACCGTAGTCGGCATGCCGATCCCGAGATTAACGTACCAGCCTTCCGGCACGTCAGCGGCCAGGCGTTCGGCCATTTGCAGGCGGTTCCAGGGTTTAGCGTCTGTGGTCGCGCTCATGACAATATCCTTCTGCTATCAAAAATCAGGGTCGCCGTACGGCACATGCACGATGCGATCGACAAAAATCCCCGGTGTCATCACCTGCTCCGGCGGAATCGCCCCGAGTTCGACAATGTGCTGCGACTGCACGATGGTCAGCGCCGCCGCCGTCGCCATGATCGGGTTGAAGTTGCGGCCCGATTTGCGGAACGTGAGGTTGCCCCAGCGATCTGCCTCCCAGGCTTCGACCAGCGCCACATCGGCATGCAATGCCTTTTCCAGTATCATCACCCGCCCGTCGATTTCGCGGATTTCCTTGCCCTCGGCCATCTTGGTGCCGACCCCGGTCGCGGTATAGAACCCGCCAATCCCGGCACCGGCCGCACGAATGCGCTCAGCCATCGTCCCCTGCGGCACGATTTCGAGTTCGATCTTGCCGGCGCGATAAAGCTCCTCAAAGATTGTCGAATTGGCGCTGCGCGGGAAGGTGCAGATGATCTTGCGCACCCGACCAAGCTCCATCATCAGCGCCAGGCCCGCTTTCCCGCCGCCGGCGTTGTTGGCGACCACGACCAGGTCTTTCACCCCAAGGTCAATCACGCCCTGCACAAGGTGATTAGGCTGCCCGACCGACCCGAAGCCGCCGAGCAATATCGTCATCCCGTCTTTGATCCCCGCGACGGCATCCGCCATCGAGGGTACGATCTTGTTGATCATTCGCTCCCAGTCCCTTCAGCTTTGTGTCACTTCGATAACCGCGTCCACCGCGAACGCGCCGTGTCCTTCGGGCATGGCAAGGACCGGGTTCAGGTCGATGCCAGCCAGATTTTCCCCTGCTTGATGCGCGAACACCGACAGGCGCGCAAGCATGGTCGCCAACGCCTTGATGTCGGCGGGCTTCCTCCCCCGCGCTCCGGTCAGCAACGGCAGTGATTTGATACTGCGGATCATGTCTTCGGCCACGTCTTCGCCGAACGGGCAGCGATGGAACACCACGTCCTTCATGATCTCGACGAAAATCCCACCAAGGCCGAACATCGCGATCGGGCCAAACACCGGGTCGCGATGGATGCCAAGAATGCACTCCACGCCGCCCTTCAATTGCTGCGCCACCAGCACGCCTTCAAGCCGCGCGCCCGCCACCGCGCCGCCGCGTTGCATCAGGGTCGCAAAACCCGCCCGCACCGCAGCTTCGTCGGCAACATCGAGCAGAACGCCGCCGATTTCGGATTTGTGGATGATATCCGGCGACACGATTTTCATCACCACCGGGAAGCCGATCTTCACCGCAGCCGCCACCGCCGCATCGGCGGTCATCGCCACCATCTCGGCCGCCGACACAATCCCGGCCTGGGTAAGCAATGATTTCGCCTCCGCCTCGGTTGGCGTCGCAGCCGGCAGCGCCACATGCGGCACAACTGGCGGGGCAGATTTCGTAGCGGCTGCAAACGCATCGCCAAACCGGCCCATCGCGTGGATCGCGGCAACCGCCCGGCTTGGGTCTTCCATCACCACAAAGCCGGCGTTTTCGTAGATCGCCTTGATCGCCGGCGGCACCAGCACCGACAGCATGAACAGCCGATCCGGGTGCTCGGCCATCAACGGCCCCATCGTCGTGGTCAGCCGCGCGATATTGGCTTCGGTCGCACCCGCCTGGGACCAGAATGACAGGATCGATTTATAACCGCCATCGACGACAATCGCCTTGGCAAACTCCCCGAGCGATCCCGGCTGGTTGGTCACCTGGGCGGTGCAATCCACCGGGTTGCGCGGCGCGCAGAACGGGATGATCCCGCGCAGCCGGTCCTGCGCATCCTGCGGCATTTCCGGCATCGCCAGCCCAAGCTGCTCGGCGGCATCGCTCATCAACACCCCCGCACCACCGCTCACGGTGAACACCCCGAGCGTATTGCCGACCGGATAAATCTTCTTGGTGGCGGTCACCGCGATATCGATCATTTCTTCCGTCGTCCGCGCCCGCACCACGCCGAATTCGCGCAGCACCGCATCGGTCACCGCGTCATCCCCGGCGATAGACGCGGTGTGCGACTGTGCGGCCGCCGTGCCCAGCGCGCTGCGCCCGACCTTCATCATCACAATCGGCTTCTTCGCCGCCCGTGCCGCAGTCAGTGCCGCGATAAAGCTTTCGGACTCGCGAATGCCTTCCGCGTACGCCGCGATCACATCGGTATCCGGATCTTCCGCCATCCAGCCGATAATGTCGCCAATGGTGACATCACCTTCATTCCCGGTCGTCACCATCAGCGGCGTGCCGATCCCGCGGTCGCGCATCGCGGCAAACACATGGGTGCCATAAGCGCCGGACTGGCTGGCAATCCCGATCCGCCCCGGCGACGGCCAGCCGCTATCGAAGGCGGCCGAAAACGTCGCGTAAAAATTGACCGACGCGTTGAACAGCCCCAGGCAATTCGGCCCCAACAGCCGCATTCCTGCCGCACGTGCCATAGCCACCATGCGCGCCTGTGCTTCCGCCCCAGCCTCATCCACCTCGGCGAAACCCGCCGACAGCATGATGGTGTTCTTGACCCCCAATTTGGCGAGATCGGCCACCGCTTCCACCGCAATCGCCGCCGAAACCGCGACAATCGCCACATCCGGCACCGCCGGCAGGGCCGATACATTGGGATAACACTTCAACCCCTGCACCATGTCACGGCCAGGATTGACCGGGTAAATTGTGCCGGTGAAGCCCTGCTTCAGCATCAGATCGATCGGCCGGCCGCCAATGCGGGCGGCGTCCGCCGACGCGCCAAGCACGGCGACTGAACGCGGGCGGAACATACCGGTCAGGCTGGTGAAGCGCGAAGTGGTCTGGGTGGTCATGCCGTCTCCTCGTCCCGGCTACTTGCCGGGCATCATGTCCGACAGCTGGGTGTCGTTGACAGACAGCTTGCCATCGCTGAACGCGACCCGCCAGACCATTTCCTTACCATCAGGTTCGCCAATGCCTTTGAGGAAGATCAGCACCGGCGCCACCATCTTCAGTTCCGGCGTCGCGTTGGCCCGCCGGATCAGTGCATCGAGGCCGGTTGCCCGCAATTCCGCCCGGCCAGTGACCTCGGTCATCGATGCCACTTCGATCTCACCCGCGCCTTCCAGCTTGGCAACCCCGAAATCCGCCGAGAGATCGTCTATGCCGACGGTGACCGGGTTATTGATCAGCAATTGTTCCACGGCCGCCTGCCATGCAGCCGGATCGGCCAGCTTGCCATCCACCCCCTGGCGCAGCAGCGCGAACAGCCCCTCCTTGTCGATCCCGCCAATGGTCGGCGTCAGGCTGATCCGGCGCGGCAGGACATCCTTCAACGGGCCCTTCACCAACTCCCCGAGATCGAGCCCTTCAGCGCTGATCGGCATATTGGCCTCCAATGCGCCGTCAGCCGCACCGGTATGCAGCGCGATGGCGAGTTTCTTGAGGCCGAAATCCATGTTGCCGGCCTGGACATGGATGCCGGTCGCTGTCGATTCCGCGTCAATGCCATCCATCAACCCGGCCAACACGCCCAAGCCACGGCGGGCCATCGCCAGCATCTCCTTGTTCGGCTTGCTCATGCCGGCAACCATCACCCCGATGGTTTCCGGCGCCCGGGCCAGCGCCAGTGCGTCCTTAAGCAACGCGCCAAACTCAATCAAAGCGACGTTCTTAAGCTCGGACTTGCTGGTCATCCGATCGACCATCACGTTGATCGGCGTGCCACCCTGGGTCGGGATGCCGATCCCGTAACCGGTCTCGATCATATCGGTGCGCATATCGATCCGGCCATCGCCGCGCGGCTGCCAGACGGCGTGAAGTTCGAGCGTCTCGCGCCGCTGGGTGCTAGCGCCTTGCGGGGTTTGCGAGATGACCGACAATCCACGGAATTTCATGTCAAGCGTCGAGCTGGTCGCCAAAGCGGGGTCAAAAATCAGACTGCCGGATTGTTCAGCGAGTGTGATCGTCATCGCGTAGCCGGCCTTGTCGCCCCCCGCTACCAGCTTGTCCGGGTAGCGCAGATCATCGATCGCCCAACGCCCGCCGCTCAACCCACGGGCATTGGCGGTCATCACGCCCGCACTCAACGAAAAATCGGCAATCGGCCCAATTGCGTCCCAGGCAAAGGCAAGCCGCAGATGGTCGCCTTCCGGCGTTATCGTCGGCGTCAGCATATCGGCCAGCGCCGGCAGGCCGGCGAATTGCAGGATGAAGCCATTGATGCCGGCGCGCATCGCGGCGGCCTCGGCCTGGGTGGCCTCGGCGCGGGACGTTGCCGGGGCAAACAGGGTGCCCAGGACAAGAAGTGCGGCGCTCAGGCTGCTGCGGATCATCGGCTGGTCCTTGGAACGAAAACAATCTGCATACTCTAACCGCTCCAGCGTATTTTCCCAGCGTCAACTACACGTGATCAAAATCCAGCGTAATCTCCGCCGTCACCGGATGCGCCTGACACGACACCACAAAGCCGGCATCGGTTTCCCATTTCTCCAGGGAAAAATTCTGCGTCATCTCCACCCGCCCGGAAACCACCCGCGCCCGGCATGTCGAACACATCCCGCCCCGGCACGACCACGGCAAATCCATCCCGGCGCGCAAGGCAGCGTCGAGCACCGCTTCCCCCGCGGCCACCGGGACCACCCTGGTCTGGCCATCATGAATGATCGTGGCCATCGCGAAGGCCGGTGCGTCAACCACGACCAGTGCGGCAACCCGGCGCGGCCCGGACGGGGTAAAACGCTCGGTATGAATGCGCGCCTCCGGCACCCCCCAGGCCCGCAGCACCGCCGGCAGCACATCGAGCATTTCCGCCGGCCCACACAGGAACGCGGCATCGATATCATCCGGCACGGCGAGGCCCGGCAGCATTACGGCGAGCTTGTCCGCATCGATCCGCCCGTTCAGCACAGCGATATCCTGCGCTTCCCGCGACAGCACATGGATCAGGGTGAACCGACCGACATAGCGATCCTTCAAATCCTCCAGCACGGCGCGGAAGATGATGTCGAATGTGCAACGACTGCCATAGAGCAGGATCACCTGGCTGGCCGGCTCACGGGTCAGCACCGATGCAATGATGGACAGGATCGGGGTGATCCCGGACCCTGCCGCCACCGCCAGGACAATGCGGGCGGCGGTTGGATCAGGCATGAGGCCAAAACCACCCTCGGGCGGCATCACGTCAATCACGTCGCCCACGCGCAAGGCCGTATTGGCCCAGTCCGACAACCCGCCCGGATCGGCACGCTTGATCGCCACCCGAATTTCCCCGTCGTCCAGCCCGGCGCAGATCGAATAGGCGCGGCGCAGCTCAACCCCATCGCGATGGGTGCGGAGCGTCAGATATTGGCCAGGCCGAAAGGCAAACGCCGCCCGCAGCGCCGGGGGAATATCGAACGCCAGCGACACGCAATCAGCGGTTTCGCGAACAAGATCGGCAATGCGCAGGGCATGAAACGGCATTTTCAGTGGCACTTAAACAGGTCAAAGGGTTCTCGGCAGGCCCGGCACCGCCATAGCGCCTTGCACGATGTCGAGCCGAATTCGGCAAGTTCCTCGGTATCGGTAGCCCCGCAGCGCGGGCAGGCAACAATCTGGGTTGCGAACAACCCGCCGCGCCCGGACGCCGGTGGCGGGGCAATGCCGTAAGCCGCCAGCTTTTCGCGCCCGGACGCCGACATCCAATCGGTGGTCCAGGCCGGCGACAGCACGGTGATCACCCGCGCATTGGCAATGCCGGCGCGCGCCAGGGCGGTTTCAACATCAAGCGCGATCATCGCCATCGCCGGACAGCCGGAATAGGTCGGGGTGATCGCAACTTCCACTGCATCGCCGGTCACCACGACATCGCGCAGCACGCCCAAATCCGCAATCGTCAGCACCGGAATTTCCGGATCGACAACGGTTGCAGCGGCGTCCCAGGCGCGTTGGCGCAGCCCTACCATTTCGCGCCGGGATGGGTACGCTGCAAATGTTGCATCTCCGCCAGCATCG
Organism: Asaia bogorensis; assembly: GCA_943333505.2. Lineage (GTDB taxonomy): Bacteria > Pseudomonadota > Alphaproteobacteria > Acetobacterales > Acetobacteraceae > CAITOL01. The sequence continues at coordinate 40,695 of CALQTN020000009.1, read as the reverse complement.
GCCCGAGATGTTCGCTATGGCGCCCCGCGCGCCCGCCGGTTTGCATCCAGCCATCGCCCGGCCGCACCAGGCCCGCTTGCGCCAGCACTGCGTTCACCCCGTCATCCCAGGCCGCGCGCAGGCTCGGCGGATCGGCGCAAACGCCTGCCTCCACCAGCGCGGCATCTTCGGCCTCAAACATTTCGCCGACATACGGCCACAGCCGATCCAGCGCCGCCTGGGAACGCCGGCCGCTTTCCTCGGTGCCATCGCCCAGCCGGATCAGCCATTCCGCACTATGGCGCACATGATAGGCGGTTTCCTTCTCCGCCTTGGCCGCAATCGCCGCCACCCGTGGATCGGTCGATGCCATCGTCGCCCGCCACCAGCGATCGACGAAACTCGCATACAGAAACTGCCGCGCGATGGTGAAGGCGAAGTCGCCGCGCGGCAATTCCACCAGCAGGATGTTGGAGTATTCGCGATCGGTACGCAGATAGGCGAGGTCATCCTCGTCCCGCCCATCGCCGGCAATTTCGCCTGCCAGGGCATAAAGCTCCCGCGCCTGCCCGATCAGATCGAGCGCCAGATTGGCCAGCGCCAGTTCTTCTTCCAGCAACGGCGCCCGCCCGGTCCATTCCGACAGCCGATGGCCGAGCACCAGCGCGTCATCGGCGCGGCGAACCGCAAATGCGAACAACGTCATCCCAATCGCCTCAGTTGTTGACCCATAAAGCATGGGTCAACGGCGATGGGGATTGGGCTTTGTTTGGCGCGCCGCCGCCAGCCAACCCGGCGCGCGATGCCAAGCGGCATCACATATGCCCCACTTCGTCGGGGATGTCGTAAAATGTCGGGTGGCGGTAGATCTTGCTTTCGGCGGGTTCGAACAGCATCGCCTTGTCGGCAGGGTCCGACGCGATGATGGCGTTGGATGGCACCACCCAGATCGACAACCCCTCACCGCGGCGGGTGTAGACGTCGCGCGCCGCCTGCAGGGCCATGGTGGCGTCGGCCGCATGCAACGATCCGGCATGACGATGCGACAAGCCGTTGCGACTGCGGATGAAGACCTCCCACAGCGGAAATTTGGCCGTGCTCATGCCGCCTGCTTTCGCGCTGCGCGCTTTTCCGCAAAAGCCAGTGCGGCATCGCGCACCCAGGCGCCGTCTGCATGGGCGTCCCGGCGGGCAGCCAGCCTTTCGCGGTTGCACGGCCCATCGCCGGCGACCACGCGCTTGAACTCGGCCCAGTCGATTTCGCCATAGCGCCACTGCCCCGTCACCGCATCCAAGGTCAGCGCCGGGTCGGGAATGGTCAGCCCCAGGAACCGCGCCTGCGGAATGGTCGCATCGACAAATTTCTGCCGCAGCCCATCATTGGAAAAGCGCTTGATTTTCCATTGCATAGACGCATCAGAATGCAGCGACGCACCATCCGGCGGCCCGAACATCATCAGACACGGCCACCACCAGCGATCCAGCGCATCCTGCGCCATCGCCTTCTGCGCCGGCGTGCCATTGGCCAGGGTGATCATAATTTCGTAGCCCTGGCGCTGGTGGAAACTTTCCTCCTTGCATACCCGGATCATCGCCCGCGCGTACGGCCCATAGGAACACCGGCATAACGGGATCTGGTTCATGATCGCCGCGCCATCGACCAGCCAACCGATCGCGCCGATATCGGCCCAGGTCAGGGTCGGGTAATTGAAAATCGAGGAATATTTCGCCCGGCCTTCGAGCAACTGGTCAATCAAATCCTCGCGCGCCACCCCCAACGTCTCGGCGGCGGCATATAAATAGAGCCCGTGCCCGCCCTCATCCTGCACCTTGGCCAGCAATGCCGCCTTGCGGCGCAAACTCGGCGCACGGGTGATCCAGTTGCCCTCCGGCAGCATGCCGACGATTTCCGAGTGCGCGTGCTGGCTGATCTGGCGGATCAGGGTGCGGCGATAGGCGTCGGGCATCCAGTCATTGGCCTCGATGCGGTCCTCAGCATCGATGCGCGCCTGGAAACGCTGGGCTTGTGCGCTGGCGTCGGTTTGCGCGGCGTCGCGCTGGTTCAGGCCTTGTGTGTACATGCGGCACCTCAGTTCCCCTGGGTAGTTTAGCAGGGACAGGAGGCGAAGGAAGGCGTTCTTTTTGCGAACAAAAAGAAGACGCTTTCCTTCCTCTCCGTAAAATAATAGTTAATTGAAATAACTTTTCTTGCAGCGAAAATTTTCCTATTGCACGGTCGCTTCACCCAAGGAGAACCCTGCATGTCACCGACCCTAACCCAGGACATCGCCTGCGCAATGCGCGCCGCCGCCCCCAAACTGCGCCCGGCCGATGCCGCCACCTGGGCCGCAGCGCTGGCCGGCCCGATGCGTGACGCAACCATCACCACCGCCCACCGCATCGCCGGTTTCATCGGCCAGTGCGCGGTGGAAAGCGATGGCTTCACCACCATCGCCGAAAACCTCAACTACCGCAGTGCCGCGCGGATTTGCGCAGTCTGGCCCTCGCGCTTCCCGACCGAGGAGGCCGCCGCTCCTTACGTCAACGCCCCCGAGGCGTTGGCCAATAATGTCTATGCCAACCGCATGGGCAACGGCCCGCCGGACAGCGGCGATGGCTGGCGGTTTCGCGGGCTCGGGCTGATCCAGATGACCGGGCGCCGCGAATACGCCGCCTTCGCCGCCAGTATGGCTTGCCAGATCGATCGCGCGGCAGCCTGGGCCACCACACCCGAGGGCGCCTCCGCCAGCGCCGCCTGGTTCTGGGCATGGAAAGTGTTGAACCCGGTCGCGGATTCCTGGGACCTCACCACCCTCACCAGGCGGATCAATGGTGGCCTGATCGGGCTGGAGGAACGCCAACGGGCCTGCACCGCCGCTTTGGCCGTGTTGGGAGGCCGTTAGATGCTGGCGTCGCTGTTACCCCTGGTTCTCGGCATGGCCCCGCAACTCGCCCAGCATCTGTTCGGCACCAGCGGGAGCGAAATCGCCGCCTCAGTTGCCGGCGCAGTGGCGGCGGTGACCCGCAGCGACCTTGCCGCCCCTGGTGGCGCCGAGGCCGCTATCCTGGCAATCCAGGGCAAATCCGAGCTTGCCGTGCAATTGCAGATCAAGCTCGCCGAAATCGCCGCCTCTGCCCAAGTCGATGCCAATCGCGCCGCCGAGGCGCAACGCCTGGCCGAACTCGACGCGATGAAAGCCGCCATGGCTGACGTCGCCTCCGCGCGCAGCGCCGAAATTGCGCTCGCGCAAAGCCATAGCAGCCTGGCCTGGGGCGCACCGCTGCTGTCGGGCATCATCCTGCTGGCGTTTGGCGGCATGCTGTTCGTGGTGCTGACCCGCGCCATCCCGGAAAATTCCACTGCTCTGGCCAATGTATTGCTCGGGACGCTTGCCGCGATGGCGACGCAAGTGGCGAATTTCTGGCTCGGCAGCTCAAGCGGCTCGGCGAGCAAAAGCCTGCTGCTGGCCAATTCCATGCCGATTTCACCCCCAGGAAAAGCGCCATGAACCTTGCCGCCCCCGGTTCGACGCCCGGCACATCCCAATCGGCCAATGGTTCCAGCCGGGTCCCTATCGCGCCGGGTTGGAGGCATGGTTTATGGCGTCCCAATCGTCTGTAATGTCAGAAAGACCTAGGAGCCTGACCGCATGCTTGAATTTGGCCTGGACACTTTCGGTGATGTGACATCGGACGCAGGCACGCTGCTGCCGCACGCCCAGGTGATCCGCAACGTGATTGCCGAAGGGCTGTTGGCCGATCAGGTGGGCGTGGATTTCTTCGGCGTCGGCGAACATCATCGCGCCGATTTCGCCGTCTCCGCCCCGGAAATCGTGCTCGCCGCCATCGCCGGGCAAACAAGCCGCATCCGGCTCGGCACCGCGGTCACGGTGCTAAGCTCGGACGACCCGATCCGCCTGTTCCAGCGCTTTGCCACGCTCGATGCGGCATCGAACGGACGCGCCGAGGTCATTCTCGGCCGTGGCTCCTTCACCGAATCCTTTCCGTTATTCGGGTTTGAACTGTCGCAATACGACGACCTGTTCGATGATAAACTCGATCTGTTCGCCGCGCTTATCCGTAACGATAGAGTGAATTGGCAGGGCAGCACCCGCAAGCCGCTGGTCGATCAACCGGTGTTCCCGCAGCTCGAAAATGGCCCGCTCCGCACCTGGATCGGCGTTGGCGGCAGCCAGGAATCGGTGGTGCGGGCGGCCAAATACAATATGCCGCTGATGCTTGCCATCATCGGCGGTGCGCCCGCCCGCTTTGCCCCCTATGTCGATCTGTCGGCGCGCGCCCACGCCCATTTCGGCACCGGTTTGCAGCCGATCGGCGTTCATTCTCCCGGCTACGTCGCTGACACCGACGCCCAGGCCCGCGAAGACTTATGGCCCGACTACAAACAAATGCGCGACCGCATCGGGAAGGAGCGCGGCTGGCCACCAATGGGCCGTGCGGAGTTCGACCAGGAAGCCGAGCGCGGATCGCTGTATGTCGGATCGCCGGAAACCGTGGCGCGCAAAATTGCGGCCACGGTGAAGGCGCTGCGCCTGTCGCGCTTCCAGCTCAAATACAGCGCCGGTCCGCTCCCCCACGAAAAGCTTCTGCACAGCATTGAACTTTACGGCACCAAGGTCATTCCGCTGGTGCGTGATATGCTGGCCTAGGCCATCCCGGCGATGGTCAGCAGACCAATTTCGGTGCCGGTTTTGCTGATGCTGCCCATGATTCAGTTGCCTTTCTGCAGGCTGAACACGCTGGCCGGCTCCTGCGCCTAGGGCTGATTGCCTTGCAGCCCAACCGCGGTGGCCGCAAGATCAGACACCACATCCCCCAGACCCGCCACGTCGCTGGCCGGCAGGTTCAGCCCCGGCCGTTTGGCGCGGAACGGGGTCGCCTGTTCGAACGCATCGGCGACCTGGAACAATTTCGCTTCCTGGAATGGTTTGGCGACGATCTGGATGGCAACCGGCATCCCGCCGACCCCGAACCCGGAACAAATTGCCATTGCCGGCCAGCCCAGCACGTTAAACGGCGCGGTGAAGCTGGGCTTGTCGGCATTGACCCAAAGCGGCATGCCCTCGATGCGTGGCGCCTCGGCCTGGGCGCCGGCGGTGATCAGGATGTCGATCCCCTTGGTCGCCTGCGCCGCGATCGTGCACAGTTCCAACCGCCGCCGCAGCGCCTGGACGTAATCGGCGCTGGTCATCAGCGCGCCGGTTGCCAGCCGCATCCGCAGCCTTTCGCCGTAATCATTGAAGCGGGTCTTCATCCACGGCTCGTGCACCGCATAGGCTTCAGACGTCAGGATGACAGAACAACACGCCTGAAATTCGTAGAGCGACGGCAGCACAACATCGACGATCTCCGCACCTTGCGCCTTCCAGATCGCCAGCGCGTCATCGATGCCTTTCTGTACCGCATCCGACACCGGCGCATCGGTCTCATGCCAGTGGCGCACCACGCCGATTTTCATCCCCTTGGCGTCTTTGCCCAACCCAGCAGAAAAGTCGGGCACCGGCCGGTTGGCGCTAGCAGGGTCGGTTGGGTCGTAGCCCGCCATGGCCTGCAACATGATGGCGCAATCCTGGACGGTCCACGCCATCGGGCCAGCATGGTCGAGGCTTTGCGACAGCGGCTGGATGCCAACCCGCGAACACAGCCCGTAGGTCGGCTTGATGCCGGCAATCCCGCACAACGATGCCGGCCCACGGATCGAACCGCCAGTGTCAGACCCGGTGCCGCCCAGGATCATCCCGGCGGCAACCGCAGCGCCGGTGCCGCTTGATGACCCGGAGGTGAAATGATCCGGATTCCACGGATTGCGCGCCGGCGGCCAGGGCAGATCGAAGCTCGGCCCGCCCATGGCGAATTCATGGGTGGCGAGTTTGCCCAGCATGGTGATGCCGGCCGCGGCCAGCTTGGCGACGGTCACCGCATCTTCGGTCGGCACATAGCCTTGCAGCAGCTTGGAATGCGCGGTCGTCGCAATCCCCTTGGTGCCGTAAATATCCTTGTGCGCGATCGGAATGCCATCGAGCGGACCCAGCGCCTTGCCTGCCATGATCCGCACTTCGGCGGCGCGGGCGTCCGCCATCGCGCGTTCCGGGGTGGTGGCGATGAAGGCATGCAGTGTGCCGTCGAGCGCGGACACTTTGTCGATGCAGGCCTGGGTCAGCTCAACCGGCGATAATTTGTGTTCGGCGAACAGCTTGGCCGCCTGGGCAATGGTCGGGGTGTCCATTAGCCTTCCCCCCCTTCCTGCTCATTGGTTCCGAAAACATCGGGGCGGAAGATGTGGCCCGGTTCGGCGTCCCGGCCGCGCCCGTACATCCGCACCCGTTCAAGATGCGGGGCCATGATCGTCCAGCCTTCATGCAACTGGTCGATCTGGATCGGGGTCAGCGACAGGCCGGCGCGGCGCAGCAGCGCGTCCATGTCTTCGCGGGTCGTGATTGCCATCAGTGTTCCCTCGTGTTGAGTGATATCATGCTCGCAACCCTAGCACTTGCGGTGCCATTCCGCGCTTGATTTTCGTGCAGTCTGCCTTTCGCGGCGTGACGCAGCCTGATCGGCACCATCATTAGCCATAATTTATGGTTTTGTTTTCCAAAATTTTTACCATAAGAATATTTATATGCACAATAATCATCCTTTTGCATAAAAATAAATCTCTTATCGTTCAATTCATCCGCTGATTGCCCGCATTACGGCCTCATATGCGCTTTGCAGCCCAGTGCAGCATCACCAATCAGAGGACGTGATGATACACCCCGACAAGCCCGGATCCCTTTCATTCGGCTTCAAGTCCGCCTCTCGCGCCGGCCCACACCGCCGGCGCGCCGCGTAGAACGTCATGACCACGGCCGCGGGCGGGGTCTCACCGATTGAACTTACCAAGGACTGTCGGTCGCGCTGCAGACCATCGCCAACCCGTTCCAGGAAGCGGTAGTGTTTCGCCCGCCCACGCCTGCGAACATCCAACCCCGCATCGCAACCACCGCCCGACGATTGTTTAAGGAGCATCCATGGCCCATCACACGCTGAAAGCCGCCCCCGAAACGGTGCGTATCGGCCAGTTCAACGCGACTTTCCCGCCCGTGCTGACCATTGCATCCGGCGACACGGTCGATGTGCAATGCGTCTCCGGCCGCCCCGAAATCCTGCCCGCGCCGGAAACCGGGCTGCTGGTGCCCGACGCGTTGCGGGCGATCATCGCGGCGCAACCCGCTATCATGGGCCCCGGCCACATCGTGACCGGCCCGATCGCGATCGCCGGTGCAATGCCAGGCGACATGCTGGAAATTCGCATTGATGCGATCACCCCTGGCACGAATTGGGGCTATAACGTCATCCGTCCCCTGGTCGGCACCCTGCCGGAGGATTTCCACGAAGCCCATTTGATGCATATCCCGGTCGATGCCGCGCGCATGGTGTGCACCCTGCCCTGGGGCACCGAACTGCCGATGGCGCCGTTCTTCGGGGTGATGGGCGTCGCACCGCCACCGGCCTTCGGCACCATTGCGTCCAAGGAACCACGCCTGCATGGCGGCAATCTCGACAATAAGGAACTTGTTGCCGGATCAACCCTGTTCCTGCCGGTCTGGGTCGAGGGCGGTTGCTTCTCGGTCGGCGATGGCCACGGGGTGCAGGGCGATGGCGAAGTGTGCGTGACCGCGCTTGAAATGTGCCTCGACGGGCGCTTCACTTTCATCCTGCACAAGCAGGACGGCGCCGAGCCGATGCTGCGTTACCCGCGCGCCGAAACCCCGACCCATTTCATCAGCATGGGCATGCATGAAGACATGGACCAGGCGATGAAAACCGCATTACGCGAAATGATCGCCTTCATCTGCACCCGCAGCAATCTGTCCAAGCCGCAGGCCTACGCGTTCTGCTCGCTGGCGGTGGATTTCCATGTCACCCAATCGGTGAACGGCGAAAAGGGCATTCACGGCATGCTGAAGAAGGGGCTGCTATTCTAGGGCGTGATCCGTTGAAATTGAATCAGCAGACACGCTCTAGATTCTTGTTTTCACGATCATTTTTATCCGTCCAATCGAAGCCGATTGAACGAATAATGATCTAGCTACGCCGCCGGCAGGTCCTCAACCTCTGACAGCACCGCCTCCTCGGCGGCCAGATGCAGCGCGATGATGGCATCGAGCACATAGAGCAGGCGCTGGGCCTCCTGCTTTTCGGCCGGGGACGGCGCTTCGTCGTGCAACCCGTCGGTCAGGGCGGTGAAACGGCGGATCAGATTGCTGGTTTCGGTGTGGATATGATGCAACGTCCCCAACGGATCGCGGCCACCCAGGCGGCTCGCGAGTTCGGGGAACACATGGCGTTCCTCATCCGCCTGATGGCTGAGCATCAGATCGGACAGCTCGATATTGATTGCCGTGAGCGTTTCCCAGGCGACCTCCTCCGCGCCGATTCGGTCGGCGGCGACCCGCATCCGCGACAGCAATTCGCGCATCCGCAGATGTTCTTCGAGCACCCGGCCAAGGGCTGCGCGGTCGGTCAGTTGCGCCGGCCTGGCGGTACCGCTGAGGGCGCGCAGTGCATTGAGGATCACCGCGACATCGATCACTTCCTGTAGGATCGCACCGGCGACCGGGGGCAAATAGCCGGCGGCGGCGAACCCCATTGCCACCACCGACAGCCCCATTCCCATCAAAACGGATTGCAGCGCGATGTAGCGGGTGCGCTTGGCGATCAAGCGGGCTTCGACGACGCGGTCGAGCCGATCAACCAGCAACACCATGTCGGCCGCTTCGGCGGCGGCCATCGCGCCGCGCGCGCCCATCGCGATCCCGACATCGGCCGCGGCCAGCGACGGTGCGTCATTGATGCCGTCGCCGATCATCACAGTCGGCGCCGCGTTGCGCTCGGCCCTGACCACCGCGATTTTGCCGGCAGGGTCCAACTCGGCGAACACCGCGTCGAGCCCAAGCGCGCTGCCGACCGCCTCGGCGCTGATCGATCGGTCGCCGGTGACCAACACCATCCTGTCGATCACATCCTGTCGAAGATCGCGCAGCATCCGGGGCGCCTCGGGGCGCAGACTATCGGCCAGCAGCAACGCGCCGGCGATCACCCCGTCGATGGCGACCCAGGAAACCGATGCCGCCGCAGCCGCGAGGCGAAAAGTGGCACCACTGCTGGGGGGCGGCACGCCTTGGGACTGCAACAGCCCGGCTGTGCCCACGATCACCGCGTGGCCGTTCACGACCCCGGCGAGCCCGCCACCGTCGATTTCCACGACGGCCTGAGGTACGAATAATTCAAGTCCCCGCGCCCGTGCCGCGGCGACAATCGCGGCCGCCATGACATGCTGCGAATGCTGGTCAACCGACGCCGCCAATTGCAGCACGGTATCGGCGGAATATGCGCCAACCGGCTCGACCGCTGTCACCCGGGGCGTGCCGCTGGTCAAGGTGCCGGTCTTGTCGAACAGCATCGTCCGCGCGCGTGCCAGCTTCTCCAGCACCCCGCCGCCTTTGACGATAATACCGCGCGATGCCGCCCGTGATACCCCGCAAATCAACGCGACCGGTGCCGCCAGAATCAGCGGACACGGCGTTGCCACCACCAGCACAGCAAGCGCCCGCAACGGCGTCCCGCCCAGCCACCACGCGACCCCTGACACCACCACCGTGACGCCGAGGAACCCCAGCGCCCAGGTATCGGCAAGGCGCGCCATTGGCGGGCGCTCCGCCTCGGCCGACTGCACAAGGCGCACCACGGCGGCGAACGTGCTGGCATCGGCGGTGGCGGTGGCGGTGAGTTCGAACGGTCCGCCGGCATTGACCACCCCGCTGCGCACCTTTTCCCCTAAGGCGCGGTGAACCGGCATCGGTTCCCCGGTCAGGGCCGCTTCATCAAGCGTTGCCGATGCGGTCGCGACCACGCCATCAACCGGAATGCCCTCGCCGGGTTTGATCAGCAACCGGTCGCCGGGCACCACATCACCAACCGCGATATCGATCAGATCAGCGCCAACAACACGATGCGCCGCACGTGGGGTTCGGTTCAGCAGCGCCGATAATTCCTGGCGGGCGCGGGCTGCGGCGAATTCCTCCAATGCGCCACCACCGGCGACCATGATCGCGATGATCGCGGCAGTGAGGCCCTCGCCCAGCGCAACCGCCGCCGCGATTGCCAGCAGCGCAATAAGGTCAACGCCGAGCTGGTCACGACGCAGCGTTTGCACAAAATCGACCGCGACGAGAACCGCCTGGGGGACCGCGCTGGCCGCCCAAATCGCGGTCGCGATATCGGGCGCCCCCAGCAACCAGGCAACTGCGCCAGCCAGCAGGCCGGACAAGGGAAGCAGGAGGGTGGCGCGGCGGAACCAGTTCGCGGTCATGCTCCGACCTTAACGCAAGACACGCGACGGCGCGAGGCGCATCGCGCAGGAGAGAGGATTTGACCCCACGATCTGCGGCGTACAACACCCCAAGTAACACCATTTTATCAATGGGTTACTTTATCCAGTCATTTTCCACTTGCTGGGTATGCCGGTGGAGAGGATTGAACTCCCGACCTTCGCATTACAAATGCGCTGCACTACCGCTGTGCTACACCGGCCCGGCCCAAATCTAGGCCCACTGGTTCCGCAGGGCAAGCCGCCGCCGCAGGGGGCGCCGTATGCGCGGCGACCAGCAGCACGAGAATTGCCATCCGGATGCGCACGACCCAGCGCGGGGCTGCTGCCGACCCTACCGCCTAACGCAGGTTTCACCCAGGCGACATCGGGCTGAGGTACGGAAGGTTGCATGTTGCGAACATGGAGCACGGCCGCGGCCGGCGACCAGAAACCAGCACTCTAGAAAGCAGCGCAGCATGACCGCACACACCCATTCCCTGTCACGTATCGTCCGCACCGGCTTGCTGGCGGTGCTGCTTGGCTCGACCGCTCTGGTTGGCATCAGCACGGCAGCGCCGGTCAATGCGCCGTCATCGAACGCCGCCGCTGTGTCGCATGTCCCGGATTTTGCCGATCTCGTGGCCCGGGTGAAACCGGCCGTCGTTTCGGTGACCACCAAAATGACCGCCAAGCCCGCCAGCGATGACGGCACCCCGATGCAGCCGGGCCGCCGGCCGGGACGGACGTCCGAAGCCCGAGGCTCCGGCTTCATCGTCAGCGCCGACGGCATTGTGGTGACCAATAACCATGTCGTTGCCGATGCGCAGTCGGTGAGCGTGACCCTTGATGACGGACGTGAACTGACCGCCAAAGTGATCGGTCGTGACCCGCGCAGCGATATCGCGGTGCTGAAAATCGAATCGAAAGCAGACCTGCCCTATCTGGCGCTCGCCGAAACTGTCGCGGCACGGCCCGGCGAATGGGTGCTCGCCTTGGGTAATCCGTTCGGGCTGGGCGGCACGGTGACCGCGGGCATTGTTTCGGCACGCGGGCGCAATATCGGTGCGGGTCCGTATGACGATTTCATCCAGGTCGATGCGCCGATCAATCACGGAAATTCCGGCGGGCCGCTGTTCAATCAGGCTGGTCAGGTCATCGGGGTGAACACTGCCATCCTGTCGCCAAGCGGCGGCAGCGTCGGCATCGGTTTCGCGATCCCGTCCGATATGGTCAAGAAAGTTGTAGCGGAACTGCAAACCACAGGCCATGTGACGCGCGGCTATCTCGGCGTCGAAACCCAGCAGATCGATCGTGCGCTGGCAGCCGCGCTCCGTCTCGGCAATTCGGAGACGGCGGGCGCGCTGGTCGCCGCTGTCGCCCCGGATTCCCCCGCCGCCAAGGCTGGCTTACAGGCGGGGGACGTGTTGCGCTCGGTTGATGGCCAGAAGCTTGCTGATCCGCGTGCCCTGGCCCGCGCGGTCGCCGCACTCAAGCCCGGGAGCGAGGCGCGGTTTGATGTGCTGCGCGACGGGGAAACCAAAACCATCACCGTGGCACTGGGCGCAATGCCGAATGATCGGGTCGCCAATGCCGGGGCTGCTGACAAGCAGGACGGGATTGGGGTGAACCTGGCGCCGATCACGCCGCAACTGCGTGCCCAGCTTGATCTGCCGGCCAGCGCCAAGGGGGCGATCATCGCCGGGGTTGAAGCTGGATCGCCGGCGGAGCAGGCCGGCTTGAAGGAGGGGGACATTATCCTCGGCGTCGGCAGCCGTGCGGTCACCACCCCGGCGGAAGCGGCCAGCCGCATCCGGCAGGCAGTGAAGTCCGGCGATAACGTGGCGCTGCGGGTGATGCGCGATGGGCGGGCAGGCTACGTGGCGGTGGAAACCCCGCAGGCCGGTTAACCGCCGGCCACCACTTGCACTCAGTGGATCAGACAGACCAAAAACCCATTCCTCACACTCCAAGCTCAGTCGACACCATCGCCAGCAATTCCTCGGCACGGACAATGCCGCTGCCGATGCTGGACCCGACCAGGCCGCAGGCTGCGCGGGCGACGGCGGCGGCGACGCGCGGGGCGACACCAACGGCGAGGCAGGCCGCCAACGCCGCAACGGCTGCATCGCCGGCGCCGGCGAGGTCTCGGGTTTCGTCTGTCGTGAGGCGCATATGCATGCAGCCATCGGCATCGACGAAGGACAGGCCGTCGGCGCCACGCTTGATCAGCAGGGCGCCGAAACCATGGGCGCGGCGCAAGGCCTCGCCGGCCTCGGCGATCTCACTATCGGTGCCGACCACGTCCTCGCCGAGCAGGTTATGGGCATGGGGCACCAGCACGTCAGCCCCGGCAAAGCGGGCCCAGTCCTCCGATCGCAAATCGATCACCACCTTGCGGCCAGCGGCCTGGGCGGTGGCGATCAACTGGGCGGGGGTGTCACCAGCGAGCACGCCCTTGCGGTAATCGGACAGCACCACCACCGAGGTCGCGGCAATGGCGCCGTTGGCAACACGCAGCAGCCGCTCGGCGAGTTTGGGGTGGACGGGCCGTGTGTCCTCGCGGTCAGCGCGCAGCAAATGCTGTCCGCCACGCCGGGCGCTTTCGGCGACGAACCGGGTTTTGACCGTGGTTTGCCGGCCGCCTTGCACCAGGAGCCAGGGCTCGACACCCGCTTGCCCGCCGATCAGGCCGGTAAGCTCAGTGCCGGCACGATCGTCGCCGATCACCGAAACGAAGGCGCAGGCAGCGCCAAGGCCGATCAGGTTATGGACAACGTTGCCGGCGCCGCCTGGCTCGGCGAGTTCTTTTTCGACCACCATCACCGGCACCGGCGCTTCCGGACTGATCCGGGTGATGCGGCCAAAGATATAGCGGTCGAGCATGGCGTCGCCGACGACGAGAACCCGGGCGTGGCCGAGTTTTTTGATGGCGGCGGTGAGTTCGGCCGAAGGCACGGGATTAAGGGTGGGCATAGCGTTGGCCTAAACGTACGACGGTTCGATGACAAGCATGGGGTCAGACCTGAAAAAAGCCCATCCGGTCATCCTGCAACATGACACAGGTCAATTGCCCGCCGAGAACCGCGCCTGTGTCGATCCCGATCCGGTTGGGACGCACGACCGGGGCACGCTCAACCGTGTGGCCATGGACCACCACATAGTCGAGTGGCCCATCATGTTCGAGGAAGGGTTTGCGGATCCACCGCAGATCATGCGCCGTCTGCTCGGCGAGCGGCACCCCGGGCCGGATGCCGGCATGGACGAACAGATAAGACCCGACTGTATGGTGGAGGGCGAGTTCGCGGAGTTGGCGCACCTGCTGGGACGGGATGAAATTCGGCCAGTCGCGCGGACGGGTCCGCGGCGGCACGCCCCAGCTGTCAAGCGCGTGGACCCCGCCATTCTGCGTCCAGACCTCGACCGCATTGCGATCGCCATCGAAGGCGGACAGGAACAATTCCTCGTGATTGCCCATCAGATTGATGGTGGGAATGCCAAGCGGGCGGCGCATCACCCGTTCGATAACCCCGGCGCTATCCGGTCCACGGTCGATATAGTCGCCGAGATGGATCAGCAGCGCATCGTCGCAGGGCCGGCGCCGCAGGTCGGCGGCGATCAGGCCATGGAGCTCATCAAGCATGTCGCTGCAACCATGCACATCGCCAATGGCATAGACGCGGTGCCCGGCCGGCAAGCGTCCCGGCGCTAACTGTTCGGTCGTCATACGGTGATAGGTATCCGGTTCTGCGCGATGGTCGCGGCTTTTATATCTGACATCATATGTGACATCGGATCCGGGGCAAACAACATTGCGGCGCTGGATTGGGGCCGGGCGCGTGGGGTGTGACTGCCCTTGGCAGTAGTCACAGGGTGTGACTGCCCTTGGCAGTCGGGTCACCACACCCTAAATCGCGTCGATGAATGCCATCGAAGTTACCGGCCTGACCAAAAAATATGGCGATGTTCTGGCCGTGGACGGGCTGGATTTCACCGTGCCGACCGGCGCCACGATCGGCCTGCTCGGCGGCAACGGCGCTGGCAAGACCACCACCATCGCCATGCTGCTCGGCCTGCTGATCCCGACTGCCGGCCAGATGACCGTGCTCGGGCACGATATGGCACGTGACCGGTTCGCGGCTTTGGCGCGGATGAATTTCTCCTCGCCCTACATCGCGCTGCCGCATCGGCTGAGCGTGGAGGAGAATTTCCGCGTCTACGGCCATCTCTACAACGTCCCCAATATCAGCGCCCGGATTGGCGAACTGGCGGCCGAGCTTGATCTCGGGGATCTGCTGCAACGCCCGGCCGGCGATTTGTCCGCGGGGCAGAAAACCCGGGTGGCGCTGGCGAAATCGCTGCTCAACCGCCCCGACCTGCTGCTGCTGGATGAACCGACCTCGAGCCTCGATCCCGATACCGGCGATCAGGTGCGCGGCTGGCTCGAACGCTATCGGGCGAAATCGGGCGCCACGATCCTGCTGGCGAGCCACAACATGGCCGAGGTCGAACGGCTTTGCGACATGGTGCTGGTGATGAAACGGGGCCGGATCGTCGATCGCGGCAGCCCGGCGGACTTGCTGGCGCGCTACGGGCGGGACGATCTGGAGGAAGTGTTCCTCGATATTGCCCGCGATCGCCAGGCGATGCCGGTATGATCGCCTCCGGCCGCCGCATCTGGGGGATGATGTATCGCCACCTCGCGCTCTATCGCCGGTCCTGGCCGCGCCTGCTGGAACTCGCCTATTGGCCGACTTTGCAGATGTGCATCTGGGGGTTCACCTCGACCTATATTGCCTCACGGATGGCGGTTGGCGGGCAGGTGGCGATCGGGGTGCTGCTGGGTGGGGTAC
This sequence comes from Asaia bogorensis, assembly GCA_943333505.2. Lineage (GTDB taxonomy): Bacteria > Pseudomonadota > Alphaproteobacteria > Acetobacterales > Acetobacteraceae > CAITOL01. Next base: position 25,492 of record CALQTN020000009.1, on the reverse strand, counting down.
TGCTGTGGGAAGTGGCACTGCGCAGCCAGATGGGGGTGGCGATTTCGTTTCTGGAGGAAATCTGGTCGCGCAATCTCGGCCATGTCTTTGTCAGCCCCTTGCGGCCTTGGGAATTGGTGGCAGCCCTGATCGGGATGTCGGCGCTGCGCATGGCGGCAGGCGTGTTGCCGGCCGCGCTGCTGGCCTGGGCATTGTATGCGTTCAATATTTTTGCACTAGGGCCGATGCTGGTGCTGTTCACCCTCAACCTGATGGTGATGGGCTGGTGGGTCTCGCTGGGGGTGGTCAGCCTGATTTTGCGCCATGGTGCCGGGGCTGAAGCCTTGGCTTGGTCGGTGCTGTTCGGCCTGACGCCCTTTGCCGCAGTGTTCTACCCGGTCGATGTGCTGCCATGGGGCTTTCGCGAGGTCGCGCTGGCGCTGCCGGCGGCCCATGTGTTCGAGGGCATGCGGGCGGCCTTGGCCACCGGGGTGATGCCATGGACGCAGATGGCCTGGGCAACCGGGTTGAATTTTGCCTGGCTGGTGGCGGCGTCGTTGCTGTTCGCCCAGCAATTTCGGGTTGCCCGAACCCGCGGGGCGTTGCTGTCCATCGGCGAATAGTCCGGTCACCACAGGGATGCCACAAAGTCCCGCTATCTTTGCAAGCAACATGAAGCTTGCCTGACAAGGCCTTGAACGGTCAGACTCCCCCGCCGATATCCGAGTCGCATCATCCGGAGACTGCCATGGTCCGCCTATTCATTCTGGCCCTGCTCGGCCTAACCCCGCTCGCAGCCCACGCCCAGACAGAACAGCAGGCGCTGGTTGACCGCGCCACGCTCACGGTTCAGGAAATGCTGACCGATACCAGCAACGTCCAGGCCCGCAAGCTGCTGAAACACGCCAAAGGCGCGATGGTGTGCCCAAGGGTGTTCAAGGCCGGCTTTATCCTTGGCGGCGAGGGCGGCAGTTGCGTGCTGGTCGGACGCACCGACAAAGGCTGGAGCAGCCCGGCATTTTACGGCATGGGCAGCGGCAGTGTTGGATTTCAGATCGGGGTGCAGGACAGCCAGATCATCTTCCTGGTGATGACCGATAATGGCTTGAAGGCGCTGATGAACAGCCAGTTCAAGTTCGGCGGCGATGCCTCCGTCGCGGTCGCCACCATCGGCGTCGGGGTGCAAGGCTCCACCACCACCGCCTTACGGGCCGATATTGTCGCCTTTGCGGCCACACGCGGTCTGTTTGCCGGGGTTTCGCTCGAAGGCTCGGTGATTTCCCAGCGCACTGAATGGAACCAGACTTATTACGGCCAGGGCTTCTCGCCCCAGCAGATCGTGTTGAGCGGCCAGGGACAAAATCCTGGCGCGGAACCGCTGCGGGAAATGCTGACACGGGTGGAGGAATAAGACTTCCCCCCGTTATCCACAGCAATCCACAGGGGTCAGGACCTGCCGTCACGACCTGGGAGCGCCTAGGGTACCCGCCGCAACCAAGACAGTCCCATGAATAATATCGACACCGCTTCCAGTCTTTTCGGCCTGTCGCAACGCCTGCCACCGCGCAATGAGCAAGCCGAACAGGCCTTGCTCGGCGCGTTGCTGGCCAACAACAAAGCCTATGAGCGGGTCAGTGATTTTCTGCTGCCCGATCACTTCGCCGATCCGATCCATGGCCGGATCTATGATGCGATCCGCCGCCGGGTTGAACGCGGGCAACTCGCTGACGCCGTTACCCTGAAGGCTGAGTTCGAGCATTCCGGCGTCCTGGATGAGGTCGGCGGCACCGCCTATCTCGGGCAATTGCTGTCGGCCATGGTCGGCATCATCAACGCCGGCGAATACGGCAAGGCCATTCATGACGCCTGGTTACGGCGCCAGTTGATCGATATTGGCGAAGTCGTGGTCAACAATGCCTTTGGCGCGGATGCGGCCCTCGACGGCAGCGGGCAGTTGGAGCAGGCCGAGCAGGCATTGTTCGATCTGGCGGCGCGCGGCGGCAATGATGGTGGGTTCGTCTCCTTCGAAACCGCGCTGGTGGGCGCCATCGAAATCGCCCAACTGGCGTTCAAGCGCGCGGGCGGGGTCACCGGCCTCACCACCGGATTGCGCGATGTCGATGGCAAACTGGGCGGGCTGCATCCCTCCGATCTGCTGATCCTGGCGGCACGACCCGGCATGGGCAAATCGTCGCTGGCAGTGAAATTCTGCTACGGCGCAGCGAAATCATTGCTGGAGGAGGCGCGCGCGATTGATCCGGCGGCCAAACCGAAAGCCACGGTCGCGTTTTTCTCGCTCGAAATGGGCGCCGAGCAGATCGCCACCCGCCTGCTGTCGGAAGAGGCCCGGATTTCCGGCGACCGCATCCGCCGCGGCGATATCGGGCAAAAGGAATTCGACAAATTCGTCCAGGTCAGCCGCGAAATCAGCGCCCTGCCCCTGCTGATCGATGATACCCCCGCCATCACCCTGTCCGCGCTGCGATCGCGCTGCCGGCGTTTGAAGCGGACCCAGGGTCTGGCTCTGGTATGCATCGATTATTTGCAGCTGATGCGCCCGGCGCTGGGCACACGGCCGGAAAACCGGGTGTTGGAAATCTCCCAGATCACCCAGGGCCTGAAGGCGCTGGCCAAGGAAATGGGGGTGCCGGTGGTGGCGCTGTCGCAGTTGTCGCGCGCGGTCGAAAGCCGCGAGGACAAGCGGCCGCAGCTCTCGGATCTGCGTGAGTCCGGCAGTATCGAGCAGGACGCCGACGTGGTGATGTTCATCTACCGTGACGATTATTACCTCAAGCAACGCGAACCCAAACCGATCGCCTTCGACAACACCGAAAAATACAACACCGCGATGACCAAGTGGCAATCCGACATGGAGGCGGTGCATAACCGTGCCGAGTTGATCATCGAAAAACAGCGCCATGGCCCGACCGGCAAGGTCGATCTGATTTTCGAGGGCGAATTCACCCGCTTCGCCGATGCCGACCTGCACCATGATGGCTATGACGGGCGCTGAAACGTCCCGGCTGACCATCGATCTCGGCGCGATCGTCGCCAACTGGCAGGATTTACGTGCCCGACATCCAACCGGCGATGTCGCCGCCGTGGTCAAAGCCGACGCCTACGGCCTGGGCGCCAGAACCGTCGCCCCTGCCCTGCATGCGGCCGGATGCCGGCATTTCTTTGTTGCCCATCTGTCCGAGGCGCTGGCGATCCGGCCGTTGCTGCCAGGGGCCATGCTGGCAGTGTTAAACGGGCTGGCGCCTGGGCAGGCGGAGGTTTTCGCGTCCCACGACATCACCGCCGTGCTGGGATCACTGCCGGAAATTGCCCGCTGGGTCGCCGAGGCACAGCGGCTTGGCCGTCGGCTGCCAGCTTTGCTGCATGTCGATACCGGGATGAACCGGCTGGGCCTGGACGAAAACGAGCTTGCCCGGCTTGCCGCCGACCCTGCAATGCTGACCAACCTCGATCTACTCTATCTGATGACCCACCTGGTGTCGTCCGAACTGCCGGACGATCCGATCAACCAGCGCCAGCACGCCGCGTTTGCCGCAGCATGCGCCGCCTTGCCACCGATGAAGCGCAGCCTCGCCAATTCGTCGGGGATTTTCCTCGGGCCGGATTTCGCGTCCGACCTCGCGCGGCCGGGCGCCGCGCTTTACGGGATCAACCCGACACCAGACCGACCTAACCCGATGCGCCAGACCGTGCGGCTGGATATCGAAATTCTGCAAATCCGCGAAATCGAACCGGGCGACAGTGTTGGCTACAACGCCGCCTGGCACGCAACCCGGCCGAGCCGGATTGCCACCGCGCCGCTCGGCTACGCCGATGGCTGGCCGCGATCGATGGCAAGTTGCTCGCACGCAATCTTTGACGGGCGGCCCGTACCACTGGTAGGGCGTGTGTCCATGGACCTTACCACCTATGATGTGACGGATTTCCCCGAGATCATACCCGGGGACTGGCTCAATGTGATCGGCCCCGATCGCACACCCGATGACATTGCGCGTGACGCTGGAACCAATGGATACGAGGTTTTGACATCCTTGTGGTCGCGATACACGCGGACCTACCTGGCGTGACCGCGGCACTCGATCTGCTGGCCACGATCGGCCGCGTTGTGCTGGGCGCGTGCCACGCCACCGGGCAACTGACGCTTTTTGCCCTGGCTGGTCTGTCGCATATCGTCCGTCCGCCGTTTTACCCGCGCGCCTTTGGCCGGGCGATGCTGGAGATCGGCTATCTCAGCCTGCCTGTCGTGGCACTGACCGCAGTCTTCACCGGCATGGTCCTGGCGCTGCAATCATCGACCGGCCTGTCGCGGTTTTCCGCCGATAGCGCGATTGCGTCCCTGGTGGTGCTGTCAGTCACGCGCGAACTGGGCCCGGTGCTGGGCGCACTGATGGTGGCAGGTCGGGTGGGTGCAGCGATGGCCGCTGAGATCGGCACCATGCGGGTCACCGACCAGATCGACGCGCTGACCACCTTGCAGACCAATCCGCTGAAATATCTGGTGGCGCCCAGGCTGCTTGCCGGCCTGATCGCCCTACCGCTGCTGGTGCTGGTCGCCGATATTCTGGGGGTGCTGGGCGGCTTCATCATCGCAACCCTAAAGCTGAATTTCAGCGCCGCGACCTATCTGAACAACACGATCAATTTCGTGCAGGCCGATGATGTGATTTCCGGGCTGGTGAAAGCTGCCGTGTTCGGGTTCCTGATCAGCCTGATGGGCTGCTATCACGGCTACAACAGTAAAGGCGGCGCGCAAGGCGTTGGGGCAGCGACAACAGCCGCGGTGGTGACGGCGAGCGTGCTGATCCTCGCATTCGACTATGTGCTGACCGAATTGTTCTTCGCAAGATGATTCCCAAAATTCGCATTCGCGGTCTGAGCAAGTCCTTCGGCGCCAAACTGGTGCTCGATGGCGTCGATCTCGACGTCGCGCCCGGAACCTCGATGGTGGTGATCGGCGGCTCAGGGTCCGGCAAATCGGTGCTGCTGAAATGCGTGCTCGGCCTGATCGCACCCGATGAAGGCACGATCGAAATCGACGGCAAGAACCTGCTGGCAATGAACCGCAGCGACCGTGAGGCAACCCGCGCCCATATCGGCATGCTGTTCCAGAACGGCGCGCTGTTCGACAGCCTGCCGGTCTGGGAAAACGTCGCCTTCGGATTGCTGGCGCAGAAGCTGATCACCCGCAGCGAAGCGAAGGAACGCGCGATCGGGGTGCTTGGACAGGTCGGGCTTGCCGGCAGCGTCGGCGATCTGTGGCCGGCGGAATTATCCGGCGGGATGCAGAAGCGGGTTGCCCTGGCGCGCGCCATTGCCGCCCAGCCGGACATATTGTTCTTCGACGAACCGACCACCGGGCTGGACCCGATCATGGGCGCGGTGATCGACGGGTTGATTGTCGATTGCGTGAAGCGGCTGGGCAGCACCGCGGTTGCCATCACCCATGACATGATCAGCGCCGCCCGCATCGGCGATCAGGCGGCGATGATCCATAAGGGCCGCATCGTCTGGCAAGGACCGGCCAAATCGCTGATGACCAGCGGCAATGACATGGTGGACCAGTTCACTCATGGCCGGCGCGAGGGGCCGATCCAGATGGAATTGCGCAAGTAATTGGCTGGCAAACCGCCTTCATCCGCCATATAATGACAGCATGGATGCCATCGTCGAAAAAAGCGCGCCGACTTGGATGACCGCCTCACTGGATCGCAGCGAGGCGCAAATTGCTGCCGGACAAACCGTGCCGCTTGAACCGGTACTTGATCGGCTTCGTGCAAGCATTGCCCGCATGCAAGGTGGGCAGCAGCCGGTTGCTTCGGGTCATCAGACCAAGGCGTGATCGCTCTCAGTCCCGAAGCCGAAATACAAATCGACCGGCTCATCGCACATTACGCGGCATTGCAACGGCTTGAAGCCGCTACAAGCCTGCTGGGCGCGCTTGATCGCGCCAAAATCCGTATTGCGGCCGAGCCAAAAACTGGGTTGCCCGCACCACGTCCCTACCCCTCGCTCGCCCGTCATGGCCGGCGCTGGATTATCGAGGGTCAATATTGGATATCGTATAGCCTTACGACGCCGCCGGTCATTTCCGGGATATTTTACGTCACCGCCGATATTCCCAATCGAATATAGGGCAGCATCAGAACCATGGCCAAACCGATCACCCGCTATGTCTGCCAGGAATGCGGCGCCGTTACGCCGAAATGGGCTGGCAAATGTGAAACCTGCGACGCATGGAACAGCATCGTTGAGGAAGCGCCGCCGACCGCTGGGCCCGGCCTCGCCAAGGGTGTGCTGAAATCCGGTGGCAGCAAAATCCAATTCGTCGATCTCGCGGGCAGCGCCGAACCACCGCCACGGGTGCCAACCGGCATTGCCGAGTTCGACCGGGTGCTGGGCGGCGGACTGGTTGCGGGCTCGGCATTGCTGGTCGCCGGCGATCCCGGCATCGGCAAATCGACCTTGCTGTTGCAGGCGGCCGCAAGCCTCGCCAAGGCCGGCAAGCGGGTGCTGTATATTTCGGGCGAAGAAGCGATCGAGCAGATCCGGCTCCGCGCCCGCCGCCTGGGCCTGACCGATGCGGCCCTCGAACTCGCCGCCAGCATCAATCTGCGCGAAATCGTGGCGAGCCTCGAAGTCGCCAGCAATGTCACGATGGTGGTGATCGATTCGATCCAGACCATGTGGATGGACAACCTCGACAGCGCCCCCGGCACCGTGAGCCAGGTGCGGGCGAGCAGCTTCGAGTTGATCCGGCTGGCCAAGACCAAAGGCTTTTCGGTGGTGCTGGTTGGGCATGTCACCAAGGAAGGCGCCATCGCCGGGCCGCGCGTGCTCGAACACATGGTCGATGCGGTGCTCTATTTCGAGGGCGATCGCGGCCATCAGTTCCGCATTTTGCGCGGGGTGAAGAACCGCTTTGGTGCCACCGACGAAATCGGCGTGTTCGAAATGACCGATCGCGGCCTGGCCGAGGTCACCAACCCGTCGGCGTTATTCCTCGCCGAGCGGCGCGGGCATATTTCCGGCAGCGCGGTGTTTGCGGGTCTCGAAGGCACAAGGCCGGTGCTGGTCGAAATTCAATGCCTGCTGGCGCCCAATCCGGGCGGTTCGCCGCGCCGATCAGTGATCGGCTGGGATAGCGGACGTTTGGGGATGTTGCTCGCGGTGCTGGAAACCCGCTGCGGGGTGCGGCTCAACACGATGGATGTCTACCTCAACGTCGCGGGGGGGTTGCGGGTGACCGAACCGGCGGCCGATCTGGCAGTGGCGGCGGCGCTGACCTCGGCCGCCACCGATACGCCGACCGATCCGGGCAGCGTCTATTTCGGTGAGGTCGGCTTGTCGGGTGAGGTGCGTCAGGTTGCCCAGGCCGATGCGCGGTTGAAGGAAGCGCAGAAATTGGGCTTCGAGACCGCCTGCCTGCCACGCCGGGTGGCACGCGGCAATGCCAAGCTTTCCGCGCCCGATGGGCTGCTGCTGCGCGAGATCGGGCATCTATCCGACCTCGTTGCCGGCTTTGTTCCCAAAAAATAATCGGCACGCATGATTCAAACCGTTTGGTTAAGCCGCCAAAACCGACCATGCGCGAACGCGGACAAGCCATCCGCAGGCCGGGGTAGTATCCGCCGGCCCGCCTAAGATATATGACGCCACCATGAACCGCCACACCGCATGAACTGGGTTGATCTTTCCGCCGTTGGCGTGGTGGTGATCTCGGCCATGCTCGCCTTTTCGCGCGGCTTCGTCCGCGAGATCCTGGGTATCGTCGCCTGGGGTGGTGCGGGCTATGCCGCCGTCGCCTTCAACGACCAGGTGCGCCCACAGTTTCGCCAATGGATTGCGTCGACCGAAATCGCCGATGCGATGTCGTATGTTGCGTTGTTCGTGGTCGCGCTCATCGTGTTCTCCCTGGTCACCAACATGATTGCCAAGGGCGTGCGCAGCATTGGGCTCGGCGGCATAGATCGCAGCCTCGGCGTGCTGTACGGCGCCGCCCGTGGCGCGGTGTTGCTGATGGCGGCCTACATTATTGCGGGCCTGCTGACCGCGCCCGATAAATGGCCCGAACCGGTGCAGACCGCGCGACTGCTGCCCAGCATCTACGATGGTGCAAGCTGGATTGTCAGCCATTTGCCGCCCGAGCATCGCCCACGGCTCGCGATCCCGCCCGCAGGTCCCGGAACCAGTTCGGCCGATCTCCTGCGCGCCAACCCGATCGGGCGCGCGACCGGTAAGCCACCCACGCCCACCCAGACGACCACCCCTTAGGAGAGTACCAGTGGACATCGCACCAGAACAGGTCTCTGCCGACGGGCACTGGAACCTCGACCGCCCCCATGATGAATGCGGCGTGTTCGGGATCTGGAACCATAGCGACGCGGCAGCGCTCACCGCGCTCGGCCTGCACGCGCTCCAGCATCGCGGCCAGGCATCGGCCGGCATCGTGAGCCATGACGCCGCAAGGTTCTACTCGCATCGCGGCCTTGGCCTGGTGGGGGAGAATTTCGAGAACCGGGCGGTGATGGAAACCCTCAAAGGGCATCGCTCGATCGGGCACAACCGCTACGCCACCACCGGCGGGGTGGTGCTGCGCAACGTCCAACCGCTTTATGCCGACTTCGCCTTCGGCGGCCTCGCCGTCGCGCATAACGGCAACCTCACCAATGCGACCATGCTGCGCCGGGCGCTGGTCGGGCGGGGCTGTCTGTTCCAGTCCACCTCGGACAGCGAGGTTTTCATCCACCTGATCGCAATGAGCCGCTTCGCCACCGTGATTGACCGCCTGACTGATGCGCTGCGCCAGGTCGTGGGCGCCTATTCGCTGGTCGCACTCACCGAGAGCGCGCTGATCGGCGCCCGCGATCCATTGGGCGTGCGGCCGTTGATCCTCGGTCGGGTCGGCACCGATGGCTGGGTGCTTGCGAGTGAAACCTGTGCGCTCGACATCGTTGACGCCGAATTCGTCCGCGACATCGAACCCGGTGAAATTGTCGTCATCACCGATACCGGGGTGCAGAGCATCAAGCCGTTCGGCGTTCAGCCCAGCCGGTTCTGCGTGTTCGAATACATCTATTTCGCCCGGCCCGACTCGGTTGTCGAAGGCGTACCGGTCTACGAAGCCCGGAAGCGGATCGGCGAGGTTCTGGCGCGCGAAAGCCATGTTGACGCCGATGTTGTGGTGCCGGTGCCCGATTCAGGGGTGCCGTCGGCGATGGGCTATGCGACGGAATCCGGCATCCCGTTCGAGCTTGGCATCATCCGCAACCACTATGTCGGCCGCACCTTCATCGAACCCACCGACAATATCCGCCATCTCGGGGTCAAGCTGAAGCACTCCGCCAACAAGGCGATGCTGCACGGCAAACGGGTCATCCTGGTCGATGATTCCATCGTGCGCGGCACCACGTCACGCAAGATCGTCGAAATGGTGCGTGCCGCCGGCGCGACCGAGGTGCATATGCGCATTTCGTCGCCGCCCACGACCCATTCCTGCTATTACGGCATCGATACGCCGGAGCGCAGCAAGCTGCTGGCCTATCGGCTGACCGTAGAGGAAATGGCGGCACGGATTGGCGTCGACAGCCTCGCCTTCATTTCCAGGGACGGGCTTTACCAGGCACTCGGCCAGGCCAATCGCGACCCGCGCCAGCCGAAGTATTGCGATGCCTGCTTCACCGGGGACTACCCGATTTCGCTCCCCGATATCAGCGACAACGACACAAGGCAGTTGACTCTGCTGTCCGAGTCCCGCTGATCCGATGACGCTCGCAGGACATATCGCGCTGGTGACCGGCGCCAGTCGTGGCCTGGGCGCTGCGGTCGCCATCGGCCTTGCCGCCCTCGGCGCGCATGTCGTGCTGGTCGCACGCACCCCGGGCGGGCTGGAGGAAACCGACGACGTCATCCGCGCCGCTGGCGGATCGGCAACATTGCTGCCGATGGATTTGCGCGACGGCGATCAGGTCGATCTGATTGCGCCCAGCCTGTTCCAGCGTTTTGGCCGGCTGGATATCCTGGTCAGCAACGCCGGCGATATCGGCACCCTGACGCCGACCCCGCATATCGACATGAAGGAATGGGCGGGCGTCCACGCGCTCAACGTCGAGGCGCCGCTGCGGTTGATCCGTGGCTGCTCGCCTTTACTGCTGGCCGCCCCAGCCGGGCGGGCGGTGTTCGTGACCGCCGATGCCGCCACCGCGCCGCACGCTTATTGGGGCCATTATGCCGCAAGTCTCGCCGCCGCGCGCGCGCTGGCGCTAACCTGGGCGGCAGAAACCGCGAGCACGCGCCTGCGGGTCAATCTGTTCGATCCCGGCCCGATGGCGACCCGCCTGCGATTGCGCGCCTTCCCGGGCGAGCCGGCCGATACGCATCCAACCCCGGCATCGGTGGCGCCGCGGTTGGTGGCCCTTTGCCTGCCGGGTGGAGATTAGCGCGTGCCCTGACACGCAAGCCCGGCTAAACTCCGCAAGCGCGCCGCCACAAGGCGCTGCACCATGCAGAGAGGGAACAGAAATATGCCCAGGATTGCACTCGTCACCGGTGGCACGCGCGGCATTGGCGCCGAAATCAGCCGCGCGCTCAAAGCCGCCGGTCGCACCGTGATCGCCAGCTACGCCGGCAACGATACCGCAGCGCAGGCATTCCACGCCGAAACCGGCATTCCCGTGCGCAAATTCGACGCTGGCGACTTCGCCGCCTGCCAGACCGCGGTGGAAAGCATCCATGCCGAGTTCGGCAAGATCGAAATCCTGGTCAACAACGCCGGCATCACCCGTGACACCACCATGGCGCGCATGACGCGGGACATGTGGGATGCGGTGATGGATACCAATCTCGGGTCCTGCTTCAACTTGTGCAAGCTGACATTCGAGGATATGCGCACCGCCAAGTTCGGACGGGTGGTTAACATCGGCTCGATCAACGGCCAGGCCGGCCAATACGGGCAGGTTAACTACGCCGCCGCCAAATCCGGCATCCATGGCTTCACCAAAGCGCTCGCCCAGGAAGGCGCACGCTTCGGCATCACGGTGAACGCGATTGCGCCCGGCTATGTCGACACCGACATGGTCCGCGCGGTGCCACCGGACGTACTGCAGAAAATCATTGCACGCATTCCGATGGGGCGGCTGGGGCACGCCGACGATATTGCGCGCGGCGTGGTGTTTTTGACCGCCGATAATGCCGATTTCATTACCGGCAGCACGCTCAGCATTAATGGTGGCCAGCATATGTACTAGGGAAGGTCCTCTTGTCGCAGAAGGCTTGGGACCAAGGAGGGACCCAAGCCAACGGCCGCAATGGATAGAAAGTTTTTTTTGTTCACAAAAAGAACGCCTTATTCTCGCTCCAGTGCCTCGATCTCCGCATCACTAAACCCAAAATGATGCGCAATTTCGTGCCACAGCACGTTGCGCACCAGCCGGTAGAGATCCTCCCCCAGCTCAATCCATTCCAGCAGGATCGCCTGACGATAGAGAAATATCTGGTCCGGCAGCCGTGCGACGTCGCCAATGCTGCGCTCCCCGAGCGGGGTGCCGCGATAAAGCCCCTGCAGATCGAAGGCAGACTCGATTTCCATGTCGTCGAGGATGTCGTCCTCGGCAAGTTCCTCGACGATGATAGCGACGCCGTCGATCTGGTCGCGCAGCCGGGCAGGGATTTCCGCCAGCGCGCGTTCGGCGAGGTCTACGATATAAGCGGCATCGGGTGGGGTGGTGAACATGCCAGCTAATGGCGCATGCCAGCCGGAACGGGTCAACCAGGGGGGCGCTGGCGGATCATCCGTTCAGCTTGCCTATTGAATCGGGTTCAGACTTTCTTAAAAATAAAGCGCTAGAGACTGCCGTCAGGAGGCGGCGATGAATGTCACAGTATCGCAGCCAAGGCCAAACCCAGGAGTCTCTCGCATGCTTACGCGTCGTATTACCTTCACGGCAGCCGTCGGCTTGGCAGCCACAGCAACGGTCGGGATTGCCCGTGCGGCAGACAAAGCCATGATCGCTAAACTCACCGACGCCGAACGTGCAGGCATGCCGGCACAACTGCCAAACTGGACCATGCACGCGACCAGGGATGGGATTGAACGGCATTTCAAGTTCCAGAACTTTAATCAGGCCTGGGGCTTCATGGCCCGGGTCGCGCTGCTTGCCGAGCAGCAGAACCATCATCCGGAATGGTCGAACGTGTTTAGCCGGGTCAGCATTCTGCTCACGACGCATGATGCTGCCGGGTTAAGCTTGCGCGATGTGAAACTCGCCGCCGCAATCGACGCCCTTGTGAGATGATCGCGCCTGAACGTACCGCCGCAATCCGGCTGGCGACCGCGCGGTTCTGTCTGCAACTCGGCTGGGCGCCGTTGCATGAGGTGACTTTGGCCAATGGCCGTCGCGCCGACATCCTGGCGCTCCGGCCAGACGGTGGGTTTGTGTGTATCGAGGTAAAATCCGGCCCAGCGGATTTTCTCGCCGATGCCAAATGGACCGCCTACAGCGATTTTTCCGACACGCTTTACTTCGCGGTGGATAGCGATTTTCCGCAGAACCTGCTGCCGATTGAGGCCGGACTGATCGTTACCGCCGGGACTGAAGCCGCCTTATTGCGCGATGGCCCCCATCATCCGATGTCCCCCACCCGGCGCCGCGCGTTGACCTTGCGGTTCGCCAGCCTTGCTGCGAACCGTCTGGCGGCGGCAACCGATCCGGTGGGGGCATCGGTGTTGCGCGCCGCATTGCGGGCTGAATAGCTATTTCCGCAGCGCGACCCAGGCGGCGACCAGCATCAGTGCCATACCAAACGCATCAAGCGCGTAAAGCTGCTCGCCCAGCAGCAGCATCCCGAGCACAACCGTCACGATCGGGGAAATGAAGGCATAGGTCCCCGTACGGGTGGCGCCCCAATCGCGCATCAGCACGAAATAGACGGTCGTGGCCCCCAGCGACGCCGGCACAACCAGGAACCACCAGGACAGCCACGGCGCCCAACCCCAATCGAGTTGGAGTGCCGCCACGGCACCGGGCTCGAACAGGATAGATCCGATCAGCAGGGTGAAGCCGCCGATGAAGTTGGTAACCCCGGCCATTTGCAGTGGCGTCAGGCTTCGCATCAGCGGGCGCGCCATCACCGACCCGAGGCAGTACGACAGATTTCCAGCGATGATCATAAATGTGCCGATCATCTCGGCGAGGTCGAAGCGGCCCAACGCCGCCTTGGGACCAAACAGCAGGAAGATCCCGCCAACCCCAAGCGCAATCGCCCCGAACTGGCGGCGATCGAAGCGTTCCTGGCCCAGGATTGTGGCAAAACCGAGCAACGCCACCGGGGTAAGTGCGGAGCTCACCACCGATGCTAAGCCGGTGCCGACAAGGCGCAGGCCATACAGCATCACCACGACGTTAAGAGTGATCATCAGCAGCGCGACCAGCAGCACCCGCCCAAACAAATGCCACGGGAACCGGACCGGCTGACCGCGCAAAGCGAGATAGGCCAGCACAGCCCCGCCCGCCACAGTCCAGCGCAGGCCGGAAAATACCCCAGGTGGCACTGTGGCGGTGCCCACCTTCATACCGATCCAGGTCCCGCCCCACATGACGCAGAGATAGAGGAACATCAGCACTTGCTGCGGGGTTGCCGCACGGTTCATCGCGGGGGGGATCAGGCGGCTTTCGCTGCGCGGACGAAGGCGCGGATACGGGCGGGGTCTTTCACCCCGGGGGCGCTTTCCACACCGGATGACACGTCGACCACTGGGGCAGCCGTCATCTTGATGGCGGTGGCGACATTGTCCGCAGTTAGTCCGCCCGCGAGCATCCAGGGCCCGGGCGCATGCCATCCCGCCAGAACCGACCAGTCAAACACCGCCGCGTTGCCACCGGGGCGGGTGGCATTTTTCGGCGCCTTGGCATCGAGCATCACCAGGTCGGCGTGGGCTTCGGCAGGAAGATCGGTTGCCACCGAAACACCGATCGCGCGCCAGACCGGCACCCCAAAGCGGGCGGCGATCTCCGCGGTCCTGGCAATCGTACACTCATGCAATTGCAATGCGTCCAACGGTATTGCCGCCAATACGTCGGCAATGGCGGCATCGTCAGGATTGACGAACAACCCGACCCGTTTCGGCCCGCCAATCGCGCGGGCTGACAAGGCGGCCGCCTGGACTGGGCTCATCGCGCGCGGGGATGGGGGAAAAAACACAAACCCGACGAAATCGGCCCCGGCAGAAACGGCTTCATCGAAGCCCGCCGCGTCATTAATCCCGCAAATTTTGACCAGGGTCATGCAGCAAGCTCAGCGGCAATGGCAGCCGCAGCGGCGGCGGGGTTGGCGGACCCTGTGATCGGCCGTCCAACCACCAGCCATGTTGCCCCAGCGGCGGCGGCTTCAGCTGGGGTCATGGTGCGGGCTTGATCGCCCTTGTCGCTGCCAGCCGGGCGAATGCCGGGGACCACGAGTTCAGGGCCATCGCCAAGCGCATCGCGCAGCATTCCGACTTCATGTGGGCTACAGACCAGGCCATCGGCGCCGGCATCGAGCGCGAGGCGCGCAAGCCGCATGACCTGCTGGCGCGGACCGCCGGCAACCCCGGTTGAATGCAGGGTTTCAGCATCGAAGCTGGTCAACACCGTGACCGCCAGCAAACGCGGGCGGCCCGCCCCGGCCGTTTCGGCGGCTTCCCGCGCAGCGGCGATCATCGCGCCCCCGCCCGAGGCATGCAGCGTCAGGAAATGCGGCGCGAGCGGGAGGATGGCGCGCACCCCGCCGGCGACAGTATTGGGAATGTCGTGCAGCTTGAGATCGAGGAAGACTGGTCGATCATCGATCAACCGAACGCCCGCGGCCCCATTGGCAAGGTAAAACTCAAGCCCCAGCTTCAGCATACCGCAATGCGGCGCGATAGCGGTTGCCCAAGCCCTGGCGCGCTGGGGGTCGGTGGTATCCAGCGCCGTGATCAATCCGGTTTTCATAATGTCTCTAGTTAGGGGCTGGAAGAATGACGTTTGTCGGCGGGCGGGCTTCGTGCGCCTTGACTTGGGCTTCGAGTGCCACGATCCGCACATTCGCCCGTTTGGCAGCATAGCGGGCGGCGACAGCATTAAACCAGATCAGCAGCGCACCCAGCAGGAATGCAATCGCCATTCCACTCAGAATCGCGATCGACAGCGGCATCGGCTGGGCCAGGTCGGTGGGCCATAGCCGGATCAACACGGTATCCGGGTTCGACAGCACGAACGACACCAACACAGCCAGAAACGGCAACATCAGCACCATCCGGAGCCAGGATAGCCGCATGATTAGCTCGCTTTGCCGCGGTTAACCCGCTCCCGCAATTCTTTGCCGGCTTTGAAAAACGGGATAGCCTTTTCGTCAACCGGGACGGATTCGCCTGTGCGCGGATTGCGCCCGGTGCGGGCATCACGTTGCTTGACGGTAAAAGCGCCGAAGCCACGCAGTTCAACCCGTTCCCCACGCGCAAGTGCGGCGGTGATTTCATTGAAGATCGTGGCCACAATTGTTTCCACATCGCGGCTCAGCAGATGCGGGTTGGCCGCAGACAATTCAGCGATCAGTTCCGACTTGGTCATGCGCGAGCCCCAATTTTAGCGCCGAATTGGCGCATTCCGCTGTCGAGCTTTAGTTTGTATCGAAAGGTTGCCACAGGGCCACGGCGCCGTCAAGCTTAACGCGTTGAGAAAACAACGTTTTCAGGACATCACCAAAGAACTCGTCTGCGGTCTCACCAAACACGGCTTCAAATTTGCTTTTCGTGTCAGCGTCGCGAACCGGCAAACCAGCAGCGATACCACGTTCGGTCACCAGCCAGGCGCGCGCTTCGGTTTCGCCGCCAATGGCATCGATCAGGCCAACACGCAGGGCCTGCCGCCCGGTATAAATCCGGCCATCCGCCAGTTCGCGGATTTTCTGCACATCCATCTTGCGGCCGAGCGCCACTTTCTCCACGAACTGGTCATACATATCCATTACCAGCGCCTGCAACACCGTCCGGCCCGGCCCGGTCAACGGACTGGTCGAACTCGGCTGGGCTTTCAACGGCCCCGAAGTCAGGGTTTCAGTCCCAATACCAATCTTGCCGAGCAGACCAGAAACCTCAAAATTCGACAGCAACACCCCAATCGAGCCGGTAATCGTCGATTCACGCGCAAAAATCCGCGGGGCAGCAATCGCTGCCATATAGCCGCCCGACGCGGCAACGCTCCCCATCACCGCGACCACAGGCTTCTTCGCAGCAACCTCGCTAATCGCAATATAGAGCGCTTCACTGCCACCCACCGTCCCACCGGGGCTGTTGATGGCGACGATCAGCGCACGCACCGTATCGTCCTTGCCGACCGCCGCAATCGCCTCAATCAGTTTGCGATTATCTTCGATCACGCCGGTAATCCGCACCCGCGCGATGTGGCTGCCCGCGCCGGCAATCCCGGCGATACTCCCACCGCCGCCCAAGCGGAACGCCACGCCGACACAGGCGATAACCGCGACAATCGCGATCACCCGCCAGACAAACAGGCGGCGCTTGAGGCGCCGCCTGTCGATCAGCAGATCAGTTTCGAGGGTCATTTAACCGACCAACCCGATCCTACTCCGGCAGGTTCAGGTTGCGGCGACGGATCGCGGCACCCAGGATATCGCCCAGCGACGCGCCACTATCGGACGTGCCGAATTCAGCGATCGCCTGCTTGTCTTCCTCGATCTCCTTGCCCTTAATCGTGAGCTGGAGCTTGCGGGCAGCGCGGTCGATGGCGGTAACCCGCGCATCCACTTTCTCGCCGATCGCGAAGCGATCCGGACGCTGGTCGCCCTTGTCGCGCGCCAGTTCAGCGCGGCGGATGAAGCCGGTCAGCACGTCATCGACCTTCACTTCAATGCCATTGGACTGAACAGCGGTCACGACACAGGTGACGATCTCGCCCTTCTTGATCCGGTCGAGCACACTCGCCGCCGGGTCATCACGCAGCTGCTTGATGCCGAGGCTGATGCGTTCTTTCTCGACATCGACATCGAGCACCTTGGCGGTGATCATCTGGGCTTTGTCGAACTTCGCCATCGCGAGTTCGCCGGGTTCGTCCCATGACAGATCGGACATGTGGACCATGCCGTCGATATCGTCCGACAGGCCGATAAACAGGCCGAATTCGGTCATGTTGCGGATTTCGCCTTCGACTTCCGATCCAATCGGATGGGCCTCGACGAACTCTTCCCACGGGTTGCGCTGAACCTGCTTGATGCCGAGCGAAATGCGACGCTTCGAGCTGTCGACGTCGAGCACAAGAACCTCGACCTCCTGGCTGGTGGCGACGATCTTGCCGGGATGGACGTTCTTTTTGGTCCACGACATTTCCGAGACGTGCACCAGGCCTTCGACGCCGGGTTCCAGCTCCACGAAGGCGCCGTAATCGGTGATGTTGGTGACGCGGCCGGAATGCTTGGCGCCGGGCGGATATTTCGCGGTCACGCCTTCCCAGGGATCGGCTTCCAGCTGCTTCATGCCGAGGCTGATGCGCTGGGTGTCCGAATTGAAGCGAATGACCTGCACCTTGACCGGCATGCCGATCTGCAAGGCTTCGGACGGATGGTTGATCCGGCGCCACGCGATGTCGGTGACATGCAGCAAGCCGTCCACGCCGCCGAGATCGACGAACGCACCGTAATCGGTGATGTTCTTGACCACGCCGTCGAGGATCATGCCTTCTTTCAGGCCCTGGATCAGTTCGCTGCGCTGTTCGGCGCGGGTTTCTTCGAGCACGGCGCGGCGCGAGACCACGATGTTGCCACGGGCGCGATCCATCTTGAGGATCTGGAACGGCTGCGGCTGGCCCATCAGGGGGCCGACGTCGCGAACCGGGCGGATATCGACCTGGCTGCCTGGCAGGAAGGCCACGGCGCCGCCGAGATCGACGGTGAAGCCGCCCTTGACCCGACCGTAGATCACGCCGTTAACGCGTGTCTGGGCTTCGAACGCCTTTTCCAGCGCGGTCCAGGCTTCCTCGCGGCGAGCCTTTTCACGCGACAGCACAATGGCGCCATCGCGATCCTCGTAGCGTTCAACATAAAGTTCGACGTTGTCGCCGGGCTTTACTTCCGGGGCCATGCCGGGAAGCGCGAATTCCTTGAGCGCCACGCGCCCTTCGCTCTTCAGGCCGACATCGACGATGGCGAATTCTTCGGTGAGGCGGATCACCCGCCCGGTGACGACGGAGCCTTCAAAGCCGGTATCCCGGCCGAGGGTCTCATCGAGGAGGGCGGCGAAATCATTTTCGAGGTCGAGGGAATCTGCGGCTGATGCCATAGGGAGAATTTCGTCCTTGGGCGGCGACGGGGGGACCCGCTGGCCGCATTGCATGCGCGATCTCCTTGCGGAAAGCACGACTTGCCCGCGTCCCGTTTTTCAGATCGGGCGCATGCCGGTAGGGTGGAACACCGCGCGCGGGGGACCTTGCGGGGGGGCGACGCCGGAATGGCTGCGCGGGGGGACACATACGCAAGGTGGGCTGTGAGTCAAGCACAACCTCGGATTAGCGCTGCGCCAAGCGTGCGCGCACCCGATCGACAGCCACCGCGAAAGCCGCCTCGGCATCAATATCGGTCGTATCAAGCGCGATCGCATCGGCGGCCGCCACCATCGGCGCCGCCGCCCGCGCCGCATCTGCGACATCGCGCTGCCGCAGATCGTCGGTCACTGCATCAATGTCGGCGGCAACGCCGCGCCCCACCAGTTCGAGCCAACGCCGCCGGCCGCGTGCAGCGGTGCTGGCGGTCACGAAGAACTTGATCGGCGCATCGGGGAAAATCACCGTGCCAATATCACGGCCATCCAGCACGCCGCCTTTGGCGTGGGCGAATGCCCGCTGAAAATCGAGCAACGCGGCCCGCACGTCGGGATGCGCCGCAACCCGGCTTGCCGCCCCATCGACCGGCGGGCCGCGTAAATCACCCCGGCCAGTATCTTCGGGGCGCAAACGTCGCACCGCCGCGATTGCCGCCGCCGGATCAGCAGGATCGCCGCCAGTATCAATTACCAGTCGTGCCACCGCACGATACAACAGGCCGGTATCGAGATAAGGCAGCCCGAACTCGATCGCCAGCCGGCGGGCCAAAGTGCCCTTCCCGGCTGCTGCCGGACCATCAACCGCGATGACCAACGGTACCGCGATGGCGATGTCCTGGCACCGCAGGTCAGGTTGGCCCCGCAACCGAATGATCCGGTGACCATCCTCGATCGTGTCGGAAATCTCGGCACCGAACCGGCGAAGCACGGCGATGCCCTGTGCAAATCGGCAAGGCAGGTCATCCCCGGCAAAGGCGATGCGGGTTATCCCGCGCGCGTTCAGTCCGGCGACCAACGCCGTCACTGCAGTGTCGGCCTCGCCGGTGGCGAGCGATATTTCAATCGGCACCGCATCGCGCGCCCCGGCAATGGCAAGCGGCATCCCGCCAGACGCAGGTTGCTGCACCCGGGCGCCCAAGGCGCGCAGCACCAGTGGGAGGTCATTGGCGGCACCGGCCGACCCTGCCAGCACCGCGAATACCGGATGGCTGCCCAGCAATCCAGCCAGGGCCGCAAGCTGCCAGCGATCCCCGCCGACCGCGATCACGCCAGCCGGTTCAGTGAGCGCGCCCACGCCCTGCCCGGCGATGACCCAGCTGCCATCCGCTTCCTGGCGTGCACTGGCGCCAAGCGAACGGAGCGCCGCGATCAGCCCAACCGCGTCCACACCCGTGCCAAGACCGCTGATCCGGCTTTCCCCGATCGCGAGCCCGGCGCAGAGCAGCACCCAACTGGCAGCAACATTGGGATAGACCGGCGGCGGAGGAGCGGATTTGGGCATGCGGGACACCTAACATGATGCCGCGCCCGATAGAAATCCGGTGATAAAATTTGACATCGGCCTGTGGCGGTGGCATGGGGCGCGCCCTCTATACAAATCCCGCGCCGCCTTGGTGGTCGGCTCTCTCTTTTTTTGTTCCAGTCGTGAGGCGATCCATGGCCAAGCCCGAACTCGGCACCAAGCGCATCTGCGTATCGTGCGCCGCCCGCTTTTACGACCTGACCCGCCAGCCCGCGGTCTGCCCGAAATGCGACACCGAACAGCCGGCCGAACAGCCGCGCATTCGCCGTCCGATCGGCAATCTGATGGACGAGAAACGCCGCCCGAAAGCGGCCGTCGTGCCCGGCCTCGAAGATGCGGATGTCGAGGTCGAAGTGGCCGAGGACGACGCGGATGAGGACGTGCTCGAAGATACCTCCGACCTTGAAGACGAAGCCGAGGCGATCGTCGAGGTTGAAGTTGAAAGCAACGACGAGGAACGCTGAGCCCGCTGCGCCGAACAGCCGGCATGCCAACGCAGCGCTTGTTTGGCGGGGTCGGCATCCGTATCTGTCAGTCCATGCGAACTTCTCTCCTTTTGCTGGCGATCAGCCTGGTGCATCCGCTTGCAGCTTCGGCCGCCCCAACCAAACCGCCAGCGTCCGCGCCGGATAATGGCGCGCGGAAATCCATCGGCACGTTCGATGACTGGCAGGCGGCAATCAATGTCGAGGCCGGGCAGACGGTTTGCTATGCGTTCACCCGCGGCAAATCGGCCTCGCGCAAACTGCCCGGGCGCGGCGATGTGGTGCTGACTGTCACCCAGCGCGGTGCGGCACGGGACGCCGTCGCGCTCAATGCCGGCTTTACCTACGCTGCCAACGCCGCCGTGGTCGTGCAGATCGACAAACTCACCCTCGATTTCTACACTGCCCAACGCTACGCTTTTGCCCGCGACGGCGCGGCGATGATCGCCGCCCTGCAAAAAGTCAGCACCATGACCGCCAAATCACCCGTGGCGAAAGCCGCCGATGTGGTCGATAATTTCAGCCTCAAAGGCTTCAAGCAGGCCTATGATGCGATCAACAAAGCCTGCCCCGTGAAATGAACGCGCTCAGCGACCTGACCGCGATTGAACGCGATCGCATCCTCGCCAAGACCGCGCGCTTCAACCCGCCGCCGCCCGTGCTCGCCGATGGCAGGCGCGAACTGATCGGGCTGACGCGGGAGGAAATCACCGCCGCGCTGGCCGATATTGGCGAACCCGCGTTTCGCACCAAGCAGATCTGGCATTGGGTCTACCACCAGGGCGTGACCGATTTCACCCGCATGTCCCCGATCGCCAAGCCGCTACAGGCCAAACTCGCCGAGCATTTTATTATCGGCCGGCCGGAAGCCGCTGTGGTGCAAACCAGCACCGACGAAACCCGCAAATTCCTGTTCCGCTTCCGCGACGGCCAGGAAGCCGAAACCGTCTACATCCCCGATCCGGTGCAGGATCGCGGCGCGGTCTGCATCTCGTCCCAGGTCGGCTGCACCTTGTCGTGCAAGTTCTGCCATACCGGCACCCAGACTTTGGTGCGCAATCTGGGCGCTGCCGAAATCGTCGGCCAGTTCATGGCCGCCCGCGACAGCTACGGCGAATGGCCCAGCCCGCGCGGCGAAACCCCGCGTTTGCTATCGACCATCGTGCTGATGGGGATGGGCGAGCCGCTCTACAATTACGACAACGTCGCCCGCGCGATGCGCATCGCGATGGACGGCGAAGGCATCGGCCTGTCGCGCCGGCGGATCACCTTGTCGACCTCAGGCGTCGTGCCGATGATGGATCGCTGCGGGCAGGAACTGGCGGTCAATCTGGCGATCTCGCTCCACGCCACCAACGACGAATTGCGCGACGAGATCGTGCCGCTCAACCGTAAATACCCGATCAAGGAACTCATCGCCGCCTGCCGACGCTACCCGGCGGCCAGCAATGCACGGCGGATCACGTTTGAATACGTCATGCTCAAAGGTGTGAACGATACCCCTGCCGAAGCCCACGAACTGGTGCGCCTGATCGCCGGCATCCCGGCCAAGGTGAATTTGATCCCGTTCAATCCCTGGCCAGGCAGCAAATACGAAACCAGCACGCCGGCCGCAATCGATGCATTCGCCAAGATCGTGATGGATGCCGGGTTTTCATCGCCAGTCCGCACCCCGCGCGGCCGCGATATTCTGGCGGCTTGCGGCCAGTTGCGAACGGAAAGTGCCAAGATCCGATAACCGGCGCTTTTTGGCTCAACACGGAACGCACCGAAATCCACCCACCTGCCGTGGCAATTGGTCTATGCCACGCGCCGCGAGTCGACAAACGGTACGAAAAGATGCAGACACACAACACAATGTCGCTGCTATATTAAATCATCATTCGTTCAATCGGCTTCGATTGGACGGATAAAGATAATCGTGAAAACAAAACTCTAGAGCGTGTCTGCTGATTCAACTTCGACGGATCACGCTCTAATCAGGGAATGATCTCATGGCCCGACGTCCCGCATTCTCCCTGCCGGCGCAGGGGTTCAATCAGCTGGTCGAATGTCGCCAGGGGATCATGATTTATAATCGCAACGACCAGTATGTCGGCGAATCGCTCCACCGCTATGGCGAATTCTCGCCTGGGGAAGCCGAGCTGTTCCGTAAAATTCTTAAGCCTGGCATGCTGGTGGTCGAAGTCGGCGCCAATATTGGCGCCCATACCGTCGAACTGTCGCAGCTGGTCGGGTGGCGCGGAACGGTCGTCGCGTTCGAGCCGCAGCGCGTGGTGTTCCAGACCCTGTGCGCCAACATCGCGCTCAACAACTGCGCCAATGTCTACACATTTCAGAGCGCGGTGGGCGATCATGTCGGCACCATCAAGGTGCCGTTCCTGCCACCAGAGCAGCTCAACAATTTCGGAGGCCTGTCACTGCGCGGCGTCGAGGCCGGCGAGGACGTTCCGCTCACCACACTGGACACCCTCAACCTGCCGACCTGCCATCTCCTCAAAATCGACGTCGAAGGGATGGAGGTCGAAGTCCTGCGGGGCGCGGCGGCCACAATCGAGCGCTGCCGGCCGGTGATCTATGCCGAGGACGATCGGGCGGAACGATCGGCAGAACTGGTCCAGTTGCTGGCGGATTACCGCTACAACATGTTTCGCCGCGAACCACCGCTCTTTTCGCCCGATAATTTTGCGGGCGAGCAGCAGAACATCTTCGGCAATATCGCGTCACGCAATCTGTTGTGCATCCCAGAGGAGTTCAATCTGGTCGTTGAAGGACTCCAGGAAGTTACCGCCCCGCCGAAAGCGTAGCCTCCACCGCCGCCGCGCCCCGGAACAGATGCGCGTCGCCCAGCGTCTCGCCCATCAGCATCAGCCCGACCGGCGCATCCCCGTGGCGATGGCACGGCAGTGAAATCGCGCAACGATCGAGGAAATTACCAACCGCATTATTGCGCAGCTGCAGCATGTTCACCCGGGCGTATTCACCCTCGTCATCCAACGCCGCAATCGCCGGCGGCACCAGCGGGCAGGTCGGCATCATCAGCGCGTCATAATCCGCGGTGCAGGCGTCCATCCGGGCCACGATATCGGCGCGCGCGTTGAGGCAGTCGATATAATCGGCCGCCGACATGCGCTCGCCACCCCGAATGCGGATCAGCACCCGCGGATCATAGCCGGCGGCTTTTTGGGCAATCAACGCCCGGTGCCAGGCCCAGGCTTCAGGGGCCGCCAGACCACCCCCGGCATTGGCTCGCGGAATTTCATCGAAAATCGGGAATGCCCGCCGGACAATGATCGCACCGGCCGCCGACAGCGCGGCCACACTCCGCTCGAAGGCGGCGCCAACGATGTCGTCCACCCCATCGAACATGAAGTTGCTCGGCACCGCGAGGCGCAATCCGGCAACCGGCATGGCGCGCAGATCCGGCAAGGCGATCCCGGCGAACACCGCATCAACCGCCGCGCAGCACGCGACCGAATTGGCCAGCGGACCAACCGAGTCCAAACTTGTGGAAAGCGGCAAAATCCCAGTGATCGGCACCCGACGCGCGGTCGGCTTATAGCCCACCACCCCGTTCATCGCCGCCGGGATGCGGCACGACCCGCCGGTATCGGTGCCCAGCCCGGCAAACACCATGCCATCAGCAACCGCCACGCCAGTGCCGGATGACGATCCACCCGGAATACGTCCGGTGGCACGGTCCCATGGCGATTTCGGCGTGCCGTAATGTGGGTTGATGCCGAGTCCGGAAAAGGCGAACTCGGTCATGTTGGTCCGCCCCATGATCACCAGCCCGGCATCGATGGCACGCTGGATCACCGGGGCATTGGCGGCCGCCGGGCGGGCGTCGGCCAACACCGTCGATCCGGCCGGGGTCGGGTCACCGGCAATATCGGCGAGGTCCTTAACCCCGAACGGAATGCCGGCCAGCGGGCCAGGCGCACGGCCAGCGCGGCGCAGCAGATCGATCGCGTCCGCCGATGCGCGCGCGCCGGCTGCGTGGACTTTAATGAACGCCCGTGCCCCTTCGCCCGCCGGATCGGCGATGCGCGCCAGGCTTTCCTCAACCAGGTGGCGGGATGTGGTCTTGCCAGTGGCAAGGGCAGCGGCAGCGGATGCGATGGTTTTCATGGGGGGAGCCTGCCGAAACGGGGGGGCGGATGCAAGAGTGATGGCAGGACATAATCGGATCGGGTATATTTATAACGTTATCGTAACAAATACATCGCACCACCGCCTATCCCCCCGAACCCCAATTTCGCCCGCGCGGCGCAAACCATGCCCCTTTGGGCCATTGCGGCAATCCCTGCGCTGGCCAAACATCCGCACGCGCCGCGCGGCGCTTTTCCGTCCTGCGTCTGGCGCGTTCAGCCACCACCGCGGCGCTGCGCACCTGTGCAACCGGCGCACCCAGCACCGCCGGCAGCGGCGCGACCCCGAGCATCCGCAACATCGGCCGCAACACACGCCCGGCCTGCGGACAGGCGGCCAGGAACGCCGCGCATTCGGCATCGTCCATGGCATGGGTGAGTTGGCCGCCAAACACGGCCACTTCATAGCCGAGCGTACCCACCAACCAGGCCGGCGCGCGCGGGAATTGGCTCTGTGCCGCGTCGCGCCGCATGCGATCCCGCCTGCCCCGACACGCCCGCTTCTTGGGCAGCTTGCCCGTCCGCCAAAGTGTGATCAACCGGTCCAGCCGCGTCCCCATCCGCGCGATCCGCCCCCAGAGTGCGACCAAAATCACGGTCAAACCCCGGTCACGCGCCGCCCGGGCCGCGATGGCCGCTTGTAGCGCGCGAAAAATGGGAGCGAATGCGTTCATGGTATTACAATTAACTAATATGGGCATAGATGTCAAGAAAAACCGCAATCTTGCCGAGCCGTTGGTTGTCAGGATTTTTTACACATTCGCATTAATGAATGCGTTCGCGCCAACCAAACCCTAGCTATAACGCCACAAAATCAACTGGCATTATATTTGCATAACTCAAATTATACCAACGCCTTTGGCTTCTGACTCACGGTGGGGATTCCCCGACGCGGCGATGATGTGATTCAACCTGGCGAGCATTGGAGGCTCGCCCATGGCCCGCGCAATCGCGCTTCGATCTGACTTCACTGGCCCTGATCTTCGCCGCC
>CALQTN020000008.1 GCA_943333505.2 Asaia bogorensis | reverse complement strand
TGGATTCCGCAGCGAATGGGGTGCAGAGGCCTATGCTGCCTTCAGGTCGATGGGAAGCACAGCGAAACTCACCGGACGATCCGTGCTCGATGCGACCCGAAATGCGTTATTCGGATACCCGTTGGTCGGGGTGGGGTGAGCAGTTACCTTAATTTCTTATACAATATCTGAAACTTCTTGGAACCTCTCTAGAAATTCTAAACTTGCATTGCCACGCCTTAAAGATGTCGGAGACAAATCGGCACATAGCCGTCGATTCAATGCAGTACGAGACGACATTGATAAGCTTATCCCGGACCTTCGGGTGGTATCTGAAGAACTACTGATTCTGGCTGGAATGCGCTAAAGCGAATCGCGATTCGCAAAATTTTCGCCCGATCGCAGGCAATTATTTGCTATCAACTGCAGTAAGTTAGCACTCTCCCAATCTACCTCACCACCAAATCCGGAAACATCCCCCGCTCCACCAACGCACAAACAATATGCGCCGCCGTAATATGCACCTGCTGAATAATCGGCGTCCAAGTCGAAGGCGCAAGCAGCACCCGGTCGCACAACGCCACCATCTTCCCGCCGCCCTCGCCAGCAAACCCCAACGTCACAATCCCCCGCGCCCGAGCCTCCGCCAGCGCCGCAACCACATTCGGGGAGTTGCCCGACGTCGAAATCCCCAGCAGCACGTCCCCAGCCCGCCCCAAGCCAATCACCTGGCGGGTAAAAATATGCTCATAGCCATAATCATTCCCGGTCGCGGTAATTGCCGAGGTATCGACCGTCAGTGCAATCGCCGGCAGCGGCGCGTGGTCGAACATCAGCCGGGAAATAAACTCCCCGGCGATATGCTGGCTGTCCGCCGCACTGCCGCCATTGCCGCAGATCATCAGCTTGCCGCCGGCCTTCATCGCGGCAACGATATCGGCCGCCATGGCGATCATTGTGTCGCGCGCATCGAGATCGTCGGCGAATTTGCTAAACGCTGCGACGGAATTCGCCAGATAATTCTCGGTATATGCAATATCGGACATTCTAAATCCCCTTTTCAGCCGGGTGGCGGGTCTCTACCCAGCGCCAGGCGACCACCGCCAGCAGTGAATAAATCGCCATCGACACCGTGACAGCCAAGGCACCATAGCGCGGAAACGCAGACGCCACGAGCACGGCCGCCGTTGCCGACGAGCCGACCTGGAGAAATCCAAGCACTGCCGACGCTGCGCCGGCATGCAGCGGCACCGGCTCCAACGCCGCATGGGTGGCGTTGGCGTTGATCATCCCGCGGCTCATGCCGACCAGGATCACGAACGGCACCAGCGTGATCGGCGAGACGATATCGACCGCAAGAAACCCGGTTGCGGCGATCGCCGCCAATGGCGCGATCACCATTCCCATGGTCAGTGGAATCCACGGCGGCACCGCCCGCCGCGCAAACAGGTTGTTGAGGCTCGACCCGAGAAAAATTCCGCCGGAGGTCATCGCGAAGGTCATCGCGAAACTGGTCGCCGACATTCCCATCTGGCCCATCAGCACCAGCGACGACGTGCCAATGAACGAAAACAGCGCGCCCGCTCCGCAGGCATTAACCAGCGCGTAGCCCAGCGTGCGCTTGCTGCGGAACACGGCCGCGTAGCGTCCGATCAGATTGATCCGCGCACGCGGGTCTGCCGGCCGGGTTTCCTCGAGGCCGAAATACGCCGCCACGAACAGTGCCACGCCCGACAGCCCAAGCGTGACATAGATGAACCGCCATTCCCCGAACACCAGCAGTGTCGCCCCGATGGTTGGGGCAATGATCGGGGCGATCACGATCACCATGCTGACCGCCGACATCTTGATCCGCCCGGCCTGGCCGGAAAACAGATCGCGCACGATCGCCATCGCGAGTGTGCTGCCGCCTGATGCACCAATCCCTTCGATCAGCCGGAAAAACAGCAGCCAGCCCGGTGACCACGCAACCGCGCAGGCCATGCCGAACACGGCGTAAATCGCCAGCCCAACCAGCATCACCGGCCGCCGCCCGAACCGATCCGATAGCGGCCCCATCACCAACTGCCCTGCCGCAAAACCATACAGGAACAATGACAACGTGCCAGACGCCTCGGTGGCCGTCGCCCCGAGATCGGATTGCAAAATGCCCAATGCCGGCAACCCCATGTCAATCGACAATGGGGGCAGGGCGGCGAGCGCTCCGATCAGGCCGGTAAACGCGAAGCTGTTGGGGTTCAAGCGCATGGCAGTGTTATGACGCGATCGGCATCATGGGTAAACATCCTTCATGAAATTATTGCAACGATTTTAGAGCGCCGTGCCCAGAAACGCCGCCGTCGCCGCCACCGCGTCGGCAAGCTTGGCCCGCACCACCGTCACCCCCGCCGGAAACGCCGACAGCAGCCGGCTCGGCGCCTGGCGATCCAGCAGCACAAACACCCCGCGATCGCTGGCACTGCGTATCAGCCGGCCAAACCCCTGACGCAACCGCATCCGCGCAATTCGGTCATCATAGCCCGACGTATCGCCCTGCCCGAGATGCAGCCGACGTTCACGGTGCAGAATATCCGGGCGCGGCCACGGCACCCGCTCGTAAACCACCAGCCTGAGCGCGCTCCCCGGCACGTCCACCCCATCGCGCATTGCGTCAGTGCCAAGCAGGCAACTCGCCGCCTCGGTACGGAACACATCGACCAGCGTGTTGTTATCCATCGCATCGACATGCTGGGCGAACACCGGGATGCCGGCTTCCTCCAATGCCGGGGCGATGCGCTTATGCACCTCGCGCAGGCGCGAAATCGCGGTGAACAATCCCAGCCCGCCCCCACCAGCCGCCAGGAACAAAGCCCGATACGCCGACGCCAACGCGCCCAATTCCCGCCCGTTCACGTCGGTGATCACGAACGCCCTGGTTTGCGCCGCGTAATCGAACGGGGATGCGACTGCGACCCGGATGGCAGGCGATGCCAGATGCGGCGCGCCGATCCGGGCCTCGGCTTCCTCCCAGGCATATTCGACATCCGCGACCCCGGCATCGCGCAACGTCGCCGAGGTGACCAGCATCCCATGCGCCGGTTGGGCCAGGCTGGTGATGAACGGCAGCGTCGGGTCGAGCCAGTGGCGATGCAGCCCGACATCGCGATCGCCGCCGCGATCGCCGAACCCCGGTCGTCGATCGAGCCGGAGGAAGCTGACATAGCGCGGCGCCAACCCCTGCTCGGCCACCGGCGCGCCAATTTGCGCCAGCATCGCGATCCAGGCGGCCACGCTATCGACCGCCCGCCGCTTGAGGCTCGCTGCCACCCCCTCGATCCGGCTCCGCGTCGCCTGATCCATTTCCGGCGCATCGTCCTCCGGTTCCTCATCCAACCGCGCCAGCAGGCCTTGCTGCAGCGTGGTCAAAGCGCGCCCGAGCGCAACATACGCGCCATGCAGCGTCTTCGCGGCATCGCGCACCTCCGGCAATTCCGGCGCCAGATCGCATTCGATCACGCCGTAGCTCGCCTCTCCCACCATCCTGGCCAGCGCCTGCTGGCGCAGCGCATGCAGAAAAGCCTCGGTCGGATTGGGCGACGGCGTCGCATCGCCCAGCCGTTCCCACCAGCCATAAACCGGCAAGGCGCGCGCGGCCTTCAGTGCGGCATCGAGCGCGTCCTGCAAGGCGGGGGCGGAGACAATCAGGTCTTCCACCCGTGCCCGCAATCCGCGCGCGCGTGACCGCATGCCCTCCGCGCCGAGCAGCCAGCGCCGCAATTCAGCGGTTTCTGTGCCCGACAATTCCGCGGAGAACGCGCTGTCGGCGGCGTCGAACACGTGATGGCCCTCGTCGAACACGTAACGGCTCGGCACGCTGGCGTCATCCAGGCCGCCCCACACGGCTTGGGCCATTACCAGCGCATGGTTGGCGACCACCAGCTGCGCCCCCCGCGCCCGGCGGATCGAATGTTCGACAAAGCAGCGCTTCCAGTGCTCGCACCCGCCATGCAGGCATTCACCTCGCCGATCGCCGAGGCTCGGCAGCAAGCCGCCGCCAAACAACTCCGCAAACCACCCCGGCAGATCGCCGCCCTGGATGTCGCCATCATTGGTCGCAGCCGCCCACCGCGCGATCAGCCCCAACGGCACGACTTGCGTCGCGTTGCCGCTACCCACCGCATCCTGCAAATTGAGCAGACACAAATAATTCTCCCGGCCCTTGCGCACCACCACCCGCTTACGGCGCTCGACCGGGTCGGGGAACAGCCGGTTGAGCTCGCTTTCGACCTGGCGCTGCAAATGCCTTGTGAAGGTACTGATCCACACCGCGCCCTGGTTTTGCTCCGCCCACAAACTCGCCGGCGCGATATAGCCCAGCGTCTTGCCGGTGCCGGTGCCAGCCTCGGCGAGCACCAGATGCGGTTCGCCCTGTTGCGTGCGCGGCGCAAACGCTGCGGCCGCCGCGGTGGCATAATCTGCCTGCCCAGGCCGCTGCTCGGATTCCGCTCCCAGCATCGCGGCAAGCCTGGTGCGCACCGCGTCCGGCAACACTGGCTGGCTGCCTGGCGTTGGCCGGGCGGCGGTATCCTCCCATTCCGGCAGTCGCCGCCAAACTTGCAGCGCCTGCGGGGTCGGCGCCGCTTTGGGCTGGCCGAGAGCGTGCAACACATAAGGCGCCCAGCCCCAGCCGCCGCGTCCCATCTGGGCGGCAAGCCCGGTCGCCTCGCGATTGGCCGGCAGATCGCGCCCAGCCGCCAGCCGCGCCAACAGCGCCTGCGCCAGATCGGGCAACAGGGCTGCGGCATCGTCTAGCCCGGTCGTCGCCAATTCCATATCCAGTGCCAGCGCCAATCCGCGCGGCGTCGGCGCCACCGGAACCGCCGGGCGCACAAAGGCAAACAGCTCCAGCAAATCCAGCGCCGGGATCGCGGCCATCCCCAACCGGCGGAAATTGGCCGGTGCGTGCACCAGCAAAGGTGGCGCGCTGTCGGCGAGGTAGCGCACGGCCGCCGCCGGGGTGAGCTCGAGCATCTCCCCGTCATTGGTCAAAATGGCGGCGCGCCCAACCCAGGCGACCAGGGCGGGGCTGTCCGGCATAAGCAGCGTAGTGGTGGGGGATGACATCACCCCAGTATAAACGCGCTGCCCAATTGACCAAGCGGGGCCGCATCCATAGCTTGCGCGCATGTCAGACCCCGTCGCACCTTCTGTCCCGAAATCCTGGCCGTTCGAGGAAGCCCAGAAACTTGTCGAGCGCCTGGCGGCCTCGGGCAAACCCGAGGCTCTGTTCGAAACCGGCTACGGCCCCTCTGGCCTGCCGCATATCGGTACCTTTGGCGAGGTCGCGCGCACCAGCTGGGTGCGCCGCGCCTTCACCGAGTTAACCGGGCGGCCAAGCAAACTTCTCGCCTTCAGCGACGACATGGATGGCTTGCGCAAAGTCCCCGACAATTTGCCCAATAAGGACATGCTGACGGGCTTCCTGGGCCAGCCGCTGTCGCGTATCCCCGACCCGTTCGGCACCCATGCGAGCCTTGGCGCCCACAATAATGCCCGGCTGCAA
Organism: Asaia bogorensis; assembly: GCA_943333505.2. Lineage (GTDB taxonomy): Bacteria > Pseudomonadota > Alphaproteobacteria > Acetobacterales > Acetobacteraceae > CAITOL01. Next base: position 95,738 of record CALQTN020000008.1, on the reverse strand, counting down.
GCCTTCCTCGATGGTTTTGGCTTCGAATACGAATTTGCCTCTGCAACCGATTACTATGCGGCAGGCCGCTTCGATGCGAGCTTGCGGCTGATCCTCGAACGCCACGAAGAAATCGTCGCTGTCATCAAGCCAACTCTCGGGGCCGAACGTCAGGCGACCTATTCGCCCCTGTTGCCGATCCATCCCAAGACCGGCGTGGTCATGCAGGTCAGGATCGACCAGTGGGATGCCGATGCCGGCACAATCTTCTGGACCGATCCCGAAAGCGGCGAACGGTTCGAAACCCTGGTCACTGGCGGCGCGGCCAAATGCCAGTGGAAAGCTGACTGGGCGATGCGCTGGCACGCGCTCGGGGTCGACTACGAAATGTCGGGCAAGGACCTGATCGACAGCGTGCGCCTGTCCGGCCGGATCTGCCGCATCCTGGGCAGCACCCCGCCGGTTGGCTTCACCTATGAATTGTTCCTGGACGAGCAAGCGCAGAAAATCAGCAAATCCAAGGGCAACGGCTTGGGTGTGGATGAATGGCTGCGCTATGCGCCGCCCGAAAGCCTCAGCCAATACATGTTCAACCAGCCTGGCCGCGCCAAGCGGCTCTATTTCGATGTGATCCCCAAGGCGGTCGATGAATACATCGCCAACGCTGCCAAATCGCTGACCCAGGCCGAAGCGGAGCGCGTCACCAACCCGGCCTGGCACATCCATTTGGGCCACGTGCCAAATTCAGCATTCTCGCCCTTGTCGTTTGCCATGCTGCTCAACCTCGCCAGCGTGGTGAATGCCGAAAACCCGGATATTCTCTGGGGCTTCATCCGCCGCTACAGCCCGGATGCGACGCCCGATACCATGCCGATGCTCGCAAGGCTGGTCGATTACGCGCTGGTCTATTACCGCGACTTCATCGCCCCGAAGAAGCAGTTCCGCGCCCCCGACGCGACCGAGCGCGCCGCCCTCGAAGACCTCGCCGCCACCCTTCGCGCAACACCGGTCACCGCGACCGCCGAGGAATTGCAGAACCTGCTCTACGACATCGGCAAGCGCCATCCGTTCGCCGAATTGCGCGGGTTTTTCGCCTGTCTTTATCAGGTCCTGCTCGGCCAGCCCGATGGCCCGCGCTTCGGCCAATTCATCGCGCTTTATGGCGTCGGCGAAACCGTGGTGCTGATCGACACAAGGTTGGCCGCAACCGCATGAACCGAAAGCGTTTGTGGCAGATCCTGCCGACCTTGCTCGGGTTGTTGCTGCTCGCTGGTGCGATTTATGTCCTGCAAAAGGAATTCCGTAACCTCAAGCTCGCCGATATCCAGGCGGCGCTGGCGGCCATCCCGAATTCCTCGCTCTGGTCCGGCTTCGGCTGCACCCTGCTTGCCTACGCGATCCTCACGGTCTATGACCGGCTGGGCACCGTCTATGCCGGCCGACCGGTCAGTTACGCCCGCAACGCCTTCGCCTCGTTCTGCGCCTATACCCTGGCTCATAATATCGGCGTGGCCGCGGTCTCGGGGGCGGCTGTGCGCTACCGGCTCTATGCCCATTGGGGGCTGAATCCGCTTCAGATCGGCAAGGTGATCGCGTTCTGCGCCTTCACCTTCGGCCTCGGCGCCCTGCCGCTGGCCGGGTTTATTCTCATCCTGGAGCCCAATGCCATTCCGTTTTTCGGAGAGGTTCTGCCACTCTGGGCACTCTATTTGTCCGGCGCGGTAATGTGGGCCTTGAGCCTGACATATATCGCGCTGTCCCGCCTGCTCGGCAGTGTGCGCCTGTTTGGCCAAACCCTGGAATTGCCCAATACCAAGCTGGCGATGGCGCAGATTGCGCTGGCGACGGTCGATGTCGCGGTCACCGCGGGCATCTTCTACTCGCTGCTGCCGGAAGCCCCCGGGCTGACATTCGTTCGCTTCCTGGGGATTTATTTGGCATCCTATACCGCCGGCATTCTGGCCAGCCTGCCGGGTGGCATCGGCGTGTTCGACACTGCCATTTTGATCGGTCTGGCGCCGTTTTTCGATACGCCGACCATCGTCAGCGGCATCGTGGTTTTCCGGCTTTACTACTACATCATCCCGCTGTTCATCGCCGGCCCGCTATTTGCTGGCAATGAGATCTGGCTCCGAAGTCGCGCCAAACTTAATCGCTGAACCGACAAAAAACGGGGCGGTTCCATCTGGAACCGCCCCTTTTTTTGCCGCGAGCGTCGCGCCCTTATTTCCCGATTGCGCCCAGCGCCCGGTCCATGGTCTCAACAATCCGGTCGCATTCGGCGCGGGTAATCACCAGCGGCGGGCACAGGGTGATGGTGTTGCTGTATTGCTTGCCACCACCAGCGCGCCCGACGATCACGCCGTTCTTGCGGCAGAAATCCACCACCGCCACCATTTCGGCATTGCCGAGCTGGTTCTTGGTGACCCGGTCAGTGACCAGTTCGACGCCGATCAGCAGGCCCTTGCCGCGCACATCGCCGACCGTGCCATGGCGGAACAACGTGCGCAGGCCATCCATCAGATACTTGCCCATCTCACCGGCGCGATCGGCAAGGTTTTCTTCCAGCTGGATTTCGATATTGCGCACCGCGACGGCGGCCGCCACCGCATGGCCACCCCAGGTGTTGACCTGCATGACATTGCGGCCCTCGGACACTTCGCCCAAGAACGAGTTGAACACGTTGTTTTTCACAATCGTTGCCGCCATCGGCATGTAGCCCGAGGTGATGCCCTTGGCGACAGCGACGATGTCCGGCGATACGTTGTAATGCTGATGGGCAAACATCTTGCCGGTGCGGCCGAAGCCGTTGATCACTTCGTCGATGTGCAGAAGGATGCCGTATTCGCGGCAGATCTTCTCGACCGCGGGCAGGTACTCATCCGGCGGCACCGCGATGCCAACCGACGACATGATCGGCTCGATGATGATCTCACCGATCGAGTCAGGGCCTTCGGCCTGCACGGTGGTTTCCATGTTGGTCACGCAGGCCAGTTCGCAAGTCGGGTAGGACAGCTTGAACGGGCAGCGATAGCAGGTCGGCGCGGCGATATGCAGGAAGTTGCCGTCGGTCGGTTCAAACTTCGCCTTGCGGTCGCCCATCCCGCCGGCGGCAAGCGTCGCCATCGTGGTGCCGTGATAGGCGTAATGCCGGCTCAGCACCTTGTAGCGATAGCTGCCGGGGCTCTCATGCTTGTGATACTGACGCGCAATCTTGAAGCCGGCTTCATTGGCTTCCGACCCGGAGTTCACGAAATAGGTGTGATACCCGCCGCCCATCAGCGTGTTGACCTGCTCGGCCAGCTTGGCGGCCGGCTCGTTCATCGCAGTATGCGGGAAATACGACAATTGCAGCATCTGGTCGCGCGCCACATCGGCGAGTTCGGTGCGGCCGTAGCCGATATTGACGCACCACAGCCCGGCCATGCCGTCGAGATATTCGGTGCCGTCGGCATCGCGAATGGTGGAGCCTTGGGCGCCGACCAGCACCATCTGGGATTTTTCCAGGGCGCGATGCTGGACGATCGGGTGCATCACATTGTCGAGATCCTGCTTGACGACAGCAGCTCGGATCGCGGGGTCGGGGGCGTTGGTCAGGCTCATTGGGATGTCTCCATGGCGAAAGCAGGAGGCTAGCCGAGGTGACCCATGCTGTCACCCTTGGTTTTGCGTATTTCGACCGCCGATAGCATCACAAATATCGCGATCCCCCAGATTTGAGGGCCACATCGATGTCCGTACCTCATGATAGCTGAACCGGCTCCCCCAGCCTGAGCGCCATGGCGACGGTTTTCCTTGCCATCGGGATGCAAAGTTTTGATGGTGGGTGGGGTGTTGGGGTATTTTTTAGGTTTTAGGAAGGTCTTCTTTTTGTGAACAAAAAGAAGCAAAAAAACTTTTTGATACTTTGTTGCCGTTGGCGTGAGAACTCACTGCAGTCCCACGCCAACGGCAACAAAGTCGTAAAGTTTTTTGCTTTATTTCTTCTTAATCGGCGGCATAACATCAGTCGGCAACGGACAAACATAGGGATTATCCGTCGTCCGCGCCGCATAATCCGCCTTGGCCGCGTCAATGACAGCCGGATTATTCAAAGCCTCCACCGCCGTCGCCGCCATGATCTTGGCGACATGGATCATCCCCTTATGGGCGATCCCAGACTTGCCCTGCGCGGTCAACTGCCAGCTATGGCCCGGCGTGCCGATCGCGTAAGTCGCCCCGCGCGCCTGCACCGTCGGCACCACCCAGCTGACATCGCCGACATCGGTCGAGCCCATCATCGGCGCGCCCTTGGCGTCGAGCGGCACGATGGCATCGCAGAGCGGCTTGGTCATGTCAGGCTTGGCGCCAACCCGACGGAACGCCGAGGTGATATCCTCGGCCGACAACGTCGTCTGGATCTGGCGGGCATAGTCCCGATCGGCGTCGTCGAATTGCGGCGGGCCGAGCCGTTCGAAGGCACGGTACATCGCCTGTTCCAGCGGCGTGTTACCCAACAGGTTGGACACCGCGCTCACCACTTCAACCTCGACCTTGGTTTCGGTCATCAATGCCGCGCCCTCGGCGACTTTTTTAACCCGCTCAATCAGCGGCCATAATTCAGGCAGTTCGCGGGCACGGATCGCGTAGCGCACCTTGGCGCGCGCCTGGACCACGTTGGGGGCAACGCCGCCGCCATCCAGCATTGCGTAATGAATGCGGGCGTCGGACGGCATGTGTTCGCGCATATAGTTGACGCCGACATTCATCAGTTCGACCGCATCGAGCGCGGAGCGGCCAAGATGCGGCGCGGCGGCGGCGTGGCTGGCGCGCCCGGTGAAGGTGAAATCAATGCGGGTATTGGCGAGCGACATCGCGTCATTCACCCCAGAAAACGCCGCAGGATGCCAGGAAATCGCGATATCGACATCCTTGAACGCGCCTTCGCGCACCATGAAGGATTTCGCCGCCCCGCCTTCTTCCGCCGGGCAGCCATAGTAGCGCACCCGGCCCTTGATGCCGTTGGCCGTCATCCAGTCCTTGACCGCGGTTGCTGCAAGAAGCGACGCGGTGCCCAGCAAATTATGCCCGCAACCATGCCCCAAGCCATTGCCGGGCAGCGGCTTATGTTCGGCAATGCCAGCTTCCTGGGACAGGCCGGGCAGCGCGTCGTATTCACCGAGGATGGCGATCACCGGTCCGTCCTCGCCAGCTTCACCCATCACCGCGGTCGGAATGCCGGCGACGTTGCGCGTCACCCGAAAGCCCTCGGCTTCGAGCATGGCGGTATGCTCGGCGGTGGACTCGTATTCGTCATAGGCGATTTCCGGCTTGTCCCAGATGCGGTCGGCAAGTGCCACGTATTCGGCGCGCTTGTCGTCCACCAGTTGCCAGATCGGTTCGATATTCTGCATGGCCGGGTTCCTTAAATGTGAAGCGCCGCGGACAGGGTCTTGGTCGCGGCCTGGGCCATGCGTTCGCCGTCATGGCCGACATCAGGGACGTCAACGATCGTCCAGGCGCAGGTGATGCCAAGGCGTGCCGCCTCGGCGCGCGCGGTGGCGATGAAGTTATGGGCGCGGGCGTAGCGCGTCGGCCCTTGCGCCATCGCCGCCTTGTCACGCGGAAAATGCTCGGATGTTGTATCGATATCGGCGGTGCCGGCCATCACGGTCAGGCGAAACCCGAGCAGACGGCGCAGACCATCGTCATCCAGGCCAGTGCCGCCCAGTCCAAACGGATAGGCAACATCCAGGGTCGGCATCGCATAGGTGCCGGCATTGGCGGTGATGGCAATCCGCACATGGTCGCGCAGTCCAAGCTCGATCATGCGATGCACGAACTGCCCGCCGGCCGAATGCCCCCACACGCCATAGGTCCGCCGCCGGGTGAGGTCCTGGTCGCGCATCGCGTCAAACACGGCTTTGTCCAACCCGTACGTCCATTCCTCCTGCGGCTTTTGACGCCCGGCCGCAGTGGTGCGATTGCCGAAATTATACCACGCCGCCTTCGGAAAGCCGGCATCGGGGAATTCCGGCGCGATCACCAGCAGATCGGCCTCGTCAACCAATGGCAGCCAATAATCGCGGTAATCGGCGCCGTTGCGGTTGACCCCGTGATGCACGAACAGGATCGGCGTGGCAAAGGTGAAGTGTCGTGGCCGCGCGCAGCGCAGGATAATGCGCCGGCCGGGCAGGGCGGGCAGTTCCACGTCGAGATCATTGCGACCAGGTTGGGCAAGGAGGGGGCGGAGATCGATCATACCGTTAGACTGCCACGCCCCCTAGCCTGCGACTAGAGGCAGGCCTTGCGCACAACATACGTCACCCCAAACCGCATCGCGATCGTGCCACCCAGCAAAGCCTCGCCGGAGATCATCGCCCGCCCGCGCGTGGCATCGCGCGGGCGGGCGATGATCTCCGGCCGCGACAGTGTGAAGCTGCCGCAGGGGAAATCAACGCCAAGCGGAAGATCGTCGAGAAACAGCAAGTTTACGCGGCGGCCTTCGCCAGGCGCCGGCTACGATGCAGGACGAACTCGGTGTAGCCGTTCGGCTGCACCCGGCCTTGCAACACCAACTCACACGCCGCCTTGAAGGCGATGCCGTCATAGGATGGCGCCATCGGCGTATACAAAGGATCGCCGGCATTCTGCCGATCCACCACCAGCGCCATGCGTTTCATCGTCGCCATCACCTGCGCCTCGGTCGTTACCCCCTGATGCATCCAGTTGGCGATATGCTGGCTCGAAATGCGCAAGGTGGCGCGATCTTCCATCAGCCCGACATCGTGAATGTCCGGCACCTTGGAACAGCCAACCCCCTGGTCGATCCAGCGCACCACGTAGCCAAGAATGCCCTGGGCGTTGTTGTCGAGTTCAAGCTGGACTTCATCGGGCGACCAGTTCGGCCGGTCAGCGAGCGGCAGGGTCAGCAGGTCGGCGCGCGTGGCGGCAACCCGCTTGGCAATCTCGGATTGCACCGAGCCGACCTCGACCATGTGATAATGCAGCGCGTGCAGGGTGGCCGCCGTCGGCGACGGCACCCAGGCGGTGTTTGCGCCGGCGCGCGGATGGCCAATCTTCTGCGCCAGCATGTCGGCCATCCGGTCGGGGGCGGCCCACATGCCCTTGCCGATCTGGGCTTTGCCGCGCAGGCCGCTGGCGAGCCCGACATCGACATTGTTGTTCTCGTAGGCGCCAATCCACACGCTGGTCCTCATGTCGCCCTTGCGCACCATGGTACCAGCTTCCATCGAGGTATGGATTTCATCGCCGGTCCGGTCGAGGAACCCGGTATTGATGAAGGCCACCCGGTCGCGCGCCGCGTAAATGCAGGCGGCGAGGTTGGCACTGGTGCGGCGTTCCTCGTCCATGATGCCCATCTTCAACGTGTTGCGCGCCATGCCGAGCATGTCTTCCACGGCTGCGAACAAATCCGACGCAAACGCCACCTCGTCCGGGCCATGCATCTTGGGCTTGACGATATAAACCGAGCCGGCCCGCGAATTCATCCGCTTGCCGTTCACGTCATGCAGCGCGATCAGGCTGGTGATCGCGGCATCCATGATGGTCTCCGGCGTTTCTGCCCCGGTTTCATCCAGGATCGCGTCGGTGAACATGTGATGGCCGACATTGCGCACCAGCATCAGGCTGCGCCCGGCGACCGTCACCGTGCCGCCGGCAGCGCCGGTATAAACCCGGTCCGGGTTCAGGCGGCGTTCCAGGGTCTTGCCGTCCTTGGCAAAGCTCGCCGATAGCGTGCCGCTCATCAGTCCAAGCCAGTTGCGGTAAATCTCGACCTTGTCGTCGGCATCGACGGCGGCGACCGAGTCCTCGCAATCCATAATCGTGGTCAGCGCCGACTCGATCACCACATCCGCAAGGCCCGCCAGATCGTCGCGCCCGATCGGATGGCTGCGGTCGAGCAGCAATTCGATATGCAGCCCGTTATGGCGCAGCAGAATGGCGGTTGGGGACGCAGCCTCGCCGCGATAGCCAATGAACTGCGCCGGAGCGGCGAGCGGCGTGGCGCCGGCAACCAGCGCGCCGCCAACCACCGCATATCCAGTCGCGGCAGTGTGGCTGGCGCCGGCAAGCGGCACCGCGTCATCGAGGAACGCCTTGGCGCGGGCGACCACTTTTGCGCCGCGGATCGGGTTGTAGCCGCCGGCGCGGGTGGCGCCGTCATCTTCGGCAATGGCGTCAGTGCCATAAAGCGCGTCGTACAGGCTGCCCCAGCGCGCATTGCCAGCATTCAGCGCGTAGCGCGCATTGCTGACCGGAACCACCAGCTGCGGCCCGGCCATGGTGGCGATCTCGGGATCCACATTGGCGGTTGCAACGGCGAACGCGCCTGGCGCCGGGCGGAGATAGCCGATCTCACTCAGGAACGCGTTATAGGCACTCGCGTCGAAAATCTGGCCACGGCGTGCAAGGTGCCAGGCGTCGATTGCGGCCTGTAACCGGTCGCGCTCGGCAAGCAATTTTGCGTTGCGCGGTCCGAATACGGCCACCAGCCGCTCCATCCCGCCCCAGAATGCGGCGGACGTGAGCCCGGTTCCCCGCAGCGCCTCGGTATCGATGAAGCGTTTCAGCACCGGCGCAATCCGCAGCCGACCCTCGGTCTCGTGGCTCATTCGGTCATTCCTTCGTCACATGTCTGGCGGTGCACCCAGCCGGTCGCGCCGCTCGCCTTGGAGTTTTTGCCTCACGCGTCGGATTTGTCGAGTGCCGACTCGGCGGGCGGCACCATTGCAGGCTGCCAGGCCCGCACGATGTCGATGCTCGACCGGAAAATCGACTGAACCTGGACTGCCAGCCCCGCGAGGCCTGCATCGTTGCCGGCGACCGCGTTGCGGAATTTTTCAGCGACCGCGGCAAGGTGCAACAGACCGAGATTTTCTGCCGCCCGCATCACCAGCTCGGCCTGATGCTGCACAAGTTCGGTGCGTCCGCTTTCCGCCAGTGCCATCAGCGTATCGATCTGTCGGCCGCCATCGTCGATGAATTGGCGCACCACAGCGGCGGTTGCCTCTGGCCCGATCTGCTGGGCGAGGCCGTCGAGCCGACTCCGATCAAACCCGTCCGTATTGGGCTGAGCCGGGGGCTCCAGGACCGGGTTTTTCCCCTCCATCACCGCCGCGATCGCGGCTTTCAGGCGCGAAAGGGTAATGGGCTTGGTTTCAAAATGGTTCATCCCGGCGGCAAAGCAGCGCTCCCGGTCGGTGGCCAGCAGATTGGCGGTAAGCCCGATGATCGGGATCTCCGCCCGTGGACCAGGCAAACCGCGGATGGCGATGGTTGCCGCGATGCCATCCATCTCCGGCATCATCACATCCATCAGCACCATGTCGAAATCGCCCGCAGCAACCGCTCCCAGCGCCTGCGCGCCGTCCTCAACGGCGGTTACCCGATGGCCGAGACGCTCCAGCATCCGTGTCGCCACCAGTCGGTTGGTCATATTGTCTTCGGCCACCAGAACCGCAAAGCTCGCAGTCGCGTCGGCCCGCGCGGGCAAGGCAACAGGCTCGGCGGGGCGGTCCTCTGCGTCCGCTGGCGGCAGGCGGAGGCGGATATCGAAGCGGAACGTGCTGCCAACCCCGACGGCGCTTTCGACGTTGATATGGCCGCCCATCTGTTCGATCAGGCCCCGGCTGATGGCGAGACCAAGACCGCTGCCGCCAAAGCGCCGCGAAATGGAACTGTCGACCTGGGTGAATTCGTTGAACAGCTTCGACGTCGCCTCGGGTGGGATGCCGATGCCGGTGTCGATCACGGCAAAACCCAACCGGATGGCCGGGCCGGCATCGGTCATTTCGGTGCGGATGCGCTGCACCACCACGGTGACACTGCCGGCACTGGTGAACTTGATGCCGTTGCCGACCAGGTTGAGCAGTATCTGCCGCAGGCGATGGCCGTCCCCGAGCAGATTGGTGGGGACGTCGGCGGCGATCTCATGCGCGACGGTGATCCCTTTGGTCTGGGCGGCATGGCTCACGATCTCAAGGCTTTCGCGCATCACTGCGGCGAGATCGAGCGGGGCGTCCTCGAGGTCGAGGCGGCCGACATCGAGCCGGGAGAAATCCAGGATATCGTTGATCAGGTGCAGCAAATGCTGCGCCGAGTCGAGCACGATCCGGACATAATGCGTCTCGTTCGGTGCCAGGTTCATGTCCATCAGCAGGCCGGCAACGCCGATGATGCCGTTCATCGGGGTGCGGATTTCATGGCTCATCACCGCCAGAAATTCCGCGCGTGCCCGCCCGGCGGCTTCGGCCGCATCGCGCGCCATGGCAAGCGCGCGTTCGTTGCGGCGACGGTCGGTGATATCGGTATAGGTCCGAACCACCCCGCCATTGGGCAGCACTTCACTGCGGATTTCCAACACCACGCCATTGGGCCGCACCCGCTCGCGCGCTTCGGGGGCAAAGTCGGGGATGCCGGTACGCAACACCTCGATGATGTTGGGCTCCACTTTGTCGGGCGGCCCGAATTCCCCCTGCGCCACCTGCCAGGCAACAATATCGCGGAATTTGGTTTCCGGACGCAGTAACTCCGCCGGTAAACCCAGCAGCCCGATGGCACGATGGTTCATCACCGGCATGCCGCCGCTCGGGTCGATCATCATGATGCCCTGGCTGATATTCTCGAGCGTGGCCGACAAAGCGCGCTGCGATCCGGTCAGCCGCTGATGCTGGCGCAGCATAGTTATCGCACCCAGCAGCAGCAGCAGTACGATGGCGACGGCGGCCGAAATGGCCAGCCGCGCATGGCCGCGATAGGTCGCGAATGCCTCCCCAACATTGAGGCCGACCAGCACCGTCAACGGGTAATCCGGCACCCGGTTATAGCTGTAAAGTCGCATCACCCCGTCATAGGCACTGGCGCCGCGAAACTGGCCGCGGTCGCGCTCGCCAAGCAGGAGCTCCTCGGCGGCGGTGCCACGATAGGGTTGGCCGATGACATTCTCCGCATTCGGTGCCCGCGCGCGCACAATGCCGTCCTGGCCGACCAGCACGACGGCTGCGTGGTTCAGGTCGAGCGCATCGTAGAAACGGGTGAAATAGTCGAGATTGATCGTTGCCACCACAATGCCGGCGAACCCGCCACCCGGCCCGACGATGCGGCGGGTGACATTGAGCACCCAGCGACCATTTCCAGCGGCGCGAACCGGCAGGCCGATGCGCAACCGGTCCTCGGTGGCGCCACTTTGCATCTGGACGATTTCGCTGTCCGACAGATCAACCTTGCCTGACAACGCGCCGAGATTGGTGCTGCGCAACGCGCCGCTGGCATCGAGCACCGATATCCGCACCGATGGGCGCCCGACGACCGGGCCGCTGCGGGTCCATTTCGTCAGATCAAAACGCTGCGGATCGGCGCTGTAGGCATCGCGGACATAAATCAGTGTCTGGTCGATAGCCTCCAGGCTGCGCTGGATGTTCTCGGCAAAACCCAAGGCCAGATTTCCGGTCTGGGCGAAGGTGCTCTCCTCGGTCTTGCGGAACTCATTGGCCAGATGGATATAGACGCTGCCACTGACGAGGCCGACAGTCATAAGCACGGCGAGGCCGTAAGCAAGCCAGGACGCGGCGGCTGTGACCAGCTTTTCCCGCCGCCCGCCAATCACGCCCGCAATCCTGTGGGGCACATCGTCAATGGGGGTCGGCTCGCGGATCGAAGGCGGATTGCAACCCGTCGCCGACAAAATTGATCGCGATCACCGCCATCAGGATCGCCGCCCCCGGATAGACCGCGAGCAACGGGTTGGACGCCATCAACTCCTGTGCGTTGGTCAACATGCTACCCCAGCTTGTCGACGGCGGCTGGATGCCGACGCCAAGAAAGCTTAGCGCGCTTTCAGTCAAAATTACGCCCCCCATACGCAAAGTTGTCGCAACAATGATCGGGGTCACCGCATTGGGCAGCACATGCACCCATAATACCCGCAAAGATGACGCCCCCTGCGCGCGCGCGGCGAGCACGAATTCCCGTTCAACCAGCGACAATGTCGCGGCCCTGACCAGGCGGGCAACCGTGGTCCAGCCGAGCAAGGTCACGATCAACACGATCCGCCAGTATCCAGCCGCCCCCGAGCGCACGAAATCCTGGCTGAAACCCAGCTTGGTGAGGTCGATTGCTGCCAGGATGATCAGCACCGGCAGCGCCGGCATGGCCAGCATGAAATCGGTAAAGCGCATCAGCACCATATCGACCCGGCCGCGGAAATAACCCGCCGTGGCGCCGATCACTGTGCCGACGAAGCTTGACCCGATGGCCGCGAACAGCCCGATCGACAGCGACACCTGCCCGCCGCGCAGGATGCGAGTGAATTCGTCACGCCCAGCCTCATCACTCCCGAGCCAGTGCCGTGCATCGATCGGATCAAACCGGCTCATCAGGTCAGTATCGACCCCGGTGACATCGAGCCATAATTCGATCCAGGCCGCCGAAAAGCACAGCGCATAGAGCAGGGCCAGCACCGACAATGCCGCCAGCGCCACCCGGTCCCGCGCCAGACGACGCCAGCGCAGTTGCCAGACCGATACCGATGCTTCGGTCATCGCCGGCGCTTCCCGAGGCTGATGCGGGGATCGAGCCAGGTATAGGCAATATCGGCGAAGATGTTGGCGATCAGGATTGTGGCGGTGACAAACATCAGACAGACCAGCGCGAGATTATAATCATTGCCCAGAATGGCCTCCAGGATCAGCCGCCCCATGCCGCGCCAGGCGAACATCGCCTCGGTCAGCGCGGCCCCGGAAAACAGCCCTCCGAGTTGCAAGGCAACCAGGGTCAGCACCGGGATCAGCGCGTTGCGCAGGGCATGGCGCACCAGCATGCGCCGGTCGGTCAGGCCCTTGGCGCGGGCGGTGCGGATATAATCCTGGCTCAATACCTCGATCATCGCCGCCCTTGCGTAGCGGGCAAGCCCGCCGGTTTCCACGATCACCAGCGTCATCACCGGCATCACCAGATGGGCCAGCATGCCGCCAAATCCCTGCTCAGGGCGCGGCATGCCGCCGGCCGGCAGCCAGCCGAGCCTGACCGCGAACAGATAGATCATCAGCAGCCCGAGCCAGAAACTAGGCACCGAAATCCCCGCGAAGGAAAACAGATTGATGATCCGGTCGATCCAGGTGCCGCGCTTTAACGCGGCAATGGTGCCCAAGGTGACCGCGAGCGTGGTGGCGAGCACGAAGGCGGCGCCTGTCAGGATCAGGGTGTTGCCGAGGGCTGGGATGATAATGTCGAGCACCGGGCGGTGCTGAATGCGCGAATAGCCGAAATCGCCCTGCAGGGCAGCCACCAGCCAGGTCCAGTAACGCTGGGTGATCGGCAGATCGACGCCGTACATCGCGCGCAGATGCGCCATCTGCTCGGGCGTGGTCTCGGGATTGGCATTCATCATAAGGTCGAGCGGATCGCCCGGCATCAGCCCGATCAGGGCGAAGATCACAAAGGATTTTAACAGCAGCACAATCGCCGCGCCAGTGATCCGACCTGCGAGAAACCTGCCCATCACGCGGCTCCCAGCGGGTGGTGGCACGCGACATCATGCCCGGTCCCAATGGCCCGCAAATCAGGCGTCGTGGTCGCGCAGAGCGGCGAGGCGGCCGCGCAGCGCGGATGGAAGGCACAGCCCGGCGGTGGCGCCAGCGGGCTCGGGATGTCACCGCCGAGTGCCGCGCCCGGCACCCATTTGCCGGCACCGATCCGTGGCACCGCCGCCAGCAGGGCGGCGGTATAAGGATGCGCCGGCCGGGCGAACAACGTATCGACGCCAGCCACTTCGACGATGCGGCCGAGATACATCGTCGCCACCCGGTCGGCGATGTGATGCACCGCCGCCAGATCATGGCTGATGATGAGATAGGCAAGGCCGAGCCGCGTGCGCAATTCGGCTGCCATGTTGAGCATCTGGCTCTGGATTGAGACATCGAGCGCCGAAAGCGGTTCATCGGCGATGATCACCCGCGGCGCGGGCGCCAAGGCACGGGCAAAGGCGATGCGCTGCCGCTGGCCGCCACTGAACTGATGCGGGTAGCGCCCGGCGGCATCTGGTGACAGGCCCACCAGGCCCAGCAACTCCGCCACCCGTGCGCGGCGGCTCGCCGGGGTGCCGATGCCATGAATATCCAGCGGTTCGGAGATAATCGCACCAACCGGAAGCCTGGGATCGAGCGAGCCGAACGGGTCCTGAAACACCATCTGCACCGACCGCCGCATCGCCAGCGCCTGGGACGCAGTCATCGTCGCGGTATCATGTCCGTCATAGCGCACCTCGCCCGCCGCGATCGGCACCAGCCCCAGCAAGGCGCGGGCAAGGGTGGTTTTGCCCGAGCCGCTTTCGCCGACCACTGCCAGCACCTCGCCAGCCCGCAGCGCCAGGCTGACGCTGCGTACCGCTAGAACCTCGCGCGCTGAACGGAACCAGCCGGCGCGGTCGCCGAAACTGACGGTGAGGTTGGTTGTTTCGAGCAAGGCGGTCATGCCGCGAGCCGTATGCAGGCGGCATCCTGGCCAGGGCTTACCGTCACCATTGCCGGCAGGCCCGCCCGACATTCGGCAATCACCCGCGGACAGCGCGGCGCAAAGGCGCAACCCGGCGGACGATTGCGCGGATTGACCGGGCTGCCCTCGATCACCGGGAGGATTTTCTGACGTCGGGCAATATCGGGCAAGGTCGCGATCAGCCCCGCAGTATAGGGATGGGCCGGTGCGGTGAGCACGCGCTGCGCCGGCCCGGTTTCCACCGCCCGCCCGGCATACATCACCATGATGTCATCGGCGACCGCACTCACCACGCCAAGATTATGGCTGATGAACACCATTGCCATGCCGGTATCGCGCTGCAATTCCAGCAACAGGTCCAGGATCTGCGCCTGCACGGAAACATCGAGCGCCGTGGTCGGCTCATCAGCGATCAGCAGGCGCGGCTTGCAGGCGATCGCCATCGCGATCATCACCCGCTGGCGCATGCCGCCGGATAATTCATGCGGATAGGCGCTGGCCCGGCGGGCCGGATCGGCGATGCCAACCCGTTCGAGCAATGCCACCGCCGCGCGCGCCGCCTCGATCTCGCTGGCGCCTTCATGCACAATCAGCATTTCACCGATCTGTACCCCGACCGGCACCACCGGATTAAGCGCGGTCATCGGTTCCTGGAATATCATCGCCATGTCCGCACCGCGCAGCCGGCGCCGCCGATCTTGCGGCATGGTCAGCAAATCCTGCCCGGCGAACCGTAAAATCCCCCCGATCCGATGCGGGCTGGGCGCAAGGCCCATAATCGCGAGCGCTGTCATCGATTTGCCGCAGCCACTTTCACCGACCACGCCCAGGGTGCGGCCGGCGGCGAGGCTGAAATCCAATCCGGTGATCACACTGGTCCGGTCATGGGCGGGCCCAAGGTCAACCGTCAGCGCGCGACCTAAAAGGAGCGGCTCGGTCAAGGTCGTCGCAGCGCGAAGGAGGCATCGTACATCCCCGCAACTTGCCGTGCCGCGCCCGCCGCGTAAACTGGCGACACGCGGCCCGCGCCGGGCAACAAGGATTTTCCCGCCATGAACCTGATATGTTCGACTGTTTTGCGGCTGGTGGTGTTGCTCGTGGCCCTGCTCGCCAGCGCGCCGGCCCAGGTTCATGCCCAAACCCAGGCCAAGCGCGATACGCTGACAATCGGCATGGTCGAATTCCCGCAGGACGTGCACCCCGACATCACCAACCAGTTGGTCCGCAGCTACGTCCACGGCTTTGCCCGCCGCGGCGTGGCCCGCTTCACCGCCGAGGGCGCGCTTATCTGTATTCTGTGCACCGAAATTCCAACAATCGCCAATGGTCGCGCGGTTGTCAGCCAACAGCCGGATGGCCGCCAGTTCCTATCGGTGCGTTTTACTTTGCGGCCCGATCTGGTGTGGGGCGACGGCGTAGCGATCACCAGCCGTGATATCGCCCTCGGCTTTGCCGTCAAGCAACAATTCGCCCCCGAGCCTGGCCTGATCGGCATCAAGCCAATCGACGACGCCAATTACACCGTCGAATTCGATGCCCCGCGCTATGATTTTGACCGGCTGAGCCCCGACCCGCTGCCCGAACACCTCGAAGGACCAATCTTCCGCGCCGCCAAGGACGGGCTGGATTATGGGCGCCAATCGCTGTTCAACCGCGCGCCGACCACGCCTGGATTGTGGAACGGGCCCTATCTGATGGACCGCTTCCTGCCCGGCGAACTGGCCAGCTTCAAACCCAACCCACGTTGGACCGGCACCAAGCCGGCCTTTCGGACCATCACCCTCAAAGTGATCGAAAACACCGCCGCCCTGCTGGCCAATCTGCTGTCCGGCGACATCGACCTGAGCAACGGGCTGACCTTCGATCAGTCGCTGGCGCTCGCCAAGGATCATGCCGACCGTTTTGAGGTCCGCTTCGTCCCGTCCCTCAGCGTGGCGATGATGGTGCCCAATTTTGCCAACCCGCAACTGGCCGACAAGCGGGTGCGTCAGGCGATTTTGTATGGCATTGATCGCCGCGCAATCGTCGCCAAACTCTTCGAGAACCACGTCCCGGTCGCCGACGGCACTTTGGCCCCGGCCGAAATCAGCCGCGATCCCGGTATCAAAAAATACCCGTTCGACCCCGCCCGCGCCCGCGCCTTGCTAGCCGAGGCCGGCTACAAGCCAGGCCCCGACAAGATCCTGGTCGGACCGGACGGCAAGAAGCTGTCGATCGACCTGTCCGGCGCCTCGGGCATCAGGCTGATCGAACTGGTCGAGCAGGTGATCCAAAGCCAGCTGCGCGCAATCGGCGTCGAGATTGTGGTCCGCAATGAGCCACCACGGGTTTTGCTCGGCGAGACGGTGCGCAAGCGCAGCTTTCAGGGAATGGTCACCTTCACCTCATTGCCCTCGCCGGACTGGATCCCCTATGCGCGGTTTCACTCCAGCCGGATCCCTTCGACGGCCAATAACCTCGGCGGCAGCAATTATGGCGGCTACGCCAACCCCACCCTCGATGCCCTGCTCGCCAGCGCGCAAACCGAGCTCGACCCGGTGCGCCGGCTGGCGATGTGGAAAGACATTCAGGCGATCCAGGCTGAGGAACTCCCCATCCTGCCGCTCTATCATCCGGCGGCGGTGTTCGTTCAGCCGCGTTGGATGACCGGGCTATTGCCACCGAAATCACTGACCCTGCCATCTTTGGCGGCGGAGGAATGGCGCGCCAAGTAAGGATAAAAATTGGCGACAAATCGTTCTTTTTAAATGAAAAAAATGCTACACCTAAAGGAATTGGATCAAATGGGCACCAACGCATTCGGCCAATCGCTGCGCCGCAAGGAGGATTTCGCCCTCTTGGTCGGGCAAGGCCGTTTCACCGCCGATCTGCTGCGCCCTGGCATGGCAGTGGCGGTGATGATCCGCAGCCCGCATGCCCATGCGGTGATCGGCACGATCGATCGTGCGGCCGCCTGCGCGCTCCCCGGCGTGCTCGCTGTGCTGACCGGCGCCGATTATGCTGCGGCCGGTCTCGGCAGCATTCCGTCGGGCAGCGATCTGATCCGCCTGCCCGGCACGCCGGCCGACCAAGGCTTTGCCTTCCGGCCGCAGCACCCGGCACTGGCCCAGGGCCGGGTACGCTTCGTCGGCGACACGGTGGCGATGGTGGTGGCCGAAACCGAGGCGATCGCACGCGATGCCGCCGAGTTGGTGGTGATCGAGTACGACACGCTTCCGTCCGTGGTCGCCACTGGCGCCGCTTTCGGTGGTCCGGCAGTCTGGTCCGAAGCGCCGGATAATCTCTGCTTTTCCTGGTCGGCCGGCGATACCGCAGCCGTCGATGCCGCTTTCGCTCAGGCTGCCCAGATTATCCGCATGGACAGCCGCAACCCACGGGTACAGGTCGGCTCGCTCGAAAACCGTGGCGCGATCGGCGAATTCAACCCCGCCACTCGCCGCTACACCCTGACCTCGGGGACCCAGATGCCGCATGGCATCAAGGATGCGCTCGGCCAGGCATTCGGCGAACCGGCGGACCGTTTCCGGGTTATCGTGACCGATGTGGGCGGTAGTTTCGGTATTAAGAACGCGCTCTATCCTGAACAAATTCTTGTATTATGGGCGGCCAAACATCTCGGGCGCACGGTGTCCTGGGTTGGCGAACGCGCCGATAGTTTCCTGTCCGACTATCAGGCCCGTGATAACGTTTACACCGGGGAACTGGCGGTTGATGCCGCTGGCACTTTCCTGGCATTGCGGGTGACCTCGACCGCCGCGATTGGGGCCTATCTGGCGCCCAAGGGCCAGCTCTCGCCAACCTCGAACTGGCCGGCTTTGGCTGGGGTCTATCGTTTTCCCGCCATCGCCGTGACGGTGCGTGGCGTGTTCACCAACACCGCGCCGACTGAGGTTTATCGCGGCGCCGGCCGCCCGGAGGCCGTTTTCCTGCTCGAAACTCTGGTTGATCACGCCGCCCGGGTGCTGGGCATGGACCGGCTCGCGCTGCGCCGCCGCAACATGCTGACCCCGGCGGAACTGCCGTTCCGCACCGGGTTGGGGCTGAATTACGACAGCGGCGATTTCCCGACGATGATCGATACCGCGTTGGACCGCGCCGATTATGCCGGGTTTGCTGCCCGTCGGGCCGGCGCAACCAGACTGCGCGGGATCGGCTGGGCGCATTACTGCGAACGTGTTGCCGGGTCCTGGGGTGAGAATGCCTGGCTCGAACTGCGCGCCGATGGTCGGGTGACCGCCTTGCTCGGGGCACAATCCAACGGCCAGGGTCATGCCACTGCGTTTGCCCAGCTGATCGCCAGCCAACTCGGGCTGGACCCGGATGACATCGACATCATTCAGGGCGACACCGACCGCATCCCCTCTGGCAATGGCACGGGTGGTTCGGCCTCAATCCCGATTTCCGGTGCCGCATTGGCCGAAGCGTCGCGCGATCTGGTGAAAAAAGCGCTGCCGCTGGCCGCCGATGCGCTCGAAGCGGCAGAAATCGATATCGCGTTCATCGAGGGACGTTTCCATGTCGCTGGCACGGATCGGAGTGTTGGTTGGAAACAGGTGGCGGCCGGCTTGGGCAATCAGATGCTCGAGGGGCAGGGCTGGTGGCGGCCGGCCGGGCCGACCTTCCCCAATGGCTGCCACGTCGCCGAGGTCGAGATCGATCCGGAAACCGGTGCCTGGGAATTGCTGCGCTACACCATGCTGCATGATTTCGGGCAGGTGCTGAACCCGGCGCTGCTCGAAGGTCAGTTGCAGGGTGGGGTGGTGCAAGGCTTCGGCCAGGCGTTTGGCGAAGCGATCCGGCATGATCCTGATTCAGGCCAGATGCTCACCGGCTCGCTGATGGACTACGCCCTGCCGCGCGCCGACGATCTGCCGGCCATCACGCTGGAAACCCTGCCGACCGCCGCGCCCAGCCACCCGCTCGGCATCAAGGGCTGTGGCGAGGCAGGGGCGGCCGGTGGCGCGCCGGCGGTGATGAATGCACTGATGGATGCGCTGGCGACATTGGGTGTGGTGCATCTCGACATGCCGGCCACGCCCGAGGCGGTATGGCGGGCGATCGCGATGGCGGGGCGGGCATCGGCAGAAACCGCCACCTGACGCGGCCATCCAGCATCAAAGATACGTGCCGCGCTCCATGATCTCCAGGGTGTATTCCTTGTAGGTCATCCCGAGTTCCTCGGCCCGGGCCAGCCGCCGCAGCGCAATCTCGGGAGGCGGGGTTTTCCACGCCCGGCGATGGGCACGCCGCCACGTATAGCTGCGCCACGCCAGGACATCAGGGGCTTCGTCTTCGAGCGGCGGGCCGCCATTATGGCCTTGGGTCATTTCACACCCGCTGGCGTAACAGATCGAGCGCCAAGGCAACCGTCGCGCGGCGAACCTCCATTCGGTCGCCTGGGAAGACCCGGCTGGTGCTGGTGGTCGCCTCACCACGGCGCGCGCAACCGAACCAGACCAGTCCCACCGGCTTATCCGCGCTACCGCCGCCAGGGCCGGCAACACCGGTGACACTAATGGCAAGGTCGGCGCGCGACCGTGCCACCGCACCCTCGGCCATGGCGCGCGCAACCGGCTCACTGACCGCGCCATGGGTTTCGATCAACGCCGGATCGACGCCAACCAACTCGGTCTTGGCCTGGTTGGAATAGGTTACAAAGCCACGCTCGACGACATCGGAACTGCCGGCGATGGCGGTCAGGCTGGCGGCGATCAGCCCGCCGGTGCAGCTTTCGGCGGTCGCCAGCATCACGCCCGCCGTGCGGCAGGCGATCAGCAGGCTTTCGGCTTGGGTCAAGATGTCGGCGTCAACCATGAAGTCCCCCTGGACGGCTCTAGAGCGTGATCCGTTGAAGTCGGCTCAGCAGACACGTTCTAAAACCTTGTTTTCACGATCATCTTTATCCGTCCGTTCGAAGCCGATTGAACAAATGATGATCTAGCTGAAGATCATGGGGTATTTTTTCAGCACTGCCCATAGGATGCCGGCACCAATCAATCCTGCAATGACATCGTCGCCCATCACGCCCGCGGCCCCATGCTGGCGATCCGCCCAACCAATCGGACCGGGCTTGGCGATGTCGAGCAGTCGGAACAGCGCAAAAGCTGCCAGCAGGCCAAGCGGCGTCGGCGCTCCGAGCGGCAGCATGCACAGCAATTGGCCGGCGACCTCGTCGATGGTGATCCAGCCTGGATCGTCGCCGCCGTCGATTTTCGCCACCGACCAGACCCCGAGCAGAACCGCGAACAGGCAGGCAAGTGGCAGGCTATCCGACCAGATATGCAGCAGCAGCGCCCCAAGCCCGACCCCGACCAGAGACCCGAACGTGCCGGGCGCCACCGGCGCATATCCGGCACCGAAACCACTGGCGACGAAGCGGGCGAGGCTCACAATCGGCTCACAAAAGCGTCGAGCGCCGCCAGAACGTCGGGCTCGGCAAGGGTTGGCGCATGGCCGACATTGTCCACTTCCACCACCGCCATATCCGGCCGGAAGCCCGCCATCGCGGCGACCCCGTCATCGGTCAGCAACTGGCTGAGCCGGCCATGCACCAGCACCAGCGGAATATCGGGCAACGCGTGGAACAAGGGCCAAAGTGGACGGGGCACGCCTTTCAACAACAGCGCGGTGCGCTTGTCCCAATGTGGCCGCCATGCGCCATTGCCGGTGGGCACATAGGTCAGATTGGCGAGATCCTCCCAGCCCGGCGCATCGGGGCGCATGCCATCGCCCAACTGGCCGCGCAGATAGGCCAGCGCCGCCGCCTGGTTGGGCATTTCAGGGCTGTCGCTGATGAAATCGAGCACCGATGCTGCACCCGGTCCGCCAAGCTCGGGGCCGATATCGTTCAACACTACCCCGGCCAGCAATGTCGGGCGCGCCATCGCCAGCCCCATCGCCAGCAAGCCGCCAAAACTGGTGCCGATCACGCCCGCCCGGTGCAGATGCAGCGCCGCGCAGGCATCCATCACATCGCGCAGGGTCGCTTCAGCCCCGTAGCGGGCCGCGTCGGCGGGCCAGTCGCTGCCGCCGCGCCCGAGATAGTCGAGGCTGACAATGCGGCGTTCCTCGCCATAGCGGGCGGCAATAGCCATGAAATCGCCGCCGGTGCGGACCAGACCCGGAAGGCACAGCAAGGGCATACCAGGACCGTCGCCCCATTGATGCACCTGGATATTCAACCCGTCCCAGGTTGAAATCCGGCTCACGGCAGCCAGGCAGCCAGGGGATGCGCGCCGGCCTGACCGGCCTGGGCGCGATAGATCACCAGATTTTCGGTTACCCGCTGGACGTAGTTGCGGGTTTCGGCAAACGGGATCAGCTCGATCCAGTCAATCGCGTCGATCGCCCCGCGCCGCGGATCACCATTGACCCCGAGCCATTCGCCAACCCGGCCCGGCCCGGCATTGTAGCCTGCCATCACCAGCGGGGTGGCGTTGTCGAACTGGGCCATCAGCATGGCCAGATAGGCGGTGCCGAGCCGCAGGTTCAGCGCCGGATCATCGGTCAATGCGGCAACTGGTGCCGCCACGCCCAGTTTTTTGCCCATTTGCGCGGCGGTGGCCGGCATGAGCTGCATTAGCCCGCGGGCTCCGGCCGGGCTGGTGGTGGCGGAATCAAAGCTGCTCTCCTGGCGAATAATCCCAAGTGCTAGCGCCGGCTCAATCCCCGACTCGATTGGCACCACGATGCCCTGTGGCCAACCGGTGGCCAGCGGCACCAGCCCGTCGCGTCCTGCCCGGCGTGCCAGCGCGACCGCCACTTGCGGCGCG
Organism: Asaia bogorensis; assembly: GCA_943333505.2. Taxonomy (GTDB): domain Bacteria; phylum Pseudomonadota; class Alphaproteobacteria; order Acetobacterales; family Acetobacteraceae; genus CAITOL01. The sequence goes on along the minus strand of CALQTN020000008.1, from coordinate 73,494 downwards.
CCAAGCCCGGTGGCGAGCCGCGCGGAAAGGTCGCGGGCAACCGGGTCGGGCGCAATTTCGTCAAGCCGCAGCAGGAACGGCGCCGCCCGGCGTGGCACCCCCCACCCCACCAAAATCGTTGCCGCCCGCGCGAGTTCGCGTCCGGCAAGGTCGAGCGCCTGGGCGGTATCGACCTGCGTGGGTCCGACAATGAGCCTGGTGGCGAGGCTTTGCGCAGTGTCTCCGGCGGCAAGTGCGCCTAGCTGGCCATAGAAGGTGTTCGGGAAGGCCGCCGCGGCGCGATAGAAATTCCGCGCCACCACCGCATTGCCGCTCGCCCGCCCGAGCCAGTACTGTGCCCGGCCCTGGGTGATCGCGGCCTTGGAGGCGCCAGCCAGAGTCTCGAAATGCTTGGTCGCCGCCTCGCGATTGCCCAGCCGGCGCAGCGCGATGAAGCCGGCCAGGAACTCGGCATCCGCCATTTGTTCGACCCTGGTCTGGGCATGACCGGCGGCCAGCCGATAGGCGCCCTCGGCATCCCCAACCCGCAGGCGTCGCCGCGCCAGGAGGGAACGCTCGTCCCAGAACGCCGATTGGCGCTCAGGCGGTGCGGCGTGCTCGGCGGCATTGCCACTGGCGAGCCAAAGTGCCTGCGCCGCGTCGTCCTGGTCGTTGCGGCGCAGCCAGCGCGCGTGTTCGAGCAGGATCGCCGGATCGGCGCGCAGTTTTTCCGGCAAAGCGGCGAGCAGTCCGCGCACATTGGCTTCGTCACGGCGCAGCGCCAGTCGGACCTCGCCGAGCCGCCGATCTTCCGGCGCCAGGCGGAGCAATTGCCGCACGGCCGCGTTTGGCTCGGTCCAGGCCAGCCGGTCGAAGCGGCGCAGTTGGTCCTCGCGGCGGAGGGTGCCCCCCCAGCTCTTCAGCACCCGCGCCTCACCAGCGGCGTCCAGATTGCCCTCGGTCCAGGCGAGGCGCGCGAGCGCTGCCGCATCATTGCCGCGGCCGAGTTTCAGCAGCGCATCGGCGCAGCGCAGTTGGGCGGCGGCCAGGGCCGGGCGGGCGTGATCGCAGGCGGCGACCGCGATGGCGTCGTCCAGTTCCGCCGCCAGCGCCTCTTCGCGGCGCAGCACCAGGTTGCCGGCCAGCGGCCAATCCGGGTTAGCCACCAGGAAGGCGTTGATGTCGGCCATGCTTGCAGCCCCCGGCGCCTGCAGCCGGAACCAGGTGACCAGCTTGGCGGCCACCGGATCGGGGTGGCGGGCCGCCAGCGCCTGGGCGTCCGCCCAGCGATCGGCGCGCACGGCGTCCATCACGTCCTGGGCAGGGGCAACATGGGGCAGGGCGAACAGCCCGACCGCGAGAAACAAGGGGATGATGGCGCGCATCCGGCCTTCTACCCCAGCACGCAGCGGTTGGAAATTCCTATCCGAGCGCTGAGAGATAGCTGTGCAACGCCGCCAGGAAACCCTTGGTGTTTTGTGACGGCACCAGATGGCCGCAATTGGGAATGGTGACCAGTTCTCCCTGCGGCAAAGCGTCGCGGAAACGTTCGGCGGCATCGGGCGCCAGGATGTTGGAATTCTCCCCACGCACCACCAGCACCGGCAGTTTCAGCCGTGCCGCATCCGGCAGGGTCAGTACATCCTGTGGCAGAGACGGGCGAATGCCGACCCGCCGCGCCGTGCCGTCGCATTTCGAGATGTACTTGCCATCAGCGCGCACCAGCATGTTGTATTTCGCGGTCCGCTCGATATGCGCCATCGGGCGATAAGGATCGTATTTGCGCACAGTGGCGACGAAATGATCGAGATCGTCGAATTCCTCGGCAGCCTTTACAAAGCCCGCGATCGCGCCCCGCCCGGCATCCGAAATTTCCGGCCCGATATCGACAATTACCAGCGCCCGCATGGAGTCCGGCGTTTCGCGTGCCACCAGCATCGCGTTGCGCCCACCCATCGAATGCCCGACCACCACCGGCCGCTTGCCCGGCTCCAGCGCTGCCAGGAACGCGGTCACATCGGCCGCCATCGCCATGCCGGAATAATCCACATCGCGCGCCCATTCGCTGTCGCCGTGGCCACGCTGGTCCAATGCCAGCACGTGGTAATGTTGGGCGAGGTTCAGGCTGCACAAATCCCATGCATGCGCCGATTGATGTCCGCCATGCAGCAGCAGCACGGTTGGCTTGGACCGATCGCCCCATTCAAGGAAGTGAAACCGCATCCCGCGCAGTACGATGTTGGATGACCGATAGGCGGTGGCCTTGTCGTGGTCGATACCCAGCTCGGTCGCCGATTGCAGCAGGCTGGCGAATTCATCGGTTGCCGTCATGTCATGCGCGGTGGTGCTGGCAGCAAAATGATTAAGATACATTGGAGCTCCTCGGTTACCCCTATCCTGCGATGTCGCGGTGGCGGCGGCAACCTATGTTGCAGGCGACGGGTGATTGAACCGCAGGCATTACCGCGCCAAGCTGCAATATCGCGCAGCAAGGCCAATGCAATGATCCAACACGGCATCTACCGTTACCCCAATATGGACCGGGTGATTTACGGCCAGCCCTTCGCCGCCGCCCTGGCCGCTGAGCGCGAGCGCTGCGGCGCGGCCCGGGTGTTTCTGATGGCCGGCGGTACCTTGTCGCGCCAGACGGGTCTGGTCGACGATGCCCGCGCTGCCCTGGGCAATCACCTCGCCGGGGTGTGGACCGACATGCCGGCCCACACCCCGCGCAATGCGGTGATTGCCGCCGCCAATGCCGCCCGTGATGCTGGGGCCGATCTGCTGGTAACGCTTGGCGGCGGATCGGTCACCGACGCCGCCAAGATGGTCGGCATGTGCCTCGCCAACCACATCACCGACCCACGCGCCTTGGACAATTTCCGCGCAGTAACCGGCGCCGACGGCATCACCCGCCGCCCGCCGGTCGACGCCGGGACGGTGCGCACGATTTCGATCCCGACCACCTTGTCGGCCGGGGAGTTCTCATCCTTCGCCGGCTGCACCGACACTGATACCCCGGATGGCGTGGCGCATAAGGAGTCCTACGCATCCCCCACCATGATCCCGCAAACCGTGATCCTCGACCCTGCGGTCACCCTGCCGACGCCGGAATGGCTGTTTCTGTCGACTGGCATCCGCGCCGTCGATCATGCGGTTGAGGGTCTGTGTTCAATTGCCGGCCAACCGCTCAGCGACGGGCTGGCGATGCAGGCGCTGCGGTTGCTTGGGCGCGGATTGCGGGCCTGCAAGGCAGACCCCACCGATCTCACCGCCCGGCTCGACTGCCAGCTCGGGGCGTGGATGTCGATGGCCGGCTCCCAGGTTGGCGTGCCTGTCGGCGCCAGCCACGGCATCGGCCATGTGCTGGGCGGCACGGCCGGGGTGCCGCATGGCTACACGTCCTGCGTGATGCTGCCGCATGTGCTGCGCTTCAATCTGGCGGTAAATGCCCCACGCCAGGCCCTGGTGGCCGATGCCCTGGGCCGCCCGGGCGGGGACGCCGCCGCGGCGGTTGCCGATCTGATTGCAGCCCTCGGTCTGCCTGCGACCTTGCGGGCAGTGGGGGTGCGGGAAGATCAGCTCGATATCATCGCCGCTGGATCGATGCATGATCGTGCCGTGCACAGTAACCCGCGCAAGATCGAAGGATCGGCGATGGTGCGGCAGCTATTGGATGCAGCTTGGTAGGCTGAGATCATCATTCGTTCAATCGGCTTCGGTTGGACGGATAAAGATGATCGTAAAAACAAGATAGTAGAGCGTGGCTGCTGATTCAACTTCAACCGATCACGCTCTACGCCGCCCGCCGTAGCACCACCGGTGCCAGCCGAACGTCATCAAGCGTATCGATCGCCCACAGCTGGGCCAGCAGTCCGCGCGATGCGGCATCGCCGACCACTGGGCCGGCAAGTTCGAGGAATTTGGCCTCAAGCTCCGCGTCCGTCAGAGGATCTTCGGGATCACCTTTGCGGGTGGGCTGGAAGTGGCTGAACGCGCGGCCATCTTTCAACGTGATCGTCACCCGCGCTGTCCGCGCGCCAGGGAAGGCCGCCGCACAATCCGGATCGACCGTGACATCCACCCGGGCCATCAGTGCCTGCACATCCGGGTCCGCGAGCCGGTCCGGCGCGAACGCGACCAGCCGAACACTGCCATGGACCAAAGCGGTCGCCACCGTGAAGGGGGTGCTGAAGCGGCCTTCGAACTCGGTGGCAACCGATTTGCGTCCGGTGACATCAAATGTCGCCTGATAGCCGCCGACGGCGATCCTGGCGATATCCTGGTGGCGGAAGCCATGCGCTGCCTGCAGCGTCAGGGCGGCGTCGATGGCTGCAAAACAATGCCCACAGCAGCCGTGGTTCTTGAAGGTCATCGCGGTGATGTTGTAGCGCGCGCCCAGCCCGTCGGTCGCCGCCGCCCAATTCGGGTTGACTGACATTGCCGCGCCAAAGCCTGCTACCCCTTCCAGCACGTCCAGCGCACCGGTCATGCCGCGTGCCGCCCCCAAAGCTGCCATCGCCCCGGCATCGGCGGCATGCCCGGCATGCAGCGGCTTGGACATCGCATCCGAGCGGAACGCCTGCTGCAAGGCGGCGGCGAAGGTGCCGGCATTGGCCAGCGCGTGCGCGGTCTGCCCGGCGGTGGCTCCCAGAACGCTGGCGACCGAGGCCGCCGCGCCGAATGTGCCGATAGTGCCGGTGGTATGCCAGAACCGGTAATGCGAGGGTTGCACGGCGACCCCGATGCGGGTCGAAATCTCGTAGCCGACCACGATTGCCCGCAGCAGCGCCGCGCCATTGGCGCCGCGCGCCTGGGCAGCGGCAAGCCCCGCGCCGATCACCGGACAGCCGGGATGGTAAACCGCGTCGCGAAAAATATCGTCGAATTCGATGGTGTGGCTGGCGGTGGCGTTGATCAGGGCGGCCGCCCGCAGGCTCGCGCGCCGATTGCTGCCATAAACGATGGCGCGGCCGTGATCGAGCTCATCGGCCAGTGCCTCGGCCAGCATCAGCGCCGGCGGCAGCACCGATCCGGGCAGCAGGGCCGCGAACCAGTCGATCACCGCACGCTTGGCGTGGTGGGTGACATCTGCCGACAGGGCAGTGCGGCTCTGCTCGGCAGCATAGGCGGCGAGGGTTTCGGCGATGGTCGGCATGGTCTGGCTCCGGCTTGTCTCGGTTGCCAGACCCTAGTCGCTCTGGCGTCGCGGCTGCAAACGCCGATCAGCCTAGCCCGGTCGCAACATTACCCGCCACGCCGCCGATCCCCCAGCATGGCGGCCAGATCCGCTTCGATTGCGGCAGCGACCCGCGCCATCCCTTCAGGGGATGGGTGCAAAGGCGGTTCGGGCGGCGACAGATTCGGGTCATAGAAAAGCGCCGGATCGGCGCGGCCACCGCGTTCCAGCACGTGGCCCACATCGCGATAGGTCACCATCGCCTCGCGCCCCGCCCCATAGCGTTTGGCCAAAGCGGCGTTCACCTCAGTCGTTGTCTGGCTCGCCCAGGCATTGCGCACGCTCGGCAATATCCCAAGCAGCAAAATCTGTGTCTTCGGCAATTTCTGCCGCGCGGTCGCCACCACCGCGGCAATCCCGGCGATATTATCGGCGGTCGGCCAATGTGCACGCCCGAGATTATTGGCGCCGATCAGGATCACCGCTGCTTTCGGAGAAATACCGTCGATTTCGCCATTCAGCATCCGCCACAGCAAATGGCTGGTCGCATCGCCCTTGAACCCGAGATTGAGCGCGCGGCGATCGCCATAGAAACGCTGCCAGACCGGGCGGAAATTGGCGATGGCGGGGGCACCGGACTGCTCGTAATTCTCGGTGATGGAATCGCCAAGAAACACCAGATCGACCGGCCCGGCCTGTTTTTCGCGCAGTTTGGCCTCGTGCTTCAGACGCCACCATTTGGTTTGCAGCCGGTCGATCGGCACCGCCGCAAGTGGGGCGGCAGCTACAGGACTTGCCGCGAGCGCGATGCTGCCAAAAACTGCTGCTCGCCGCCCGAGGCTCATGCTGCAAGCAAGCCGATTTCGACCTCACTCAAACCGGCCTCGCGCAATATCTCCGCCGAATGGGCCCCCAGGCCGGGCGCACCGCTACGGATCGCCAGCGGGGTGGACGAGAAATCAACCGGCGGTGCGATCATGGTGATCTCGCCCTCGGTCGGATGCTGAAAACGCGGGAAGGCGTTGACCTCGATCAGATACGGGTCATCGAACAGGCTTTCAAGCGAGTGCGCCGGCCCGTGGGGCAGATCGGCGGTGGCCAGGGCCGCGAGCCAGTCGGCGGTTGTGCGGGTCGGCAGCATTTCGGCCACCACGCCGTAAAGCGCATCAATATTGGTGGTGCGGGCGACCATATCGACAAAACGCGGATCGCGGATCAGTTCTGGCCGGCCCAACACCGAGAACAGGCGCTGCCATTGATCATCGGTGGCAGCGATAATGCACAGATAGCCGTCTTTGGTGGCATAGGGCCGGCGATGCGGGGTCATCAGGCGGGGATAGCCCAGCCCCGCCTCGGCATCGTCGATGGTCTTGCCCCAGAGATGTTCCGGCAGCAGAAACGCCAGCATCGTATCCAGCATCGGCACATGCAGCGCCTGGCCGACACCGGACCGTTCGCGGGCGAACAGCGCCATGGTGATCGCGGTCGCCAGCGTGTGCCCGCTGATCTTGTCGGCCATCACGCTCGGGACATAGCGCGGCCCGTCGGCGCCGGTCGCGGCCCCGTTCAAGGATGCCAACCCACACATACCCTGGATCAGATCGTCAAATGCCGGATCATCCTGCTTGGAACTGCCGAGGCGAAACCCGCTGGCCGAGGCATGGATCAGTGTCGGGCAGCGCGCCAGCAGGGTCGCGGCATCCAACCCCAGGCGTGCCGCCGCACCTGCCCGCATGTTGTGGACGAACACATCCGCGCCATCGATAACCCGCAGCAACGCCGCGCGCGCGTTGGCCTGCTTCAGATCCAGCACCAGGCTGCGCTTGTTGCGGTTGAGGTTGGCGTAATAGGCGCTCTGGTCCGGCGATCGATGCGGCCCGATCGCGCGGGTCATCTCGCCGCCCGGCGGTTCGACCTTGATGATGTCAGCCCCGGCATCGCCCAGCATCTGGGTGCCATACGGACCCAGCACGATGCTGGTGAGGTCGACGATGCGGATGCCTTCGAGGGGGCCGGCCATCACGCGAATTTCAACCAGGCCAATGACCCGGCGCCGACGGCAATGCAGTAATAGGCAAACGGGTTCAGCGCCCAGTCATCATGCGAGCGGAAGTAGCGCATCAGAAACCACGTGGTCGCATAGGCGACGATGCCCGCGACCACGGCCGCCATCGCCGCCAGCCCGAACGTGCCGGGCGGCACTGCGCTGCCGAGCAAATGCCGGGCTTCGAGAACCGTTGCGCCGATGATGATCGGGGTCGCGATCAAAAACGAGAAATGGGCGCTGTCGCTATGGTTCACCCCACGCAGCAAGCCGCCCACCATGGTCGCGCCGGCACGCGAAAGGCCTGGGATCAACGCCAGACATTGCCAGCAGCCGATCGCCAGCGCGTCCCAGCCGGTCAGGCTCGAAAGCACCCGATCTCCGCCACGCCGCCGCAGCCGTTCGCCAAACAGCAGCATGAACCCGTTCAGCACCAGCATCGCGGCCGCAAGCATCGGGGTTGCAAACAGGCTGCGGACAAAATTCTGCAAGGCAAAGCCCAATATCACCGCCGGAATAGTGGCGACCACGATCAGCACGAACCGGCGCCGCGCGGCGTTCACCGATGCATCGTCACCGATACCCAGCACCCCACGGGCCAGCGCCCACCAGTCGCGCCAGAAAAAGGCCAGCAGCGCGGTTGCCGTCCCGGTGTGCAACAACACGATGAACGGTAGGAACGCCGCCGATTTCTGGTCGAGCGACCAATGCAGCACCGCCGGGACAACGACGGCGTGGCCGAGGCTCGAAACCGGAAAAAGCTCAGTTGTGCCTTGCAGAACCGCGATGGCAAACGCCTCGAAGGGGGTCATGCGACTTCCTTAGCGGTAAAGCCGGCATCTTCGATCAGGCTGGCGAGTTGATCCGGCGGCAGATGCGAGGTGACTTCGACAATATGGGTCTCAAGGCTCGCGGCTACCGTGGCCGCCTTGTCGCTCGCCTGGATAGCGCGGGTGACAGCGGCAATGCAGCCTGCACAATGCATTTCAGGAACGGAAAATTTTACCACCATACGACTCCGGCATTAATCATTTCCACACTACCGCCTGGGCAGGCGCGCGGGTAGCCCAGTTGTTTAGCCGCACTGCGTGTCCCATTTATACGCGATGGCAGATATAATTGACCTTTCGATTGATGGGATGACCTGCGCGGCCTGCGTAACCCGGGTAGAGCGGGTGTTGGCCCGCGTGCCAGGCGTTGCCAGCGCCGAGGTAAACCTTGCGACCAACCGTGCCCGCGTGCGGGGTGCGGGCGCGCTCGATCCGGCGGCGCTCGAGGCCGCCGTCGCCAAGGCGGGCTATGCCGCCCATCCGGTGACCGACGCGTTCAACGAGGCCGCGACCTTGCCGATGCGCCTGATTATGGCCGCTGTTCTGACCGCGCCGATGCTCGTCACCATGCCGTTTGGGCATGCCGCGATGCTGCCGGGCTGGCTGCAATTGCTGCTGGCGGTGCCGGTGCAAACCTGGGTCGCCTGGCCATTCTATCGTGCGAGTTGGCTCGGGTTGCGCGGCTTCTATGGCGGGATGGATTTGCTGGTGGTGCTCGGCACTGCCGCCGCCTTCCTGCTGTCCTGCTACAATCTCGCGCTGAACGGCGCCCACGCGGCGCTCTATTTCGAATCGGCGGCGACGGTCATCACCCTGGTGTTGCTCGGCCGCTATCTTGAAGCCCGTGCCCGGCAAAGTGCGGCCAGCGCCATCGCTGCCCTTGCGGCCCTGCGCCCAACCACCGCCATCGTGCTGCGCGACGGCGTCGAAACCGAAATCCCGATCGCCGCGCTGGCCATCGACGACATCGCGGTGATCCGTCCGGGGGCGCGCATCCCGGCTGACGGAGTGATCGTCGCCGGTGGGGGCGGCGTCGATGAAAGCCTGCTGACCGGGGAAGCTTTGCCGGTCGTCAAACAGCCCGGCGCCCGTGCGATTGGCGGGGCGATCAATGGCGAGGCGCTGCTGCAGATGCGACTGACAGCGGTCGGCCGAGAAACCACACTCGCCCGCATGGTGCGTCTCGTGGAAGACGCCCAGCTCAACAAGCCCGCTATCCAACGTCTCGCCGATCGGGTCAGCGCCGTGTTCGTGCCGGTCGTCGTGGTCATCGCCGTTCTGACCGCCCTGGCCTGGGCCATCGTCGGCGCGCCCATCGACACCGCGATCATCAATGCCGTTGCCGTGCTGGTCATCGCGTGCCCATGCGCGATGGGGCTGGCGACGCCCACCGCCATCATGGTCGCCACCGGCATCGCGGCGCGGGCGGGCATCCTGGTCAAAGATGCCGGGGCGCTCGAACGCGCCCAGGCCGCCACCATCATCGCTTTTGACAAAACCGGCACCCTGACAGAGGGCTTCCCGAAACTTGTCGCGATCGAAGCGGCGGGGGGCGCGACGCAGGACGAAATTCTTAGCCTCGCCGCCGCCTTGCAAGCCGGCAGCGAACACCCGCTGGCCCGTGCGGTGTTGCGCCAAGCCAGTGCTTTCCCCGCCGCCACCAATCACCGCGCCGCGCTGGGTCGCGGCATCAGTGCGGACATTGATGGACGGATGGTGAGCCTCGGCAGTGGCCGGATGATGGCCGAGCTTGGCATCGATCATGCGCCAATGGCCGAGGCAGAAGCCCGCCATGCCGCCGAAGGTCAGACCATTTCCTGGCTCGCGGTTGATGGCCGGTTGCTCGGCCTGCTCGCCTTTGCCGATGCGATCAAACCAAATTCTGCCGCCGCCATCGCCCGCCTCCAGGCGCTCGGACTGCGCGTGGTGCTGCTGTCGGGCGACAATCAGGCTGCGGCCGCGCGGGCCGGGGCTGCCCTCGGCATCTTGGATGTGCGCGCCGGATTGCTGCCCGAGGACAAACTCGCCGCCATTCGTGTGATGCGCGATGGTGGCGCGGTGATCGGCATGGTTGGCGACGGGGTCAACGATGCCGCCGCCCTCGCCGCCGCCGATGTCGGCTTTGCGATGGGCGGGGGCACCGATGTTGCGATGGCGGCGGCCGGCATCACCCTGATGCGTGGCGACCCGATGCTGGTGCCCGACGCCATCCTGCTGTCGCGCCGCACCTGGCGCACCATGCGGCGTGGGCTGTTCTGGGCCTTTGCCTACAACGTCATCGGCATTCCCCTTGCCGCCGCCGGCATGCTCGACCCGATGATCGCCGGCGGCGCCATGGCAATGTCGTCGGTCAGCGTAGTTCTGAACGCACTAGCCCTGCGCATCGGGCAATTGCGTCCGCGCGCGGACTGAGCGACGCTGCGATCAACCCAGCAGGGAGGATCAAAACCATGGCATCACTCTTCGACCTTAGCGGCAAAGTTGCCGTCATTACCGGATCGAGCAAGGGCATCGGTCGCGCTATCGCCCTGCGGATGGCCGAGCACGGCGCCAAGATCGTCGTCTCGAGCCGCAAGCAGGATGGCTGCGATGTGGTGACCAACGCGATCACCGAAGCGGGCGGCACTGCCGTGACCAAAACCTGCAATATCGGCCGCAAGGAAGAACTTCAGGCCCTGGTCGATTTCGCCATCGCAACCTACGGCAAGATCGACATTCTGGTGTGCAACGCGGCCGTCAATCCGTTCTACGGTCCGTCTGCCAACATCCCCGACGATGCCTGGGACCGGGTGATGAGCTCCAATATCCGTTCCAACCACTGGCTCGCCAACATGGTGCTGCCCGGCATGGCGGCGAGTGGCAATGGCGGCGCGATCATCATCATCTCGTCCATCGCCGGCTTGCGCGGCGATACAAGGATCGGCGCCTACGGGATTTCCAAAGCCGCCGACATGCAACTGGCGCGCAACCTTGCCTGCGAGTGGGGGCCGAAAAACATCAGGGTCAACTGCATCGCCCCCGGGTTGGTCAAAACCGATTTCGCCCGCGCGTTGTGGGAAAATCCCGAAACCGCCAAAACCCGCCACCTCACCACGCCCCTGCAACGCATCGGTGAACCCGACGAAATCGCCGGCGCGGCGGTGTTCCTGGCGTCTGCCGCCGGCAGCTACACCACCGGGCAAACCCTTGTCATCGATGGCGGCGTCACCATCGGTTCGCCCGCCTCCGACGAGGGTTGAGATGTCGCGATGCTGATCCGCGTCAATAACCGGGTCAGCATCGATCCCACCGAATTGTCGGAAAGCTTCATCCGCAGCAGCGGTCCGGGCGGGCAGAACGTCAACAAAGTCTCAACCGCAGTGCAGTTGCGCTTTGATGCACGGCGATCGCCGTCATTGCCCGACGATGTGCGTGCCCGGCTTGAAAAACTTGCCGCGCAGTATCTGACCCTCGATGGTGTTATCGTCATTACCGCGCAACGCTTCCGCAGCCAGGATCGCAATCGCCAGGATGCCCAGGACCGGTTGGTGGCGCTGATCGAGGCCGCCTGCGTGGTCCCGATCCGGCGCCGCAAGACGCGGCCGACTTTAGGGTCGAAGCTGCGGCGGATGGATGCCAAATCGCATCGCGGGGATATCAAGTCAGGTCGCAGTAAGCCGCGCGATGAATAAGAAGGGCTTTTGTAGTGGTGGCGTCCAATCTGTTAGATCATCATTCGTTCAATCGGCTTCGATTGGACGGATAAAGATGGTCGTGAAAACAAGACTCTAGGGCGTGTCTGCTGAACCAACTTCAACCGATCACGCTCTAGGGCTTAGCTGATGGCCATTCTGGATATGACCGCGCTGCGTGCCGCCCTGCCGCGTGATACGCGCCTGCTCGGGCTGGATCCCGGCAGCAAAACCATCGGGCTCGCTTTGTCCGATGTCAGCCTGATGCTCGCCACCCCGTTTGCCCAAATCCCCCGACAGAAGCTCGGCCTGACCGCCAAGGCGCTGGCCCGCATCGTCGCCGAGCAGGATATCGGCGGACTGGTGATCGGCTTGCCGCTCTCCATGGATGGCACGGCAGGCCCTGCCGCCCAGGCCGCCCGCGACTGGACCCACGCCATTGCCGCCGCCCTCGGCCTACCCGCCGCGATGTGGGACGAACGCCTGTCATCGGCGGCTGCCAACCGGGTGCTGATCGATGAAATGGACCTCAGCCGGGCACGCCGGGCGCGGTTGGTCGATGCGATGGCGGCGAGTTACATGCTGCAGGCGGCGTTGGATGCGAGCCGGGCTGCCCCGCCCGGTGCTACCCAAGCACCAGCTGGGTTTGGGTAATCAAGGCCACCAACCGTCCATCCGCCCGGGTTACCCGCGTCTGCCACACCTGCGTTGTCTTGCCGCGATGGATCGGGATGACCTCTGCGGTAATCTTGGTCCCGACCTTGGCCGCCGAGACAAAATTGGTCTTGCTTTCCAATGTCGTGGTCTGCACGTCGCGCCCGATATTCACCATCGTCGCAATGGCCCCCATCGTGTCGGCCAGCGTCATCAACGCGCCGCCATGCATGGTGCCGAGCCCGTTACCGTGCTCTTCCCCCACCACCATTTCGGTTACGATCCGGTCCGACGTCGCCTCGGTAATCGTGAACCCAAGCTGGCGGGCATAGGGCGGCAGGTTGTTTTGCAGCGCGGTGTGCAAGGGCATCGGTCATTCCGGATCTGAAGGTTTTCTGGGGGTTGCCGCAATGCGGCGCGTCGTGCAGGCTAAGTGCAGATGACGGTGGCCCGCAAGGGCTGAAACGGGAAGTGCGGGAAACCGCCGCTGCCCTCGCAACTGTACGCGGCGTGCCAACCCCAGACGCCATTGTGCGATGCACGAGAAGGCGGGGCCGGCCGGGATGATGTCCCAACGTCGTGAGCCAGGAGACCGGCCGCCATCGAGACTGCGCGCGCGCGTCGGGCGAGGTGCACCGGAGCAGCGGGAGTAAGACCCGTAGGCGGCATTCGTATCTGGAAATGGGCATGATCGAACGATCGGCCCATGCCGTAGGAGTGTTGTATGCGCCGTCTGCTTTGGGCAGCCTTACTGTCGTCGTCCGCCTTGTCGTCATCCGCGTCCGCCCAGGACGCGGCGGTCAATCTGCCTGATATGGTGGTGACCGCCAGCAGAATTCCGACCCTGATCGAGCGCATACCAGCCGGGGTGACGGTCATCACCCGCACCATGATCGAACAGCGCGGCTATGCGACGCTGGCCGAGGCGATGTCGGCGGTACCTGGCGCGCGCCTGGTGCAATCCGGCGGGCCGGGCGGCAATGCCAGCCTGTTCCTGCGCGGCAACAATTCCAACCACGTGCTGGTGCTGCGTGACGGCGTGCCGATCACCGATCCGTCCGATCCAGGTGGCGCCTTCAACTTCGGTGTCGATACGCTTGCCGATGTCGATCGGATTGAGGTGGTGCGCGGGCCGATGTCCGCACTCTATGGCTCGGGCGCCATCGGCGGGGTCGTTAACCTGATCACCAGACGTGGCAATGGCAAGCCGGTGCAAACCGCCGAGATCGGCCTGGGCTGGCCGCGCGCCTTGCGCGGCTCGGTGGGGGCGTCGGGGTCGGAAGGCATGTTCGATTTCCGGCTTGGCGTCGCCACCCAGTCCGAACGCGGCTTCGATGCCACCCCGCAGCGTCAGGCGGTCTATACCGGCGCCCGCAACCCATATCTCGCCAATACCGGCAATTTCGAATTCGGTGTCACCCCGATCGATGGCACGCGGGCATTTCTGGCGGTTCGCGCCCGCTCGGCCCAGTTCAACATCGATAGCCTCGGGTTTCCAGGCTACGACTCCCGGCTCTACACTGGCAATGACGACGTGTTTCAGGGCCGGGCAGGGGTCACCAGCCGGCTGTTCGACGATCGCTGGGAGACCTCGCTGATCGTTGGGCAACTGGTCAGCAACCGCCATTACGATCAGCCCCTCGAAGCTGCCGACCCCAACTTCACATCGTCCAATTTGCGCTTTCGTGGCCGCCAGACCACCGTGCAGTGGGAGAACACGCTCCACGTTGACGATTGGGGCATTGCAAGCAACACCGCGATCCTGTTCGGCTATCAGCATATCGCCAGCACCAGCCGTGCCGATCTGACCGCCGATTTCGGTGGATTTGCATATCAGAACTCGGTACGTGCCTCGGGCAGGCAGGATGCCGGACATATCGGCGTACAAACCAAGCTTGGGCAACGCCTGACACTGACCGGCGATGCCCGCCAGGAACAGGGCAGCTTCGGAGGCGGGGCGTTCACCTGGCGCACCGGCGGTGTGTTGGCGGTGCCAGAAGCGTGGTCACGGCTGAAATTATCGGTCGGCACCGGTTTCCGCGCCCCGTCGCTGTTCGACCTTTTTGGCATTGATACGTCGGGCTATGTCGGCAACCGCAATCTACGCCCTGAACGCAGCATCGGCTGGGAGGCCGGCTGGGCAATCGATGTGCCGGCATTCGGACGCCGTGATTTCGCGACGCTGGATGTAACATATTTCGAGAACACCATCCGCGACATGATCGCAACAGTGTTCAATGCGAGCTTCACCGCCTCGACCAGCCAGAACGTCAATCGTGCTAAAATCCGCGGCACTGAAATTGCGTTGACCGCGCGCCCGTTCTCCTGGGCCGAGGCCAGTCTCGCCTATACCTGGACGGATGCGCGCAACCGGGCCGACAACACCCGCCTGCTGCGGCGCCCGGTCGATCAGGTCAGTGCCAATCTGCGCCTGACGCCGCTGCCCGGCCTGACCATCGCGCCAGAACTGGTCTACACCGGATCGTTCCAGGATTTTATCATCGACGATAGCGGTTTTCAGGGCGGCGTCGGTCGCGCCAAGCCGGGGGCGATCTTCAACCTCAATATCAATTACGCGATCACCCCCACGCTCACTGGGTTTGTCGAGGGGCGTAACATTGGCGGCTCACGCTTCGAACCAACCAACGGCTTCCAAACCCCGGGCGCGCGGGTCCTGGCGGGCTTGCGCGCGCGCTTCTAGATTTTTGCTTTCACGATCATCATCCGATCGAATAGGCAAGCCGATCGGATGATGATCTAACCTTTCGACCAGACCTCGCGCCACAGTCCGACCGCCGCCGCCGGCAGCGGTCGGGCAATGAAAAACCCCTGCGCCTGATCGCAGCCAAGGCCGGCCATCCGGTGCCAGATGGCCGCGTCCTCGACCCCCTCGGCCACGACCCGCATCCCCACCGTGTGGCCGATATTCAGGCTGCTGGTGATGAAGGCGCGGGCCGACGCGCTATCGGCGGCTTCCCGCACCACCCGCTTGTCGAGCTTCAGCATACCGAACGGCAACCCGAGCAACCCGCCAGGCTCGCGCGTCACCGGCAGGATGTCGTCAACCGCCAGGGCAACCCCGAGCCGGCGCAGCACTGTCAGCGGACGGCGCAGCAGATCGGCATCGGGCACCACCTGGGTTTCGGTGAGCTCAAGCACCAGCAGGTTTACGGGGACGGCACTCGTCTCGCAGCCAGATCGCAGCAGGTCGGGTAAGAGCGGATCGCGCAGCACGTCAAGTGGGGTGTTCAGCGACAGGGTCAGCCGGTCATCGGGTGCGAAGACGCTGTGCCATTCGCTCAGTGCCGTGGTGAGCACATGGGTAAACAAGGTCCAGCCATGGCCGTGCGATTCAAGCTGTGGCACGAAATCGCGCGCCGGCAAGGTGCCACGGGTCGGATGTTCCAATCTCGCCAGCGCCTCGAACCCAACCACACCACGATCCGCGAGGCGCACAATCGGCTGATAGCGCAGCCGCAGCGCACCCGCATCGAGCAGCGCGAGGATGTCGTTGGGTGACAATTCTGCCGGGTCCATGGGCGCTACCGGTGCCAGGGGATCGCCCAGCGGTCAAGCGGCGCGAATTGCCGCTGCTTTCACAGTGATTTGCGCCCTGATCTGGCACCCGCCCGCCATACTGCCGGCAATGACAATCGCCCGCGTGCAGTCTTTCGCGTTCTCCGGCATCGACGCCATGGCGGTGGAGGTCCAGGTCCAGATATCGTCCGGCCTGCCAGCTTTCCTGGTCGTCGGGCTGCCGGACAAGGCCGTGGGAGAAGCGCGCGAGCGGGTCCGTGCCGCCTTGACCGCGATGGGCTTGTCGCTGCCTCCGCGCCGCGTGCTGATCAACCTCGCACCCGCCGATCTGCTCAAGGAAGGCAGCCATTTCGACCTGCCGATCGCGTTGGCAGTCCTGGCTGCAATGGAGGTGGTGCCGCGGGAGGACATCGCTGAGTTCGCAGCCCTCGGGGAATTATCGCTCGATGGCACCCTCAACCCGGTGGCTGGCGTGCTGCCGGCAGCGATTGCCGCCTCAACCCGCGGGCTTGGGCTGATCTGCCCAGCAAGCCAAGGCGGTGAAGCCGCCTGGGCCGGACAGATCTCGGTGCTGGCCGCTCCGGATCTGCTGTCGCTGGTCAATCATTTCCGTGGCCAGCAGGTGCTGACCCCGCCCGAAACAGCAGGCATTGCCGTGGCGCCGGCGATGGCCGATCTCGCCGAAGTGCGCGGTATGGAAACCTCTCGCCGGGCGCTCGAAATCGCCGCCGCCGGCGGGCATAATCTGCTGCTGGTTGGCCCGCCTGGCTCGGGAAAATCCATGCTTGCCGCCCGCCTGCCTGGCTTACTGCCCGATCTCCTGCCAATCGAGGCGCTTGAGGTCAGCATGATCCATTCCGTCGCGGGGTTGCTGGATGGCGGCCGACTGGTGATGCGCCCGCCGTTCCGCGAGCCGCACCATGGCGCGAGCCAGGCGGCGCTGTCCGGTGGTGGCCAACGCGCCAAGCCGGGAGAGGTCTCCCTCGCCCATCGCGGCGTGCTGTTCCTCGATGAGCTACCCGAATTTCCCCGTCAGGCGCTGGAAGCTTTGCGCCAACCGATGGAAGCCGGCCGCACCACCGTCGCCCGTGCCGCCGCCCATATTACCTATCCGGCGCGATTTCAGCTGATTGCGGCGATGAACCCGTGCCGTTGCGGCTATCTTGGCGATGGCGCGCGCGAATGCGGCCGGGCGCCGCGCTGCGGTGAGGATTATCAGGGCAAGATCAGCGGCCCCCTGCTCGACAGGATCGACCTCACCGTCGCGGTGCAGCCGGTGCCGCCGTCGGAATTGTCGCGCGCGCCGCCGGGCGAGGCGAGTGCCATCGTCGCCGCACGGGTCGCGGCCGCACGCAGCTTGCAGCGCGCGCGTGGTAAAGGTGGGGCCACCACCAACGCAGAAGCCGAAATTGGTGATCTGGTGCTGACCGCCGAAGCGCGAGAACTGGCTGAGCGCGCCGCCGACAAACTGCGGCTGTCAGCCCGCGGCTACACCAGAACCTTGCGGGTGGCGCGCAGCATCGCCGACCTCGCCGGCGCCGAACGGATCGGCCGCGGCGACATCGCTGAGGCCCTGGCGTTCCGACACCGCATGCCCGGTCGCACCGGGTAGGTAGGCCATCCGTTAGATCATCATTCGTTCAACCGGCTTCGCTTGGACGGATCAAGACGATCGTGAAAACGAGACTCTCGGGCGTGTCTGCTGATTCAACCTCAACGGATCACGCTCTAATCCTGCAACCCGCCGGCACGCAATCCGTCGAGATAAATCGCGATGTCGGCCGCGCGCCGTAACGGGGAGCGTCGTGCAGCCACGCTGAGGGAAAACCCTGGTTCCAGTTTGTCGAGGTGTTGGCGCACGGCTGCGGCTTCCTCGCTGCGTCCGAGATGGCCGAGTGCGGAAAGCAGACCCTTATAGGTTGACGACAGAGCGGGGTTCAGCGCGATCGAACGGCGGCCAAGCTCGGCGGCGGCGTCAAAATCGCGCAGCAGTAAATAGGGCATCATCAACTGGGCTTCAAAATAAAACCCCTGAGGGTCGAATGGCGACAGCGTCATGGCGTGCCGGATCATCCGGATTGCCTCCTGCTGATCGCCCGATAGCGACTGGGCGAGCCCGGCGAAACCCCAGGCGATCGGCAGGTTGGGATTGAGCGACAAGGCGCGTTGATGAAAATCCAGCGACCGCTCGGTCGGCAGATGCTGCATGTCACGGACATGTCCGGCAATTGCATGGGCGCGGGCATCGGATGGGTCAAGTGCTACGCCATGTTGCGCAAGCTGCCCGGCTTGGTCCAACGTCGCGCCATGGTCAGCGGCCCAGCCTTGCCCGACCATGAAGACATGCCAATAGGCCAACCAGGAATAGGCCCCGGCATAGGACGGATCGGCTGCTATTGCCTGCCTGAGGGTCGCCCCGGCGGCGACGAAACTGCCTTTTTCTAATCTGTAGAGTGCCGGGATCGTGCTCAGCACCTGCTCATAGGCCGATAACGATCCGCCTGGCCGGGCTGCGCTGCCGCGCCCGGCATGCAGCAATAATTGCGGATCGATCTGGGCGACCATGACGGCGGCGATATCGTCTTGCAGCGACATGATGTCGGTGCCCACCCGGTCAAAGCGAACCGCCCAAACCACTTCGCCCCCCGCACGCAGATCGAGCAGACGGGCGCTGATCCGCACCCGATCGTCGGTATGGCGGACCATGCCTTCCACCAGAAAATCAAGATCGAGCGACTGCCAGCGCGCACTGCCATCGCGGGGCTCGGACGCGACGGCTGCAAGCGATGGCGAGGCGACCAGGAAGAACCAGCGAAACCGCGACAACGCCGTCGTCAGCTCATCCGCCAGACCGGCGGCGAGACCATCCTCGGTGCCGCCATCAAGTGTACGAAACGGCAACACGCCGAGCCGGAATATGCGCTTGACGATCGCAGGCGGGCGTATATTCGTCGGCGTGGATGGCAGGCCGCCCCGTAGATCCGCCACAAGTTCAACGGTTTCTGCCGACGGCGTGAGGCCGGCCACAAGCAGCGCCGCCCTCAAGGCGTCGAACACCTGCAGGGCTGCGGCTCGCTTGCCATGCAGAATATGGAGGCGGATCAACGCCTGACCGGCCGCTTCATGCGCCGGATCAAGATCGAGCAGATATTCCGCCGCCTGTCGCGTGCGCGGGGAGCCAGGCTCTGAATCGGGCCGAGCGAGCACATTTTCGGCACGCTGGACGATCTGACGGGTTATCTTGCGGCGCTGTTCCTCGAGCCAGCGGTCGAACCCCTGATCAAGTCCTGTAAGGTCTTCCAGGAGCGTAGCACGCGGCAACGTGCGGGCGGGCGGATCTTCATCGTTGAAGCTATCCATATCGAGCCTGATTGCGTCGCGCTGAAGCCGCAGCAATCCGCGCTCGATAATCAGAACATCCCGACCGAGCCCCGCCAGGCTCTCCTGTAGTTCGTGAATGGATTGGCGAAGCGATGCCCGCGCCTGTTCGCGGTCGCGCCGGCTCCAGAGCAGCTGGCAGGCCTGTTCCCTTAGGATCGGCGCCGGCGCTGCGAGCGCGAGGATGGCGAGCAAGGCCCGGGCTTTGCGCCCACGCGGCAAAACGTCGATGCCGTGGCGATCGGTGGCGCTGATGCGACCGAGCAGGCGGATCGACAAGACCACACCCGGCGCGTAGGGCGGAACATCCGTTGCTATATCAATATAAGACCCGGACTGTCCCAGGTGCGAACCCGATAGGCCTGGCTCTATTGCGGATTGTCGGTCGAAGAATTCGGAGTTCACAGGATCGTCTCACAAGATGCGACTATCTCAAATCGGCATAGGCCCAATGGTACTGCATCGCGGTAAGCGCCATCAGATAGCCATCAACCGGTTTTGGACGGCCATGCTGGTCATCGCTCAGTTACAATGAATAATATTAATTAATTGGAAACCTCTTAATTTTAACTGACAGATATGCGTACATATATGGACAAATTACAATTTGTAACTTACAATTCCATACAAAACCTCTTCGGCATATCGTTGCCCCGGATTCTCCCGATGGCCTTGCATCTTGGCCGTCACAGGCGCGCGATAGGCCCGAAACCGTGCGTTCGGCAACGGTGACACACCCAGCAAACTGCTGTCGGCTTGCCGTCTGCCCGACGATCACTGCGCCGACAGAAATCTGGGCAGGCAATCCTGCGTCGGGGCGCATTTCTCCAGCCGCCAGCCAGATAGGCCCAGTCTGGCGCCGACCCTCAACACCGGGCGGGCGGCAACGGTCGCAGCGCGGCGATGGCGGCCAGGATTTTCTGTAACAAGTCGCGCGAGACCATAAAGTCGGCCCTTTGGAACGTGATTGAGCGCCCATGACGGACGATCTTAACCAGTCGATCCCACAAGGTGGTCATCGACCAATGGCTGATCGGCTTCGGGCGAGGCCGGGTGCGGAGAAAGTTAGCGAGGGTGGAGGCCGGGGCGTGTCGTTGCAGCGGCTCGGCATTGGCGGCAAAGCGGTGGCAGTACAGGCGGGTCCAGACGATTGCGTTCTCGCCCTCCTTAGATCATCATTTGTTCAATCGGCTTCGATTGGGCGGATAAAGATGATCGTGAAAACAAGACTCTAGAGTGTGTTTACCGATTCAACTTCAACTGATCACGCTCTAATGTGCTGCTCCGCGCTGCCGCGCTGGTCATAGAACAGCGGCATAAGTTCCGGCGGCCGGGTCATGCTGGTCACGATGAAGTCAACGCGCGGATACAACTCGCCAGGGTGCCGATCGACCTTCACCGCTACCCTGCGGGACCGAGTCCGTGACTCAGCCCGATAGCTGAAGCTGGTATCATAACGGCGGCTATCACGTGGTGGTCGTCCAACTTACGATACGGGCGTAACCCGGCGTCGGAGGTGATGCGGGTCCTGTGAAATTCCAGCTTCAGGCGGCCGTCGAAATCGACCCGGAGGAACCCGGCATCCGCTGGTGTTCCACCCGTACGCTTCCGATCCTATCACAACAGGCTGATATTTATGATTTATTCCGCCCAGGAGCACGCGAGAAATTTAAACGTTGAAGTCGCCACTAACGTTACGCGTCATTTCCAAGTTTGTCAAGAGTGTAATATTAACCAATTTTTTACGGACTATGTTCCTTATGCTAGGAAAATAAGCTTGACTAAATTACTTGTAACGGGCATGGTTCGGACGTCGACGGGCAAGCCATGTCCGCGGCCCAGCCCCATTTCATCTCAGAAACACCGCCGTCGCGTTGCAAGTTCCACTTGCGGCAAGACATTGTCGTTGCATGAGTGAATTGCCGTTGGACATCCAAGTCTCAATTCAGGAGTTATCATATGTCCAACATCATCGTTTCTATGCCTCCGGCGGTTGTCGATCTCGGCCGCATTCGCCTCGGCTCGGTGTTCCGCCTGCCAACTTCCGCCTGAAGCACGCGCATCATCCAATCCAACAGCGTTGTTCGCGTGGATAGGGATGATCGGACGACAAGACTGGGCGGCTGACCTGGGGTCCAGGTCAGCCGCATTCTTTCCGACATTGCCGTGGCCGCGCGCCTGCGCTGTCACTGCCCGAGCCCTCATCGCAGGATCAAAGCCCATGTTCGCAGCCCCGTCCCCCGGCGTCCGTTTCTATCGTGTGATCGAATCTGCCCGCCCACCGCAGCGCGCCGACAAATCCGCCCTTGGCACCATGCCAACCCGTGCATTTCGCTTTTGTGACGCCATCACCCAGGCCGCCGGCTTCGGTTGGTACGGATTTGCCCCAATGGATTTGTCATTGATGTGGGACGGCGAGGATATTTTCTGGAACTACGCCGGCGTCGATGGCTGGCTGCCGCTTTCAGCCGCGCAATTTCCCAACCTCTCGGCGCGTTTCGATGCAGCAGCACCGGATGAACTGAAGGGCTGTGCGCCACCGATGCTGACCGCGGTGCCTGAACCTGGCGTGGTGCAGATCTGGACTGGCATGTTCGCCCGGTCTGCCCCCGGCTGGAGCTTGCTGGTGCGTCCGCCCGCCAACCTGCCACTGCCCGGCGGCTACGTTGCCTATGAAGGCATCGTCGAAACCGATCGCTGGTTCGGGCCGCTATTCACCAATTTGCGCCTGACCCGCACCAACGTGCCGATCCGGCTGCGCGCGGATTTCCCACTGATACAAATTCAGCCGATCCCGCGCCAGATCTATACTGATGCGATCGTTGAAGACATGGAGGTGGGGCCGACCCTCGAAGGCTTCAGCGCGGCGGATTGGGCGGATTACGATACCTCAATCGCTGAGCCGTCGAGCCGCCCTGATCGGCCGTTCGGCGCCTATGCGGTGGCGGCGCGGAAAGAACGCAAGGCTGGGTGTCCGTTTTCTAAGCAGATGGAAGCGGCGTAAGGCAAGGTCTTCTTTGTTTGAAAACAAAGAAGCCAAAAAACTTTACGACTCTGTTGCCGTTGGCTCGGGACCTCACCGCAGACCCACGCCAACAGAGTCACAAAGTTTTTTTGGTTCTTTTTGTCCACAAAAAGAACGCACTTCCGTCTACTTGCTAAGTAGGTAATTCTTATACTTATCCCGCAACGCCAATTTCTGAATTTTTCCAGTTGCCGAATGCGGTATTTCGTCGATCACCACGACATCGTCCGGCTTCCACCAGGTCGCCACCTGACCATCAAAGATCGCCAGCACGCTGGCCTTATCGATCGTATGCCCCGGCTTTGCCACCACCAGAAGTAATGGCCGCTCGGCCCATTTCTCATGGGTTGCCGCAATAATCGCGGCCTCGGCTACATCCGGATGTCCGACGGCGATGTTCTCGAGCTGGATCGAGCTGATCCATTCGCCGCCTGATTTGATCACGTCTTTGGATCGGTCCGTGATTTCAAGATAGCCCTCAGGATCGATCGCCGCGACGTCGCCAGTGGCGAACCAGCCATCGGCATCCAGGGCGCTGCCTGGTTCGTCGCCATAATAGGCATTGGTGACCCACGGGCCCTTCACCGAAAGATGTCCTGATTTTAGCCCATCCCACGGCAGCTCAACGCCGTCGTCATCAACGATTTTCATGTCGACACCGAACAGGGCGCGGCCCTGCTTGATGCGGACCTTGTATTCCTCATCCAAGCTCAACCCTTCATGGATCGGTTTGGGGGCATTATAAGTGCCAACCGGCGACATTTCGGTCATCCCCCAGCCCTGGTAGATACGCACGCCATAAGCGTCGAACCCCTCATACAGCATCCGCGGGCAGGCTGAGCCGCCGACCATCAGGCGCTGCATGCTGGTTAGGCTTCCGCCGCTTTTCTGGAGATGTTGGAGAAGCCCGAGCCAAACGGTGGGGACGCCCGCCGACATTGTCACTTTTTCGTCGTTCATCAACGCAGTCATGCTGGCACCGTCGAGGAAGCGGCCCGGCATGACCAGGGTGGCACCCACCATGAGCGCGCCATACGGAATGCCCCAGGCGTTGACATGGAACATTGGCACAACCGGCAGCACCCGGTCAGAGGCGCGCAGGCCCATCACATCGGCCATGCCACCGGAAAACGCGTGCAGCAAGGTGGAACGATGCGAGTAAAGCACGCCTTTCGGCCGCCCGGTGGTGCCGGATGTGTAGCACAAGGTCGCAGCGGTCCGCTCGTCGAATTCTGGCCAGACGTAGGTGTCGTCGGCCGCATCCATCAGGTCTTCGTAGCAATAGAGCGCCATTCCGTCCGGCAGCTTGAGCGCCGGCATATTGGCGCGGTCGCACATGATCACCACGCCCCGGACATGCGCGCCGAAATGCGGTGCGGCGGCCCCGATCAGCGGCGCAAATGTGGTGTCGGAAAACACCAGCACGTCCTCGGCGTGATTGACGATATACGCGACATCGGGGACCGAAAGGCGCGGATTGATCGTATGGACGATCGCCCCCATGCCGGACACCGCATAATACAGCTCCATATGGCGGTAACCGTTCCAGGCGAGTGTCGCCACCCGATCCTGCCAGCCCACCCCCAACCCTTGCAGCACCCGCACCATCCGCCGCGACCGCGCTTCGAACTCGCGATAGTTATAGCGGTGCATTGCACCTTCGGTGGTTTTCGACACGATTTCGGCGTTCGGGTGGTGGCGGGCGGCGTGCTTGATGATCGCCGAGATCATCAATTCCTGGTGCTGCATCAGGCCAAGCATTTGAAGGTTCCCTTGAAAAAAACGAGTGGATCTGGTGGTGCGATCCTGACGCTCGGGTAGTGAGCGTCAGGATCGCACCACTAGGCTGCGGGCTTGCGAACCGACGGGTGCAACCCGCCGGGATCGACCGCCATGCCGAATTCCTGCTGATTATGGGCATGGCACAACTGATGCAAGGCAAAAGCCTGATCGATCGCGGTTTGCTGGCCCATTGCGTCCATCGACCGGTTAACCGCTTCCTTGGTCATCTTCAGCGCAAAGGCGGGCTTGCTGGCGATTTTGCTGGCCATCGCCACGGTGAAATCCATCATCCCCGCCTTGGGAACCACGTGGTTGACCATGCCAAGCCGATGGGCCTCGTCGGCGGACCAGGCATCGGCGGTGAACAGGAATTCCTTGGCCTTCCGCGCGCCAAGCTCCCACGGGTGGACAAACCATTCGACGCCGCACACCCCCATGGTGACCACTGGATCACAGAATGTCGCATCATCGCTGGCGATAATCAGATCGCAGGCCCAGGCCAGCATCAGCCCGCCAGCGATGCAGCGCCCTTGGACGGCGGCAATCGTCGGCTTGGCGAGGTTACGCCAGCGCCGGGTTATTTGCAGATAGATTTCCTGCTCGCGCGCCATTCTGCCGTGCGCGCCCGGTTCGGCAAAGCCGCCCCAATGGCCGACCACCGGGAAATCGCTCCCCAGGCCCTGTTTGCCGGTGCGGCGCAGATCATGGCCGGCGGAAAAATGTGGGTCGGCGCCGGCGAGGATAATAACCTTGACCGTGTCGTCCTGGGCTGCCGCGTCAAACGCGGCGTTGAGGTCGTACGTCATATCCAGATTTTGCGCATTGCGCGCTTCGGGCCGGTTCATGGTGATGCGGGCGACGCCCTCGGCGGGGGTGTCGACAAGAACGGTATCGTAGCTGGACATTATGTACTCCCGGGCTGGTGTTGTTGGGGCCAGTATGCACTTGCATTCAAGAATTGGTATCCGCCAATGCTGCCCCGATCGCGTCGGTCGCGGTGGCACGATCATGGGCCTCAACTGCCCGGCGGGCGCGCTGCAAGCTGCCGACGATGTGCTGCGCGCTCGGCGCGCCCGCCCGCGACGGTCGTACCGACCGGGTCAGCACCCGGCTTTCGGCGCGTTCGAGCGCTTCCTGCGCTTCGCCCCAGCGTCCGCCGCCAACCGCAGACTTGGCGGCGAGCAGGAAGGCGAGGGGGGAACTGTCCTCGTCGATCGCGGGTGCCGGCAAAATCGGCGTGGGCTGGGCGATGGCGGTGGAGGCCAGCAGGAGAAGGGTTAGGAAGATGCGCATTGGGGGGACTCCTTAGGTCAGGCGAAGCGTGTTCCTTTTGGTCAAACAAAGCAGACCTTCCTTGAACCTTGCCTTACCCGTATCGTAGCCCGAACAGGAGCCTGGCACATGCGCAATTCGGACGAAATCTGGACCATCGTTGATCAACACCGCGCTGCATTCGAAGGCCTCAGCGACCGGGTGTTCGACACGCCGGAGGTCAATTTCCACGAATACCGTTCGGTCGCTGAGCACACCGCGATGCTCCGCGAGCAAGGCTTTCGCGTCACCGAAAACGTCGCCGGCATGCCGACCGCGGTCATGGGCGAAGCCGGCGATGAAGGCCCGGTGATTGCGATTCTTGGCGAGTATGACGCGCTGCCGGGTCTGGTGCAGCAGGCCGGGCTTGCATCGCATGCGCCATTGCCAGGCGATGGCGCCGGACATGGCTGCGGGCATAACCTGCTGGGCGCGGGCGCGATGCTGGCCGCAACGGCTGTGAAGGACTGGCTTGCCGCCAACGGCATCAAAGGGCGGGTGCGGTACTATGGTTGCCCCGCCGAAGAAGGGGGCTCGGGCAAGGCGTTCATGACCCGCGCGGGCGCATTTGCCGATGTCGATATCGCCATCACTTGGCACCCGATGCCGTTTCCTGGGGTGAACCCGGCCAAGTCGCTCGCGAACGTGATGGTCGATTATTCATTTTCCGGCCGGGCAAGCCATGCCGCCGCCGCGCCACATTTGGGCCGATCCGCACTCGATGCGGTCGAATTGATGAATGTCGGGGTGAATTATATGCGCGAACACATGCCGTCGAGCGCGCGCATTCACTACGCGATGTTGGATGGCGGCGGGGTGGCGCCCAACGTGGTCCAGGCATCGGCCAAGGTGCGCTACATGATCCGTGGCGAAACCTCCCCAGATGTCCGCGCCTTGGCTGCCCGGGTCCGTAAGATCGCCGAGGGCGCGGCATTGATGACCGAAACCACCGTCACCGTGCAGCCGGTCGCCGGCATGTCCGACCTGATCGGCAACCGTCCGCTGGAAGAAGCGATGCACGCCAATTTCATGCGGCTCGGGGTGCCGGAATGGGACGCCGAGGATCGCAAATTCGCCGAGGACATTCGCGCCACCCTCAATCCCGAAGACATCGCTGCCCACTATAAGCATGTCGGTCAGAAGCTGCGCAGCGACGAACCATTGCCGGAAGTGATCATCCCACTCGACCAGAAAGGCGAGGTGATGATGGGCAGCACCGATGTTGGCGATGTGTCCTGGGTGGTGCCGCTGGTGCAGGCCGATGGTGCGACAATCGCGATCGGTTCGCCGTTCCATTCCTGGCAGTTCACCGCCCAGGGCAAGTCGCCGCATGCCAAAAAGGGTATGGTCCATGTCGCCAAGGTGATGGCGGCAACCGCGCTGGATGCGCTGCAGAACCCCGGCTTGATTGCGGCCGCAAAGGCCGAGCTTGTCGCGCGCACGGGTGGGCAGGCCTATATCTGCCCGATCCCTGACGAAGTGATGCCGCCCCGCCCACCCCGGCCCTGACCACCCCGGCCCCGATCTTCTACTTGGCTGCCAGCAACCCACCGTAAAGCGCGAGATG
Organism: Asaia bogorensis; assembly: GCA_943333505.2. GTDB lineage: Bacteria > Pseudomonadota > Alphaproteobacteria > Acetobacterales > Acetobacteraceae > CAITOL01. Next base: position 46,540 of record CALQTN020000008.1, on the reverse strand, counting down.
GGCGTCCACCGTCACCGACGGCGCCACCGGATCGCGCAAGCTCGCGGCCATCGCGGTCACTTCGGCGCGATTGGTCGCGAGCCGGGTCACCAGGGCTGCCAATTCTGTCGCATCGCCCGGCGTCAGATGCCAGCCATCGCGGCCGGGTCGGATCTTTTCCGCCATGCCGCCAATGTTGGAACATATCACCGGGCGGCGATTGCGGATCGCCTCCTGGATCACCACCGGCGAGTTCTCCCACCAGATAGATGCCACCAGCACCAGGTCGACCTGCTGCATCAGCGTATCGACCCTGTGATTGTCATACGCCCCGTGGAAGCGCAGCCGGCGCCCGGCCTCCTTGCGGCGGACGGCGAATTCTTCGCGGAATTCATCGGGCTGGTCGCTGTCGTCACCATGCACGTCGAACACCACAGCGACATCATCGTCGAGCATTTCGGCGGCGTCGAGCACCACGTTGATGCCTTTCAGCCGGGTGGTCTGGCCGAAAAATCCGATCCGCAGAACGGCACTCTCCGCTGGGCGGACAATTTCGGCCGGGGCGGGGCCGACAATATTCTCCAGCACCGTCATCTTCGCCGCCGGCACGCCCCAGGCGATATAACGATCGGCGAGGAACTGGCTGGGTGCAATGAAGCTGTCGACCAGATCAAAGAACCGCTGAATATAAGTTTGGCGTAGAAAGAAATCGGACCGGCTGTATTTTGGGAAGCAGTGGTTGCAATCGCGCGGGCTCGCCTGATGGCACAGCACATCGCCATCGGTCTTGATCATCTGGCCGTAATGATTGCAGATCGCCTGGTATTCATGCAGCGTCAGAACGATTTTGCAGTTCGGCAATGTCTGCCGCGCGATCAGGAACGCATCAACGCCGAAGATCAGATAGTGGTGAAAATGCAGGATATCGGGTTGGACTTCCCGCAACATCGCGGCAAACGCGCCGGGGAAGTTCTTGTCGCGATTGGCGAAGGCGAACCAGTTGAACGGTCCTGCGCTATAGAGATATGAATTATCACCGAAGGGCTGGGTGATACAGCTGCCCGCCCGCGCGCCCTCTGGTTCACGGCTGCAGCCCAGCAACCATGATTTCCATCCCAAGCTGTCGCCAACTGCCGCCGACAAGGCGGCCGCCGACATTTCCGCCCCGCCGCGCGACAACGCCGGGTGGCTATGGGTCAGCACCAACACACGCTTTTCAGCCCGTGGTTTGGCCGCAACGGTTGCGGCCGCCGGACGCTTGGTCATGGCAGGTGCTCCGCCTTGGTGGTCCAGCGCTGATGATAGACCCAGGCGTTGAACAGCGTGAGGTTCATTCGCCAATGTCGACCCGAAAGCCCTTGGGTCTGCCGCTCCAGATGGTACATTTTCACGTCGAGATCGACCGCGGACGCAAGCCCCATCGCCGCCAGGCGCCGGCACAGATCTGCATCCTCAAAATCCCCAATTGCATAGGCCTCATCAAGCCCGTCGAGCGCCAGCAGATCGCGCCGGCGCATCACAATCGCCGCCCCGGTGATTGCCTCGGCCGCGCGCAGGCCGGCCGTTCCGTCCGGGCGCAGACCTTTGCGCGGATGCAATGGAAACTGCAAGCCGCCGAACTCTGCCAGTGGCGCCATTGCCATGCCCTCGTGCTGCACCGTGCCGTCCTCGAACAGCAGCATCGGCCCGACCGCGCCCAGCTTGGCATCGGCCTGCAAGCGCAGGATCAGCGCGGTGCCCCAGCCGGCCTCGATCGGAAACACATCCGAATTCAGCAGCGCCACAAACGCGCCGCGCGCCGCCCGCAGCCCGACATTGGTCGCCGGGCCATAGCCCAGATTGCGGGTCAGGATCAGCAACCGGATCGGCACGTTGAAGCGGGCCGCGATCGATGCGGCAACATATTCGGCCTCGGCTTCCAGGGCCGGATCGTCGAGGACATAGATATATTCGGTCGCCGGCCCGGGTGGGGCATGGGCGAACAGCCCGACCTGATATTCCATGAAATCGGTGCGGCCAAATAACGGCACCACAACCGATAGCATGACCGGCGCTGCCATCGGCCCCAGCGCGATGTTGCGGGGTGGGCGCACCATGCGTAGCCGTGCCGCATTCAGCGCGCCGATCGCAGGGCCGTAGACCTGATCGAAACTGGGTGCGACCTCGCCATAACGGGGTGCCGATTGGATCAGCAGAGTTTCTATTGCCGCCATGCCCTGCAACCGAAACGGCGGCAGCAGGCTGTAGCCGATATCGCCTGACATGGTTTCGACCGCGATATGCCCGGGTTCGGCACCGGGCGCAATCGCATTGGCGACGAAGGCTGCGAACCCATAGGCATCGGGATCGACATGCAGCGTGGCCGCAAGATGCTCCAGCACGTCAAGTCGCGGGACCCTGATCATGTTTTCCAGTTTGATCGGGGTGGCAATATTGCCGCTATGCAGGGTGATCGTTTTGACCCCGCCCGGCGCGATCAGCCAACCCAGCAACGCCACGCCGTCATGCATGCCGGCTTCGGTCGTCGGGCACAGGATCGCCTCATCGAAATTCAGCAATACCGGCGGACGCAGGCGATCGAGCGTACCATGGCCGGCGAATTTCTCGCGGCGCAGCATGTTGGTGAGCAGTTTCGCGGCGGGAATATCGCCGAACAGGTCAAGCCGGCCGAGCATGTCGGACCGCACATCCTCATGGCGCATCGCCCGCGCCGAGGCTGGCACGCGCAGACGGGTGATCCAGCGGCCCCAGGACAGTTCGACTGCACGCAGCCGCCCGGATGGCGCCGAACCGGGCAACCCCAAAACCAGATTAGCGCCGGCTTCGGGCGCTGCGGGGTCGACCGCGCAGTCAGCCTCGCCGGCGAGGATTGCGTCGCCGAAGACCGCCCGCACTTCCAGCCTGGCGGGCCAGCGCGGTGCGTCATTGTCCAGGTTTGCAGCACCTGCCAGCATCCACAGGCCACTGTCAGGATCGCTCCCGAAAGCGATAAGTTGCCCGCCGCCATGGTGGATCGGCGCCAGGGGTACTGCGACGCTGGCCGAGGTGGCGCGCCAATGGGCAAACGCATCGCGGCATTGCCCGCTGGCAATCGCTGCAGCGATCTGCGGGTTGGCATCGTGATAGGCGCGCAAATTGGCTGACGCGTTGGGGTTGAGCAGAGCGACGGCGCCATGTTTCAGAAAATGCTCGTATCCCGAACTTAGTGTCCCGCGACGGATGGCCTCGGAAATTTCAGAGTATTTGGTGCGGTAAAAACCCTCATCAAAGTCTGCAACCGGATCGCATGACGTTGTCTGGTCTGCGGTCAGATAGGCATGCAGCGCCCCGTGCGAGGCAGGCTTATGGCGGGCGGAAAACCATGCCGGGTCAAAATAGATCGAGGTCGCGGGTTCCGCGTGTTTTGCTGCCAGCCGTTCGGTCAGGAAGTCGACGAACGCGCCGATCCGATCAATTTCTGACACCCTCTCCCACGCACCGGCATAGCTGGCGCGGTAAGTGGCCGGATCGAACAGCAGATGCGCCACCCGCCCCTGGACCATGCCGATGCGCAGATAATGATCGTAAAGATTGACGCAATCGAGCTGGATAAGCTCAGCGTCAGTCAGGTCCGGCGAATAGCTGGCATAGGTTTCCGGGTCGAACAACCAGTGTGGGGCGCGATTACCATAGCCTGCCAGGCAATAATGGGCGTAGCCACTGGCGATTGCACCGGCCGCGATTTCAGCGGCGACGTCCTGGTAGCGGATGCGATACCAGGCTTCGTCGAAGAACATGTTCGGCGATAATCCGCGCGCTGCGCCGTGGGCGACGTAGTGATCGCGCACCTGGGTAAAGCCGGTGCCGCCGATCTCTGCCGCGGCGGAGGGATAGGCGCGTAAGTACCATAGGTGATCGAACGCACACCATTGGGTACGGGCAAGCCCGACCGGCGGTAGCAACAGATCGATATCCGTACCCAGCATTTCATCCTCCGTGCTGATCTCGCCAGATCAGCTACCCGTTGTCATAGCCTGACGGATGCGCGTTGCGCCATGCCCAGGCGGTGGCGACAATATCGTCCAGGGCTGTAAAGCGCGGCTGCCAGCCGCACGCGGCGCGGATGCGGGCGGATGAGGCGACCAGCACCGCCGGATCGCCCGGCCGACGCGGGGCAAGCGTATGCGGGACCTCGCGTCCGCCCACCCGCGCCACGCTCGCCAGAACGTCGTGGACGGAGTGCCCTGCTTCGCTGCCGAGATTATAGGTTACGCTCGCGGTATCGAGTTGCTCGAAAGCGGCGAGATGGGCGGTGGCAAGGTCGCTGACATGGACATAATCGCGCACGCAGGTGCCGTCCGGCGTCGGATAATCGGTGCCGAACACCGCGAGCGGTGGGCGTCGGCGGAGGGCTGCATCGATCGCCAGCGGAATCAGATGGGTTTCGGGCCGGTGATCTTCGCCAAGAGCGCCATCCGGATCGGCGCCTGCCGCGTTGAAATAACGCAATGCGGCATAACGCAGTCCGTGCACCCGGTCCGCCCAGGACAGCATGCGTTCGACCATGAATTTGCTCTCGCCATAGGGCGAGCCCGGGTCGCTCCGATCGTCTTCCGCGATCGGCAGGCGTTCAGGCAGCCCGAACAACGCAGCGGTTGACGAAAACACCAGCTTCTTCACGTCGTGGCGGATACAAGCATCGATCAGACCGCCGGAATTGCCGACATTGGCGGCGAAATAGCCCATCGGGTCGCGCATGCTGTCGCCAACCAATGACAGGGCGGCAAAGTGAAACACACCGTCCCACGGACCGTCGGCCAGCAACTGATCCACCGCCACCCGGTCCGCCAGATCAATTTCAGCCAGAGCAACATCGTCCGGCACAGCTTCATGGTGACCGGTACTGAGATTATCCAACACCGTGCAGCGATCGCCCCGGGCGCGCAACGCCCGCACAAGATGGCTGCCGACATAGCCGGCACCACCGGTCACCAGAAATCGTCGTGCCATTTGACCCGCCACGCTAATCACTCCGGTGGCTCTAGCCGGGAAAGCCAGGCCGGGCAAATCGGACACGCCACATTCGTCGGCGGCCTCGATCAACGCGCCCGCGGTCGCACCCTGGCCTCACGTGTGGCACGCCCCGCCAGCAGCACGGCAGAAAATCTCAATTTCTCAGCGCGTCACGTCGTCGTTGACATTCATTTACCCCAGTCTGCCGATCTGGGGTAAATGAAATGTGAGCGCTGGAGCGAAATCAGCCAGCCGGTACCAGCGCGTCGCGATAAGCGAACAGGCCGACCTGACCACCAGTATGCAGGAACACAACATTTTCCTCAGCGGTAAAATACCCCTTACGGATCAGGTCGATCAGCCCAGCAGCGCCTTTGCCCGAATAAACCGGATCGAGAAAAATCGCCTCGCTGCGGGCAAACATCGTCACCGCCTCGACCATGCCCGGGGTTGGCTGGCCGTAACCCGCGCCGACATAGTCACAATTGGCCTCAACAGCCTCGCGCCGGATGCTGGCGATGCCCAGTCGCGCCGCGGTGGCCTCGGCGAGTTTGTGCACGACCGCCTCCTGGCGATCCTTCGGGGCGCGCACCCCGATGCCGAGCACCCTGATGCCGGCATTCAACGCCTCGAACCCGGCCACCAATCCGGCCTGGGTGCCAGCGCTGCCGGTCGCATGGACCAGACGGTCAATCCGCAGACCGATCTCGTTGGCTTGTGCGAGCAATTCGAGGGCGACATGGACATAGCCCATCGCGCCGACTGCGTTGGAACCGCCGCCCGGGATCAGATAGACTTTCTCGCCGGCCGCGCTGAGTTTGGCGCCGGCATCCTCGAGTGCCGCCTGCATGTCGGTGCCGCCGGCGCGGTATTCGATGTTGATGCCGAGCAGATGGTCGAGCAGGACGTTGCCGCCTTCGAGGTATTCGACCGAGTTGGTGTCCACCCGATGTTCCAGCAAAGCGGTGCATTTCAGGCCAAGCTTGGCACAGACCGCCGCAGTCTGGCGGACATGGTTGGACTGCAATGCTCCCTGGGTCACGATATGCGTCGCGCCCTGGGCGAGCGCTTCGCCCATGAGATATTCGAGCTTGCGGTTCTTGTTACCCCCCATCGCGACCCCGGTGCAATCATCGCGCTTGATCCAAAGCTGCGGCCCGCCGAGCGCCTTGGTCAGGTTCGGCATGAACTCCAACGGGGTCGGGGCATGGCATAGTTTCACGCGGGGGAAGCGGGCGAGATGCATGGCGGGGCACTTTCGATAAATATTTCCGGCGCCACATGTAACATGCGCGCTGCCAGACTGTTTCCTAATGACGATCGCAATGCAATCCCGTGGACCCGCACGCGATTTCCGGGCAGACTGAACATCCATCCGGGATGCTCGGCCGAAGTCCGCTGCACACGCCAGAGGAGACCGACCCATGTTGATCAAGAACCGCCGTATCTGGGATTTGCCCGCCAGCGCGATGACGCCCGAACACCTGGTCACCAATCGCCGCGCCCTGATCGGCGGGCTGGGAGCGATTGCCGGTGGGCTGGTCGCAGGCCCCGCCAGCGCCCAATGGAAAATATTCGGCGGGCCGACCGCAAAAATGCAGGAATTGAAGCCGCTCAGCGCCCGCGCGAACGCGGGCTATGTCGCAGGCCGCGACATCACGCCGGAAAAAGACGCCATCAGCTATAACAATTATTATGAATTCGGCACCTCCAAATCCGTGCTGGATGCTGCCCAGGCGCTGCCAACAGCGCCCTGGACCATCGCCATCGACGGCATGGTGAAAACCCCCAAGTCCATCGGGTTTGACGATTTGATGAAGAAGGTCAGCCTCGAGGAACGCGCTTATCGCCATCGCTGCGTCGAAACCTGGGCGATGACGGTGCCGTGGATCGGCTTTCAGCTCTCCGAATTGGTGAAAATGGCCGAGCCACTGGGCAGCGCGCAATATGTCGTGTTCACCACGCTGGCCGACCAGAAAACCATGCCGGGTCTGAAAATGAGCTATTATCCCTGGCCTTACACCGAAGCGGTCACCATGCAGGAAGCGATGAACGAATTGTCGTTCCTGTCGGTCGGCATGTACGGCAAGACCATCCCGCCGCAGAACGGCGCCCCGATCCGGCTGACCCTGCCGTGGAAATACGGCTTCAAATCGGCGAAATCGATCGTGAAGATCAGCTTCACCGACCAGCGCCCCAAGACTTTCTGGCAGGAATTGCAGGACAGCGAATATGGCTTCTGGGCCAATGTGAACCCGGATGTCCCCCATCCGCGCTGGAGCCAGGCACGTGAACGCCTGCTTGGTAAAGACGAAATGGTGCCGACACAGATATGGAATGGCTATGGCGATTACGTCGCTTCGATGTATACCGATAAAAAGAGCGAGCGACTTTTCGTGTGACCCTGAAATCGTCCACCTCCGTGCGCGTCCTGATGGTGCTGTCGGCAGCCTTCCTGGTTGCCGCGTTCGGGATGGCGTTGCTGCTGTCGCCCGGCACCAGCCTCGGCACCGCACTGAGCCGTGCTGACCATCAATTGCTGGTTAATCTCCAAGACACACTGCGCGGCGCGTCGCTGGGATGGCTGTGGACCGGGTTGGTTGTGCCGCTGCTGGCGCGACCGAGTTGGTTGCTGCCGCTCACCGTCGCCGTGCTGTGTGGTGGTGGCGCGTTCAGCCTGGCCAGCCGGCCAGCAGCAACTGGACCGCATCGGCGCCGGGGCTGACGCCGGATGGATATTTATCATGTCTATTGCGACCTCAAACCCGGGGTCGCCGATCTCGCATTTGTCGAAAGCCTCGATCGCTATCTTGGGCATTTGCGCGACCGCGATCTGATCGCGTCGTGGCGCACCACCCGCGCCAAGCTCGGCTTCGGGCTACGTGGCATGGGCGACTGGCATATCACCATCGAAGTCCGCGACCTCGCCCAGCTTGAAGCAGCGTTTCAAACCGTTGCCAGCCGTCGCGACCCGTTGGAAGGCTTCCATTTCGGGGTGAACTCGGTGGCGCAGAACGTGGTCTTCGCGCTCTATCGTGATTTCCCCGACGCCGCCCGCCATCACGGTGAAGAACGCTTCTGATGGGCCTCACAATCGGGATCGATTTCGGCACCACCAACTCGGTGGTCGCCCTCCGCCACGCCGATGGTCGCACCGAAACCCGTCGCTTCGGGCCAGAGGCGCTGGAAATGTTCCGCTCGGTGCTGTGCTTTGCCGCCGATGACACCAAGGCCGGGCAGAAATTGCGCCACGCAGCCGGGCCTGAGGCGATCGAGGCTTATCTCGACGATCCGCTCGACAGCCGGCTGATCATGTCGATGAAAACCTACCTTGCCCAGGCAAGCTTCAGCGAAACCCGGATCTATGGCCGGCGCTTCACCCTGGAAAACCTGATCGCGACCTTCCTGCGTGCCCTGGTGATCGCCGCCGGCGGTCTGCCGCAAGCCGCCCGCCTGGTAGTGGGCCGCCCGGTCCGTTTCGCCGGTGCGAACCCAAGCGATGAGCTTGGGGCCGCCCGGCTCACTGCCGCCTTCGCCGAGGCTGGCATGCCCGACATCACCCTCGCACTGGAGCCGGAAGGCGCCGGCTATCGCTTCGTGCGCGGCCTGACCCGCCCAGCCAACGTGCTGATCGGCGATTTTGGCGGTGGCACCAGTGATTTTTCGGTGCTGCGCTTCGATCCGGACACTGGCCGGGTCGTGGCTTTGTCCAACACCGGCATTGGCATCGCGGGGGATGTGTTCGACTATCGCATTATCGATGCGGTGATCTCCCCCAAGCTCGGCAAGGGCGATACCTATAAAATTCGCGGCCTCGGCAGCGGCACCGCGCTGCCGGTGCCGCCTGAGTATTTCTCCGCCTTCGCCCGCTGGCATTTGCTGTCGCTGATGCGCAACCCGAAGACCTTGCGCGCCATCAAGGAGGTCGCCGCCGCATCCGCCCATCCTGAACGGCTCGGCGCGCTGGTGACGGTGATCGAGGAAGAACTCGGCTATGCGCTTTATCGCGTCGTCTCAGGCGTTAAAGCCGAATTGTCGCGGACCGAGACCGCGCTGCTGCGTTTTGAACACAAAACCTTCAAAATCGAGCGCCGTATCACCCGCGCCGAGTTCGAAGCCTGGATTGCCCCGGATCTGGGGCAGCTCTCCACCACCGTCGATGCCGCGCTGCTGCAAGCCAATCTTGCCACTGATGCCATCGACCATGTCTTCCTGACCGGCGGCACCGCCTTCGTGCCGGCTGTCCGACGTATTTTCGCTGATCGCTTCGGACCCGATAAAATTGCCGGTGGTGGGGAGTTCGTCTCAGTCGCCGAGGGGCTGGCGCTGATCGGCGCTGATCGCGGGTGACTATTGCCCGCCAGGCGCGTGGCACAAGGTCCCAGCGTGGCGGCCTGGCCGCCGAGGCTGCCGCTTGCACTGCCCTGGTTCACGACGGTTGGACCATCCTCGCACGCCGGCTGCAAACCGGCGCCGGTGAGATCGATATCGTCGCCGACAAGGATGGGCTGCTGGCAATCATTGAGGTCAAAAGTCGTCAGACCCTGTCGCAGGCCGCCTACGCGGTTTCACCCCGCCAGCGCGCGCGACTGATCGGCGCGGCCGAAGCCCTGCTGGCAACCCATTCGGAGTGGGGACTGTCCGGCGTGCGGTTCGATGTGATGCTGGTCGACCAGTACGGCTGTATCCGGCGGATCATCGATGCCTTCCGCCAGGATAGCTAAAAAATTAGGTTAACCGTTAGAGCATGATGACTGCTGATAGGCGCGGTCATCATGCTCTAACGCTTTGTTTGGTCGCGTGATTCAGGCCGCCGTGTGATTCCACCTACGGTCATCACGCTCTAGGTTTTATTGAATTCCTCGGCCGACAATGCGCCCAGCGCGCTGAACAGCATTGGCCAGGACCGCAAACCCTCGTCAAACGCCGACAGACGAAAGCTTTCGTTGGGCGCATGAACATCGTCGTCAGGCATGGCGAGGCCAAAGGTCATGGCATCAATCCCCATCATTTCCTTGAAAATGGTGGTGATCGGAATGCTGCCGCCGGCGCGGGCGGGGAAAGCCGGGGCGCCATGGATGGTTTGCAGAACGGCGAGCGCCACGCGCAGCATCGGATGGTCTTCGGCCAGGCTGTTAGCGGCAGTGCCGTCCATCTCCTGGGTCATTTCCAGGGTCACACCCTTGGGAAGATTGGCCAGCAGATGGGCGTGAAGGGCGGCCATCGCCTTGTCCGGGGACATGCCGGGTGACAGGCGCATGGTGATCTTGGCATGGGCTTCCGCCGGCAGCACGGTCTTGCTACCGGCGCCGGTATAGCCACCCCATAAGCCATTGAGCTCAATGGTCGGCCGCAAGGTGGTGAGTTCTCGCACGGTGTAGTTCGGATCGCCCCAGCGGGTACCGCCGATATTGCCGAGATATTCGGCTTCATCCATCGGGATGGCCGCGGCGGAAGCGCGGGCGGCGTTACTGATCGGGGTTGCGTCGGCACCGAAGTCAGCCACCAGAATACGGCCCTGATCGTCGTGCAGGCCGGCCATCAGCGCCGAGATTTCCCGCAGCGCGTTGCGCGCCGCCCCGCCATAGCGGCCGGAATGGCCGTCCTTGGTGCCCGTGCGCAGGGTAATTTCCACCCCGGTGCAGCCCCGTCCGCCTACGCCAACCGTCGGCACCGTGAGGCTGGCCTTGCCGCCATCGGCTGACAGCATCGCGTCGGCGCCGAGCAAATGGCGATACTTGTCAACGATGACGCGGGCGGTCGGGCTGCCGACCTCCTCTTCGCCTTCGAGGAACAATTTTACGTTGATCGGCAGCTTGCCGGCAACAGCGAGGAAGGCGGCCACCGTTTCGATCGCAATGGTGGTCGATCCTTTTACGTCCGATGCGCCGCGCGCGTAGATGCGCCCATCACGGATGGTCGGCTCGAACGGCGGAGTAACCCATAATTCCAATGGATCAGCAGGTTGCACGTCATAATGGCCATAGATAATTAAGGTCGGCTTGCCCGGTGCCCCGGTCCAGGTGCCATAAACCGCCGGTTGGCCAGCGCCACCGTCAAGCAATTGCACGTCGTCAAGGCCGATTTCGACGAGCCGCGCCAGCAGCATCGCACGCGCCCGATCCATATCTGGCGCGAAGGCTGGGTCGGTGGACACGCTCGGAATGCGCAGCAACGCGTCGAGCCTGGCGAGAATCGTCCCGCGTTGCTCGACAAGATGGGCGATGACGGCGTCCGACATGGTTCGTCCTTCAAACTGCTGCGCAAAAATGATTGCTGCAATCCTACACCATCCGTGTTGGTCGGCCAGCACAGGCGGCGGGAGCCCCTGATGCCGCAGCATGTCCGCTTCGTGAAGCGCACCACCACCGAATTGCTGCGCGATCCGGCGTTCCACCCCCTGGTCACCGCTGAGCCGTTGATGGTGGCGGAAACTGTTCGCCTGCCGCCGCTGCTGACGGGGCAGCACATGTTTCCGCATTTTCAAACAAGCGAGGAAATGCCGCCCGACCTCCACTGGCACAGCCCCGATTATGGCTCAGTGCAACCCTGGCACCGGAGATTTTGCGAGCTGCTGGTGCATGGCGGGGCCGGCATCATATGCATTGGCGACGCGGTGGTGTCCGACACACTTCAGCAAACTGCGCCGGATTTGCAGGATTATCACGACAGCCACGATGCGATCGGGTTGGCGGTTGATCGGGTGGCGGCGCTGCCAGGGCGTTGGCTCAGCCTGCTTGGCGGCAATTACGGCAATTATTATCATTGGACATTGGAAGGTCTCGGGCGTCTCGCGGCAGTGGAGATCGATGGGCTGGCAGTCGATGGTATTCTGTTGCCAGCGCATTTGACAGCGGTGCAGCGGGACGGCCTCACCCTCACGGGCATCACGCAGGGGCGGCCAGTGCGCGGCGTTGCACCGGCTGAACAGGTCCGGCCAGCGCAGCTTCTGGTGCCTTGGTCGATGACCGGGTTCCATCGGCCGCACCCAATGTTGCGGCCGATTTTTGCCAGAATTCGCAACGCCGTGGCAGTGGGAGCTCAGGCGACCCCGTCCTTAATTTATATCGCCTGTCGCCCTGCCGACCGTCGCGCGGCGGCCCATCGCCGTTTCAACGGATCACGCGCTATTCAGCGGCAAGTGCGCCCGGTACGAACAGCGTGCCAGCAAGCTCGACCAGCCCGGCCACCAGCTCGGTCATCTGGGCGGCGAGGCAGGTAAACCCCGCGCTTGGGGTCATCGCGTCTTCATCCATATAGAGCGCTCGGTTGATCTCGATTTGCAGGGCATGGACGGCGCGGCCGGGACGCCCGTAATGGCGGGTAATGAAGCCGCCGGCATAAGGGTCGTTGCGCCGCACCCGGTAGCCCATGGCGCGCAATATCTGTTCGGCACCGGCAGTGATGATCGGGCTGCACGCGGTGCCGTACGCATCCCCCAGCACGAAATCGGCGCCGGGTTTGACGGGCAAGGCGTTGCCCGGCATCGAATGGCAATCGATCAGCAGCACTGCGCCAAACTGGCGGTGGGTGCTGTCGAGCAACCCGGCCAACCCTTCATGGAAGGGCTGCCAGCATTCGGCGACGCGCGCCTCGGCCTCGGCAAAGCGCAGCCGGCGGCGATAGATGGTCTCCCCCGACGCCACCAGTTTCGCCACCGTCCCCAGGCCTGCCGCGACCCGCGGGGAGGTCACGTTGACCCAGTCGGGCAGCGTGTCCTCGAACATCGCCGGGTCAAGCTCCCACGGTTCACGGTTGGCGTCGCACCAGGCGCGCGGAAAATTGGCGCAGATCAGCGGTGCGCCATGGGTCGGGGCAGCGGCAAACAGGGTATCGACGAAACTATCCTCGGACCGCCGCAGGCGATGGGCGTCAAGCCGTGATGCCGCCAGGAATTCATCGGGGTAGACGGCGCCGGAATGGGCGGAGCTGAACACCACCGGCACGCTTTGTCGCGTCGGCCGCAAAACGCGGAATGGCTCGGGAAAAGCTGGCGGGGCAGGGTGCATCGCCGCATTCAACCCGCACCCGCACAGTTGGGCAAGATGAAGCCTTGCGTCCAGCGAGCGGTTGGGTTGGTAACCCGTCCAGATTGCCGTGGCCCGGGGCGCACTGCCCGACGGCGCACCCGCGCTTGCGCTCTACACGATGGAACGCGGCCCGGACGGGGGCTGGCGCATCGATGGCTGCGCCTTGCTGGCGAGTGAGAAACTGTCGGTTTGAAGAGTGATTGCCGCCTGCGGCACGAAGCGAGCCTGATCGGGCAGCAATCGCGAGATTGCCGCGCGGGATACGACAAACCGCGCCTGCGCGCTGGTATCGTCGGGCTTATGACCAGGCAGTTCCGTCAGCCGCCCATCGGCATCCCACCCGAACCGGTCGGTCCAATGTTCGCGCCGCCAAACCCCCTTGCGTTCCTGCCGCGCCCAATCATGCACCAGCATCAGCTGGCTGCCATCCGCAGCAAGCCGTAATATGCTGCTATATTCAGCCGTTGGGTCCCGGCCGTGCCAGAGCTGGACACCCTGAAGGCAAAAACCACGACCTCCACAAAATGCCACAAAAACATGTTGTTCGACGGTAAATTGTACGGCCATGAGATGCGCGCCGGCAAGTAAACCCGCAAAGGCGATCGATGCCCGCGACGCTGGCAGCAACACGGCCGGGCCTTTGCCATCCGGATCAGGCAGAGAGACCAGGTCCTGGGTCACCGGATCCAAGCCGAGCCGCGCCCTGGCCTGGACCCCGGCTGGGACCATTGCGGGGAACGTCAAACTTGCCAGCAGGGCACGACGGGACAGCATCGGCACAGCCTGACGGCAAAAGATAAAGCAGCGGTTAACCCCGTCCGATCGCCCAGCCGGCGCTGGTGGCGGCGAGGCACAACGTCACCGAACCCAGCACATTGCCCCACGCCGCAATCCAGGCCCCTTGCTGCAGCAATTCAAGGGTTTGCAGGCTGAAGGATGAAAACGTGGTGAAGCCTCCGCAAAACCCCACCATCAGCAGCAACCGCATGGTCACCGCATCGGGCCGTGCACCGGTTGCCAGCCAGCCAATGATGAAACTGCCGGCGACATTGATCAGCAGCGTGCCCCAGGGGAAACCGCCGCCCACCGCCCGGGTGACCCATAGCCCGAGCAGATACCGCAGCACACTGCCCACCGCCCCACCCAGCGCCACCATCAAGATTGCCATCGTTTCGCTCCAACACGCGATTCCCAGCGTGGTCCGGATGGCAAAACCCGCCCGGTCCGCTAAACCTGTTCCGACATGCACGATTCTCCCGAGCCAACCAAGCTATGGCTGCAGCGCCAGATGGCCGCCGCCCGCCCCGATGTCGTGCCCGTTGCGGTGCGAACCCTGGCGGCGACCATTGCTGCCATTCTGCAAGCCTTTTGCATTGGCGCGTTGCTGGCCGGCCCTGAAGCCAGCATCACGCTGCGTTGGATCGCGGCAATCAGCTTTGTCGGCCTCGCCGTGCTGCGCGCCCGTCTTGGCCATGACGCCGAGCTGGCCGGGTTCGAGGCTGGGGCTGCCGCCCGCACCCGGCTACTCGATGGCGCGATCGCCTGCATGCTCGCCGCCGGTCCGGCTTTGCTGCGCCGCCATCATTCGGCGGCACTGGCCAATATTCTGGTCGACCGGATTGAGCAGCTCGATGGCCTGTTCGCCCGCTGGATGCCGGCCGTGGCGCTCGCCATCGGCGGGCCGCTGCTTGTGGTCGCTGCGATGGTGCTGCTCGACCCGATCGGCGCGCTGATTTTGCTCGGCTGCGGCTTGCTGGTGCCGCTGGGCATGGCGCTGTCCGGGCTCGGCGCAGCTGCGGCGACCAAGCGCCAGTTTGCCGCCATGCAGCACTTGCAAACCCGGTTTCTTGACCGGCTGCGCGGCATCGCCACCATCGTGCTCGCTGGCCAGACAGCGCACGAGGCCGATGCCCTGGCCCAGGCCTCCAACCAGCTGCGGGTCCACACCATGCGGGTGCTGCGGGTCGCATTCGTGTCCTCGGCCGTGCTGGATTGCGCCTTGGCCGTGGCCCTGGTGGCGCTGGCGGTGCGCTATGTCACTCTCGGCACCCCGGCTGGATCTGCCCTGGCCGGCCTGTTCCTGGCCGTTGAATTCTTCGCCCCGCTGCGCGGCTTTGCCGCCGTGTATCAGGACCGGCTGCACGCCAACGACGCTGCGGCGGCGCTCGCGTCCCTGCCAAAAATGCCGCCGCCCGCGCCTGACCTGCCGATCCGCAACGTCGCCGCACGGGGCCTGACGATTGCGTTCGAAGACGTCGACTTCACCTGGGACGCGCGTCGCGGCAAAGCGCTCGATGGCCTCAGCTTCCGGCTCCCGGCGGGCGAAACCCTGGTGCTCGCGGGGCCGTCGGGCGCGGGGAAATCCACCGTTTTCGAAATTTTGCTCGGCTTTGTCCGCCCTGATCGCGGCGTGGTGCGGATCAATGGCGCCGATCTGGAAACCCTGGTGCCAGCCGCCCGCGCCAAGCTGATCGGTTGGATCGGCCAGCGCCCGATGCTGTTCGCGGGCAGCATCGAGGACAATATTCGTTTCGCTGATCCTGATGCCACCGCCGTCGCCGTGGCCGACGCGGTCCGGGCCGCGAGGCTCGATACCGTGCTCGCAACCCTGCCCGACGGTCTCGCCACGCGGATTGGTGAAGGCGGTTATGGGCTATCCGGGGGGCAGGCCCAGCGTATTGCGGTGGCGCGCGCATTCCTGCGCAACGCCCCGCTGCTTCTGCTCGATGAACCAACCGCGCATCTCGATCCGGCGACCGAAGCTGAACTACTCGACAGCCTGCGCCGCCTGATGGCTGGCCGCACGGTGATCGTGGCGACGCATAGCCTTGCCGCCCAGGGGTTGGTGCAAAGCTTTGGCGGGCGTCGGCTGGACCTGCACGCTCCCAAGGCTGCGGCATGACGGCGCTGATCCGCATTGTCGGGCTGTGGCGCGGCCAGGCGGTCTGGCTGTTGGCGGGGGGGCTGGTGTCGCTCGCCGCCCTCGCGACCCTGCTCGGCCTGATGGCCGGTGCGGCGGGCCTCGCTCTCGGCGCCGGCGGGCTGCTTGGCTTGCGCGTGCTCGGTATCGGCCGGGTGGTGTTACGCTATAGCGAACGTCTGCTGACCCATTCGGCGTTGTTCCGCGCGCTGGCAGCCTTGCGGGTCTGGTTTTTCCGCGGCCTGGCTGAACGCGGGGCAGGTGGGCTGGGGTTTCGCGATGCCGGCGACCTGACTGCGCGCATGGTCAACGACATCGCGGCCCTCGATGCGGTTTATCTGCGTCTGCTGCTGCCGTTGGGCGGTTGCCTGGTGCTGCTGCCGGCGCTGCTGGTGCTGTTGGCCCCAGTGCACTGGTGGCTCGCTGTATTGGTGGGGATGCTGTTCGGCCTTGCCGGGTTCGTCGTCCCGGCCATTCTCGCGGGCCAGTCCTTGCTGGCCGGCCAGAGGGTCGCCGAAGCCGGGGCAACCCTCCGTGTCGCGAGCCTTGATGCCGCCAGCGGTCTGCGCGAAATCCGCGCATGTGCCGCCGAGGACCGCATCGCCGGCCAGATCGCTCGCGCCACCGCCGATCTGATTGCGGCCGAACGTGACCGCGCCCGCCACACCGCCCGCGCCCAGGCCATCGCCTTTCTGATCGCCCAGACCGGGATGTTGCTCACCTTGCTGGCCGCCGGCGCGCATCCGGCGATTGCCTTTGTCGCGGCGGCGGCCTTCGAACTTGCCGCTGCCATGCCGCGCGCCGGCGTCCTGGCCGGCACTGCCGCGGCTTCTGCCGCCCGCGTGCTGGGCGCCGCCGATGGGCCCATTGCCCAACCCGATCCGCCCTATCCGGCGCCGATGCCCGACGGTCGCACACTCCGCTTTGATGTGATCCATTTCGCCTGGCAACCCGACCGCCCCAAGCTCTTCGATGGGCTGTCCATCGAGGTCCCGCAAGGCATGTTCGTCGCAATCCTCGGTCCTTCAGGTAGCGGTAAATCCAGCCTTGCCGCCCTCGCACTCAAGGTCGCAACGCCGCAAGCCGGCCGGATCACCATTGATGGTATCGACATCGCAGGCCTGGCTGCGGCGGATCTGCGCGCCCAAATCGCCTGGCTCGGTCAGGCCACCCATTTGTTCGATGACACGATCCGCCGCAACCTGCTGCTCGGCCGTCCCACGGCGACGGATGCCGATCTTTGGGCCGCGCTCGACGCTGCCCAGATCGGCGACACAGTCCGGGCTTTGCCCGATCAACTCGAAACCTGGATCGGTGAGGCCGGCAAAAACCTCTCTGGCGGCCAGGGGCGTCGTCTCGCGCTCGCCCGCGCGCTGATCTCGCCGGCCAAAATTCTGCTGCTTGACGAACCTTGCACCGGGCTCGACGCGGAAACCGAGCGCAGCTTTTTCACCACGCTGAACCAGGTTGCGCGAGGGCGCACGGTGATCCTGATTGCCCATCGGCTGATCGGCACTGAACGCCCAGACCGCATCTGGCGGCTATCGGCCGGCCACGCCATTGCGGCGGCACGATGAACGCGGTTCACCTCCACGGCAGCCCGCGCGAAATCCTTGGCCGCGTCTTTGGGTTCTCCCATTTTCGCGGCCATCAGGAAGCGGCGATCGATACCGTGGTGGGCGGCGGTGACGCGCTGGTGCTGATGCCGACCGGTGGTGGCAAGTCGCTGTGCTATCAGGTGCCGGCCCTGTGTCGCCCCGGCACGGCCTTGGTGATCTCGCCCCTGATTGCTTTGATGGATGATCAGGTTGCTGCCATGCGCCAGTTCGGGGTCGCCGCCGCCGCGCTGCATTCTGAATTGGACCCCGATACCGCCCGCCAGGTCGGGCGTGACCTCGATGCCGGGCGCCTCGATCTTCTATATGTCTCGCCGGAACGCCTGCTGTCCTCGGGGACGATGGAGCGCCTGCAGCGCCAGGATATCGCGCTGATCGCGATCGATGAGGCGCATTGCGTCAGCCAATGGGGACATGAATTCCGTCCGGAATATCGCGAACTCGCGGCATTGCGCGGGCTATTCCCGGGCGTGCCTCGGATTGCGTTGACCGCGACCGCCGATCCGCGCACCCGGGTCGATATTCTGCACGCGTTGGGGATGGAGGATGCTGCGGTTTTTGCCGCCAGTTTCCATCGCGCGAATTTGTTCCTGACCGCGGACGCCAAGTCGTCGGAAACCACGCAATTGCTGGAATTCCTCAAGCGCCACCCGCAGCAGGCCGGCATTGTCTATTGCGGCAGCCGTGCCAAGACCGAGCGCATGGCGGAAAGCCTGATCAAGCGCGGTCTGCCGGCGGTTGCGTTCCACGCCGGATTGGCGCCCGAAATCAAGCGCGCCGCCGCGATGCGGTTCCGCGCCGGGGAGCCGATGGTGATGGTGGCGACGATCGCGTTCGGCATGGGGATTGATCGGCCGGACGTGCGGTTTGTCGCCCATCTCGACATGCCGGACAGCCCGGAATCCTACTACCAGCAAATCGGCCGCGCCGGGCGCGATGGCGATCTGGCGGAGACGTTGCTGCTTTATGGTGGCGAGGACATCGCGCGGGCCCGTTACTGGTTGCAGACCTCGAATGCACCGGACACCCAGAAGCGCAGCCAACGTGTGCGGCTGGAGGCGATGATTTCGCTGACCGAGACCACAGCATGCCGGACCAGATCGCTCCTGGCCTGCTTCGGTGAGGAATTTTCCCAGGCCTGCGGCCATTGTGACAATTGCGTGTCGCCGGTTGGCTTGTTCGAGGGCACGGTCGAGGCGCAAAAGCTGCTGTCGGCCGTCTATAAGACTGGCCAGCGCTTTGGCGCCAAACACGTCATTGCAGTGTTGATGGGTGAGGCATCCGACGCCATCCTGCGCTGGAGCCACGATAAAACCTCCACATTCGGTATCGGTCGCGACCGACCTGAAGGCTTTTGGCGCGGCGTGGTGCGACAGTTGATCGCCAAGGGCGCACTGAACGTCGATAGCGGTGAATACGCGACGCTCAGCCTTGATGAGGACAAAGCCCGCCCGATTCTGCGCGGCGAGGAACAGGTGATGCTGCGTGAGGACACGCTGGCGCCGCGTAAGACCAAAGTCGCACGCGGTGGCGCCGCGACCGCGGTCAGCCTGTCCGGCGCCGATGAGGGGCGGTTCGAGGCTTTGCGCAAATGGCGTGCTGTTCAGGCCAAGGCGCAATCAGTGCCGCCTTACGTGATTTTCCACGACACGGTGCTGCGCGAAATTGCTGCCGTGCAGCCCGGCACGTTGGATGAGCTTGGTGTGATCAAGGGCGTGGGGGCATCCAAATTGACGCGCTACGGGGGTGGCGTGCTTGAGGTCCTGCAAACGGCTGATCGCTGATCATCATTCGGTCAATCGGTCGGATTGTGTCTGCTCATCCAACTTCAATGGATCACGCGCTCGCTGCGATAGTCCGCCGCTTTGACGGTCGGAGATGGATGGCGCTAGCCTGTCGCCATTGCGTGCAAACGCGCTGCGGTAAACAAACAAGCAACAGGAGCCGGCCATGCCGAGCCCGATTTTTTCTCAGATGTCACCCATGCTCGGACGCCGGGCGCTGCTCAAGGCATCGGCCGCCATGGCGGGTGTCAGCCTTGCCGGCGTCGTGCCGGCATACGCCGCCGATGAAACGCCGCAATATGGCGGCACAATGCGGGCGGCGTTCTATCTGTTCGCCGGCTCGCTCGATCCGGTACGCGGGGTGTCGGGCGGCGATCCCTATTACTGGCGGCCGATGTTCGATGTGCTGATCGATGCTGATCGCGCGCAGAACCCGCGTCCGGAAACCTCGCTTGCTGAAAGCTGGGATTTGTCCGACCCCAAGGCTGTCACCCTGCAATTGCGCAAGGGGGTGTTGTTCCATGATGGCACGCCCTTCAATGCCGAGGCGGTGAAGTTCAATATCGAGCGTATTCTCGACCCGGCCACCAAGGCAACGCCGCGCGCGGCGTTCAGTGCGATCGACCGGGTGGAAGTCCTGGGCGAACATGCCGTTCGCCTGCATCTCAACCGGCCATGGGGCACCGCCCTTTCCATGCTGTCCAACAATGGCGGCGCGATGAGCTCACCGACCGCGGTCAAGGCATCCGGCGCCGATTACCTTTTCAAGCCGGTCGGCACCGGGCCATTCAAATTGGCCGAAATGGTCAGCGGTAGCCATGTCCGGATGGTGCGCAACGAAAATTACTGGGGCCGCGACCGGGCGGGCAACCGCTTGCCGTATCTCGATGAGATTGTGGTCAAACTGATCCCCGATCTGAGCGTCCAGGTCGCCGCCCTCAAAGCCGGGGAGCTTGATCTGGTCTATCTGCCGTATCGTGACGTGCAGGCGTTCGAGGGCAATAAAGCTTGGAACATCAACGTATTTGAAGGCAGTGGCATCGACTATATGCTGCAATTCAACATCGCCAAGCCGCCACTCGACAACGTCAATCTGCGGCTCGCGGTGGCGCACGCGATCAACCCTGAGGCGATGAACAAGGCCCTGCTGTTCAACCGCGGCATCATTGCCAAGTCAGGCATGTGGATGCCCGGATCGATCGCCTATGACCCGACCGTTGCCCGCCCGAGCTATAACCTCGCCAAGGCGCGCGACTACATGCGGCTCGGCGGGAAACCCAATGGCTTTGAAATCGACGTGATTTCCCAGCCGACCGAGTTGCTGCGCGGCGGGTCGGAAATCCTGGTTGCCCAGCTCGGCGCGATCGGCATCAAGGTCAATCTTAAGGTCTACGAGGTGTCTGTTGCCACCGAGCGCTTCAATTTCAACAAGGAAGCCCCGCTTTATCTGACCAATTGGAGTGCTGCGCCCGAACCCGACGTCTTTGCCTCGATCATGTATCGGGCGAGCGGCTATTATAACGCCGCCAAGTATCGTGATGCGCGGGTCGAAGCGCTGCTCGATGCCGGGGCTGCCACCATCGATCCCGCCAAGCGCCGGCCGATTTATCGACAGGTGGACGAGATTGTACTTGGTGAGGCCTGGATCACGCCGCTGGTCTATCGGGTGACCTATGCCTGCGCGCCAGCCAAAGTCATGGGGATCGCCGATGTGCTGGACTTCAACGGTCGCATGGCGCTGTCCCGGCTCTGGCTGAAAAAAGCCTGAGCCTGGCGGCTCAGGCTTTTGGCTGATCCTGGATCTGGCCGCCACCGTCAGGTGCACGGGCAACCACCAGATGCCGGTCATGGAACCCCGCCACTGCCGGGCGATGCGCGATCGAGACAATCGTCGTCCCGGGTAACTCCCGTTTCAGCAGGGTGTACAGCATGCCCTCGCTCTCCGGGTCGAGGCTCGCAGTGGCTTCATCAAGGAACAGCCATTCCGGGCGTTGCAGCAATGCGCGCGCGACGGCGAGGCGTTGCTGCTCGCCGCCGGACAGACGCTGGCCCCATTCATCTTCGGCGTCCAATTGGCCCGCCAATCCGCCCAGCCCGACTTTCTCCAGCACATCGATCAATGCCGCATCGCGATGCACGGTTGCGGCGTCCGGATAGGTCAGCGCACGGCGTAAACTGCCGAGCGGCAAATAAGGCCGTTGCGGCAGGAACAGGCTGGATGCCTCAGGCCGACGGATGATGCCCGACGCAAACGGCCATATTCCAGCCAGCGCCCGGAATAAGGTCGATTTGCCCGAGCCGGACCGGCCGGTGACCACGACGGATTGCCCACGTTCCAGCACCAGTTCGGCGGTCTCGGCCAACACACGGCCATCGGGGAGTGCGAGCGTTGCATCCTGCAGCGCGAAATTGCCATCCTTGGCATAGGTCTCGACCATGGATGTCTGCGTCCGCGCAGTTTGCATCGCACGCTCAAATCCTGCCAGACGATCAACAATCGCACGCCATTCGGCAAGCCCGGCATAGGAATTGACGAACCACGACATCGAGCCCTGCACCTGCCCGAAGGCGCCGGCGGTCTGGGTCAGGCCACCCAACGCGATCTCACCGGCAAAGAAGCGCGGGGCGGCGACCAGCACCGGAAACACCACCGCAGCCTGACCGTAGGCTGCTGCGATCGCATTGATCAGCTTGGCGCGCCGCATGATGTCCCACCAATTGCCAATCAGCGCGGTAAACCGTGTGCGCAGACCCTGCCGTTCATCGGCCTCGCCCCGATAAAGCGCCACGCCCTCGGCGTTCTCTCGCAACCGCATCATCGCAAAGCGGAAATCGGCTTCGACCTTCTGTTGACGGAAGCGCAATCCGGCCAATGGCTTGCCGACATAATGGATCACTACGCTGCCGAATGCGGCATACAGCAAGGCCGCCCAGACCATGTAGCCGGGGATCGTCACCCCAAGCAGAGTCAACGGCCCCGACAAGCTCCACAAAATCGCAATAAAACTGGTCAGGGACACCACGTTTGACATCAGATCGAGGCTGAGGCTCAGGCTGCGATCGACGAAATCACGGACATCCTCGGCGATGCGCTGGTCGGGGTTGTCAGCTTTGGTGCGACCGCTGGCGGTCAGTCCGAGCCGGTAATAGACCTGATCGGACATCCAGGCGGCGACAAAGCGCTGGGTCATCCAGGCGCGCCAGCCGATGACCAGCATCTGGGTCAGATAGCGCAGATAAACCGCCACCAGCACATAGGCGCCGGCGACCCAGACGAACCCCGGCAGAAACCAGCCATCGGCAATTTGCCAGGTCAGCAACAACGCCGTGAAGGCCTGGGCATCCTTTGCCTGCAGCGCATCGTAAAAGGCACGGTTCCAGAAGCTCAGCACCACGTCGAGCCCGACCAAACCGAGGGTCAGGCCGATGACGGTGGCGAGCAACAACCAGGCGCGGTACTTTTCTTCCGATGCAAAATAGGGCCGCGCCAGACGCCAGGCATCCAGCAGCAAAGGACCGATAATGCGCATCTCAGACCTCCGGCGCGGCGGCGATACGCAGGCGGATCACGCCTTTCGCAGCTGCCGGGTCAACCGGCTTGCCCTTGCGCAGGATCTCAATATGGCCAGTGCGCGCCAGCAATCTGGCGGCGCGGCGAACCGGCGCGAGATGGGCATGCCATGCATCGGGCCCTCCTTCGGGCACCAGCACATTGGCAACCGCGCGGGCGGCATCGGTCGGGCTGATCGAGCCAGCTCGGCCGCCCACCTGGGTCAGGGCTAGGATCATGGAAGTATATATATCGGTCACGAGGCTCTATTGCGACCAGGATCGCCGGACAGCAAGGGGCTTCGTTCAGTCGCCGCGCAACCATCGGCCCAATTGGGCCGCCGGCATGGGCGCGCCGAACAATGGCCCAAGACCCGCCGCACAGCCCAATCCGGCCAGCCAGCCGCGCTGCGCGTCGTTCACAATGCCACTGGCAATGACCGATATCCCAAGTACATGGGCCATTGAAATAGCCGCACGGACCAGTGCCGCATCTTCTGGATCTTGTGGCAGACCGCCAACCACCTCAGGGCTGATTGCCATTGCCGTCAAAGGAAGGCGACGCAGCATCGACAGGCTGGCGATGTCACCCCCGAACTCAGTCAGCACCAAACCGACGCCAAGGTCGCGCAATCCTGCCAGCGATAGCAGCCCGTCGGTGGTGATCGGCATCGCCGTCGCTTCGGGCAGTAACAGGGTTAGCCGTTCAGCTGGGATATCTGCACGCCTGAGTTCTTCGCGCAGTTCGAGTGGGAAGTCTGAATTGTTGAGCTCGCTGCCAGGAAAGGCGAGCCAAATCTCCACCGCCGGAGGCCAATTACGTGCCGCGGTCAGACTACGATGGAGCATATCGCGATATTGACCGGGGGATAAAATGGGCCCGTGCTTGGCGCCGCGGCGGACTGCCTGCACTGCGACAAGGTCGCCATCGATCAGCGATAATACTGGCTGATAGCTCAATTCAGTCGCTTCAACCGTCGTCTCGCGGCGGGTCTGGAAATCGATAGTTGCACCATGTGTCATAGTTTGTTCTCTCAGAATCTCATCTGTCGGAAATTTGCGCAAAATGATGAAGATCCACTTACCCTGGCAATTTATCATCGAGCCGCTTTTGACCGGACGGACCGATGACCGTTCCTTAACCCTGCTAGTCGATACTACGATCCTGAATATCGGAGAATTTGGATGCTGGCTCCATCATCGGAAACAGAGTTTTGTGTTCTGCATCACCCGATCTTCCAAATGCTTAATGTTCTGATGTTCAGGCGGGCCGAAACTGATGGCACGCCTGTGATGGTGGTCGAAATGGGCGACCGTGAAGCCGCAGTGCCGCTCCGGTCATTGCAACGTGAATTCGGGATTGAGGACGCTAGTCCCGACGGACGCATGCTCGGTCTGATTGCCGCAAGCCTGGAGTTTGTTCCCGGGCTCCGCATCGGCGACGCCTTGCCAAGCGAGGTGCTAACCGGGGAGGCGAGCTGGGAGCCTGGGGACCGGCATCGCCGGCTTGCCGGCGACAAACTTCGCATGAATTTGCTGATCTGGATTGCCCCTGACCGTGCAGCGACACTATCTGCCGAAACCCTGTCGGCCGCGCTCGACCATGATCCCGCATTGCGCCAGATTGTGCAGCACGCGTTTGAACGTGCTGCCGAAACCTTGAATCTGGAAAGTTCGGACGAGGTTCTGGCAATGATCACCGCCTTGGCTGAAGAACTTGCTTTCATCGAGGCGCTGCGCGAGGGCCTGCTGCATCGGGTGGAACTGATGGCCAGCATCCTGGCCGGCCTTGG
The DNA here is from genome assembly GCA_943333505.2 of Asaia bogorensis. Lineage (GTDB taxonomy): Bacteria > Pseudomonadota > Alphaproteobacteria > Acetobacterales > Acetobacteraceae > CAITOL01. The sequence continues at coordinate 21,877 of CALQTN020000008.1, read as the reverse complement.
CCGCGGCAATCGGCTCGGCTCGGCGCGACACGAAGCACTGCAGCAAACCACCAAGCTCAGCTTTGCCGCAGTGACGGCGATTAGCGGAAGGTTTCAGGAAATTGACGCCCAAACGGGCGAAATCATGGCTACTTTGCGCAATCCAGACAGGCAGCGGGCCTTCATCCGTTCAAACCGCGCCTCGCTCTACCGCAGCCAACGCGCTTGGGAACCGATCCTGCTCGCCTGGGAAGCCGCCGGCCCGCTTGTCGGTCGTGCCCTCGACGAACAGGGCTGGCGCCTTGTCACCAAGACTTATCAATTTCTTGCCCCCCGCTACATGGCCTTCAAAGAATGGCATAGCGTGTTCGGCGCGCGCGTCAGCCAGCGGGTCGGAAAACTCGATACCGCAATGACCTGGTAGCCTGCTAACCAACCACCTCGATTGCGGTCACTCCGCCGGCCAGTAGCCAACCCAGATCCAGCAGGCTGAGCGCGATGCACCCGTCTGTGGGCGCGTAGTCGGAGCGCGCGAGGTGAAGAAAAATCGCGCTGCCACGGTTGGCAACCACCGGCGCGTCGTTCCAGCCGAGTGGGATCACCAGGTCGTATATCTGGTCGGCCCGCCATAATTCCTCGTGCCGTGCGGCATATGGCAACCCGATATGGCAATTATAGGCTGGGTCGGCCGGATCGTCGCACCAACCATCCGCCTGGGTAATCGGCTCCCGCGGTAATCTGGTGATCGGGATGGCAATGCGGTCGGCGCGGTAGAACACCCGGCGCAACGGCAAAACACCACGCGGCGTCGCGCCGTCGCCTTCCTGCTTGTCGGCCCGCACGCCGCCGCGCCCAAGCGCTGCCCGCACCCGGCGATCGCGGTAGATAAGCCATCCATCGGCCGTGACCCTGGCGATCTGGGTCGGATCAACCACGACAGGTGCGATCGTCAACCCAGAAGATGCCCGAAACGCCGCATCTTTGTGTCGAGGTAGTGGTCGTTCACCCCATTGGGGGCGAAGGCATGCTCCTCACGGGTTTGCACCCGGATGCCGCAACTGGTCATCGCCGCTACTTTGTCGGGATTGTTCGTCAAAAGCCGGATCGACGGAATACCGAGTTCTTCCAGCATGGTGGCCGCCACCATGAAGTTCCGCTCATCCGCGCCCCAGCCCAGCGCCCGATTGGCATCGATCGTGTCGAGCCCACGATCCTGCATTGTGTAGGCGCGCAGCTTGTTGGCCAATCCAATCCCGCGGCCTTCCTGGGCGAGATAAACCAGCACACCCGCCCCATCGGCCGCCATGCGCGCAATCGCGCCACGCAGCTGCGCGCCGCAATCGCAGCGCAAACTGCCGAGCAGATCGCCGGTGAAACATTCCGAATGGAGCCGAACCAGCGGCGCCTCGGCAGCTTCCGGACGCCCTACCAGGATGGCCAGATGCTCAATCCCGGCATCTGGGGCCCGAAACGCAATGATGCGCGCGTCGGGCGCATCTTCAAGCGGCACCGATGCTTCGGCAACCCGAACCAGCCCGGTTGCCGCAATCGCCGGGTAGGCCAGCACGTCGCCCGCTTCTACCACCAGTAAATCGCGGAGCTGCGCTGCGTCCAGCGCCACAACCGGCGCCACCAGGGCCGCCGGCAGCAGCCGTGCGAGCTTGGCCAACAGGATGGCTGCATCTGCGAGCACGGGAACCGATGCAAGCTTGGGATGCATACCGAGCATCTGTTCGGCAGTCGGGTCGGCAAGCGCCCTCAGGAAAGCCGGTGCCAGCAAACCCTTCGGCGTCGCCACCGCAACCACGGCGGCAACAACCCCGGTCACGGTTTCCGCCCGTCCATTGGCCAGCAGCAAACACGCCGGTCCGGCTGCAAGTGCCGCAATATCTTCAAGCCCCGCTGCCCCTGCAGTCTCGGCACCCAACACGATCAGCGGTACGGCGCCATTCAGGATCACCGGGGTGCCACGGCGCAGATCCGCAATCGCACGATGCACCCGGCGCACCCGCAAAGTCTCGGGGTCGGGCAGGGGGCTGATGCGTGCGGAAACCCGGTCTGAAGCTAGGTCTGCATCATGGTGGCGCGGCGGCAGAGCGGTCATACTTATTCCACGGTTCAGTCCCGGATAGGCAAAATACACTGCCAACGGGGTGGTGAAGGACGATCATTGCGACAGAATTATTCCCGTTGCAAATGGCTTGGCAGACTGGCAGATGCCCGACGGCTTCGCTTGAACTGGCATATGGGGGGGCGCGTGGAAAATCTAACCCATTGGATGGTGAGAAGCTGCCAAGAAATTGAAACCGGTTTGGTCGTTTTCTCGCGCTAGGATGGCGCGCATATGTGCTGCATCAAGGGTCGCGCCGGTCACTGTTTTGACCCATAATCATGCGTGTCTGGACTAATAAAGGGAGACTTTGTGAATGGCGGCTGCCCGCCCAGTTTTGATCGTCGATGATGATCCGGCGTTATGTGCGATCCTGGCCGACCAGCTCGGCTTGGGGGGGGAGTTCGTCGTCAGCCTGGCCGGCAGCATTGCCGAGGCCGACGCAATCCTACTCGACCGGGGACGCCACTTCGATGCCCTGATCCTTGATATCGGACTGCCCGACGGCAATGGCCGCGATTTGTGCGCGCGGCTGCGGGTCGCTGGAATCAAGATCCCGATCATCATGCTGACCGGATCGGGCGCCGAGGCTGATATCGTGGATGGCCTCGAAGCGGGCGCAAATGACTATATCGCCAAGCCATTTCGCCTAGCGGAACTGCTTGCGCGTCTGCGGGCGCAATTGCGCAGCTTTGACAGCAGCGAGGACGTCATTTTTCTGATCGGCCCGTTCGTGTTCCGTCCGGCTGCCAAGCTGCTTGAACTCCCTGACCAGAACCGCCGGATCAAACTGACTGAGAAAGAGGCCGCGATCCTCAAATTTCTCTATCGCGCCGGTTCCGTCGCGGTGGGTCGCCAGACCCTCTTGAATGAGGTCTGGGGCTATAATGCCCAGGTGACGACCCACACGCTCGAAACCCATATCTATCGTTTGCGACAGAAGATCGAAACCGATCCGTCGGCAGCCAAGCTCCTGATCACCGAAGGTGGCGGGTACCGGTTGAACCCAGAGCAGTCGCGCCCCTAGAGCGTGATCGGTTGAAGTTGAATCAACAGATGCGCTCTAGAGTCTTGTTTTCACAACCATCATCATTCGTCCAATCGAAGCCGATTGAACGAATGATGATCTAGGCATCAGGGTGCGCTGCAGCCTTGTCGAAGGCGGCTGACAGCAACGCATAGCGCTCATCCACCATGTGACGCATATTGGCGTGGGTGAAGATGTAAAGATCCTTGTCGCGGATCGCCCGCAGCACACGCACCGCCACGGCGGCGGGCGGCACGCCATGGTCCATCGAAATTTTGGTACCCTGGGCGGCTGCCCGGGCCTCGCGGCTGTTTGCCGGCGGTGGCGGCACCGTATCGGGCGCATTACGCCGGCTTTCATAGAATTCGGTGTTGACCGATCCAGGGCACAGCACGCTGACGCCGATATTGGTCCCGGCCAGTTCGCTCGCAAGGCTTTCGGATAGGCTGACGACGGCCGCTTTGCTGGCGCAATAGGGGCCCATGCCGCGAAACCCGTTCATCCCCGCCATGCTGCCGGTGTTGACGATATGGCATTCCTCGCCATGGGCTTTCATGTGCGGCACGAATTCGCTCAGGCCATGGATCACCCCCATCAGGTTCACCCCCATCAGCCAATCCCACGCACCCGGCGCGACCGCGTCAATCCGCCCGCCAGTGCCAACGCCGGCGTTGTTGCAGAGGATATGGATATTGCCGAAAGCTGCGATCGCCGCGTCGCGGGCGGCGATCACGGAGGCACGTTTGGAGGTATCGCACACCACACCGCGCACCCGGTCGCCGAGATTAATGCGGTCCAACGCAGCGGGCTCAATATCAGCGATCACCACGTTCATGCCTTCATTCAGGAAGGCATGAACCAGACCGAGGCCAATGCCGCTGGCGCCGCCGGTGACAAAGGCAGTTTTGCCGACGAGGTTTTGCATAGTGTTTCCGTTCCCTTTTCAGTTAAGGACGAGAAGACCTGCTTTTGGCCACAAAAACAACTCGCCTACTGGCTCCCGCCCTCCACTCCATGCGCTTCCGCCCGCCAACGCAACATCCCGCCAGCGAGGTTCACCGCGCCCGGGAACCCTTTCTGCGCCAGGATGGCGATGGCCTGCGCCGACCGCCCACCGGCGCGACATACTGCGACAATCGGCCGGTCATTGCGCAATTCGCCGACCCGCCCGGCGAGTTCGCCAAGCGGGATCAAAATGGCCCCGGCGATGTGGCCAAGCGGCCCGATAAATTCATCCGGTTCCCGAACATCGAGGATTTGCACCTCGACCGCGTGTTCTTCCAGGCCATGGGGATCGATCTCCCAGACGCCCGCGAAATTATAGTGCACATCTGCCCAGTTCGGCCCGGTTGCCTGGGCGATCGTTCCGTCATTGCCAGGTTGGCCGCAGCGTAGATTGGCCGGCACCGCGATATCGATCAGCTTCGGGTGGGGAAGTCGCATGTTCTTGATGTAGCCGACGAAATCAGCCACCGCGATTTCACCGCCCAGGCGCGGGTTGAAGCGACGCTCCTCGGCGACGCTGGTCACTGTCAGGCCGCGATAGTCATGGCCGGGATAAAGCAGGCAGGTGTCGGGCAGGCTGAAAATCTGGTCATGGACCGACCGGTACATCGCGGCTGGATCGCCCTGCTGGAAATCGGTGCGGCCGCTGCCACGGATCAGCAGGCAATCCCCGGTGAATGCCATGCTACGATCATCGAGGACGTAAGTCAGGCAGCCATTCGTATGCCCTGGCGTGGCTCGGGCCATCAATCGGCGGGTCCCAAAGGCGACCACATCGTCCTGCACCAGATAGCGATCCGCGCCTGCCGCGCCGCTGTTCTTTGCCAGCATAATTGCGCTGGCCGCCTTTTGCCGCAGCATCCAGGCACCGGTGACATGGTCGGCGTGCACATGGGTTTCGAGGGTTGCGACCAGCTTGAGCCCGAGCTCCTTGATCAGCGCCGCGTCGCGCCTGGCCTGTTCGAACACCGGGTCGATCAGCACCGCCTCCCCGCTCGGCAGGTCGCCGAGCAGGTAGGTATAGGTAGACGATTGCGGGTCGAATAATTGTCTAAAAACCAGCATTGCTGCCTCCGTTTCGTCAGGGTCAGTCTTTCGGCTGGGCGATAACGCGCAGATAGGGTTTCAGGGTCTTCCAGCCCTGGGGGTATTTCGCCTTGGCCGCTTCGTCCGATACTGCCGGCGGGATGATCACGTCTTGCCCGTTCCGCCAATTCACCGGGGTGGCAACGGTGTGTTTGGCGGTCAACTGGCAGGACTCGAGCAGGCGTAGCACTTCGTCGAAATTGCGCCCGGTGCTCATCGGATAAATCAGCATCGCCTTGACCTTCTTGTCCGGCCCAATGACGAAGACCGCGCGCACGGTCGCGTTGTCCGCTGCTGTGCGGCCGTCCGACGTGGTGCCGGCGCCCTCGGGCAGCATGTCGTACAGCATTGCGACATTGAGGTCGGTGTCGGCGATCATTGGGAAATTCACCGCGTGGCCCTGGGTTTCCTCAATGTCTTTCGCCCAGGCGGCATGATTGGTCACCGGATCAATGCTCAGGCCAATGATCTTGGTATTACGTTTATCGAATTCCGGCTTCAGCCCGGCCATGTAGCCCAACTCGGTGGTGCAGACCGGGGTGAAATCCTTGGGGTGGGAGAACAGGATCGCCCAGCTACCGCCAATCCACTCATGGAAGTTGATCTTGCCCTGGGTGGTCTCGGCGATGAAATTCGGCGCCTCCGAATTGATCCTCAGCGACATGATGCGGCTCCTTGCTCGTTCTGAACACGAAGGCTGCCGGGGGATTTGTCCGACCAGCTTAGCCCAAGCCGGTTTTTAGGTGTGGCGTAGGCTGGCCGCAATGCGCCAGATCAATGAGTGCACGAGGAGATATTTTTTCAAAATGGTGCCCGGGGGCGGATTCGAACCACCGACACTGCGATTTTCAGTCGCATGCTCTACCAACTGAGCTACCCGGGCATCCTGGGGCGACCACCGAAACTGGCCACACCTGTTGGAGGCGCGGGGATAGCCCACTCGCGCCTGGGGATCAACCCGTCAAATTGTCATTCTCGTCATCGCTGCCCTTCATGGCGTCGGGGTCTGCGGTCGTATCGGGGATGCGATAGACCTCGCCGAACCAGCGGCCGAGGTCAGCGTCGGCGCAGCGCAGGCTGCAAAACGGGGCGTAGCGGGCCAATGGCGGCTTGCCGCAGATGGCGCAGGCTTTGGGCTTCATGCCGAACCTCGGGGCAGGGGACGTAAACGCCAGCCCGATATCGGTAAGCTGCGGTCTTCGCGCAAGGCCAATGCGCGTCCGGCGCGGGCGGTATATTGGGCCAACCCAACCGGATCGGCTCGCAATGCGGTCACCAGCGCGGGCGCGGCAGTAAGCTCGAGGGTAATCGCCGGAGTCGCAGCCACGTCACACGCTGCCTGCCGCAACGCTGTCAGCCCCTCGGCGTGCGGGGTGCCGAGTAGTTCATGGAGCGGCGGATGCACCCGCGGGCGTAAAATCTCGGCGAGGCCAAGCGCAGAAAACCCCAGAAACCGCGCGCGCTGCGGATCATGCGCCAAAGCCGACGCGATCCCTGGGCCAAGCGAGGCACGGGCTTTCACCGATAAGCCGGCAAAATCGACGACAATCCCGCCGGCAAGATTGCGCAGCCGGATATGGCGGGCCAGCGCGGGAATAGCGGCGCGATTAATCGCACTATGCGCCGCACCCTTGCTGGTGCGGGCCGCCGAGGCGCCGGCGAGATCGAGATCGATCGCGGTCAGTGCGGGCGTCGGATAGATCGACATCGCAGCACCATCCGGCAAGGCGACATCTGGCGACGAAAGTGCCAAAACATCGGCTTCGAGTGCCGCGTCAAAGGCAACCGTCACAACCCTCAACCTATCGCCAAGTAAGGGACGCAGGCTGGCGGCAAGCCCGGCATCGTCGATCCAGATGTCCGCATTTTGATGCTGTGCGGCGAGCATTGCGACCGCGCCCGGACCACGACGCAACAAAGCGGGCGGCCCATTGCCGATCAGGCCGAAATCATCCGGGGCAAGCCGTCCGGTCAGGCGCACGCCTTTGCCGCCCTGTGCCGATCGCACCACCTGCACCCCCAGAATGGTGCCCGGATTGGCGTCCCCCCCATCGCGTTCGGGTAGGAAGCCCTCCTCATTGCCCAGGGTAACGAACGCGCCACCCAAAGCTGGCATGCGCGCGGTTACACGGCCGCGATAAAGATCGCCTACCCCGTCCGGATTGCCTGGCCGCCACAGCGCGTAGTCGACCAGCCCGTTGGCGTCGACGACCGCAACCCGGATTTCGCCTGGGCTGACAGAGGCAAGTATTTTCACGTCGCCAAATATCCTGCACCGCGCAGCAATTGCGCCGTTTCGAACAAGGGCAGCCCGACGACGTTGGAATAGCTGCCCGATAAGAAGCGGATATGCGATGCCGCCCGCCCCTGGATCGCGTAGCCACCGGCCTTGCCCTGCCACTCCCCGGCGGCGAGGTAGGCGTCAATCTGCGCATCGGTCAGCCGTACAAATCCTACCACGCTATCGCAAACCCGTTCGAGCACCCGACCGTCCGGCGTCGCCAGTACAATCGCGGTCAGAACATGGTGGCGCCGCCCTGACAGCATCGTCAGGCAGGCGCGGGCCTGATCTTCGGTTTCGGCCTTGGGCAACACCCGGCTGCCGCAGGCGACGACCGTATCGGCGGCCAGCACCAGCCAGTCCGGACGTGCGGCCGCCACAGCCTTGGCACGTGCCAAACGCTGGGCGAGCAAGCGCGGCGCCTCGGCACGGCGCGGCGTTTCGTCGATGTCGGTGGAAATGACCTGGTCGGGGGTGACCCCGATCTGTGCCAGCAGTGCCAGTCGGCGGGGGCTTGCCGACGCAAGCAGCAGCTTCATTACTTGAAGCGAAACGTAATCCGCCCTTTGGTCAGGTCATACGGCGTCATTTCGACGTTGACCCGATCGCCTGCCAGCACGCGGATGCGGTTCTTGCGCATCTTGCCGCTGGTATGGGCAAGAATGGAGTGTTCATTATCCAGTTTCACCCGGAACATTGCGTTCGGCAGCAGCTCCATCACGGTGCCACTGAATTCGATCATGTCTTCTTTGGACATCAAGCCTCGACAAAAGTTATAAAGATGGGGCGGAACATGGTCGCCAGGGACGGCAAGGTCAAGTTAGGGTTCATTCTCCGTCAAACGCACCGCAATGCTTCGTCCATGGGCACCCAAGCCCTCGGCCTCGGCCAACGCCACGGCTGCCGGGCCAACCGCGCGCAAGGCGTTGGCATCGGCGGCAATCCAGGTTGTGCGTTTCAGGAAATCGAACACTGACAGTCCGGAGGCGAATCGGGCAGTCCGCCCGGTCGGCAGCACATGATTAGGCCCTGCGACATAATCGCCCAGGGCTTCGGGGGTGAACCGACCGAGGAATACCGCGCCAGCATGGCGGATCTGGGCGAATAGAGCCTCGGGTGCCTGCGTCATGATCTGCAGATGTTCGGGCGCCAGGCGGTTGGTCAAGCCAGCCGCCTCGTCAAAGTCGCGCACCAGGATCACCGCGCCATGATCGCGCCACGATGCCCCGGCGATTGCCGCGCGCGGCAGGGTGGTAAGCGCGAGATCAACCGCTAAAATCACAGCATCGGCAAACGCGGCGTCGTCAGTGATCAGAATCGCCTGGGCGACCTCGTCATGTTCGGCCTGGGCCAGGAGGTCGAGTGCGACATGGGCGGGATTATTGGCGGCATCCGCAATCACCACCACCTCCGACGGTCCTGCGATATTATCAATCCCGACCCGGCCGAAAACCTGGCGCTTGGCCTCGGCGACATAGGCGTTGCCTGGCCCGACAATCCGGTCCACCGGTGCAATCGTTGTCGTGCCCCAGGCCATTGCCGCAACCGCCTGGGCCCCACCAATGCGATAAACCTCATCCACCCCGGCGAGGCGCGCTGCGGCCAGCACCAGCGGGTTGAGTACCCCGTCCGGCGTCGGCACGCACATTGCCACCCGGCCAACCCCTGCCACCCGCGCCGGCAAGGCGTTCATCAACACCGATGACGGATAGGCCGCCTTGCCGCCTGGCACGTATAGCCCGACCGCATCGAGCGCGCCCCAGCGCATCCCCAATGTCAGCCCCTCGGCGTCGGTCATGCGCAAATCGCCGGGCATCTGCGCGCGGTGAAAAACCTCAATCCGACTTGCCGCGACCTCGAGTGCCGCCATCAGCGCATCCGGCACCTCGGCGATCGCGGCGGAAATTTCGGCCTCGGAGATCCGCAGCCGATCCGGCGTGATCGCCATCCGGTCAAACCGCGCGGTAAAGTCACACAACGCCGCGTCGCCGCGCTGGCGAACTTCGGCAATGATGGCAGCAACCGGGGCATCAACCCGCGCAGTCGTGTCGCGCGCCTGATCGAGCAGGGCTGCAAACCCGGCCTCAAAATCCGCCGCCCGCGTGTCGAGCCGCTTCAAACCGCGAGCGCCGCGCGAAACCGGGCGATCAGCGCACCGATCGCTTCCGGCCGCGTCTTCAACGCAGTTCGGTTGACGATCAGCCGGCTTGTCACCATCGGAATAATCACCTCGGTTTCCACCAGCCCGTTGGCCTTCAACGTGCTGCCGGTCGCCACCAGATCGACAATCACCCGGCTGAGCCCAAGTTTCGGCGCCAGTTCCATGGCACCGTTCAAATGCACGATCTCCGCCTGCACCCCGCGTGCCGCGTAATGCTTGCGCGCGATATTGGGATATTTGCTCGCAACCCTGATCCGCGACCAACTGCTCGGCTCATCGCAGCCAATGGTCTCGATCGGCTCGGCAATCGATACCCGGCAGCGTCCGATGCCGAGATCTAAGGGTGCGTAGATTTCCTCGTAGTCGAACTCCGCCAGCACATCGGACCCGCAAATCCCGATTGCCGCCGCGCCGAACGCCACGAACGTCGCCACGTCAAAGCTCCGCACCCGAATGACGTCGAGCCCCGGATCATTGGTCGCAAAGCGCAGATGTCGGCCGTCTTCATTATCGTAGCCGGCCGACGGCACAATACCGGCACCAGCGAGCAACGGGGCGCATTCCGACAGAATGCGGCCTTTCGGCAGCGCCAGGATGACCGGCTTTGCGGCAGCATCGGGCACGAGGCTTGCTTGTTTGAAAACGACGCTCATAGCTGCGGCTGATACGCCCTCAGCCGCTCCGGCGAAAGCCTCAGCGCGACAGACGTTCTATGTCCGCCCCGCACGCCGCCAGCTTTTGCTCCAGCGCCTCATACCCGCGATCGAGGTGATGCAGTCCGTCAATCACCGTGTCGCCCTTGGCGGCCAACCCGGCCAGGATCAGGCAGAACCCGGCGCGCAAATCGGTCGCCAGCACCTGGGCGCCGGATAATTGCCCAACTCCGCGCACGATCGCGGAGGTGCCATGCACATTGATCCGCGCCCCCAGCCGGCTCAGTTCGGCGACATGCTGGAAGCGGTTTTCGAAAATTGTTTCGGTCACCATCGACGCGCCATCCGCCACTGACAGCATCGCCATGAACTGCGCCTGCATGTCGGTCGGAAACCCTGGGTAGGGCTCGGTGATGATATCGACGCCGTGCAAGCCGTTCACCCGACGCACGCGCACCCCGCCATCGCCCGGCGTAATTTCAACCCCGATTTCCGTCAGCGCGCGCACGACAGCGCCGAGATGGTCAAGCCGCGCGTGGCGTAAAAACACCTCGCCCCCGGTGATTGCCGCGGCACAGGCATAGGTCCCGGTTTCGATCCGGTCGGCGACAATCGCATGGGTCGCGCCATGCAGCTTTGCCACGCCCTCGATGGTAACCGTCCCACCGCCAATCCCGGTGATCTGTGCCCCCATCGCCACCAGGCAATCGCACAGATCGGTGATCTCCGGCTCCTGGGCGGCATTGGCCAGCACGGTTCTGCCCTTGGCCAGGGTCGCGGCCAGGATGATGTTCTCGGTCGCGCCAACGGACGCAAACGGCAGCACAATCGTCGCACCCTTCAAGCCCTGCGGCGCCTGGCCATAGACATACCCGCCATCCAGACGAAACTTCGCCCCCATCTGCTCCAGGCCCTTGAGATGCAGATCGATCGGACGCGACCCGATATCGCAGCCGCCCGGCAGGCTGACCTGCGCTTCCCCTGCCCGCGTCATCAACGGCCCCAGCACCAGGATCGAGGCCCGCATTTCCTTGACGATGTCGTAGGGTGCGCGGGTATTGCTGATCGCCCCGCCAAGCGACAGATGCCGCCCCTCGGCATCCACCGGTTCAACCGCGATGCCGTGTTGGGACAGCAGTAACCGCATGGTCTTAATGTCATGCAGCCGCGGCACGTTGGTCAGGATCAGCCGGTCATCGGTCAGCAAACCGGCCGCCATCAATGGCAGCGCCGCGTTCTTGGCACCGCTGATTGAGATCTCGCCAGAAAGTGCCCGTCCGCCACGAATACGAATTTTGTCCATCGCCAATCTTACCAGACCTCGGTCGTGTCGGGAAAGGGAGCGCGAAAACCAGGGGCCAAACCTGATATAATTGCTATATCGTAACAAAAGTGACGTGAATAGGACGAAGCCTCAAACATAGAAAAATCGCCCATCCGGTCCGCGCGCCAATCCAGCGCGCACATAATCTACGCCCGGCGTCGTCCACCCGTCCCGGGGCGCCCGCGCCTTGGCCGCCTCCACACCAACCCCCAGCATCCGACATAACGGCCGCAGCATGCGCCCCGCCTGCGGCACCGCCGCCAGAAACGCCACCATCTCGGCCGTGGTCAGCGCATGTGCCAGTTGCGAGCCATAAGCCCGTGCCTCCCAAACTTCAGCCGCCAGCCATCCCGGAGCCGTCGGATACCGCACGCGCACCCCGGTCGGGCGCGCAATCCCGGTCCGTGATGCACGGGTCTTGGGCAGCGTCCCCGCCCGCCACAACACCAACAGCCGCTCCAGGCGCGCCGCCATCCGTGCCACGCGGCTCCACACCAGCCCGAGCAGCGCCGTCAACGCTGGCTCACGCGCCGCAACCGTGGCAATCGCCGCCTGAAGATTGGTGAGGATGATGGATAAATTGTGCATTGACAGTCAATATAATTAACTAAAATGACAATGTCAAGAATTTCGTCGATCTGGACAGCCACGGCTGCCAGGTCAAACGTTTGCTGCCGATGGTTGCGACCAGCCGCCGCCATCGTCGGTCACCAGCCATTACCCGCCCGGGTTGGCGGCAGCATATTGGTTGGCCGTGCCGCCGGCGCACAGCAGGTCCAGATCGGCATGCCAATCGGCGCGATAGTCAATGTTCATTGCCTGTGAACGCGCATCCAGGGCGGCATATACATTTTCGATCAATTCATACGCACGCGCTTGGTCTCCGGCGGACGCTGCTCTGTCAGCCTGCTGCAGAAGAACCTTGAGGGCAGATTGGACGGTATTGGACGATGGGATGCGCATTGGGTGACCTGAACCTGCAACTGTTAATTATCAGACAGCAATAAACATGCCAACATTTTAACAAATTGAAATTATTCACATCTTGCTTTGGTGGAACGAGCGAGACGTTACAATCCGCCCAAATTTCGCGATACAAATCCTCGCAATTTGCGATTGTGACGCAAATTGGGAATGGGTTTTCCTATTATGCGAAAGCGATCCCGGGCGCGTTCTTCGGGCACTGCCACCCTCGCAGCACAGGTTGACGATGCCGGGGTGGATGCCGGGGTGATCGGTTCGAGCGGACCTGCCCCCATGCCCCGTCAGGGGCAAGGGGGCGGCTGGCTCAGGCGATCTTGAGGGTACGGTTTGGTTCGCGCCCAGTGCCACGGATCGCGATGCGGTCGGCAAAGACATCGACCACCGAGAACGCCGTGGTGTCGGGGGTGTCCACCATACCGCAGAAATTTACGAAATGCTTGCCACCGGTCTCGCCGTAATTACCGGGGTGATGGTGGCCATTGAGGTAGGCGACGACGTTGGGGAAGCGGCCGAGGGTTTCGACCAGACGCACATCATCGAGCATGTTGGCATCGAGGTTGAACGGGAAGATCGGGTAGTGGCCCATCACGATCGCCTTCTCCCCGCTGGCCTGTGCCTTTGCGAGCGTCTGCTCGAGCCAGGCGAACTGGGCGTCGCTCATCGCGCCGTTATAGGGCTGGGCGTTGATGGCGCCCTTGGCCTTCATTGCCGCCAGCTTCTGCCCCGCGAGCCCGCGGTTGGCGCTGCCGGGCGCATCGACAAGTGCGGCCGTGACAAGTTGGCGTCCCACGCCTCTCCTGTCGGTGGCTTTCACGACCGGTCAGGACATCCCCATATCAACGCTGCGTGATAAACCCTTGGCCATCATCAGCCCCAGTTCGCTCGGCCTGTCGCTGAATTCCTTCATTGTGCGATATGGGGTAGCGGTAACCTCCGCGATGTAATTCAATCGGGTAGCAACATCCAACGCACTGAAGCGCGGTGTTTTCGACCGGCGTTCGTATAGCGCCGCAATGGCTTGCAGCGTCCTGACCGGAATGATCGACAGCACCTTCTGATGGTCTGGCGTTATCTCTCGCGCGGTCAGCAATCGAAACTCGCTCGCCTGCACCGCAGTAACTGCGGCTTTGTCCACCGGCGGATCAAGTGTCAGATCGCGGCTAGGCAGGTCGATCTCAACGCCATTGGCCTGCATCACATACACTGTGTCCCCATCGCACTCTTGGACCGTGCCGGTTAGTTTGCGGGTCTTGTGGTAGACCGTTTGTCCGACCGAAAACATGCAGGGTTCCACTATGTTGAGTAAGCTTGGTTGAGTAAGCCTGCCAGACTATATGGGTTCCAATAACCTGAAACGCGGCATCTTCCCTCGACGATATGGCATAAACTTAGATCATCATTCGTTCAATCGGCTTCGATTGGACAGCCGACCAACCCCGAACCTGTTTACGCGCCGTAGCGGTTCGGTCCTAGCGTGCCGCCGATCACCATCAGATACAGAAACCAGAGCCCGCCGATCACCGGCACCAGTTGGATGCAATACCACCAGCCACTCTTGTCCAAGTCATGCAGCCGCCGTACCGTGACCGCCAAACCTGGCAATACAATCGCCAAAGCGAACCACCCCATGAGGATGCCGGGCTTTGCGCGCGTTTACGCCGTCCTGAAGGTTGGCGGAGAAACCTCGTCAACATGGCGGTGGCCCCAGTCGAGGTTGGGCACCTTGGCCATCACCTCCTTCTGCGCGTCGTTGAGATGCGCGGCCGCGGCGGCATAGTCCATCGTCAGCAGCCGGCCGTCCTGCACCACCACCTGGCCATCGACAATCACCGTATGCACCGCCCGGTCGCCGGCCGCGTAGATCAGGCTGCGAAGCGGGTCACGGGCGGGGCGCATGCGGGGGTGGGTGATATCGACCAGCACGATATCGGCACGGCAGAGCGGGGCGAGCCGGCCAATATCGTCCCGGCCCAGCGCCCGGGCGCCGTTGATTGTCGCGGCCTCAAACAGATCGCTGCTCGTCAGGGTCCGCACATCATTGGCCTGCGTCCGCGCGAGGTAGGCGGCCAGGCGCATTTCGTCGAGCATGTTATGCGGATAGGTATCCGTGCCGATGCCGATATTCACCCCGGCACGGCGATAGCGGCCGATGTCTTTCAGCGTGATGCCGCGCCGCGCAAACACGGTCGGGCAATGCGCCACCGTCGTCCCGGTCTCGGCCAGCCGGCCGAGATCGGTTTTGGTATGCCAGGGGGTGGACGGGTGGTCATCCAGGAAAATGCCATGGCCGATGATGGAACGTTCATCGAGCAACCCGAGATGGTCGAGCCAGCCGATGGGTGTGTAACCGTGCCGCCTTGTGATCTCGTGGAACTCACTGACCGACTGGGCGGCATGGATCTGCCAGGACAGGCCGCGTCGCTTGCTCTCCTGGAAGCTCTCTCGCAGCATGGTCTCGGTGCAGGTATCGATCTGGGCCGGCACCACCATGCCGAACAAGCGGCCAGACGGGTGTTGTTCGGCGCGCTCGATCAGGGTGAACGCCTCGCCCATCGCCTTCTCGCCGGCGACTTCGTTCCATTCATAGTCGACGACGTGACCGTTTTTCGTAAACCATCGCCCGGAGCGAAACATCGGCGCGATACAGACCCGCATGCCACTTTCGGCGAGCAGATCGAGCCAGCCGGGATGGGCCATCGACAGGTCGGCGACCGTTGTTACACCGGACAGCAGCAGTTCCGATAGCGCCACCCGCACGCAATCGGCCACCGCTGAGGAGTCGGGGCGAAAGATCGGCAAATATTCGTACAGTGATGAGTTATAAAGCTGGGGCGAGCCAACTTCATCGGTCAATCCCTTGTTCATCGGCTCCGATGACGGGTGGGAATGGATGTTGACCAACCCTGGCATCACCATGAAGCCACGGCCATCGACCACGCTGTCGGCCGGGCCGTCATAGCCGCGTCCAACAAAGCGGATCACGCCGTCTTCGTACGCGACGTCAGCATCCGGCATGTAGGTATGGCTCTTGGTTCCCGCGTCCCAGGCAATGACGAAATCAGCGTTGCGGATCAGTGTGGTCGCCATGGTGCCCTCTTCTTGCTTTACCGTCCCCGGCTGACATTCCAGGTCCGCATTGGATAATGCGTATTGCCGCCCTCGTACGCCGGGAATTCATGAAAATCCGCCCGCAATTCGTGGCGTGCCGGCGAATTTAACGCCGCCGTCAGCGCCTCGGGGCTGTCGAACACCACCTTGTTGCGCTGCATATGGGCCAAGCGCGGCACCGGCAATGCGCCGGTCCAGTCGACCCGTGACGAGATTTCGATCTGCCGTACGCCGGGGAACTTGGCCATGATCGGCGGGTGGTGGCCGATATAATGGGTGAGCCAGGCATTGAAGTCAGCGGCGGGGCCGACATAGGCCACCAGATAGCTGCAATGTGGCGCGCCGTCGGCAACCTGAAATACCGGATCGGGCACCATATAGCGCCGCACCGCCATGGCTTCCTGGGTGGCCTCGGCATTTTTCTGGCTGGGCAACAAATCCAGCAAGCCCTGCAATGGCCCGGTAGCGGCGAAAGCGGCTTCCAGCGCCTGGATGTCGCCGAAATAGCTCTGGATCACCAGCGAAGGCGGGCGGCCATCGTTCAGATAAGGATCATGCGTGCTTGCGGGCGTATGGAGCAGCGCGCTCGCGACCCCCGGGGTTGCCGCAAGCAGGGTTGCCACCGCCGCGCGTTCGGCCGGGGGTGGTTCGTGGTCAGCGTGGAAAGTTAGAAAATGACAGAACCTCATCAGATTTGCCCTTGCGCTATGGTCTCCGGAACATTGGCATCAAGCTCGGCGATCCAGACACTGGCGCTGCCATCGGATGGCGCGCGCCAGTCACCCCGCGGCGAAAGCGATCCGCCCGACGATATTTTTGGCCCGTTTGGTGCGACCGACCGTTTGAACTGCGATGTCGCGAAGAAGCGATGCAGGAAGCTGCGCAACCATTTGCGGATTTCCGCCAGATCATAGCCGCGCCGCTTGTCATCCGGCGTATTCGGCGGCCACGCGCCGGAAGCGGCATCGTGCCACGCGCAATATGCCAGATACGCAATCTTGGATGGTCGGAATCCGTAACGGGTGGTGTAGTAAAGATTGAAGTCCTGCAACGGATACGGCCCAACCGTTGCCTCGGTGGACTGGATCGCCCCGCTGGCATCGGGCGGTACCAGTTCGGGCGAAATCTCGGTCGCCAGGATCGCCAGCAGGATGTCGCTGGCGCCCGATCCCAGTTCGCCGTTCGATGCCACAAACCGGATCAGATGCTGGATCAGGGTCTTCGATACCGATGCGTTAACGTTATAATGCGACATATGGTCGCCGACGCCATAGGTGCACCAGCCGAGGCCGAGCTCGGACAGATCGCCAGTGCCAACCACCAGCCCGTTATGGTGGTTGGCTAGCCGGAACAGATAATCGGTGCGCAGTCCGGCCTGCACATTCTCAAACGTGATATCGTATTGCTTGGCGCCATCGGCATAAGGGTGACCGATATCGGCGAGCATCATGCGCGCTGCCGGGCGGATGTCGATCTCGGCCGCCGTCACCCCCAGCGCCCGCATCAGCGCCCAGGCATTGGATTTGGTCCCGTCGGTGGTGGCGAACCCGGGCAGGGTGTAAGCCATGATATCGGACCGCGCCCGGCCCAGCCGGTCCATCGCGCGCACGGCGACCAGCAGCGCCTGGGTGCTGTCGAGACCACCGGATATGCCGATCACCAGCCGTTGCGCGCGCGCCGCCACGATCCGTTTGGCGAGGCCCTGGACCTGGATATTATAAGCCTCGTAACAATCCTGCGTGAGCCGCGCCGCGTCATCCGGCACATAGGGGAAGCGCGCCACAGCCCGACGCAAGGGCAGGGCTTCAACCGGCGCATCAAGGCCAAATTCGGCCACGCGAAAGCGCAATTGTTCCGGGTCCATGCTGCGCACGCAATCGGCGAAGGTGCCGGTGCGCATGCGTTCCTGGCGGATGCGGCCAATATCGATATCGGCGACCGCCATGGTCGCCCCCAACGGGAAACGCTCGGTTTCGGCGAGCAGCACCCCGTTCTCAAAAATCGCCGCCTGGCCGTCCCAGGCCAGGTCCGTGGTCGACTCGCCCGGCCCCGCCGCCGAATAGGCATAAGCCGCGATCGCGCGTGACGACTGGCTGCCGCACAGGCTACGGCGGGTCTCCGCCTTACCGATGGTGATGTTACTGGCCGACAGATTGAGCAGGATTTCCGCCCCCGCCATCGCGCCATAGGTGCTCGGCGGCAGCGGCACCCAGACATCCTCGCAGATTTCGATATGGAAGGTGAACGCAGCACTCCCGGTCGAGCGGAACAGCAGATCAACCCCGAACATCACATCTTGCCCGGCGAGCCTGATGGTCTGGCCGCGCTGCCCGGCGCCGGTGGTGCAATGGCGTTCCTCGTAGAATTCCCGGTAGTTGGGCAAATAGGTTTTCGGCACCGCCCCCAGAATGCGGCCACGATGGATCGCCACCGCACAGTTGAACAGCAGCCCGCCAATCCGCAACGGCGCGCCCACCACGAAGGCCGGGAACAGATCACGGCTCGCGGCGGCCAAATCCGCAATGCCTGCTTCGACCGCGTCGAGCAGCGCGTCCTGGAACAGCAGATCGTCGATCGCGTAGCTCGACAAACCAAGCTCGGGGAACACCATCAGCGCCACCCGCTCGGCGTCGCCCTGGCGCACCAGGTCTAGCGTGGCCGAGACCGCAAACCGCGGATCGGCGACCGTGCCGGGCGGCACGCAGGACCCGACCCGGATGAAGTCGTGGCTGTAGGGGGAGAGGAAGGTCTTCAAACCGGCCGACCCATCGCCCGACGCAGCATCTCCGCGAACAGCGCGTTACGCGCCGCTTCGCCGTGGGTCAGCAGATCGTGCGATTGCGCCACCAAGCCGTCAACGGTCATCCCGGCCTCCCGCGTCCATTTCGCCTCCCGCGCGGCGGACCACAATGCCACCTGCGCCGCGCCGGCTTCGGGGTGGAACTGCACGCCGACCGCCTGACGATATTGATAGGCCTGCACCGTGCCCTGGTCACGCGCCAGCACTTCGGCGGTGTCGGGCACTTCAAGATGGTCTTCGTGCCAGCGCAACCAAGGCCCAGCCCAGATCGGGTCCGCGACAGTTTCGTTGCCATGCCACCCGACGAAGCGGCGATCCCCGAGATGCGCCGCCCGCCCGCCGATTGCGCTCGCCAGCAATTGTGCCCCAAAGCAGATCGCCACAATCGGTTGATCCGCATCGGCCGCCGCGCGCAGGAAATCGCGCTGGCGATTGATCCAAGGCAGATCCTCATAGGCGCCATTGGCAGAGCCCAGCGTTACCACCAGATCGTAGCCTTCAGCTGTCTCCGGCACCGCGTCCGGCCCGACGACGGTCAAGGTCGCACCCTGTTCGCGCAGCCAGTCCCCGAACAGGGCAACCGGGGCGGAAGCGGCGTTTTCGATCACCAGGACCTGCATCGGCTTTGTCTCTCCCGTCATGAAGTCGGGATGATTGCCTGGACCTGGGATGCGGTCAAACCGTGCGCAAGATCACGCCGATGTGCACTGCGCCACATAAGGCATGAAATGCGCGATAGCGGGAGTCACGAGGCCTTTTATCTTGGCACCCTCGTCATAGCGGCGCAGCTTCACCGCGTCCTGCCAGTAGGGCAGGGTCTCGAATTCCACGATCTCGGCCGCCGACATCGGCCCCCCTTGCAGTGACAGGCTGAGCACGGAATCGCTGGATAATTTGGCGAAATAATCCGCTTCCTTGCCACACAGATAGCGCTTGGCGGCAACATGCAGCCGCACCGGCTCGGTAACATCCGGCCTGAAATGGTCCTTGAGGAATGCGTTGCCGACATCCTCGTGCTGGTCATCGATGCCCGCGGCCGCCGGATTTTCGCCGAGATCGTGCACCATGTGGCCGATATCATGCAGCAATGCCGCCGCGATCAGCGACGGTTTGTCACCCGCCCGTTCGGCAAGCCATGCGGCCTGCAGCGCATGCTGGATCTGGTTGATGTCCGACAGGCCATACTGGTGCTGGCCATTAACGTCGAGCCGGCGGGCGATATCAGCGAGGAGGGCTTGTGTCATGAAACTGCCATTCGTATTAGCTATGATATAGTTATTGATATCGTAAAATCCAATATCAGGCAAGCGAAGCCAGCACCGTCGCTCGGATGGTGATTTCACAGACCTCTGCCGCTGGCACTGCGCGACCTGTCCGCCTACCCGCTCTACCGGCATAAGCTGTTGTTATACCTACCCGATCAGCATGTCGCCGGGCGTGGAGACCGCTCGCCAGACGATCTCACGACCCTGATCGGCACCATAAGCGGCGTATCCAAGCTTGCTGGCCAGCCCGCACAGGGCTAAGCCCTCCCGCTCAGCATCATCTGCCCACCCGAAGGTCCCCACGGATGTTCTCACGCCTGCTTGGCTTTATGTCCGCCGACATGGCCATCGATCTCGGCACCGCCAATACCCTGGTCTACGTCAAGGGTCGCGGCATCGTGCTCGATGAACCCTCGGTCGTCGCCATCGCCGAGGTCAAAGGCAAGAAACACGTCCTCGCCGTCGGCGACGAAGCCAAACTCATGCTCGGCCGCACCCCCGGCAACATCTCCGCCATCCGCCCCTTGCGTGACGGCGTGATCGCGGACTTCGAAGTCGCCGAGGAAATGATCAAGCACTTCATCCGCAAAGTGCATAACCGCCGTGGCTTCGCATCACCCTTGATCATCGTCTGCGTCCCCTCCGGCTCCACTGCGGTCGAACGCCGCGCCATCCAGGAATCCGCCGAAAGTGCCGGCGCCCGCAAAGTCCTGCTGATCGAGGAACCCATGGCGGCCGCCATCGGCGCCGGCCTGCCTGTCACCGAACCCTCCGGCAGCATGATCGTCGACATCGGCGGCGGCACGACGGAGGTCGCGGTGATCTCCCTCGGCGGCATCGTCTATGCCCGTTCCGTCCGCGTCGGCGGCGACAAAATGGACGAAGCCATCATCTCCTACATCCGCCGCAACTATAACCTCCTGATCGGCGAAAGCTCCGCCGAGCGCATCAAACTCGAACTCGGCGCCGCATCCCCCCCCTATGACGGCGAAGAAGGCCCCTACCGCGAAGTCAAAGGCCGCGACCTGATGAACGGTGTCCCCCGCGAAATCGTGGTGAGCCAGCGCGCCATCGCCGAAAGCCTCGCCGAACCCGTGAGCCAGATTGTCGAGGCGGTCAAAGTCGCCCTCGAAAACACCCCCCCCGAACTCGCCGCCGACATCGTCGATAAAGGCATCGTCCTCACCGGCGGTGGCGCGCTGCTCGCCCGGCTCGACCAGGTGCTGCGCGATGCAACCGGCTTGCCGGTGCTGGTCGCCGAGGACGCTTTGCAATGCGTCGCCTTGGGCACCGGGCGGGCTTTGGAGGAAATGAAGCGGCTTAGGAACGTGCTTACGTCGATGTACTAAGCGCGAAGCAAGATCTAAAAACCTCGTCATTGCGGGCCCTTGCGAAGCAAACCATCTTACTTTTAATTGCGTAAACGTAACAAATAAGTCGCAAAAATCCCACCCCACTCAAACCCATAAAAAACGCCCCCCGGGTCCCACCACCAATTCACCTGCCCGCGCCTCAACCGGCACCGCCACCCCCCAAACCACCCGAGCCGCCCGAACCCGAACCGCCCGCACCCCAACCCCAAGCATCCTTGTCAGCGGCCGCAATATCCGCCCAGCCTGCGGCACCGCAGCCAAAAACGCCGCCATCTCCGCCCCAGTCAGCAAATGCGCCAACTGCGACCCCAATGCCCGGGTCTCCCAAACCTCCACCGCCAACCAACCCGCCGCCGACGGCAGCCGAACCCGAACCCCGGTCGCATGCACCCGCCCGGCCCGAGACGCCCGCGCCTGCGGCAATCTGCCCGCCCGCCACAACCCAACCAACCGCTCCAACTGCGCCGCCATCCGCGACACCCGCCCCCAAACCACCACCAGCAACGCCCCCAGCGCCCGGTCACGCGCCGCTCGTGCCGCAATCGCGGCGCGCAGCGCAGTGAGGAGGAGGAATAATACCAATTCCCACAGCCTAGTACCGATGTGCCCAGTCCCTCAATCCGATTGTCATGATGCGCCATGGCTGATCGGTAAGTTTGTTCCAGGCTTGGCAGCAGTGGTCGACAATGTCGTCGTAGGACTGGAAGATGCGGTTTGAGAG
>CALQTN020000007.1 GCA_943333505.2 Asaia bogorensis | reverse complement strand
GGCGTCACCTTATCGAGAACTTCTTTGGTAAACTTAAAGAGTTCAAGAGGATCGCCATGCGGGCCGACAAGACAGACCAAAGCTTCTCCGCGTTGATCTATCTCGCAGGAGCCATCATCAATTCACGGTGAACCTCAACAGACCCTAGAAGCCAAGTGATGCTTGCTACCCTGGATGTCGCACTTCGATCCCCATGATCCGCTCATAAACCTGGATCATCGCAGTAGTATCCTCGCCGCCGAGCCCCATGTTGCGCGCCATGCGCAGCAGGTTCAGCACTTGCGGCCCGACCATTCCCGGCACCCCGAGATCATCGGCCATTTGCTGGGCGAGGCGCAGATCCTTATGCGCGAGATCAAGCGCGAAACTCGGCGCGAAATTGCCGGCGAACGCCTTGCTGGTAAGGCCGAGGAAGCCTGACGACGCGCCACTGCTGCTGGCGACGATCTCTTTCAGTTTGCCGAGATCGATGCCCGCCGCCTGCGCCATCGCCAGGCCCTCGGCCGCCGCTGCCATGTTACAGAAGGCAAGCATGTTGTTGATGAGCTTGGCAACCGAGCCCATGCCAACTGCGCCGACATGAATGACCGCGCCAGAGAAAGACGCGAGCAAGGGGCGCTGGGCCTCGAAATCTGTTTCGTTACCGCCGACCATGATGGTGATGCTGCCGTCTTCCGCACGGACCACGCCGCCGGAAACCGGGGCTTCCAGCATCGCCACGCCGGCGGCCGCCATCCCGGCGAGCAGGCGTTTGGCGGTGGCAGGGGAATTGGTCGAAAGATCGATATAGGTCGCACCCGGCCGTGCGTTGGCCGAAATACCGCCAGCGCCCAAGGCGACCCGTTCGACGATATCAGGGGTGGCGAGCGAGGTGATGATAACGTCGCAACCCGCCGCCAATGCTGCGACCGATGCGGCGGCGCTGGCACCCAGGGCGACGCAGGCGGCAACCCGGTCTGGATCGAGATCGAACACCGACACATCGTGGTTGGTGTTCTTGATAATATTGCGGCACATCGGGCCACCCATATTACCAACGCCGATAAAGCCGATTTTCATTTTTTATGTCCCCTTCACGCCTGTCGCGGTAGCACCCTACGACGAAATCGCCGCCCGTATCTCGGCCAATCCGCGTTTGGCGGTGCCATCCGGCCCGAAATTCTCCGGATCGAGCCAGCCCACCAGCGCGTCCCGACAGCGCGGCCATTCCGGCGCGATGATGCTGTACCAATCCGTATCGCGTTGCCGACCCTTTACGGTCAGGTGCATGCGGTGCTGGCCTTCGTAGGTGAAGCCCAACCTGTCCGCCGCCCGCTTGCTCGGCGCGTTGAGCGCGTTGCATTTCCACACCAGCCGGCGATAGCCGAGATCATCGGCGGCCAGTTTCAACAGCAGATAAATCGCCTCAGTCGCCGCCTTGGTGCGCTGTAATTTGGGGCCGAACCAGATATTGCCGAGCTCAATGGCGGCGTTCTTGGGTTGGATTTCCATCAAGGTCAGCCAGCCCGAAACCTCCCCGGTGCTGGTCGGGCGGATCGCCCAGGCGATCGGGTCATGGGTGGCGGAAAAATCGGCGACGAAGCGGTCCATGGCCTCGGCTGAGGCGAACGGCCCATAGCCCATATAGGCCCAGCTATCGTCTGCCTCCTGCACGGCGCGCCACAAATCGGCGGCGTGGCGCCGGTGCAACGGCTCCAGTTCGACATAGCGGCCGCTGATCTTGGTCCGCGCTGGCAATGGCCGTGGGATTGTATCGACTTCCGGGCCGACCGGGGGGGAACTGGGCATAGGGCTACTCCGCTGCTTGGGCCTGGCGCACATCCAACCGCCGCAAGGCACGGTCGATCCACTGGGCGGACAGCTTCTCCTGCAACGCATTTTGCCGCAAGCGTTCCCCGAGGCCGGGGAAATCGACGCGGTCGAGCGCCTGATCCTGATTGAAGCAGGAGAACACCACCGTGCGCTCGCCAGTTACCGGATCGATATGCGGCTGCAGGCACTGGGCGCAGACTTCCTTCATCATGCACTGCATCGGCGAGTTGATCGATCCGATGGCGCTGTGTCCGGCGCGCATATAGGGTGCCAGCACACCGTGCCGTGCGGCGCCGACAGCTGCCATCATCCGGTCTGATCCGATGACAATCAGGTGCTCCGCATCTGCCAACGGCACGTCCTGCGCACCAAGCCGGCCACTGGCGTATTCGACCATCGCCTGAACGATATTGCCGACAAAGCTGCGATCCTGTGGCCGGGTCGGGGTGAACCCCGGCGCTTCGTCGCAGCACCAGACAATCACGTCTGCGGCACGTTCGATGTCTTCCACCTTGTAGCGGTCGCGCATCGCCTTATAGCCGGCGAAGTAGATCACTTTGCTACCAGCCGTCCGCGTTGCCGCACCAATGCTGAACAGCACCGCGTTGCCCAAGCCGCCACCAACCAGCGCCACGGTGGTGTTGCGGTGAATTTCAGTTGCCATTCCGGTCGGCCCCATCAGCACCACCGGTTGCCCGATCGGCAGATGCGCACATAAATCCGAACTGCCGCCCATTTCGAGTGCGATCACCGACACTAATCCGGCCGCGGGGTCGGTCCACGCGCCAGTCATGGCGAGGCCTTCCATCGCCAGCACGGTTTCGAGCCCGGCATCGTCGATGCGCGCGGCCAGCATTTCGTAATTCTGCAACCGGTAGAACTGGCCGGGCTTGAAGGCGCGGGCGGCGGCTGGGGCGTGCAGCACAACCTCGACAATCGTTGGGGTCAGGCGGTGCACCGCATGGACGCGGGCCTGTAAATCCCGGCGGCAATTGGCGATCAGATCCACACCGGAAATCGCGGTTGCGGGCCGGCTTGCCAAAGCGCGGCTCACAATCGGATAGCCTTGCTTGGCCGATCCCATCGCCTTGACCACATTGCCGAAAAAGCTCGGGTGCAGATCTCCAAAGAAGCTAATCAGATCGCCATTATCGGTCCGGTGCATCAGCACTTCGACGGTTGCGGGTTTGCTCGCCGAACGTTGGGGGGAAACCTTGTTGCCGTCGATGTCGATCGCCTGAAAATAGCGACCATCAAGCTGCACCCGGCCATCTTCGCGGGCCAAGACCGTGTTGGGCTGGGTGCCGGCCGCGACAATCACCGAACGCGCCGGCAGCACGCTTTCATGGCCGTCTGCGGCGCGCACCCGCAAGCCTGCGGCGTGGCCGTAGTGATCGATTTCAACCGCAACCGGGGTAAGGCCCTCGGCGAAGCGCACGCCCTCTTCCAGCGCCTTGGCGACTTCTTCGTGGTTGAGCGTATAGCTCGGCGCTTCGACCAGCTTGCGGCGATAAGCGAGCGTCGCACCGCCCCAGCTATCGAGCAGTTGGGCCAGCTGGGGTTCGCGGCCTTCGGACACCGCCAGCTTGCGTTCGGCGGCGATAGCGGCGGCGTGGGTCAGGAATTCATCGGCGATTTCGGCGTCTTCGGCAGTCCAGCGCGCCTGCACCGCCGCCGCACCATTTTCTGCGACGAGAATCCGATGCCGGGCGGCGAACTTTTCCACCTGGCGGACATAGTAGGCCATGCTTTCGGTTGCGGTATCGATCGCGGTCAGCCCGCCACCGATCACCACCACCGGCAGGCGCAGTTGCAGGTTGGCGATCGAGGATGTCTTGGCGGCGCCGGTCAGTTGCAGCGCCATCAGAAAATCGCTCGCCTGGCGCACGCCGCGGGCGAGGCCGTTGGGCATGTCGATCACCGTGGGTTTGCCCGCACCCATGCAGAGCGCCACATGATCGAAGCCCATCGCCCAGGCATCGTCGATGCCGATTGTGGCGCCGCCGCCGAAACGAATGCCGCCGAATGCCGCGAACTGGGCGCGGCGTTCGAGCAGCAGCCGCACCAGCTTCAGATAGTTCTTGTTCCAGCGCACGGTGATGCCGTATTCCGCCACGCCGCCGAAACCGGCCAGCACCCGATCATCGAGGTTTTCAAACAGGGCTTGCGTATCGTGGATCGGCAGGGTCGGATCAAACCCGAGCGGTTCGATCTTCAACCCATCCACCGCGACCACGGTGTGTCCGTCATTCATCAAATGATGCGCCAGGGTGAAGCCTGCCGGCCCGAGCCCCACGATCAGCACCTTGCGACCGCTATCCGGGCGCGGCAGCGGCCGGCGAATATCCAACGGGTTCCAGCGCGTCAGCAGGGCATAAATTTCAAATCCCCACGGGAGTTCGAGCACCTGCTTCAGGATATTGGTTTCAGCCTGCGGAATATCGACCGCTTCCTGCTTCTGGTAAATGCAGGCCTTCATGCAATCGTTGCAAATCCGGTGGCCGGTTGCGGCCATCATCGGGTTGTCGATGGCGATGGTGGCGAATGCGCCGAGCAGGCTGCCTTGCGCCCGCAGCGTGTGCATTTCGCTGATTTTTTCGTCGAGCGGGCAGCCCGCCAAGCTTACCCCAAACGGTGATGTCTGGAAGGCGCCGGTTTTGCGGTCCTTCAGGCCCTTGCTGCATGAATCCTTCCCCTGCGTGTGGCACCAGATGCAGTAATTGATCTGGTCGAGTGCTCCTTGGGTGGACATGCCGGCATCCGTCAGCGCGAAGCCATCGCGCTGGCGCCAGTCGTGTTCGGGCAGGCGCTGCATCGTCACGCCGTCGCGTTCGATGATTTCGACCGGCACCAGATGCTGCGGATCGACTTTTTGCGGCACCCGGAACAGCGTGTCATTGCGATGATACGCCCGTCCTGCGACGCTCAGCGTCGCCCAGGCGGCGTAGCGCAAGGCGAGGTCCAGCGTGTCGGCATCGGTGTCGGCCACCAGGGCGGCAAAGCCGGTCTCGGTCAAAGCCGCGCCAAGCCTGATTTCCAGTGCGGCGCGCAACCCAGCGCCATCGAAGCCCGATACATCGGGGTATTTTTTGACCGCCTGTCGCTGCACGAACAGGCGTTTGCAGGCGTGCACCGGGTCGAGCCGCAAGGTCTCGACGGCAATCGCATCGACCTCGGACGCAATTGCGAACAACTCGGCGATAAATCCATCGAGCGTCGGCCCCAGCGCGATGACCAGATCGCCCTCCGCCTTGGCGTCCAATGTATCGGGCGCGGCGCGTGCGGTCAGCAGCCGTGCGAGCAGGTCCGGGGTATCCCCCAGGCGTTCGATAAATGCCCGATCCAGACGGATCAGACCAGCACTTGTGGCAAGATCGGCGAAGCTGAACCCGAGACCGAGGGGAGAAGTCCTGTCAGACGAGAGCACGTTGCTGCTGCCTCAAAATTTGTCGCAGCGCAGCATATAGGTAGGCGACGTTATCGAAGCAATTGAGCGCGACGCATGGGAGGGGCCGGGGTCTCCGTCCCGGCCCCCCATACGTCAGACGATCAGGGGGTTTTGGTCAGCGGTGCCGCGGTGCCAGCAGCCGCGATCGGCTTCTTGGTCGGGTCGGCTGGTTTGGCTGCAACCGGCGCGGCTTTGCCGGCGGGCATGGCGGCAGTGGTCGCGGCGGGCTTGCCGGGCATGGCTGCATCGATGCCCGGCTTGGCCGCCGCAACAGGCGCCGTGGGGGTAACCGTAACGCCCTGCGCGAACGCCGGAAGGGCAATGGCGGTCATCAGAGCGAAAGCAACTGTGGCGACGCGGGTCATGGGGGGAAGCTCCTCAGCGGCAGGCATCATCGCCTGACAACGGAAAGATGCCGGTCGCGCATGTCAGCGATAGGGCGCAGATGCGGCGGGATTGTGAAATGAAATGACAAAATGGACAGGTGCCGCGAAAAATTTCGCCAAAATTTTAATCGAGCGGCCCGTCATCATCACATTACCGCGATTTTAGCCATTCCCAAATCGATTGGGATAGTTCAAATTTAGGCGCTGGGGGGACTTACTTACGATTTCATCAGAACCGTTCGAGGGAACCAAAAACATGGCTGCCAAAGAATATCTGCCACCATCCGATACCGTCGTTCCGCCGATGACACCTGCCGAGCGAAAAGTTATTATCGCTTCTTCGCTTGGGACAGTGTTCGAATGGTATGATTTTTACCTCGCCGGATCACTCGCGGCCAATATCGCCGCCAACTTCTTCTCGGGCGTAAACCCGACCGCGGGCTTCATCTTTACGCTGCTGGGCTTTGCGGCAGGCTTTGCGGTCCGTCCGTTCGGCGCATTATTCTTTGGACGCCTCGGCGATCTGGTCGGACGCAAATATACCTTCCTGGTCACCATGACGATCATGGGCGTTGCAACCTTCGTCGTCGGCCTGCTGCCGGGCTATGCGACGATCGGTATCGCGGCCCCGATTGCCTTTATCATTTGCCGATTGCTGCAAGGGCTGGCACTGGGTGGCGAGTATGGCGGTGCGGCAACTTATGTTGCTGAACACGCACCGCATGGCCGTCGTGGGTTCTATACTTCGTGGATTCAGACCACCGCGACGGTGGGCCTGTTCGCGTCCCTGCTGGTCATCCTGCTGCTGCGCGTTGTGCTGTCGCCCGCTGACTTCGAACTGTGGGGCTGGCGCATCCCGTTCCTGGTGTCGATCCTGCTGCTCGCTGTGTCGATCTGGATCCGTCTGCAATTGGCTGAATCGCCCGCCTTCCAGAAAATGAAGGATGAAGGCACGCATTCGACTGCGCCGTTGAGCGAGGCATTTGGCCGCTGGTCCAACCTCAAGGTCGCCATCCTGGCGCTGCTCGGCGGCACTGCCGGCCAGGCTGTCGTCTGGTACACCGGGCAGTTCTACGCGCTGTTCTTCCTGACCCAGACGGTGAAGATGGACCCGGTAACGGCGAACCTCGCCATTGCCGGATCGCTGCTGATCGGCACCCCGTTCTTTATCTTCTGGGGCTGGCTGTCCGACAAGATCGGCCGCAAGCCGATTATCCTCGCCGGCTGCCTGCTCGCGGCGCTGACCTACTTCCCGCTGTTCCAGGCGCTGACAGTGGCGGTTAACCCTGCACTTGATGCCGCGCAGCGCAATTCGCCGGTCACGGTGATTGCCAACGATGCCGAATGCTCGTTCCAGTTTAACCCAACGGGCACATCGAGCTTCACCTCGTCCTGCGACGTGGCGAAATCGTTCCTTGCAGTGAACGCGGTGAACTACACCAACGTCGCCGCCCCGGCCGGCACAGTTGCCACGATCAAGATCGGCGACAAAGTGATCGAGTCGTTCGATCGGGTGAAAGCCGGGACCGAGGCAGCCGCCAAGGGTGCGGCCTTTACCGCCGCCGCCACCGCCGGC
The DNA here is from genome assembly GCA_943333505.2 of Asaia bogorensis. Classification (GTDB taxonomy): domain Bacteria; phylum Pseudomonadota; class Alphaproteobacteria; order Acetobacterales; family Acetobacteraceae; genus CAITOL01. Next base: position 96,043 of record CALQTN020000007.1, on the reverse strand, counting down.
ATTCGCGCCGCCGGCTACCCGGCTGCCGCCGATCCGGCCAAGACCAACATGCCTATGGTACTCCTGATCCTGACCATCATGGTGCTTTACGTCACCATGGTTTACGGCCCGATCGCGGCGCTGCTGGTCGAATTGTTCCCGACCCGCATCCGCTACACCGGCATGTCGCTGCCCTACCACATCGGCAATGGCTGGTTCGGTGGCTTCCTGCCGCCGACCATCTTCGCCATCGTTGCCGCCACCGGAAACATCTATTCCGGCCTGTGGTATCCGATCGTGATTGCCAGCGGCACCTTCGTTATCGGCCTGATCTTCATGCCGGAAACCAAGGATCGCGACATTTTCGCCGACGACTGATATCCTTCGATACTGGACTGATGACGACGCCGGGAGGAAACTCCCGGCGTTTTCGCGTACACCGCCTGGGAGCAAACATATGACCGCATCATCCCGCTATCCCGAAGTCTATGCTGGCTGGCAGCACGACCAAGAAGCCTACTGGGCTGATGCGGCAAAGCTGATCGACTGGGACCGTAAGTGGGACCACGTGTTTGACCCGACGCTCGGCAATTTCGGCCAGTGGTTCGCCGGCGGGATGCTCAACACCTGCCATAATGCGCTGGACCGGCATGTGAATTCCGGTCGCGCCGAACAGACTGCGCTGATCTGGGACAGCGCGATGGAAGGCCGGGTGGTGAAATTCACCTATCGGCAATTGCGCGACCGGGTCGCCAAGTTCGCCGGCGCCCTGCGCACCCTGGGCGTCGCGAAAGGCGATTGCGTGGTGATCTACATGCCGATGGTGCCGGAAGCGGCCATTGCCATGCTGGCCTGCGCCCGCCTAGGCGCGATCCATTCAGTGGTGTTTGGCGGGTTTGCGTCCAACGAGGTCGCCAAGCGGATTGAAGACGCCACCCCGAAAGTCATCATCACCGCGTCCTGCGGCCTGGAACCCGGCCGGGTGGTGCCCTATCTGCCGCTGCTCAACGGCGCGATCGCGATGTCGACGCACAAGCCCGAAAGCTGCGTGGTGCTGCAACGCCCGGCGCATGGGGTGGAACTCGTCGCGGGCCGCGACCATGATTTTCTGTTGATCGAAGCGGCTGCCGCGCCCGCCGATCCGGTTTCAGTGTTGGCCACCGACCCGCTTTATATCCTTTACACCTCCGGTTCGACCGGCAAGCCCAAGGGCATCGTCCGCGATTGCGGCGGCCACGCGGTGGCGCTGATGAACTCCATGGAGATGATTTACGGACTGAAGGCCGGCGATGTGTTCTGGACCGCGTCTGATGTCGGCTGGGTGGTGGGCCACTCCTACATCGTCTACGCCCCGCTGCTCGCCGGCTGCACATCGGTGATGTACGAGGGTAAGCCGGTTGGCACCCCCGATCCCGGTGCGTTCTGGCGGGTCTGCGCCGAGCACCAGGTGAAAGTCCTGTTCACCGCGCCCACCGCCTTCCGCGCCATTCGCCAGCAGGACCCGGATGCCGCACATCTGGCGAAATACGATATCTCCGCGTTGCAGGCGTTGTACCTCGCGGGCGAACGCTGCGATCCGCCGACCGCGATCTGGGCCGCCGAGATCCTCAAGCTGCCGATCGTCGATCATTGGTGGCAGACCGAAACCGGTTGGCCGATCACCGCGGGCTTCCGTGGTCTTGGCTTGTTTCCGTCCAAGCCGGGGTCTGGCGGCAGGCCCGCGCCGGGCTATGCGGTTGAGGTGATTGACGATGAAGGCCATCCAGTCCCGGTCGGTGCCACCGGGAATCTGGTGATCCGGATGCCAATGCCGCCCGGTGCGGCACCAACCTTGTGGCATAATGCGGATGGCTACCATACAGCCTATATGGCTGATTTCGCAGGCTATTATCGCACTGGCGATGCTGGCATGATCGATGCCGATGGCGATGTGTCGGTCATGGGCCGCACCGACGATATCATCAATGTCGCCGGGCATCGGCTGTCCACCGGGGCGATGGAGGAAGTGCTCGCCGCGCATCCCGCCGTTGCCGAATGCGCGGTGATTGGTGCGGCCGATGCACTGAAAGGCCAGACCCCGCTCGGACTGGTGGTGCTCAAGGCCGGCATCACCACACCGCATGCCGATATCTGCCGCGAACTGGTGGCGCTGGTGCGTGACCGTATCGGGCCGGTGGCGTCGTTCCGCGATGCCCGCGTGGTGTTGCGCCTGCCGAAAACCCGATCTGGCAAAATCCTACGCGCCACCATCCGGCGAATTGCCGATGGGGAGACCGTTGCAGTGCCGCCGACCATCGACGATCCGCTCATCCTGGACGAAATCGGGGCGGTCCTGCGGGGATAGAGCGCTATGACCGCTGATAGGCGCGGTCATAACGCTCTATTTCTTTGTTTGGTCGCGTGGCCAGACCTTCGTGCGATTCCACCTACGGTCATCACGCTCCAGATATACCAGAGCGCGCCGCGTCACTTGCGTGCCGGCGCCTGCGCCCGCAACCGCGCCACGTTACGATTATGATCCTCAAGGGTGCGGGCAAAGCTATGTCCGCCGGCGCGGTCGGCAACGAAATAGAGATCGTCCGACGCAATCGGCTGGGCGACCGCCCGCAGTGAGGCAAGGCCGGGGCTGGCGATCGGACCGGGGGGCAGCCCGGCGATGCGGTAGGTATTGTAGAGGTTGATGTGGTCGAGCTCGGCGCGGGTGATGGGGTGGTCGAGGCTGCCGAGCCCGAAGCTCGCGACATAGGCCACGGTCGGATCTGATTGCAGCCGCATACCGAGGCGGAGGCGGTTGAAGAACACTGCGGCGACGTGGGCGCGTTCTTCCGGACGGGCGGTTTCGCGCTCAACCAGGCTGGCCAGGGTGACCATTTCGGCCGGATCGGCCAACGGCAGGCCCTGGGCGCGGCCGGCCCAGATTTCGTCACGTTGCTTGTCCATGGCAGCGATCATCCGTTCAAGCAGGACGGTCCGCAATGTGCCACGTTCGAAGGCGTAGGTTTGTGGCAGCACTGCGCCTTCGGCAGGCAACAGCAGATCACCGTCGAGAATGTCGGTCCGATCCAGCAGCCGGGCGATCTGGGCGGCGGTGAGGCCCTCGGGGATGGTGATGCGGTGCTGCACCCTGCGGGCGGTGCGCAGGATGGTCAGGATTTGCCGCAGGCTGGCATGGGCAGGGAAGGCAAATTCCCCGGGCCGCAGGGCCGCGTCATTGCGGGTGACCCAGGCGGCAAGGCGGAATTCGAGCGGGCGCGCAACAAGCTCGGCATCGGTCAGTGCCGTCGCAAGCTGGGCGGTTGTACCGGCCGGGACGACAATGGCGCGGTCGGCGGGCAGTGGGCCAGGCACATCAAGCCGTCGCCACGCCAAAGTTGCACCGATACCGGCAGCCACGCAGAGCACGGCCGCCAGCAACACCCAACGCCGCATGGATGTATCAGTCGATCTTCTTGAAGATAATGCTGGCGTTGGTGCCGCCGAAGCCGAAGCTGTTGGACAGCGCGACGTCAATCCGGCGTTCCTGGGCCGTGTTGGCCACCCGGTCGATCACCGATTCGCGGCTTGGTGAATGCAGGTTCAGGGTTGGTGGGGCAATATTATCGCGGACCGCGAGGATCGAGAATATCGCCTCAATCGCGCCGGCAGCACCCAGCAGATGCCCGGTGGACGACTTGGTCGATGACATGGCGATGTTCTTGCCGTGGTCGCCAAACAGGCGTTCCACCGCTTCGAGTTCGAGATCGTCGCCTAGCGGGGTGGAAGTGCCATGCGCGTTGACGTACTGGATCTGGTCGACAGTCGTTTTACTGTTGCGCAAAGCGGCCTTCATGGCACGGAAAGCGCCTTCATGGCCTTCCGCAGGGGCGGTGATGTGGAAAGCATCGCCCGACATGCCGTAGCCGGCAACCTCGCCATAAATCTTGGCGCCACGGGCTTTGGCGTGTTCGTATTCTTCGAGCACGACCACCCCGGCGCCTTCGCCCATCACGAAGCCATCGCGATCCTTGTCCCACGGGCGGGATCCGGCGGTGGGATTGTCGTTAAAGCCGGTCGACAGCGCGCGTGCGGCACAGAACCCGGCAATGCCGAGGAAATTCACCGCCGATTCGGCACCACCCGCCACCATCACATCGGCATCGCCGAACATGATCAGCCGGGCCGCATCGCCGATCGCATGCACGCCAGTGGCGCAGGCGGTCACGACGGAATGGTTGGGGCCTTTAAAGCCGTATTTGATCGAGACATGTCCGGACGCGAGATTGATCAGCGCCGACGGAATAAAGAACGGTGAAAGACGCTTGCCGCGGCCTTCATGGATCAGCTTGGCGGCATCATAGATCGCCTCAAGCCCGCCAATGCCGGAGCCGATCATCACGCCGGTTGCGCAGCGATCTTCCTCGCCGTCGGGCATCCAGCCGGAATCCTCGACCGCCTCGATTGCGGCGACCAATGCGAATTGGATGAACGGGTCCATCTTCTTCTGGTCTTTGAAGGGAATCCACTCGGTCAGGTCGAGCTTGCCTTCGGCCTTCACGCCACGGGGAATGTGGCCGGCAATCTTGGCCGGCAGATCACTCACGTCGAAGGACTCAATGACAGAAATTCCGGATTCGCCAGCAATCAGGCGCTTCCAGACGTTTTCAACACCCAAGCCAAGCGGGCAGGCAATGCCCATGCCCGTTACAACCACCCGCCGCATGCCGCCATCCTTCGCCTTGCGGTTAAACCAAACCCAGAGCCCGCCCCCATAATCGGCGGCGGGCGCTTTGGATCAAGCCGCTTTTTGTGCCGAAATATAAGCGATCGCGTCGTTGACGGTCGCGATCTTCTCGGCTGCGTCTTCTGGGATTTCCACCCCGAACGCTTCCTCGAACGCCATCACCAACTCGACCGTGTCGAGGCTGTCTGCACCCAGATCATCGATGAACGAGGCGGTATCAGTCACCTTCGATTCCTCGACGCCGAGGTGTTCGATTACAATCTTCTTCACCTGTGCGGCGATATCGGTCATCGGTCTAACTGCTCCTGCCTACCGGCATTAATTGTTCGTTTCCGGGCGGCACCCTAGTCGCAGGCTGCCGAGTCGTCTCATATTCCCGCCGATCAGGACGGGCGCTGGCGTGTATCACGATATCATCGCGTTCGCCAACCAAGGCTATAACATTGCCATCCCGCCGTTGACATGGAGCGTCGCGCCGGTCACCCAACCGGCTTCCTCACTCGCCAGATAGACCACCGCCGCCGCGACATCGGCTGGGCTGCCCATGCGGCCAAGTGGGATCGCGTCGAGCAGTTTGCTGCGCTGGGCGTCGTTCAAGGCATGGGTCATGGGCGTGTCGATGAAGCCGGGCGATACCGCGTTGACGGTGACCCCACGGGAGGCAACTTCCTGGGCCAAGGCTTTGATCATGCCCACCATTCCGGCTTTGGCGGCGACGTAATTGGCCTGGCCGGGGTTGCCGGTGGCGCCAACGATCGACGAAATTCCAATGATCCGGCCGGCACGGCGGCGCAACATCACCTTGATGGCGGCGCGTGACAGGCGGAACGGCGCGGTCAGATCAACATCGATAACCGCCTGCCAATCCTCGTCCTTCATGCGCAAGGCCAGCATGTCGCGGGTGAAGCCGGCGTTGTTGACCAGGATCGAGAGCGGTCCGATCGCTTCGACGGCGGCGATCAGCGCATCCGGCGCCGCGTGATCCTTCAGATCGGCAGGGCAGATATGCGCCCGCTCCCCCAATTCGTCGGCGAGGCTTTGCAGCGCGTCCACCCGCGTGCCGGATAGCGCGACGATCGCGCCCTGGGCATGCAGCGCGCGGGCAATCGCCGCCCCGATGCCGCCAGATGCCCCGGTCACCAGGGCGATTTTACCATCGAGACGAAACATGTCCTGTGCCTTCACAGCGATTTCAGCAGGGCCTCAATTTCCGCCGGATTGCCGGCCGACTGGGCGGCGGCATCGGGCATGATGCGCTTGACCAGGCCGGCGAGCACCTTGCCCGACCCAAGCTCGATAAAGCTGTCGACACCGATTGCCGCCATCGCCGCGATGCTCTCGCGCCAGCGGACAGTCGCGGTGACCTGTTCAACCAGCATGCGGGTGATTTCAGCGGGATCGGTGACCTTGGCGGCCGAAACATTGGCGATCAGCGGCACAACCGGGATGGCGGGCGGGGCGGCGGCGAGGGCTGCGGCCATGGCGTCGGCGGCGGGCGCCATCAGCGCGCAATGAAACGGCGCCGAAACCGGCAGCTTCATGGCGCGGCGAATGCCGCGGGTTTTGGCAATTTCAATCGCCCGATCGATGGCCGCGGTATGGCCGGAAATCACCACCTGGCCGCCACCATTATCGTTGGCGGGCTGGATAACCTGGCGGGTACCGTCGGGGGCGAGTTCGGCTTCCGCGCAAATCGCGATAGCGGCGTCCATCTCGGCGCCAAGCAGGGCTGCCATCGATCCTTCGCCCGGCGCCACGGCTTTCTGCATCGACTGGCCACGCAGGCGCAGCAGGCTTGCGGCCCCTGGCACGGTGAAGCTGCCGGCGGCGGCAAGCGCGGAATATTCGCCGAGCGAATGTCCGGCGACCACCACGGCACGGTCGGCGAGCTGAAACTTGCCCTCGCGCTCCAGCACCCGCAGCACTGCGAGCGAATGCGCCATCAGCGCCGGTTGGGCGTTTTCAGTGAGGGTCAGTTCCTCGGCCGGGCCTTCGAACATCAGCTTCGACAGCTTTTGCTTCAGGGTGTCGTCCACCGCCTCGAACACCTCACGCGCGGAGGAGAAGGTGGCGGCGAGGTCGCGGCCCATACCGGGGGCCTGGCTGCCTTGGCCGGGGAAAATGAAAGCGTGCACGGGCATGAATGTTTGTCCTGGCGGATCGCGGGGCGAGCGCGGCGGTATCGTCATGACACGACCGAATTGTCAATCTTTCGCCCATAACGAACAGATCTGCGGCGGGCAGACTGTGCCAGCGGGGCGCTTCCTGCAGGCAGCTTGTGCGCCGATGCCTGTCTCGCCGTTTGCGGTCTGATCGATCTGGCTATTGATCGGGATGAAAACGGTTCGGGCCACGCGTGAGCGGGTGTTCGAGAACGTCAGTGACCTCGAGCAGGCCATTAACCGTCAGATTACGCGCCTTCGGAATGCACAGCAAGTTAATGGCAAAGCCGTTACTGACCAAATAGAGCCCACCCACATCGAAATACCCGACAGCGTGAATGTTGTGCGGGTCTTTGGCAAAATTCGCCGGATTGAAGAACTGCGGCAAGTGCCAATAAACCGCATACTCCATTTCAAACAGACACGAGATAAGCGATGGTGATTTTTCCGGTTGATCGTTTTCAATATATAGTACAGTACCATATCGTTTAAGCGTTTCCCGCGCCCCACGCAAACAGGCCTCTTCCATGCCCTGCACATCGGCTTTGAGAAAATCGAGTTGCCGACGATTCAGGTAGCTATCCAATCTAACCGCAGCAACCGCGCGATTGGTCTTGCTGGTTCCAAGTTCCAGCCCACCGAAATTGACCTGGCTATTCGGGTTCAGGTCCTCGACAAGAATTGGGCCGTCCCGGTCACTGACGGCCTTGTTCTCGCACTCGACGTTGGTGAGGCTGTTGAGCGCCACATTGGCGCACAAGGTCTGAAATACCAGGCGTTGAGGCTCGAACGCGAAAACCCAGCCGGTAGGACCGGTCAGCCGCGCCATGGCAATGGTATGGGTGCCGATATTGGCGCCTAAATCGGCGACTTGCGCACCGGGCGGGATGAGCCGGGCGAACAGATCGACCTCGCTCTCGAAATACTCGCCATAATGGGACGCTGATTGTCCGACGACCGTATCATTCTTATTGAACAGGATCAGGCCGTGACGGCCCGCGACCAAGCGGTTGAACCCATCTGTGGGTAGAAGATTTCGCAACACCGGATGGCCCCCCTTATTTTTTCCGAAATCTTTACCCGCGTGGATGGCTGCGCCGCCAGACTTCCATCAGCGCTGCCGTATCGACATGGGTGTAGCGCTGGGTCGTCGAAAGGCTGGCATGGCCGAGCAGGTCCTGAATTGTACGCAGATCGGCGCCATCAGCAAGCAGATGGGTGGCGAAAGAATGGCGGAGCGCATGCGGCGTGGCGTGGTCAGGCAGGCTGGCCACCACGCGATACTGCTCCATGGTGCGCTGGGCGATGCGCGGGTTGAGCCGCCCGCCGCGTGCGCCGGTGAACAAGGGCGCATCGGGTTCCGGGGTCGGGTGGACCCGCAGCCAGGCGGCGACCGCATCGCGCACCACCGGCAAAACCGGCACAATCCGCGTCTTTGACCCCTTACCGACCACGCGCAGCATGTCCTGCCGCCCAGGCAACGGGGCCGCACTGACATCGAGCGCCAGCGCCTCCGATATGCGCAGCCCGCAGCCATAGAGCAACGTGAACAGCGCCACATCGCGTGCCTGGATGGCGGGATCATCGGACGCACCAATGATGTTTTCGGCAACGTCGCGCGCCTGGGGCAGGGTTAGTGCCCGCGGCAGTGGGCGTGCAACCCTTGGCGTCGAGAGCAATGCAAGCTGCGGATTGCTGACCCCCAATCGGCGCGCGAGGAATTTGAAGAAACTGCGCACCGCCGAAAGATGTCGCGCCCGCGTGGCGTTCTGGGCTTTCCGATTGGCCTCATGTGCCAGCCACGCCCGCAGATCGGCGGCGCTGAGCGTGGCCAGCGCCGCTAGATCTGGCTCGGCGCCAAGATGGTCGGTCAGAAACACCAGAAACCGTCGCAGCGACGTCCCATAGGCAGCAACCGTCAGCGGCGAGGCGCGGCGTTCCGTGGCCAACCAGACCAGAAACTTTTCCGCAGCCTCGTTAGCCATCGTTTTAGAGCATGATGACCGCTGATAGGCGCGGTCCCCATGCTCTAAGTCTTTGTTTGATCGCGTGATTCAGACCTCCGTGTGCGTCCACCTACGGTCATCACGCTCTAGGCGATCGTCTGGCCGGTCGCCGCCCAATCCTTGAGGAATGCGGCGAGGCCCTTATCGGTCAGCGGGTGGTTGTAGAGCATCCGCAGCACGTTGGGCGGCAGGGTCGCGACATGGGCGCCCAGCTTGGCGGCCTGCACGACATGGATCGGATGGCGCACGCTGGCGACCAGCACTTCGGTGGTCAGCGCCGGGTAATTGTCATAAATCTGCACGATGTCGGAGATCAACTCCATGCCGTCCTGCCCGAGATCGTCCAACCGGCCAACAAAGGGCGAAACGAAGGTTGCCCCCGCCTTGGCGGCGATCAGCGCTTGGGCGGCGGAGAAGCACAAGGTCACGTTGGTCATCACAGCTTCGCCGGTCAGCGTCTTGCATGCGCGCAGACCGTCCGGCGTCAGCGGCAGCTTCACGCAGACGTTGTCGGCGATTTTCCGCAGCACCGCAGCTTCGCGCATCATGCCGTCATAGTCGGTTGCCGCGACTTCCGCGCTGACCGGACCCGGCACGATCGCGCAGATTTCCGCCACCACATCGAGGATTTTGCGGCCCGATTTGGCGATCAGGCTGGGGTTGGTGGTGACGCCATCGAGCAGGCCCGATTCAGCCAAGGCTTTGATGTCTGCGGTGTCGGCGGTATCGACAAAGAACTTCATGGGCGGTGTCCTCGCGTGGTTAGCTCTCGCATCGTTGCGGCAGTTGGGGCAGACCATAGCCGATGCAGCAGCCCCGCCGAAAGCGCGACCTCGTATCATCTGCCACCCAGGTCGATTTGCCGATCGCGGGCGGGGTTTCAACGCGGCTGCCGGTGTTGCTGCCCTATCCGTTTGACGGGCCTTTCGACTACCGCGTGCCGGTCGGCATGCAACTGGTGCCTGGGGATCTGGTGCGCGTACCGCTGAACCGGCGCGAGGAAATCGGCGTGGTCTGGGATGGTGAGGCCGATGGCGCGGTGGGTGACAACCGGCTGCGCCCGATTGCCGCCCGGCTCGATGCGCCGCCGATGCGCCAGGATTTGCGCCGGCTGGTCGATTGGATCGCCAGCTACACCTTGTCCTTTCCCGGTGATGTGCTGGCGATGGCGTTGCGGGTCAACGCCTTGCAACCCGAGCCACCGCTGACCGGCTGGCAGATCGCGCCGCAACCGCCGGTTCTGCGGCTCACCGAGGCACGCCAGAAAGTTCTTGCCGCCCTTGCCGATGGCAATTTGGGTGGTGCGGCACTTGCCGTTGCGTCCGGGGTGTCATCGGCGGTCATTCGTGGCATGGCCGATGCCGGCTGGCTGGTTCCGGTCACCATCGCCACCCCGCCAGCTTTTGCACCGCCAGACCCGGACCATCCTGGCCCGGCGCTCTCGCCCGCCCAGATCGCCGCCGCGACCCAGCTTTGCACGTCGGTGGAAAGCGCCGCATTTTCGGTCACCTTGCTCGAAGGCGTCACCGGATCGGGCAAGACCGAAGTCTATATGGAGGCGATTGCCGCTGCCCTTCGCCTCGGCCGCCAGACCCTGGTGCTGTTGCCCGAAATCGCGTTGTCGGCGCAGTTTCTGGCCCGTTTCACCGGTCGTTTCGGCGTGGCGCCGGCAGTTTGGCACTCCAACCTGTCTCCGCGCATCCGACGGCGCACGTGGCGCGCGGTGGCGTCCGGGGAAGCGATGGTGGTCGTCGGTGCCCGATCGGCACTGTTCCTGCCATTCCCCGATCTCGGTCTGGTGGTCGTCGACGAGGAACACGAGACCGCGTTCAAGCAGGAAGACGGCGTGGTGTATCACGCCCGCGACATGGCCATTGTGCGCGCCCGTCTCTGTGCGGCCACGGCGGTGCTGGTATCGGCAACGCCGAGCCTGGAAAGCCTGACCAATGTCGAGGCCGGGCGCTACGGCCATGCCCATCTGCCCGACCGTCATGGCGGCGCGACGATGCCGGAGATCGCCCTGGTCGATCTGCGCACCGACATGCCGGAGCGTGGGCATTTTCTGGCGCCTGCGCTGATATCGGACATTCATGCGACGCTGGCGCGCGGGGAGCAGGCGATGCTGTTCCTCAATCGGCGGGGCTACGCGCCGCTGACCTTGTGCCGCGCCTGCGGCCATCGGATGCAATGCCCGAACTGTACGGCCTGGCTGGTCGAACATCGCGCCCGCAAGCTGCTGCAATGCCATCACTGCGGCCATAACGTGCCGATCCCGCCGGCCTGTCCGGAATGCGGTGCGGGCCATAGTCTGACCCCGGTTGGGCCTGGCGTAGAACGGATCACCGAAGAAGCCGCTGCCACCTTCCCTGATGCCCGCGTGCTGGTGATGGCGTCGGACACGCTGATCGGCCCCGATGCCGCCGCGGAAGCCGCGTCCCGGATCGAAGCGCGGGAAGTCGACCTCATCATCGGCACCCAAATCGTCGCCAAGGGCTGGCACTTCCCACATCTTACCCTGGTGGGAGTCGTCGATGCCGATCTCGGCCTCGGCGGCGGCGATTTACGCGCCGCCGAGCGCACCGTGCAGTTGCTGCATCAGGTCGCCGGCCGGGCGGGCCGTGCGGATGCGCCGGGGCGGGTGCTGCTGCAAACATTCAGCCCGGAACACAAGGTCATGCAGGCGCTGCTGAGTGGGGATTTTTCGCGTTTCATGCAATCCGAGGCCGCCGAGCGTCGGCCGGGCAATTGGCCACCTTTCGGCCGACTGGCTGCACTAATCGTGTCCGCCGATAGCGCCGACGCCGCCGACCGGGCGGCGAGTGAGCTTGGACGGGCAGCGCCGTTCGGCGATGGCATTACCGTGCTCGGCCCCGCGCCGGCCCCGCTTTCGATCCTGCGCGGGCGCCATCGCCGCCGCCTGTTGCTCAAAACCCGACGGGACATTGCGGTGCAACCCTTGCTGCGGACCTGGCTCACCGCAGTACCGATCCGGCGCGACGTGCGGGTCGATGTCGATGTCGATCCGGTGAGCTTTCTGTAGCGCGTGACTTGCGCTACGCTTTTTCCGCACTGGAGGCTTCATGATAAAAGCAAATTGCCTGACGCTGATTGCGCTGGCCGTGGCGCTCGCCGCACCGATCGCCCAGGCCCGTATCCTCGAGGTTGGGCCGGCCAAGGAATTCGCCGCCCCCTCGGCTGCCATTGCGGCTGCGAAAGATGGCGATACCGTGCGGATCGATGCAGGTGAGTATTTCGACTGTGCGACGGTTTCGACAAATCGACTGACCATCGAGGGCGCGGGGCCGAATGCGACGGCTGTGCTCACCGACAAAGTCTGCTCCGGCAAAGCCTTGCTGATCACCAACGGCGCCGACATCACGATCCGCAATCTCACCCTGCAACGGGCCCGGGTGGCTGATCGCAACGGCGCCGGCATTCGTGCGCAGGGCGGCAAGCTCACCATCGAGCAGGTGAAATTCATCAATAACGAGAACGGGATTCTGGCCGGCGATCTGCCTAACGGCGAAATCCTGATCCGTGACAGTGAATTTTTACGCAATGGCGTTTGCGCACCGTCCTGCGCCCACGGCATCTATGTTGGGCATATCAATTTGCTGCGGGTTGAAAACAGCAAATTTTTCGAGACCAAGGAAGCCCACCACATCAAGTCGCGGGCCCGACGCACCGAGGTGATTGGCTGCGATATCGCTGATGGTCCCAACGGCACGTCAAGCTATCAGATCGAAGCGCCCAATGGCGGCAACGTCGTTGTACGTAACAACACGATCCAGAAGGGTCCGAAATCGGAAAACCATACCGGTGCAGTGGTTATCGGGATCGGCGGGGTGGATCAGCCAACTCGCGAAATCATCATCGAGGGTAATCGCTTCACTGTCGACGGCGGCTATCCATCCTTCCTGGTGGTCAATCGAACCGCGACCGAGGCGCAGCTTAGAGGTAATATCTTGCACGGCACCGCCAAGGCGCTCGACGGTGACGGCAGCGTAAAATAGGGCGCGGTTGTTCTGTGGCGAAAATGGCGTATAATAAAAATATCACTTAAATAATACGTAAAATACCCTTTGGAGGAACAAAATGGCCGGTCAACCGACGCTTCGCTTCGATCGCCCGCTGCGCGGGCGCATTTATGACAGCATTGCCGAAACCATCGGCAACACGCCGCTGGTGCGCATTCCCAACATCACCGCTGAAGACGGGATCAAGGCGGATATCTGCCTCAAGCTCGAATTCTTCAACCCGATCTCAAGCGTGAAAGACCGCATCGGGGTCAACATGATCCTCGACATGGAGAAATCCGGCAAGCTGGTTCCCGGTGGCAAGATCATCGAGCCGACATCGGGTAATACCGGGATTGGTCTTGCCTTCGTCGCGGCCGCACGCGGTTACAAGCTGGTGCTGACAATGCCGGAATCGGTCTCGATCGAGCGTCGCAAGATGCTCGCCTTCCTCGGCGCTGAACTGGTGCTGACCCCGCGCGAAAAAGGCATGGGCGGCGCGATCGCCAAGGCCAAGGAATTGCTCGCCGAAACGCCAGGCGCGGTCATGGCCGATCAGTTCGGCAATCCGGCGAACCCGGAAATCCATGTCCTGACCACGGCTGAGGAGATCTGGTTCGACACCGATGGCAAGGTTGACGCGGTGATTTCCGGCGTTGGCACGGGTGGCACCTTGACCGGGATTGGCCGGGTGCTGAAGGCCCGCAAGCCTGGTCTGAAAATCTATGCGGTGGAACCGGCCGCCAGCCCGGTGCTCTCGGGCGGCAGCCCCGCCCCGCATCCAATCCAGGGCATCGGCGCCGGCTTCGTGCCGGATATTCTCGAAACCGGGTTAATCGATGAGGTCATTAAGGTCTCGAACGAGGAAACCCTGGCCAATGCACGGCGCCTGGCGCGGACCGATGGTATTCCGGGCGGGATTTCATCGGGGGCAGCGCTGGCGGCGGCGCTGAAATTGGCGGCGCGTCCGGAAATGGCCGGCAAGCTGATCGTGGTGATCATTCCGTCGTTCGCGGAACGCTACATCACCACCGCGCTGTTCGACGGTATCTAGAGCGTGATGACCGTAGGTGGAATCACACGAAGGTCTGAATCACGCGACCAAACAACGAGTTAGAGCGTGATGGCCGCGGCTATCAGCGGCCATCACGCTCTAAACCTACCAGCCACGCCGCCGGATCAAACCGACGGCGTGGCAGTGGCCGGGCGCCGCAGCGCTTTCCAGGCTTTCAGAACCAGAATGGTGAAAATCAGCAATCCACCGCCAGCCAGCAGCCACCACACGCCGTCTTCGCCAAGCAAGCCGGCCAGGAACCATCCGGCGGCAACAAAAGTCGCTGCCCAAATGCCGGCGGCGATGAAGTTCAGGATACTGAACCGGATGCGGCTCATCCCCGCCATGCCGCAGGCGGCCGAGGACACGTTGCGGATGCCGTAGACGAAGCGGAAAGTCAGCACGAAGAAGGTGCCGTAGCGCTCCAGAAAGCGGAATGCCACCGCGAGCCGTTTATCCGCCCCAGGGATTTTACGCAGTGCAGTGGGCCCGAAGCGCCGGCCAAGATAAAACCACAACTGATCGCCGGCGCAGGAACCGATCCATACGCTGATCATCAAGATCCATGGATCGATCAACCCGCCGCTTCGTCCTGCGGCAGCGGCGAAGAGTACGAAGGTTTCACCCTCGAAAAATGCCCACATCGCCGCGCCGACATAGGCGAGGGCGCCCCATTCGGCCCAAAACTCCGCCAATTCGGTAATATCCCCGCCTGTTTATCCCTGACCTACAGTGAGGCCCGCAGGCCGTGGCGGCAAGGCTCAATTTATGAAGATATTGCCATTTTGGGCGACGCAGCCAATTCGGGAAACAGGGCTGCCATTGCGGCAGCGTTCGCGGCGCAGCGCCCACGCTCGGTAATCAGCCCGGTCACCAGTCGCGCCGGGGTGACATCGAAGGCGGGATTGGCGGCGGTACTATCGGTCGGGACCACCCGGATGCGCGCCAGAGTTCCATCTTCGGTCGGGCCGGTCATATGGGTGACCTCGGTCGCTGCGCGTTCCTCGATCGGGATTTCGCGCACACCGTCGCTAATCGTCCAATCCACCGTGGTCGATGGGCAGGCGACCCAGAACGGCACCCCATTGTCGTGGGCGGCGAGCGCCTTGAGGTAGGTGCCGATCTTGTTGGCAACATCGCCCGTGCGTGTGACCCGGTCGGTGCCGACGATCACCAGATCGACCGCGCCATGCTGCATCAGATGCCCGCCGGCATTATCGGCGATCACGGTATGCGGCACGCCATGGCGGCTAAGCTCCCAGGCGGTCAACGCGGCACCCTGGTTGCGCGGGCGGGTTTCATCGACCCAGACATGGAGATCAACCCCCTGCATTTCGGCCATGTAGATCGGCGCCAGCGCGGTGCCCCAATCGACGGTCGCGAGCCAGCCGGCGTTGCAATGGGTCAGGATATTCACCCGTTTGCCGCCACGTGCGGCAATATCGGTAATCAGGCCGACGCCATGGCGGCCGATTGCCTCGCATTGCGCGGCATCTTCGTCCGCAATCGCCGCGGCGTGCGCATAAGCAGCGGCAACGCGGTCAGCCGGGGCTACGGAGCGCAGATGGCGGGTCATCCGCGCCATCGCCCAATGCAGGTTGACCGCCGTCGGCCTGGTGGCACCCAGCATAGCGGCCTGCGTCGCGAGCGCCTGGTCGGACGCATCGACACGCAGGCCGAGGCATAGCCCATAGGCCGCCACCGCGCCGATCAGCGGGGCGCCGCGGGTTTGCATGCTGCGGATCGCGTGGGCCGCCTGATCGATGGTCGAAAGATCCAGGATTTCCAACTTCCATGGCAGCATGGTTTGGTCGAAAATATGGATCCGCCAGCCATCAGCGGGATCGACCCACACGCTGCGGTAGTACGTTCCGTCAACTTTCATCGTCTAATCCTGGGACCGTTGGTGGAGCACGCAGACCAGGGTGAACAGCCTTCGCGCGGTTTCGAAGTCGATCGCCACCTTGCCCTCGAGCCGGCGGGTCATCAGCGTCGCACCTTCGTTGTGCAGCCCGCGCCGCCCCATGTCGATGGCCTGGATACGGGCCTCACGTCCTTCCTCGACCGCCTTGACGTGGCTTTCGATCAGCATCTGATAGTCACGGATCAGGCCGCGGAACGGTCCCAGCGCCAGGCCGATGGCCTGCAGAGGGGCTTCGGCAAGGTCGCGGATATCGAAGACCAATCGGCCTTCCTGGATCGACAGGCGCAGCGCGTAGGGACCAGCGACGGCAATGTTGGCCGGCGCAAAATGATTTTCGGCCTGCAAATCTGCGACTGCCTGGGCCCGTTCAGCCTCGACCAGCGGTGACAGTCGGGTAAGCGCCTCGCCGTCGAGCGAGATGCGCGCCAGTTTCGCCCGTTCAGGCATTGGGGCGCGGCGCGTCGTCGGGGGTGGCCAGCCCGAGCTTCAACATACCGCCCAGGGTTGCGCCCTTGATCGGGCGGATCAGGGCCAGGGCCATGGCAACCGTCAGCGGCAGGAAGATCGCGCTATGGACCCAGAGTGCCGGGGTTTGCGCGCGTTCCAACCACAGCATCAGCGGGATGATGACGTGCCCGACGATCACAATGGTGAAATAGGGCGGCGCGTCATCGGCGCGGATCCGGCCAAGTGCTGTGCCGCATTCGCCGCATTGATCGGCCACGCGCAGGTAGCCATTGAAAATCCGGCCCTTGCCGCAAACCGGACAGCTTCCGCGCAATCCGCGTTTCATCATGGTGGTGACCGGCGGAAAATCGGTCGCCGCAGCTTCAGGGCTGGCCGCCGGCCATTGAACGGGTGCCGCCGCCTGGAGGACGATCGGCGAAGATGTGGCATGTTGCATGTTCAGCGTTCCTGCACGGCACGGTGGCCGTTTGCTGCACTGCAATAGCCGATATGACCGTCTGATGTCACCAAGTCTTCTGCGCGTTGGCTAAATCGCCTGCCGCCGCACGAATTGTCCGCTCCCGGCCGCGGCATGGATGGTGCTGCCGTCCCAGATTGTCCGGCCCCGCAAGACCGTCGCCGCCACCCGCGCGCGCATCCGCCTTCCGTGATAGGGCGACCAGCGCTGGGCCGGCAGATCGACAATGCACGCTTCGTCGAACACGTAATCGCCCCGTTCCATCACCAGCAGATCCGCATCGCTGCCGATGCGGATCGCGCCCTTCTTCGGATACAGTCCATGCAGCCGCGCCGTCCGTTCCGCGCAGTAGAGCGCCATCAGGCAGGGCGACAGGCCGCGTTCATCCAACAGGGTGAACATTAAAGGCGCGAAGCTTTGCAGCCCCGGCAGTCCGGCGCTGTTGGCGAAAATATCCGGTGACTGTTTGCGGTCGAGCGGCCACGGCGCGTGATCGGTCGACACATAGGCGATCTTGCCCGCCACCAGCCGGTCCCACATCAGTTCGACCTCGGCGGCGCTGCGGAACGGCGGATTGCATTTGCCGCGCCCCCCGAGGCGGACCAAATCATCCTCGGTCATGCACAAATACTGGATGCAGGCTTCGCCGGTGGCCTGGCCGCCCTGGGCGCGGAAGTTTTCGGCGATGTCGAAGCCGCGCGCGAGGGATGAATGCGCGATATGCACATGGGCGCCGGTGGCCAGACCCAGCTCAAAGATTTCCAGATCGGCGAGGGTTTCGGCCAGCGGCGGCCTGGTGCGCGCGTGCCAGATGGCGTCGGTATGCCCGGCCGCACGCGCCTGTTCGGTCAGCCGTTCCACCAGTTCCTGGTCTTCATTATGGATCGCCACCGGCAGCCCGGTCTTGGCGATCTCGGCGAACGCGGCGAGCATCGTCGGGTGGTCGATGCGCGGGAAGCGCACGGCATCATATTCATAGGTCGACAGCTTGAAGGCGGAAATGCCGGCAGCGGCGAGGCCGGCGATTTCGTGCAGCCCGCCGGATTTCGCGATCGTGCCGTATAACGCCATGTCAACATGGGCGAATTTCCCGACAGCGGCGATCTTGTCGGCCAACACGGCTGCCGAGGTTACCGCCTGGGGGACATCGTACGGCATATCGACGACGGTGGTGACGCCACCGGCCGCCGCACTGCGGGTCGCGCCCTCGATCCCGGGCCAGCCGAGCGATGACGAGGTGTGCATGTGCCCGTCTACCAGCCCCGGCAGGATCAGCCTGTCACGATGATCGACCGTCTGCTGGGCCGGTGGCGGCGCGCCCTGGCCGATGGCGGCAATCGTCTCCCCGCGTACGGCAACATAGCCGTCGCTCAGGATTTCGTTGCCGGTTACAATGTCGCCAAGGAAGACACGATCGAACGGGAGGGACATGGTGCTGCGCCTGCATTGCAATTGGCGCGCTTGCCCCCGGGCAAGCGCAGAACTAGGAAGCATAGACAGCCACGCTACCCCGGACGTGCGGCGCCGCCAATCCCGGATGCCGCGCACTTAATTTGTTACGAAGATTGGAGGAATTCAGCATGAAGCTGCACGAGGTGAAAGTCTATCCGTCGAAGGTGCATCTGCCGCGCGAGGACCAGCTGGCCTGGAAGATCGCAGGCGTTGCCGCCGATCCGGTCGCGGTGCCCGAGGCAACCGAAGACATGATTGTCAACCGGATCATCGACAACGCCTCGGTCGCGATTGCTGCCATCAACCGCCGACCCGTCACCTCGGCCCGTGGTATGGCGCTGGGACACGCCCGCGCCGGCGGTGCGACCGTGTTCGGTGTTGACCCCGCACAGCGTTTCAGCCCGGAATGGGCTGCCTGGGCGAACGGCACGGCCGTCCGCGAACTCGATATGCACGACACGTTTCTTGCCGCTGATTATTCCCATCCCGGCGACAACATCCCGCCGATTCTCGCGGTTGGCCAGATCATGGGCAAGTCGGGCGCCGAGTTTATCCGCGGCCTCGCCACCGGCTACGAAATCCACATCGACCTGGTGCGGGCAATCTGCCTGCATGAACGCAAGATTGATCATATCGCCCATCTTTGCCCGGCCCAGGCCGCTGGCATCGGCACCATGCTCGGTCTGCCGCAAGACATCATTTTCCAGGCAGTGCAGCAGGCGGTCCATGTCAGCTTCACCACCCGCCAGTCACGCAAGGGCGAAATCAGCAGCTGGAAAGCCTACGCCCCGGCCCATGCCGGCAAGCTCGCGGTTGAAGCCGTCGATCGCGTCATGCGCGGCGAAGGCGCGCCGAGCCCGATCTATGAAGGCGAGGACAGCGTGATCGCCTGGATGCTCAACAACAAGACCGGCGTTTACCATGTGCCGCTGCCGGAAGCCGGCGAGGGCAAGCGGTCCATCCTCGACAGCTACACCAAGGAACACAGCGCCGAATACCAGAGCCAGGCGCTGATCGATCTCGCCTTCCGCATGCGCACCAAGATCGCCGACACCAGCAAGATCGCCAAGATTATGCTGCACACCAGCCATCACACCCATTATGTGATCGGCACCGGCGCCAACGATCCGCAGAAGATGGACCCCACAGCGTCGCGCGAAACGCTTGATCATTCGATCATGTATATCTTTACAGTCGCCTTGCAGGATGGCCGCTGGCACCATGTTGACAGCTACGCGCCGGCCCGTGCCGGACGGCCCGATACGGTGGCGCTGTGGCACAAGATGGAAACCTGCGAAGACGCCGAATGGACACGGCGCTATCACGCGACCGACCCGAACGAGCTCGCGTTCGGTGGCCGGGTGGAAATCACCATGAACGATGGCAGCGTGCTGGTCGATGAACTGGCGGTTGCCAACGCCCACCCGAACGGCGCAAAGCCCTTCGCGCGGCCGGACTACATCAACAAGTTCCGCATCCTGACCGACGGCATCATCACTGCCGCCGAAGCCGATCGCTTCATTGAGGCCGCGCAGAATGTGCGGTCCCTCGCGGCCGGTGAGTTGCATCGTCTGAACGTGGCGTTGCCGGCGGGCACGCTTGCGATCAGTAACCCTGGTATCTTCTGAGGAGCGGTCCGTCATGAGCGAAGTTATCGTCAATAAGCCGAAGAAATCAGTCGCGTTGTCCGGCGTTCCCGCCGGCAATACCGCGTTGTGCACTGTCGGCCGCGCCGGCAATGATTTGCATTATCGCGGCTACGATATTCTCGACATCGCTGAAACCTGCGAGTTCGAGGAACTGGCACATCTGTTGGTCCACGGCACCCTGCCGAATGTCGCCGAGCTGAAAGCCTACAAGGCACGCCTCAAGGCCTGGCGCGGCCTGCCGGCGGATCTGCGCGCGGTGCTCGAAAAAATCCCGGCGGGCGCGCATCCGATGGATGTGATGCGCACCGGGGTTTCGATGCTCGGGTGTTCGCTGCCGGAAAAGGACGATCACAACACGCCGGGCGCGCGCGACATCGCCGACCGGCTGATGGCGTCGCTGGGATCGATGCTGCTCTACTGGCATCATTATTCCCAGAACGGCCGGCGGATTGAGGTGGAAACCGACGACGACACCATTGCCGGGCATTTCCTGCATCTGCTGCATGGCGAAAAGCCAAGTGCGGCGTGGGAACGGGCGATGCAGACCTCGCTCAATCTATATGCCGAGCACGAATACAACGCCTCGACCTTTGCCTGCCGCGTCGTCGCGGGCACGGGGTCGGACATGTATTCGGCAATCACCGCCGGCATTGGCGCGCTGCGTGGGCCGAAGCATGGCGGCGCCAACGAAGTCGCCTTTGAAATCCAGAAGCGCTACGATACGCCCGATGGCGCCGAGGCCGATATTCGCGCCCGCATGGCGGCCAAGGAAGTCATCATCGGCTTCGGCCATCCGGTCTATACGATTGCGGATCCGCGCAACACGATCATCAAGGGCGTGTCGCAGCGTTTGTCGAAGGATGCAGGCACGACCAAGATGTTCGACATCGCTGACCGGATTGAGGCGGTGATGATGGACGCCAAGAAGATGTTCGCCAATCTCGATTGGTTCAGCGCCGTTTCGTATCACATGATGGGTGTGCCGACCGCGATGTTCACGCCGTTGTTCGTAATCGCGCGGACATCGGGCTGGAGCGCGCATGTGATCGAACAGCGGATCGACAATAAAATCATTCGGCCGACAGCAAATTACGTTGGGCCGGAAGACGTCAAGTTCGTGCCACTGGCCGCGCGCCCCTGATTTTTCCGAGAGAAACCGATACGATTTGAAGTCGGCTACGGCACCCCTGCCGTAGCCGATTTTTTTTGACCTATTGTAGAAGTAACGACTGTAATTTTGTTGACATGTCACGGCGCGAAAGCGGATAGCGGAATTCGGCTGCCAGCGCGCCGGCTCACAGCCGTTGAACGGTGCATTATCTGGTATCCACGGCAAAGAAGGTCGCGGTCGATGAACCGAAGGCTTGTTCCGGGTTGCAAACCAAGCGCACACAATGCGTGGCCTGGATTATTTCGTTTCCTTAACTTTGATCTTTCTGACGATGTGTCGGTGCCGCGCTGAGTGTTGACCTGTTCCCGCTTGATTCCACGCCGAATTTATCAGGTTCGGAACGACAAATAACAGTCAAGGAGAAGCCCGCAATGAACGACGAACACAACCATATGCCGCGCGCCCAGACCCTGGCCGTCCGTGCAGCAACAAAAGCGGCGCCCGCCAAGGCGAAAGCGCCCGCGAAAGCCAAAGCCAAAGCACCGGCCGCCAAGGCCGCGGCGAAGCCGGTCGCTGTTAAGGCAGCGCAGCCCGCGGCCAAAGCTGCGCCGAAGCCCGCCAAGGCGGCAGCTAAACCGGCGCCAGCGCCGATGGAGACAAAAGCCGCTCCGAAGACAGCGGCCGCCCCGGCGAAGGCTGCCCCGGCTAAGAAGCCGGCTGCCTCGAAGGCCAAGGTTGTTCCCGCCGCGAAAGCGGCTGATGCCAAACCCGCCGCGAAAGCGGCTGATCCCAAGTCCGCCGCGAAAGCGGCTGATCCCAAGTCCGCCGCGAAAGCGGCTCCGGCCAAAGTTGCCGCAAAAAAACCAGTGGTGAAAAAACCGGCAGTCAAGAAAGCTGCTGCGAAGGCGTAGGCTTGTCCATCATGGCCGGCGGGCAAGCCCCGCTGGCCGTTTTCTCGTGATGTCCGAAGGGCCCTGATGTGGGCCCTTTGGCAGTCCGAAAGCGCGGCTGGCTTTAGCGCGCACGTGACAGACAGTTACAACTCGCTTGGCCGACGGACGACGGTATGTCGTGCGCGAAGGTCCGAAGGGCTGTACGGAACCCAATTGGCAGTCACGTAAGATATTGATTTAAAATACAATAATACCTCACAATCCAAGCGCACTTTGTCAACTATTATGAACTTGACCAAGTATTGCAGGTCCAGATAGGTCATCATGCGGCAGTAAGAAGTCGCGCGGCGTTTTAGCGCCGTTGAAGTTAGAATTTGATCACCAGACCATAGATATTGGATTGAATATGTTGTATTTACGTTTCATATTTAGCGCAATTTTCGCGGTGATGATATCGTTGGTCGGTGTTTCATCGGCTTCTGCGGTGGCATTGAAGACCACGACGAATACATCTCTCACCGTCGGCGATTATCTGATCACAAATACGTCTTGCGCGGCGACCGGAACTGTAAGTTGTTCGGTGGCGACTTGGGGTATCAGCCCGGACGCACTCGGCTACGCGGCGGCTGGCGACATTGCGATTACCATCGTTCCCAATGCCACCTGGGTCCGCAATACCGGGTCTGACCTCAACGTGAATTTTACCATCCAGACACTGGTTGGCGGTGTTCCTGCCCCCACGGTCAAAGGGATTAAGGGGGTTGGCACGGCGGTGACCGGGAGTGGCATCCTTGGCGATGGCGTCCTGGTAACCGACACGGGCGCCAACTTGCTCGGCAGCCTGTCTTCACCGTACGCGAGTACTGACCCGAGCGCCCCGGGCAACCGGATATCGTTCAGCCCGCAATCGGTTGTTTATATTAATATTGATGCCCAGCCGCTGTTTTCGGCCGCCAATTCGATCACCAGCGTCAGTTTCTTTGTCGCCGCTGCGCCAGAACCGGCCTCTTTGGGGCTGCTGCTGGTCGGCGGACTGATGCTCGCCGGTGTGCGGCGCAGACTGAATTAGTCAGCGCCGCGTGCGGTCGCGGACGCATTTTTTAGAAATTTTAGTTTCAAGTCCACCAGCCTCATCAGATAGCCTCAAGGGGATGTTAAAATGACGTCGCAGACCCAATCCTACACCTACGCCGCTTCATCTGATACGAGATTTACGTTCTCGCCGGTGGTGGTGACGGAAACCGTAACGGTCCCGGCGTCCGATTTTAGCGGAGTGTCTACATTTCTGCCGACTGCTCCGCTTACGCCGGCCCCTCCGCAATTAGCCGGACCGACCCCGCTTGCCCCAAGCTATGATGGGTTGACCTGGACGCCGTTCTCGGTCGGCAGCTTTGCGCCTGGTGACAGCGTCGTGGTGACCTTCAGCTACACCGTGACATCGAATATCGTGACCGAGGGAATTTCATCGGTCTATCAGGCGATGAACTTCGATTACGTGGCGGGTGGCAGCTACGTCACTGGCACTGCGGTCACGACCCTCACCAATAATGGCAACATCGTCGGACAAAGTACGGCATCAATCAATTCTCCGTCGGTTGGCAATATCGCGCTGAGCGGCGCCTATTCGTCGGTCAATGTCACTGTGACGATGACTTTGGCGGTGGCAGCGAACGCGCCGGTTGGCGCGGCTGTTGCTGCTAGCAAACTAGCCGAGGGCTATAATACGACGACAATTGTGCCTGGGCCCGGCTCGATTGGCGATTTCGTTTGGAATGACCTTAACGGGGACGGTATCTTCGGCGCAGGCGAAGCGGCGATGTCGGGCGTGACCGTCGATCTGCTGAATGCCAGTGGGACTGTCGTCGCTGTTACCACGACCGACGCGACCGGCCATTATCTGTTCAGCGGCGTTAACCCAGGCTCCTACCAGGTCGCGTTCGTGGCGCCTTTTGGCTACAGTTTCACCTCACAAGTGGCGGGCAATGGCGCCCAGACTGTGTCGGCCGCCAATGTATCGACCGGTCGTACCGCGTTGTTCACGCTTGGCTCCGGGCAGAATATTGCCGTCGAGGATGCGGGCCTGGTGTTCGGCGCCAGCGGCGGCGGTGGCAGCGGTGGCGTCGGCGCAATCACGACCCATGTCTATTTCGACACCGATGGTGACAGCACCCAGGACGTTGGCGAAACCAATCTTGCTGGCGTGACCGTATCCCTGCTCAATGGCAGTGGCGTCCCAACCGGCCAGACTGCGGTGACGGATTCCAACGGCAATGTCAGCTTCACCGGCCTGGCCCCCGGCAGCTATCAGGTGTCGATCACTACCCCGGCCGGCGATACGGTTACCGAACATACCAATGTTGGCGCCCCTATTGCTGTGGTGGCCAATCAAACGGTCGCGGCGGTTGAGGGTCTGACGATCCTGCCCGCGACCTTCACCACCCATGTCTATTTCGACGCCGATGCCGACAGCATTCAAGAGCCGACCGAAGGGGCGCTCGCGGGTGTAACTGTCGCGCTGCTGAATGGCAGCGGTGTGCCGACCGGGCGCACCGGGATTACCGACGCGAACGGCAATGTCAGCTTCACCGGGTTGGTGCCTGGAACCTATCAGGTTGCGGTAACCACGCCT
The DNA here is from genome assembly GCA_943333505.2 of Asaia bogorensis. Lineage (GTDB taxonomy): Bacteria > Pseudomonadota > Alphaproteobacteria > Acetobacterales > Acetobacteraceae > CAITOL01. The sequence continues at coordinate 71,523 of CALQTN020000007.1, read as the reverse complement.
GCTGGCGATGTCGTGACCCAGCAATATAATGTTGCGACCCCTGTTACCCTTGCTCCTGGCCAGACTGTCGTGGCCCTCGAAGGGCTTTATCTCCCGGCCAAGTTCAACACCCATGTCTATCTCGACAACAACGGTGACAGCAGCCAGGGCGTCGGCGAAACCAACCTGGCGGGCGTGACTGTCGCGCTGCTGAACGGCAGCGGCGTTGCGACGGGCCAGACCGCGGTGACTGACACTGCGGGCAATGTCAGCTTCCTCGGCCTCGCGCCAGGTGGGTATCAGGTCGCGGTAACCACGCCTTCGGGCACTGTGGTATCCCAAAACACCAATACCCGGACTACCAATACCTTGCTCGCCGGTCAGACCGCGAATGCGATCGAGGGCGTTTACACGCCGGCGACTTTCAACACACGCGTCTATCTCGATACGAATGGTGACAGCACCCAGGGCGGCGGCGAAGCAGGCTTTGCCGGCGTGACCGTGGTGCTCAAGAATGTCGTCACCGGCGCGACCGTTGGGACCACGACGACCGATGCCAGCGGCAATGTCAGCTTCGCTGGCCTCCCCCGTGGCCAATATCAGGTCGCGGTTTCCACCCCGTCTGGCTATGGCACGACCCAGCTAACCAATGTTGGCACGCCAACGACCCTTGCTTCTGGCCAAACCGTGACCGCGATTGAGGGTCTCAAGCCCTCGACCGGCACCGCCACCTTCACCACCCATGTCTACTACGACACCAACAAGGACGGCGTGCAGGGCGGCACCAGCGAGACCAACCTCGCCGGCGTTACCGTCACCCTGTTGACCGGCACTGGCGCCTCCACTGGCAAAACCGCGATCACCAACGCGGCGGGCAATGTCAGCTTCACCGGACTAACGCCGGGCAGCTACGAAGTGGCCGTCACCGCCCCAAATGGCACCGTTGTGACCAAGGCAGTGAATGTCGGTACGCCGAACACCTTGGCCGCTGGCGGTTCCGCCACTGCGATCGAGGGTGTGGTTGCTGGGGCTCCCGGGATTTCAGTCGACAAGACCGCGTCGGTCACTGCGGTCAAGGCGGTGGATGGCAACTCCTGTGATACCTATTTCAGCACGGTTACCTACACCTATAAGGTTACCAACACAGGCAATACCGCGGTTAACAATATCAAGCTGGTTGATAACCACGGCACATCATTGCTGCCAAACAATATGACCCCGGTCTCTGTCCTGGCCAGCTGCAGCCAGTACAATGTTGGTGACGCCAACCGAAATGGCGTGCTGGATGTTGGCGAGAGCTGGAGTTACCAGGCCAAAATCATCGAAACCGGCAATTATGTCGGCAACCCGAGCGTGTCGGCATCGACGTCGATCTCTGGCTGCGCGACCGGCGGTGGCGAAACCATCTGGCTGAGTTCGGTGTTGAAATCTTACCAGAACACCGATGGCACGTCCTATGCGTTTAAGGGTGTGACCGCGAACGTGCGCCTGGCGAACGGAACGACCCAGAGCTACAGCGTGCCCGATAGCTACGTGACCTTCTCGAGCAGCTGCACAAGCCCGACCACCACGTGGGATGCCGTGCAGCATGCATGGATCACGACGCTGAAGGCCGGCAGCAACCCTGGCAATGTGTTCATGACCGGCGTGCCGATTACGGTTCCTGCCGGTACGAACATGAACGGTGCGACCGTTACCATGAGCGTGAATACTGCCGTCAGCTCCAACGGGGCAACCGCCCCGAGTTGGGCAATTTCGACGAGTGCATACGACAATTTCAAGACATCGACAGGCGACGACGCTTCGCACGATTATAGCAAAATTGGTGTCAAAGCCTGCGATTATGGCGACAGCAGCTATCGCGGCAACAGCAGCTACGACAAGGCCGGGACATCGGGGGCCTGCCAGGACAATCATGGCGGCTCGAATTACAAGGCCGAATATGGATGGAACTACAGCAACAACTGCTACAGCGGCGGTACATACTCCTATGGCTGCACGGGCTATACATATTGCGGGAGCGGTTCGTCGAATACTGGAAGCACTGGCTACAGCGCGATGACAACCATGCGTATGACGGCCCTGGCTGACAGCACATCGATCGATAATGTCACTGTGTCCGCGCAGACAGTGTGTTCTACTGGTTATGGCGGCGGGGGCTATACAGGCTCCTATTGCGATGACGGCTATCGGGGCGGCTACTACGGCAATGGTGGCGACGGTGATGACGGCCGCTATCGCAATGGTTCCGACGACCGCGAAGATGGCGACGAATATAGTAATAGAAGCGGTTGCTATACCGGTAAATCATATTCTGACGGCTATAAAAAAGATAAATCTCGAAGCTACGACGACGATTATTCTAGAAATAGCAGCTATGACAATAACTCCTATAGCGGGGGTGATTACAAAAATTGCAATAGCTACTCGTCCAGCTACGGAAGTTATGGTGATCGTACCGAACTCGTATCAAATGATAGATACGAGTCGTCGTCTTCGAGCTCAAGTGATGTCTCTTGGGACTCGGCGCGCTCCTGCTGGTCGGATGACCGCAGCGCCTCCACCGGATATTTCGGATCGGGCATTGACGACCGCGAAGTGACGGGTGGTAAGGACGATGATGGACGGCAGGATGATTACAGCAAGACTTGCGGGACCAGTGGCGGAACGACACCTACCCCAAGCGGTTGCGTGGTCACCACGGTGACGGCTTCAGACATGCAAAACGTCCAAATTCTTGCCACCAACAAAATCAAGCTCGGCGGAACTGCGCCGACGGCGGAATTGAAAACTGCCTATGGTGCAGCCACCAAGCTCGAATTCAGCTATAGCCCGAGCGATGTGGTTTCAGCCGCCGCACTGCAAAACGGGGCATCCGCTGCAAACGGGCATAACACCGACAGCCTGGCGTTTATCGAGGTTACCAACAACGTGAACCCGTTTGCCGCCGACGCAAAAGTCTACTTTGCTGGCACGGTTGCGACCGGCGCAAAGTTCATCGCTGACGCAACGACCGATATCAACAACAACCTGATCCCCGGCGGGGCTTTCAGCACCATTGCGGGCCAGAACCTCTATGCCTTCGTGTTCGCCGACCAGGCAACATTCCGGGCCGGCGCAGCGGCGACGCAGACGATCATCTACGACACCACTGGCGGCAATGGTGGGATGAACATCAACGACCAGATCGGCAGCATCAAGCTTGTCGGGTATGTCGGGACCAGCGGCTACGGCTACCTCGCCGCCTGAGGCAGTTGGCTATCAGACAAAAGCCCAAGGTGCCGAACCGGTGCCTTGGGTTTTGTTGTCATGGGTGCGGCGGCCCCCAACGACCAAGGGCATTTTCCGCCAGACCCAATACGATAAACACCGCCCCAATGGGCAATAGCGGGTCAAGGATCGAGATATCCAGGAACACCAAAAGCGCCGATGTCAGCCACCAACCCGCCGCCGCCAGCACCGTGGCACCAAGCGTGATCGCTACCCCCCTCATCTGACCACGACCGCTTGGCTTCGTTCGGCTTGGAAGATCAGCAGATCACCGTGCCGGGTGACCGTGCCGTCGAGGCGTACCCGCAGCCCGATCAGATCACGCCAGGCCGCGCTATGGCCATCGCCGGCCAACAATAGAAAATCCTGACCGTCGATTGCACCGGCTGCGACGAAGACCGGGGGAAGCTCCCCGTTAAGGCACAAAATCGCACAAGCGCGATGCGTCAGACCGCGCCCTGGACGCATCGCGCCGGCCACGCATTTGCCGTCGCAGATTTCCCCCTCAATGCGCCAGCGACCCAGCGCCGTCCCTGGGGGCTTGGGGAGGTCTGGCCCAGGTGAGGGTGCAATCCGGTCGATCAGGAGCATTTCCAGCGCGCCGCGGCGAATGATTGGCCCGGTCGCCTCCACCGTCTGGCCGTCCCATCCACCGTCAAGCTTCGGGCCGCGTTTGCCATCGCCCGACAGCAGCAGACTATGGCCGTTGGGGTGAGTGGCATCCGGCGGCACCCAGAGAATAGGGGAGGGATGCATAGTCAGCACGCCGCGGTGCGTGACATCACCCCCGGGGTCGAAGCCGCCCGGACCAGGATCATCAATACCGTGCCCCAGCATCAGGCCGAGGGACAGCACCACGACCACACCGATGGCAAGGCGCCCGATGACCGCGAGCAGATGATCGCGCGGCAGGCGCCCGGCCCAGCCGATGAAAAAATCGTCCGGCGTGCTCATGCCGGCAACGCGGTCGGGGCAACATAGGTCCCCGGCGGGTTGGGGGTGGGGTCGAGCAACACGTTGCGCCCGTCGATGCGCAGCCGGTAGGTCGCCAGTTTCTCGGTAAACGGTGCGGGTGCGCGGCCATCGGCGAGGCGATATTGAAACCCGTGCCATGGGCAGGTGATGCAACCATCGACCACCCGGCCTTCGCCAAGCGGGCCGTTCTGGTGGGCACATAAATTGCTCACCGCGCTGAGATGGTCCTGATGTCGGAAGATCGCGACAGCCTCGGCATCGGGCAGATTGACCACCAAGCCTCGGTTTTCGTCGATCGCGTCGATCGTGGCCACCACGACCCACGGCGCGGTATCCGCAACTTGGGCCGTAACCTGATCGGCATGGACAGCCTTCCGGCCTGCCGCGAGATGGAGCGCGCATAATCCGATGCTGACCGCAGTGACCAACACTGCCAGCAGCGGCTGTGACCGGGCTTGCAGCGCGCCAAAGGCGACATGCGCGACCACCAGGCCAAATGCGACATAGATCAGCATGTGCAGTGCCTTCCAGACCGGCGGGGTCAGGAAGCGCAGCCAGAAATCATGGCTGGTTGCGGCGAGCGTGAACAGGATTGCGAAGGCTGCGATGCCGAACGGAATGAACGGCAAGCCGGGCCAGCGATCAAAGCTGGTGTCAGTGAACAACATTGCTTGCAGGCTCGGGGTCGGGCTGAAGGCAAAATACCAGTCCAACACCTGTTGTGCATGCCCGGCCGCCACCGCACAGGTGATGACCCCAAAATGTCGCCGGTTATACAGTAATGGCAGCAAGCGTGGGTCGAGCCGCACCAGAGGGCCGATCGACAGCACGCATGCGAGCAACAGGAAGGCGCAGCTTCCACTGGCCTGCATCGCAAGGCTTGGTCCGTCGAGCGGGGTACCAATCGGGGCGGTCGCGGCACCGATTGCGACATATAAATAATAGTAAGCCAGGATTATGCTGATCAGAACCGCATCATAGACAATTTTGCTACGGTTCCAGCCCACAGCTTCGTACCGCGCGCTCATGGTGGGGCGAGCCGGATCGGGGTGACCGAGGCTGGGATGGTCTGGCGTGACCCAATGGCGGCAAGCAGCAACAGCGGCAACAAAACCGCAAGCGCACCCCAAAACCGTAAATGGTTACGACGGTGGCGACGCCGCATGATCAGCGTGCCGGCCACAAGGTCAGCGCGAGCCAGCGCCACAAAACCAGCGGCCACAGCAGGACCAGCCCAGGCACCAGCAACGGTCGAAACGCGTAGGCACCGCGCGCCGCCGGATCGATCCGATCGATGCCAAACACCAGAAATAAAATAGATACCAGCGCGCCGGTGCTGGCATAGGCTGTAATGGTTGGGATCAGCATAAGGGGCTTCCTCCTCAGGCAGGCTGGACGCTACAATTCACCCGGCGGTGCCGCAAGCTGCACTGGCGGATTGGCGCGAATTGGCGCAAAATTGTGCCTAGAGCGTGATCCGTTGAAGTTGAAACAGTAGACACGTTCTAGAGTCTTGTTTTCACGATCATCTTTATCCGCCCAATCGAAGCCGATTGAACGAATGATGATCTAATTGCTTTCCCGCACGAAGGATCATCCAATGTCTGATACCCTCGCCCCGAGCGCTTTGCCGCGCACCCCCGACCAAATTCTGGGGCCTTTCTACCCGCTCAGCCAAGCCGCGGATCGCAGCGGGGACCTGACCCGCCATGCCGATGGCACGGCCGAAGGCACGGTGCTCTATGTTGGCGGACGGATCATGGCCAGCAGTGGCAAGCCGGTTGCCGATGCGACAATTGAGATCTGGCAGGCCAATCAGCACGGCCGCTACGCCCATCCCGCGGACACCAATCCCGCGCCGCTCGATCCCCATTTCGCGGGGTTTGCGGTCCTGCAAAGCGGTGCGGATGGGCAGTATCTCCTGAAAACCATCCTGCCGAAACCCTATCCGGTGACCCCCACCATGATGCGGCCGGCCCATATTCATTTTCTTGTGACCGGCAGGAATGAACGCCTGGTAACGCAAATGTATTTCGCGGGTGACCCGTACAACAATAGCGACCCGTTTCTGCAAAGTGCGAGACGCAAGGATGCGTTGATCGTGACGCCGGTTGCCGATCCGTCTGAGCCCGGCGCATTGCGGGTAAAATGGGATATTGTTTTGGGTGCCGGATAGGGCATTCCCTGAGGCGACTTTGTCCTGGATCGTGGGTGGTGCGATGCCGTTTTAGGGCGTGATGACCGCGCGCTATCTGCGGTCGTCATGCTCTGATAAAAATGGCCTGGTAAATAATTGGAAAGCATTTACCAGGCCAGATTTTTATAAATTTAGAGCTTATATAACGAGTTATGAAATATTTGGCTGGAATTTTGTCTTTAAAAATACGAAATTCATAACATTAGTCCATTTTTTCTATTAAAAAAAGACATTTTTAGGTTAATAAATCAGTTTATTGACCAAGAATATTTAATATCTAGCCCAGTCACTCGAATTTTTTCCCGTAAATACCGGGACGCAAGAGAGTGTAGCAAACGGCGTGCCAACCGCATTGATATATATCACATGCTAAATGCGACAAAATCGCGTGGTGGGGGAGACCCGGCTGCCATCCAATGCCGGTCACATGAAATTTTCATCTCTTTTTGCGAATTCTTGCTCCCGGCAACGAATTACTAACCATATTCGGCTGACCATGATCCTGCCGTCGACCGTTGAGCGGTCGTGCTGAACTGTTGGGGCATGGATGGATATGGGGCATGACCGAGATCGCGCCGGCTTGGTGCGGGAGCGTCTGGGCATTGGAGGCAAGTTGCGACTTGTCGTCACGCTATCACTGATCGCCATGAGTGTGGTGTGTGGCGGTGCAGTCTGGGATGCCTATTCTGTCAAAGTGTTGAGTGGGTCGCTCTTTGATGACGGCCTCGTCTGGCTGCGTCGGGTTGATACGGTGGCTGTCGCGCTGCAACGGCAACGGCTGCTGGTGGCCGACGAACCATCTGGCGGTCCGCGGCGTGCCGCGATGGCAGATGAATTTGTACGGCTGGGGCTTCAGATCGAGCGGGATGTCGCGGCGGAATTGGCGGCCGCGCCGGCGAACGCCTGGGCTGTCCGTGAAGTCGCCAGCCGCTTGCCGCGCCTGTTATCACTGGGCCAAGCGGCAATGGGGCAGCATGGCGGCGAGCAATCCGCAGCCTACTCCACCGAGGCCGACCAAGTTGCCGCCGCCATTCAGGATTGGCGCAGCCGACGCGCGGATGAGGTTGCAGGCGCCGTCGCCCGGCTGCGCGCAACGGCCAAAATGATGCTGCTGTGGATTGTGCTTGGCACAGCGTTGGCACTGGCGATTGCGATCATTGGCGTATTTGCGACGATCGGGGTGCTGCGCCGCCTGGGCGCCATCACCGTGGTGATGCTGGATCTGGCGCGTGATGACGACGTCTTGTCGGTTCCATCATTGGACGACGCCGATGAAGTCGGGGATATGGCGCGGGCGGTTGCGATTTTCCGCGACACTGCCGCCGAAGCGCGCCGACGCGGCGCATCGCTCACTGCCGCCAACCGCATGCTCGACGCCGCGCTCAACAATATGGGCCAGGGGCTCATCATGCTTGATGCCGGACTTCACCTGATGGTGAGCAATCGGCAATTCCAGACGCTGCATGGTGTGCCCGGTGAATTGCTGGCGCCGGGCATAAAGTTTGGCGAAATACTGGCGTTGAGCCGAGCCGCGGGCAATCTGCCCGGCCGCGATCTTTCGACCTTGGAACGTGACGCCCGCGCGCGTTTTGCGATCCGGCGACAGACGGTTGAACAGCTTATGATGGGCAGTGGGCGCATGCTGTCGCTGCGGCGTGTACCAATGGAGGGTGGCGGCTGGGTTTGCACGTACGAGGATGTCACCGAGCAAAACCGAAGTGTCGCAAGGATTGCGCACATGTCCCGCCATGACGTGCTGACCGATCTGCCCAATCGTGCTGCACTTCAGGAGGCGTTGTGTGCGGTCTGCGCCACGCCAGACCCTAATTTTGCGGTACATTGCGTCAATCTTGATCGTTTTAAGACCGTGAACGACACCAACGGCTATGCGATCGGCGATGCCTTGCTCTGCGAGATTGCCGCCAGGTTGCGCCAATCTGTGCGCGACAAAGATCTGGTCGCGCGCCTGGGCGGCGACGAGTTTGCCATCATTCAACGCAAAGTGGACGACCCAGCTGCGGTGACTGCCCTGGCCGACCGCCTGATCGACATCATGGCCCGTCCTTTTGTTATCGACAACCATGCGGTGGTGATCAGGGCATCGATCGGGATCGCGGTTTCCTCCTCCGCTCAGTGCGATCACGAGCGGCTGTTGCGCAACGCTGACCTCGCGCTCGATCACGCCAAGCAAGATGGCGGTGGGGTGTGGCGGATTTTCGTGCCGGAAATGGATGAGGCCGCCCATTCCCGCCGTACCTTTGAAGCCGATTTACGCCAGGCGTTGCTGCGCGATGAATTCGAGCTTTTCTATCAGCCGCTGATCTCGCTGGCGGAGCGTCGGGTTAAGTCGTTCGAGGCACTGATCCGTTGGCGACATCCGGTGTCCGGGCTGGTGCCACCGGATCGGTTCATCCCGCTCGCCGAGGAAGTTGGGTTGATCGTCCCGATCGGGGAATGGGTGCTGCGAACTGCCTGTGCCGAGGCGATGCGTTGGCCGATCAATGTCGGGGTCGCGGTTAATCTGTCGCCAATCCAGTTCATGCAATCGACCGCGACTGGCGGTATTGTTGAGCAGGTCGAAGCGGCGTTACGCGACAGCGGATTATCGCCAACCAGGCTCGAACTGGAAATCACTGAAGGCCTGTTGCTGCAAGAAAACGAACCGACATTGGCCGCTTTGCACCGCTTGCGGGCGCTAGGGGTCCGGATATCGCTCGACGATTTCGGGACCGGCTATTCATCGCTGAGCTATCTTAACAGCTTTCCGTTCGACAAGCTCAAAATCGACAAGAGCTTTGTACGTGGCCTGCCGGATGAGGCGGACTCGTCGGCGATTGTTCGCGCGATTGCCGGGCTTGGACGGTCGCTTGGAATTTCCACAACTGCTGAGGGCGTCGAGACGGTGGAGCAGTTGAACCGACTGGTCGCCGACGGGTGCACCGAAGTGCAGGGCTACTTCTTCAGCCCGCCGCGCCCGGCGAGTGAGGTGCCGCGTTTGCTGGAGGCCAGTGCACAGCGATGGGTCGCGTAGCCGCATGACATTCCGCCGTCGATCCCACTGAAGGGGACGGCGGCTGAATTTTAGAGAGTGATGACCGCCGATAGGCGCGGTCATCACTCTCTAATTCTTTGCTTGGTCGCGTGATTCAGGCCTTGGACTTCTTCTTTGCCGGGGCGGCTTTGGCTTTGGCCTTGGCGGGCTTTGCTGCGGCCTTGGCGGGCTTCGCGGCCGCTTTGACCGGAGCAGCCTTGGCGGCTTTTGCCGGTTTCGCGGCCTTCGCGGCCGGCTTGGCGACTGGCGCCGGGGCTGCTTCAGCTTTGTCCGCATCGGTCGCCGCTTCGGCCAACATGCCGCGCAGATCCTTCAGGAAAGTATTGCCTTTCGGGGTGCGCTGCACCAGCACGCTGCGGCGATCAGCCGGATCGGTTTTGCGGCGGGCGAGATCGAGCTCACCAAGCCGGTCAAGGGCGCGGGTGATGGCAGGCTTGGAGACATGGAGGTGGGCGGCGAGGCCACGGACGGTTTGACCGATATCAGTAAGGTAGCAGGTCAGGAACACGCCAAGTTGGCGGGCCGATAAATCGGGTCCGTCGCGACGGACCAGGGAAACCGTGGTGTCGCGCAGAACGCTGACCAACTGGTCGGTGGTGACGGTAGTGGGGGAAGCGGCCATGGGATTAATCCTATGATGTGAATAAAATCGGAGCGTAGGGAGTGACGGCCGGAGCAACCGGGCCGACCCGGTCAGGCGGTTGGCAAACTCGCGGCGACGGCCGCACTGACGGCACGGATGATCTGCGCCTCGCCGCCTTCGGGTCTGCCGGGGCGGGTGGCATCATTCCAGGCATACATGTCGAAATGCGCCCATTTCACGCCAGGTGCGATGAAGCGGCGCATGTAGAGGGCAGCGGTAACCGCTCCTGCCATGGGTTTGCTGGACACGTTGTTGAGATCGGCGATCGTGCTGTCCAGCCAGCTGTCATATCCGTCCCAAAGCGGTAGGCGCCACATCGGGTCGTGTCGATCCGTGCCGGCGGCGATCAGACGCGCGGCCCAGGCATCATCATTGCAGAACAGGGCAGGCAATTCGGGCCCGAGGGCAACCCGTGCTGCCCCGGTCAGGGTTGCGCAGTCGATCAACAGATCGGGATTTTCGTCTGACGCCTCGGCCAGCAGGTCACAGAGGACCAACCGACCTTCGGCATCGGTGTTGCCGATTTCCACGGTCAGGCCGCGGCGGGTGCGGATAACGTCCAGCGGGCGCATCGCGTGACCGGAGACCGAGTTTTCCACGCACCCGACCCGGACTGAAAGGCGGATCGGCAGGTCGGCTTCCATCATGATGCGCGCCATGCCGAGCACGTTGGCCGCACCGCCCATGTCCTTTTTCATCCGCAACATACCGGCAGACGGCTTAAGATCGTAGCCGCCAGTGTCGAAAACCACGCCTTTTCCGCAGAGTGAAATCAGCGGTGCGTCGGCACCCGCCTTGCTGCCGCGCCAAGTGAAGCCTGCGACGACTGGTGGGCGGTCTGAGCCGCGACCAACGGCGGCAACGGTAGGATAGGCGGCGTCGAGGGCGGCGCCTTCGATTCGATGGCATACAGCGCCATTTGCTGCGCCGAGTGCCAGGGCGGCGTCCGCGAGCTCAGCCGGCCCCAGCAAGTTCGCGGGCGTATTAATCAGGTCGCGTACCATCCAAATCGCCCGCGCCTGCGACAAAGCCGCCGCGCTGCCGGCCGGCGCCACCAAACGGGCGACGGCACGCTTCGGTTGTTTGAAGCCCTGGTAGCTATAGGCGCCAAGGCAAAATCCGAGCGCCGCGGCTGCGGGATCGAAATCGCCAGCGACCAGTGTCCAGTCGCCCTCAGGCAGGCGGGTTGCCAATGATCCAAATGCGTTGGGACCGCGATCTGCGCCCAACCCTGCCACCGCACCGACCACACCAGTATCGCCAGGCAACAGCGCCAATTCACCCGCACGGCCGGCAAAACCGCTATCGGTGAGGTATCCGCGTTGCGCAGCAGTGAGCTTTGCGAACAAACCTGACAGGTCGTTGGCGCGGACCGCGTAAAGCGGCCGGGCTGACATGGAGGCTGCCACACACGGCAGGGTCTGGTCGATCATCACTATTCATTCCCAATACGCTGCACTCGGGAAGTGCAACGCTTCGCAGGAGATATGAATCGCCGAAGACCGATTTGCAAGCTTTTCGAATGATTTTGCTACAAATTAACATGGAGTTAATTGCTCAGGACGATGGAACGATAGAAATCGGAGCATTCCCACGAAGCAGAATGACAGAAATCAAACAATTCCTATCATTCCGCAACGTTGTGCCTCGGGTTGTTTCGGAGCCCTTGCCTATCAGGTTACGTGGCCGGATTGGCCAGCGCCAACTCGATGCGGCGGGCAAACCCGGCCGGATCGGTTGGCAGTTCGCCATCCTGTAAGCGTGCCAGGTCGAACAGTACCGATGCCTGATCGGCGATGTCTTCTCCGGCCGCGACCTGTGCTACCAGCCGCGCAATCAGGCGATGGCGCGGATTGATTTCCAAGATTGGCGGCATTCCGAAATTGTCCCGCCCGGCGCGACGCAGCAAGCGCTGCATCTGCAGGTCGGGCCCCATGCCGCCAGCGGCAAGCACCACCGCGCTGTCAACCAGGCGGTCGGTGGTGCGCACATCGCTGACCGACTTGTCCAGGGCTGCCTTGATCGCGATCACCAGGGCCTCGGTGTCTGCAACTTCGCCCTCAGGCACTTCGGTCGGGGCTAATGCGGCCAGATCGGCCACGCCTTGGGTCACGCTCCGCAATGGCTTGTCGGCGAAACTATCCAGCCGTTCCGGCCAGAAGGCGTCGATCGAGTCTTCCAGCAACAACACCTCAATCCCACGGGCACGGAAGCCTTCAAGCTGGGCGGACCCGGCGAGGGTTTCGGCGTTATCGCCGGTCAGGAAATAGATTGCCTCCTGGTTTTCCTTCATCCGTTCGACATAGTCAGAAAAAGTGGTCAGCCCTGCAACGCTGGATGATTTAAAGCGCAGCAGCGGCGCCAATTCCTTGCGATGGTCGGCGTCTTCCCAGACGCCTTCCTTGATGATCGCGCCGAAATTATCCCAGATGCGGGCGTAGGTTTCGGCTTCTTTCGCCTGGTTCTTGAGTTCGGTGATGACCCGGTTGGTGACCGCACGGCGAATACGCGCCAGCACTGGGGTTGCCTGCAACATCTCCCGCGACACATTGAGCGGCAAATCCTCGGTATCGACGACGCCTTGGACAAAGCGCAACCAGGGCGGCAGCAATTCCGCGCGGTCGGTGATGAACATCCGGCGGACGTGCAGGCGCACCCTGGATGCGCGTTCCTGATCCGACATCGGCTCGAACGGCTTCATGCCCGGAATGAACAGCATGGCGTAGAATTCGAGAGCGCCTTCGGCGCGCCACTGCAACGTCACCGCCGGGCTGTCGAAATTGTTGCTGACATGGCGGTAGAAGGCGGCAGCGTCCTGTTCGGACACGTCGGACTTCGTGCGACGCCACAAAGCGGTGCCTTCATTGGCTGGCTGGTCCACCCCGTCGCGCGCGATGGTAATCGGCAGGGTGATGTGGTCCGCCCATTTACGCACCACAGCTTCCAGGCGCACTGGATCGAGGTATTCATCGGCATCGGTTTTGATATGCAACACAATGTCGGTGCCAGGTTCGTCCCTGGTGGCCGGTGCCATTGTGTAATTGCCGCGACCCTCGGACGCCCAGGTCCAGGCTTCCTCGGTCCCGGCCTTGCGCGATGTCACTTCCACCCGATCGGCAACCATGAAGGCGGAATAAAAGCCAACGCCGAACTGGCCAATCAGATTGGGTCGTTCTTCGGGTTTGGCCTCGGCGAGCGACGCACCGAATGCGCGGGTCCCTGATCGGGCAATCGTGCCAAGATTGGCGATCATGTCTTCGCGGGTCATGCCGATGCCATCATCGGCGATCAGCAGGCGGCGCTCGGCTTTCTCCGGGACGATCCGGACTTTTGCCTCGGGCGGCAGCGCGAGGGCGGCATGGGTCAATGCCTCAAACCTTCGGCGATCGGTGGCGTCGGCGGCATTGGCCACCAGTTCGCGCAAGAAGATTTCTCGTTCCGAGTACAGCGAATGCACCACGAGGTCGAGCAGGCGGCCGACCTCGGCGCCAAATTCGTGGGATTCCATGGTCGCGGCTTCGGTCATGCGGTGGGCTCTCCGGCATATGAAAGGGGTGGGGTCGATATGCGCAGCACGTGGACAAATTTCAATGCGCGCGACGCAGGGTTGTCGCTTGCATTCCGCGCCGCAGCATTGGACGATCACGCCATGACGGATTCCCCCGATTCCGCCCGACCGCGCCGATCCCCTGCTGATAGGGCTGCGCCGATGTTTGCGCCCCGTGTGAAGGCGGTGCTGGGGCCGACCAATACCGGCAAAACCCATCTCGCCATCGAACGCCTGCTGGCGCATTCATCCGGCATCATCGGCTTCCCGCTGCGGCTGCTGGCGCGGGAAAACTACGACAAAATGGTGGCCCGGAAAGGCGCGGGCAATGTGGCCCTCATAACCGGGGAAGAAAAGATCGTCCCGCAGGGCGCGCGCTGGTTTTCCTGCACGGTCGAGGCTATGCCGCTGGATCGGGCGGTCGAGTTCCTCGCGGTTGATGAAATCCAACTTTGCGCCGATCCCGATCGTGGCCATGTCTTCACCGACCGGCTGCTGCACGCGCGCGGGCTGGTCGAAACCATGTTCATGGGCGCGGAAACCATCCGGCCCCTGCTGCAATCGCTGATCCCGCAGGCGCAGATCGAGACACGGCCGCGTTTGTCGCAACTGACCCATATCGGCCCGGTCAAGCTCGCCAAGTTGCCGCCGCGCAGTGCGGTGGTCGCCTTCAGCGCTGCTGAGGTCTACGCCATTGCCGAGATGATCCGCCGCCGGCGTGGCGGCTGCGCGGTTGTGATGGGGAGGCTATCCCCGCGCACGCGTAACGCGCAGGTGGAATTATATCAGAACAAGGAAGTCGATTTCCTGGTGGCGACCGACGCCATCGGCATGGGCCTCAACATGGATGTCGATGTGGTGGGCTTCGCTGGGCTGTCGAAATTCGACGGCCACCGTCCGCGACCGCTGTTCGCCGCCGAAATCGCCCAGATCGCCGGCCGCGCCGGACGCGGCATGCGCGATGGCCGTTTCGGCACCACCGGACAATGCCCACCCATGGACGACGCTTTGGTGCGCGCGGTGGAAGGCCATAATTTCGAGCGGCTTGAGCAGATTTGCTGGCGCAATTCCGAGCTCGATTTCTCCTCGGTCGATAGTTTGCTTGCCGATCTGCTGGTGCCACCGCCGCGCCCGGGGCTGACCCGCGGCAATGACGCGACCGATTTGGAAACCTTGGCGGCGTTGGCGCGCGAGCCGGATATTCGGCTGCTCGCCACCGGCCGCAGCAGGGTGCGGCTGTTGTGGGAGGCCTGCCAGATCCCCGATTTTCGCAAGATCGCCGATGACAGCCATTTGCGGCTCTGCGCCCATGTTTTCAATCATGTCGTGCGCAAGAAAACCTTGCACCCGGACTGGCTCGCCGCCCAGATCGGTGCGATTTCGCGGACCGATGGCGATATCGACACCTTGATGCAGCGCCTCGCGGGGGTGCGGGTATTTGCCTATATCACCGCACGCGGCGACTGGATTGCGGATGCTGCGCATTGGCAGGCCCGAACCCGCGCGGTTGAGGAGGCATTGTCGGATGTCCTGCATGAACGGCTGACCGCGCGCTTTGTTGACCGGCGGGCAGCGTTGCTGATGCGGCGGCTCAGCTCCGGGTCCGAAGAAACCTTGCTGTCAGCGGTGACCCGGGCGGGCGAGGTCGTGGTCGAAGGCCATGTCGTTGGCCATGTCGTTGGGTTCCAGTTTGTGCCCGATCCGATTACCGAGGGCGATGAGCGGCGCCTGGTTTGGCGGGCGGCCAGACGGGCTCTGGCGATGGATATTCCGCATCGCATCGCGCGTTTGGAACAGGCGGCCGATGCAGAGATCACCCTTGAAGCTGATGGTACCATCGCTTGGGACGGCGCAATGATTGCGCGGCTGCGCCGGGGCGCCTGTGCGCTGCGCCCGCAGGTTGAGGTTTTTGACAGTGAATTCGTCGATGGCGCAGCGCGCGAAAGGCTGCGTCTGCGGCTGCAAGGCTTTGTTGGCAACACGCTGCGGGCGCAACTCGGGCCGCTCTACGCGATCGGGGATGCCGCCGATCCGCCGCTGCGCGGGCTGCTGCATCGGATGACCGAAGGCCTGGGTATTGCGGCCCCTGAGTCTGGGTTGCCCGAGGATCGTTTACGTCGGCTGGGACTGCGATCAGGGCGCTATGCCACGTTCATGCCCGCCTTGCTGAAGCCGCAGGCGACCAGGATGCGCGCCTTGTTGCTGGCTTTGTGGGCCGGTGTTCCGGTGCCGAGCCTGCCGCCTGTGGGTCCGGTTTCGATCGCCCGGCCGGCGGATTGGGGCCCTGGTATCGCCCCGTTGATGGGGTGGATTGAAGCCGGGCCGGTGCTGGTCCGGCTGGATGTCGCCGAGAAAATCACCGCGCCGCTGGCCGCCGCCGCCCGCCAGCGTCCTGTGGCGATTCCGCGCGATCTGGCATCGCGCCTGTCGGTGCGGGCGGATGTGTTGCCGGCAGTGCTGCGTGGGCTTGGCTTCCGATTGTTTCCGTCGGTGCCATTGCCCGCCGGGCATTTCGGGCCGCCAGCCCCGCCGATGATGGCGCCGATCCCCCCGCGCCGGGTGGCGCCACCCCAGGCAGCGCGCGCCGACACCCCGTTTGCAGCCTTGGCGGAGCTTGCCCTGTCGCGCCGCGCGTAAGCCAAACGCGATTACGGCCGCGCCGTGCGGAGCAGATCTTGGAAACCATTGCGTCGTGTGGCTAAACTCGGGTCATGGGCGAAGGTGGGGATTGGCAAAGGCTCGACATGTTTCTGTGGTGTGCCCGGATGCTGCGGGCACGCGCGGATTGCGCCCGGCTGGCGGCCGAGGGGGGGATCCGGATTAATCGCCAGCCTACTGAAAAGCCGCATGCCAAGATCCGGATCGGCGATATTATCACGCTGCCACTGCGCGGCGATGTGTTGGTGCTGGAAGTGCTGGCGCTGTCGGAACGGCGTGGCCCGGCGACTGCCGCGCGCCTATTGTATCGGCTGATCCCAGCGGCGCCCATGCAAGGCGGAGATGCGGCAGAACCCTTGCCCTAGCGCCGAAACCTGGGCATATGCCGCCCCCACTCTATATCCTGTTCTGGTCCAACTCTAGGAGCGCCCGATGACCTATGTGGTCAACGAGAACTGCATCCGCTGCAAATTCATGGATTGCGTTGAAGTTTGCCCGGTCGACTGTTTTTACGTCGGCGATAACATGCTTGTGATCAATCCGGACGAATGCATTGATTGCGGGGTGTGCGAACCCGAGTGCCCGGCCGAGGCAATCCTGCCCGACAGCGACGATCGCGCGACGTCCTGGCTCGAACGTAATCGGATTTACTCAGCGCCTGGACAATGGCCCAACATCACCCGCAAGGGCGTGGCGCCGGCTGACGCCGATGACTGGAAAGGCAAGCCGGACAAGGAGAAGCTGTTCTCCCCCGAGCCAGGCACGCCTTAGTTCCGCCGCTTTTCGGAAACTGCGCCGGGATGACGGGGGGTAGAATTTGTGTTACACTTCCGTGTGTCCATGCGCAAAGACTTGGAAACAGGTGCGCGTACGGCCTTGACATTGGTTTGAACTGCCACTTGCGCCGGTGACCGGATCGAGGTCATCGGGGCGCGATCGGCACATCTGAAGCGCGAGGAATAGGATGACGGACTCCGCTGTGTCTGCACCGCCGGTAGCTGCGGATGAGACAATCGCCGTGGCCAGCAAACCCAAGCGTGCCGCCAAATCGACCATCGCGTCAGCCGAAACTGCCCTTGCGGGGCAATCGGCCACCAAGAAAAACAAGGAAGTCAATAGTTTGACTGAAATCACTGCGCCAGCCGCCCAAGATGCCCCGCCGAGCACTGACCCGGCACCCGCTACTGTCGTGAAACCAGCGACGAAAGCCGCGACGGCTAAATCCAGCGCAGCAAAAGCGGCTCCCAAGGTTGCAGCGCCAGAAGATGACGCGTCGCCCGCAAGCGCCGCGCCAACCATGGCCGATCTGGTCCGTGAGGCCGCGCGCGCCCACCGCGCCGAGGAAGAGGCTGGCGGCGGCAAAGCGAAAGCGGCGCCCAAGCCCGCGCCCAAGCCAGCCGTTGCGGCCAAACCGGCATTGCCGCCGGTGTCGGCGACGGCGCCGATCGAGGCGACCCCGGGGGAAGCCAAGCCGGTGTCCAAGATTGTCGAACAGCGCATGGGTGGGCCGATCCAGCATAATGGCCGGCCGCCGCAAATCTCGCGCGCGTCGAACAAGGATGAATCGTTCGCAGAGGGCGATTTCGTCGTCTATCCGACCCATGGCGTCGGCAAGGTCGAGAAAATTGCCACTGAGGATATCGCAGGGCATCGCCTCGAGCTGATCCACATCACCTTCGAAGAAAACCGCATGACCTTGCGGGTTCCGGTTTCCAAGGCGCGCAGCGCAGGTTTGCGCAAGCTTGCCACCCGGAAGCTGTTCGATGAAGCGCTGGCGCTCCTCAAGGGGCGGGCGCGGATCAAACGCACCATGTGGTCGCGCCGGGCGCAGGAATACGAGGCCAAGATCAATTCTGGTGATCCGCTGGCGATTGCCGAAGTGGTGCGCGATCTGCATCGCAATTCCGGGCAGCCCGACCAGAGCTTCTCGGAACGGCAGATTTACGAAGCTGCATTGGATCGTCTGGCGGCCGAACTTGGGGCGCTGGACCAGACCGACAAGCTGACCGCGATTGTGAAGTTGACCCAGTTTCTCAAGTCGCTGTAACCGCACGCCGCCGACACAAAAAAGGCCGCAGCTTTTGCTGCGGCCTTCTCTGTTTCCAGCATGTGCCAGATCAGTTGTTGTTGTTACGCACGCCGAGCAGCTGCAGAAGCATCATGAACAGGTTGATGAAGTTCAGCAGCAAGGTCAGGCTGTCGAGGGCGCTGCGCTTTGCTGCTTCGCCAATGCCATAGGCGTAGGAGTATTCGACATAGTCAGCCTTGATGCGCTGTGTGTCGTAGGCGGTGAGGCCGGTGAAAATCAGCACGCCGATCACGCTGATGGCGAATTGCAACGCGCCACTGCCCAGGAAGATGTTGACGACGCTGGCGATCATAATGCCGAACAGGCCCATCATCAGGAAGCTGCCCATGCGCGTCAGGTCGCTGCGGGTGGTGTAGCCGTAGATCGACATTGCAGCGAAGGTGCCGGCGGTGATGAAGAACACCTGGACGATCGAGCTTTGCACATAGACCAGAAAGATGCTGCTCATGCTGGCGCCCATCGTCGCGCAGAATGCCCAGAACAGGCCCTGCACTGCGGTTGGTGACAGCTTATTGACGCCGAAGTTCAGCACCAGCATGAACGCGAGCGGGGCAAACATGGCGATATACGCCAAGGCACCCGGCTGATGCCGCAAGCCGCGCGGGGTCATCACCTCGGGGTAGAAGGCGTTGAACAGCACCGGAACCGCGACAATCGCGTAAGCGACCAGGCCGGTCAGCACCAGGCCAGACGCCATCCAGTTATAAACGCGCAGCATATAGCTGCGCAGCCCGGCATCCAGCGCAGCCGCGGATTCCGCAGCCCGGGTGGCACCGGTATAGGTCCTAAAGTCGGGACTGATCGCCATGTGAGTTTCTTCCGTGGTTGGCTGGTTTGCCTTGGGCTCTATTTTGAGCACTTAGCGCCAAGGTTCAAGCGAATTCGGTGTAATGTTTTGGAAGGGTGGGAAAAATCACTCATTGCGCAGCATTGGCGCCACTTTTGCCCGTAAGGCGCTGGCGGTGCCGGCATATCCGAAGCCCAGCATGAGCGCGATACAGCCCAAAATAACCATTGCCAGGGTTCCGGGCAGAAATACCCAGGACGTGCCCATCACGAAATGCACGACCCCCCAGCTTGCCGCGGTGCCGATCGCGGCTGACAGCACACCGGCAATCGCGCCGATCAAGCCGAATTCGATCAGCCAGGCAGCACGGATCTGCGACCTGCTGGCGCCCAGGGTCTTGAGGATGACCGCATCGCGAATTCGGCGGCGTTGCCCGGCCGCGACCGCCCCGGCCAGCACCAGGATGCCCGACACCAGGGTGAGCGAGCCTGTGGCAGCGAGCGCAGCGGCGATTTGGTCGAGCATGGTGCTCACCACGCCCAGCACGTCAGCAACGCGGATCGCGGAGACATTGGGCAAGGCATCGGTCACCGCGCGCAGCAAATCCGCCTGGATCGCCGGATCGGCCTTCAAGGTCGCAATATGGGTGTGGGGCGCGCTGGCCAGCAGGCCGGGGCTGGCGATCAGGGTGAAATTGATCCCTATCGTGCGCCATGTAACATCCCGCAGATTGGCGATTTTGAGGTCGATATTGCGCCCGAGCACGTTGACCCGGATGGTATCGCCAATCCTGACACCCCAGCCGGCGGCAATCGCCGCATCGAAGCTCACCAAAGGGGGCCCGTCATAATCGCGGGCCCACCAGGTGCCTGCGACAATCCGGCTGCCTTCGGGCCGTGCTGCCGAGTAGGTCAGGCCGCGATCACCGCGCAGGGCCCAGGCGGTGTCTGGGGTGGTGTGGAATTGATCCACCGGGGTGCCGTTCACGCTGACCACCCGGGCGCGCAGGCTGGGCACGTCGCGAAATTCGCTGACCCCGGGAAAGCCTTCGACGATACCGCGAAACTGCGCCATCTGGTCGTTCTGGATGTCGATGAAAAAATAGCTCGGCGCGTTGGCTGGCATTTGATCGGCGACCTGATGATGGACGTTGCCCTGGATCAGGGCGACGGCGGCAAGGGTCGATAAGCCCAGCCCCACTGACACCAGCATCAAGGCGGTCGCCGCACCGGGGCGATAGAGGTTGGACAGGCCAAGCCGCAGCCACGCGCGGTGGCCCAGCCCGGCGGTGCCCCGTGCCAACACCATCAGGCCCCAGCCGCCCAGGCGAAACAGCACCAGGGTTGCGGCGGCTGCGGCGCAAAACCACAGCGCGAATTTCGGGTCTTCGGCGGTTGCGACGATCAGTCCGACGAGCAGCATGGCGAGGCCGCAATTGGCGGCGAGCAACCCCCAGGAGAAGCCGCGGCCATCCGCGATCAACAGGTCGCGGAACAGCGCGGCGCCGGGAATGCGCATCGCCCGCCCCAACGGCCATAACGCGAAGCATCCGGCGGTCAGCATGCCGAAGGCTGCCGCCTGCACGAGGGCCAACGGGTAGAGACCGTCCACCGGGGGCACCGGCAGGACTTCGCGCAGGTAACTGCCGGCAAGCCATGGCAATGCCCCGCCCATGACGAGGCCGATCAGGACGCCGGCAGCAGCCAATGCCAGCACCTGGACCATCACCACTGCAAAAACCAACCTGGCCGAGGCACCCAGGCAGCGCAGGATCGCAATCGTCCGCGCGCGTGCCGCGAGCCAGGCGCGCACCCCGTTTGCCACCCCGATCCCGCCCACGAGGAGCGAGGTCAGGCCGACCAGCGTCATGAACAGCGCCATCCGGTCGATGAACTGCCCGACGCCAGGGGCTGCATCGGTGGCCTGACGGAAACGCCAGCCGTCATTGGCAAAATCAGCACGCAAAGCCGCCAGAACCGTGCGTGGGTTGGTGTCTTGTGGAAGCTTGATCCGCATTTGGTGGCTGACAATCGCCCCAGGTTGCAGTAGGCCGGCATCGGCCAGCGTCGTCCGTGCCACCAGCACGCGCGGGCCAAATAGGGTGGGTGTTGCGACCCGATCCGGTTCCTCCAGCACCAGGCCGGCAATCGCGACCAGACTGTTGCCCAGCCGCAATTCAACGCCCTGTGCCACGGCGAGCCGTTCCAGCACCGCCGGATCGACCAGCAATCCTTGGCCCAACACCGCGCTACCCGGTGTTTGTGGTGGCTCGGTCCTTGCGGCTCCGATCAACGGCCATGCGGCGTCCACCGCTTTCAGTTCCACCAGCAGCCGGCTGCCCGACGGTGCGACCAGCATGGTGCGCAGGGTGGTGACGTCGGAAAAGGCGATCTGGCGGGCCCGCAACCAATCACGCAGCCGGTCGGGCAGTTCCTGGGCCCCGCCCTCGATCGAGAGATCGCCGCCAAGGATGCGCGTCCCGTCGCGCAGCAATCCTGCGGCCACACTGGCGCGTAATGTGCCGACCGCAGCGATCGCGGTGACCCCGAGCGCAAGGCAGGCCAGTACGATCCAAAGTCCCGCCACACCGAAGCGCATTTCGCGTCCGGCGATCCGTAGTACCAGGCCGATCACGCGACGATCCTGCCGTCCTGCATCGACACCACCCTGTCGCAGCGCGCGGCGAGCGATGGATCATGGGTGATGAGCAGCAAGGTCGCGCCCAGCCGCGCCCGCAGATCGAACAGCAACGCCATCACGGTTTCGCCCGTCGCACGGTCGAGATTGCCGGTCGGCTCATCGGCGAGCAGCAATTTGGGCTCGGGCGCGAAGGCGCGGGCGAGCGCCACGCGCTGTTGTTCCCCGCCCGAAAGCTGGCCGGGCAAATGTGAGAGGCGATGGCCAAGTCCGACCTGAGCGAGGCTGGCGCGGGCTTTTTCCATCGCGTGCCGGTCCCCGGCGAGTTCCAGCGGGATGGCGACGTTTTCGAGCGCCGTCATGCTCGGGATCAGATGAAAGGATTGGAACACGATGCCGACCATGCTGAGCCGGATCCGGGCCAGCGCGTCTTCGCTGAGGCCCGTGAGTTCCTGGTCTGCGAGCCGCACTGATCCGCTGGTTGCCTGCTCCAATCCGGCGAGCAGCATCAGCAGGCTGGTTTTGCCCGATCCGGACGGGCCGACCAGGCCAACCACCTCGCCGGTCGCGATGCTGAGGTCGATGCCGCGCAGGATATTGACCGGCCCGGCCGATGCCGGCACGGTCAGGACCAGATTGGTGACCCGCACCAGGGAAGCGGATTGGGCAATATCGGAAGGTCGGACGATGGCGTTCATGGACGCAGGATATGGCCTGCCGGTGCGCTGGCGGAAAGCGGCGATTGCACTTTCTTGTGTATTTGTCATGTTTTGTACGCCGGCAGTGGCGGCCGGACCGCGCCTGCTGGTGCTGGGCGACTCGCTCACTGCCGGTTACGGCCTGCCCGTGGCCGACGGTTTCCAGGCCAGGCTTGCCGCGGCGTTGAAAGCTGTCGGGCGCGAAGTTGTCATGGTCGATGCGGCCGTATCAGGTGACACCTCGGCCGGTGGGCGGGCGCGGGTCGGGTGGGCGCTGGCCGAGGGGGCGGATTTTGCCATCCTCGAACTCGGTGCCAATGACGGGTTGCGCGGCCTCGATCCGTTAGGCACCGAGGCTAATCTTGCCGCTATCCTGGACGTGCTGGCCAAGCGCCGCATCCCGGTGTTGCTGACCGGCATGCTGGCGCCGCCCAATTTTGGCGCGGCGTATGGGGTGGCCTATCGCGATGTCTTCGCCCGGCTCGGCCAGCGCCCGGGGGTGATTTTCGATCCGTTCTTCCTGGTTGATGTCGCAGGCGACCCAACCCTTAATCAGGCTGACCGCATCCACCCGAACCCGGAAGGGGTCCGCCGCATCGTCGCGCGGATATTGCCGCTGGTGGTTCGGTTGCTCGACCAGGTGCCGTGATGAGGTTGCCCAAATGAGATTATTCGTCGGCCTCGACTTGCCATGGCCGATCCGCGAATACCTCGGCGGGCTCGATGGTGGCATTCCCGGCGCGCGCTGGGTGCCTGACGAGAACCTCCATCTCACCCTGCGCTTCATCGGCGAGGTGGCGCCCGATCAGGCCGAGGAGATCGACCTCGCGCTCGCCAGCCTGCGCGGCCGGGGCTTCACGCTGACCTTTACCGGGGTTGGCACCTTCGCCAAAGCCGGGCGTGAAACCCAGCTTTGGGTGGGCGTCGAACGCAATCCGGCGCTCGATCATCTGCAAGGCAAGATCGAGATTGCGTTGCAGCGTGCGGGACTGCCGCCGGAACGTCGGCGGTTTATTCCGCATGTGACGCTGGCGCGGCTCGATAACGCAGTGCCAGCGAGAATTGCCGCCTTTGTGCAGGGGCATAATCTCTTCAGGTCCGAGCCGGTGGTTTTCGATCATTTCAGCTTGTTTAGCTCCCTGCTTGGCAAGGACGCTGCGGTCTACACGGCTGAAGTGGATTACCCGCTTGCCTGACAGTATCGCCGCAGTGGCTGACCAAGCCCGCGCCTGCATGCTCTGCATCGATAAGTTGCCGCTCGGGCCAAGACCGATATTGCGGGTTTCAGCGAGCACCCGAATTCTGATCCCATGATTTTTATGGCGAGACCCGCGTTGCTATCCTGCCGATGGGGCTGTGCCACCCCGGCGTAGCGCCAGCTTGCTCGGTTGAATTGCTGGCAAACCGCCATCAAACCGCGCTAGATCATTATTCGTTCAATCGGCTTCGATTGGACGGATAAAAATGATCGTGAAAACGAGAATCTAGAGCGTGTCTGCTGATTCAACTTCAACGGATCACGCTCTAGATTTTTGCCGACCATCGAAGGATCCTCATCATGCTCGTGCAAGCGCTCGGTTACGTCGGACTGCATGCGACCCAATTGGCTGATTGGGACGGCTACGGCACCGGCTTTCTCGGTCTGCAACTGGCGGAGAAATCCAGCCAGGAACTGGTGTTCCGCATGGATGACCGGCGCCAGCGTTTGGTGGTTGCCGCCGATCAGAAAGATGGGCCGGCGTTTTTCGGCTGGGAGGTCGCCGACGCAGCGAGCCTCGATGCCGTTGCGGCCCGGATCGAGGCCGCCGGCACCAGGGTGATCCGTGGCGATGCAGCCCTTGCCGATCGCCGCCGGGTAAGGGGCCTGATCATCTGCGCCGACCCGCTCGGCAACCGGATCGAACTTTTCTACGGTGCGGAAATTGCCGCCACGCCGTTCCAGCCCGGCCGCTGCCTGTCCGGTTTCCGCACCGGCGCGCTGGGCATGGGCCACGCGGTGCTGCTGGTGAAAAGCCTCGATGCCGTGCTGCCGTTCTATCGCGATGTCCTCGGCTTTGGGGTGAGCGACTGGATTACGACCCCGCTCAAAGCCTGCTTCATGCATGTGAATGGCCGCCATCACAGCCTGGCGCTGATCGAGGGGCCGCAGAATGTGCTGCATCACCTGATGATGGAACTCTATAGCCTCGACGATGTTGGCCAGGGCTATGACCTCGCCCTCGCCGAACCCAACCGCATCGCCACCACCTTGGGCCGGCATACCAACGATTTCATGACCAGCTTTTATGCCCGCACGCCGGGCGGGTTCCTGATCGAATATGGCTGGGGCGGCAGGGTTATCGACCCGCCGACCTGGCAATCGCATGAATGCACCCACGGCCCGTCGCTTTGGGGCCATGACCGCGCGGACTGGACGCCGGAACGCCAGGCGCTCGCCGGCAGCATCAAGCGTCGCGCGGCTGAACAGGGCCAACGTGCGCCGGTGCAGGTGATGGCGGGGAACTACACGCTGACCCCGGGCGTGTGCCCGTGGTGGGACGATAATCTGCGCGCCGCGGCGGAGTAACGGTTCAGAGTGTTATGACCGCTGATAGGCGCGGTCATAACACTCTAACTCTTTGTTTGGTCGCGTGATTCAGACCTTCGTGTGATTCCACTTACGGTCATCACGCTCTAGTCGGGCGTTTTGCCGGTCGGCAACGCAATGCCGGCCAGCATCTCCCAGAACCGGATAACGAACGCATCGTCGCGCCCGCCATGCCCGGCGGCGGCGGCGGCGAGGAAGAGTTGATGCGCCGACGACGCCATCGGCAACGGAAAAGTTAGCGCGCGAGCCTGATCGAGCACAATCCCGAGATCCTTGACGAAGATATTCACCGCCGAACTCGGGGTGTCGTCCCCGGCCAGGACATGCGGCATCCGGTTCTGCCACATCCACGAACTGCCCGCCGATGACGAGATGACATCGAACAGCGTTTGTGGATCGGCGCCGGCGCGAATGCCGAGTGCCATGGCCTCGGCGGCGACCGCGATATGGACGCCGGCGAGCAACTGGTTGACCATCTTGATGGTGCTGCCGATGCCGGCTTCATCCCCCAGCCGCCAGACTTTGCCGGCGACCGCGTCGAGCACGGGCTGCGCGGCATCGAATGCGGCAATGGTGCCGGATGCCATCACTGTCATGGTGCCGCCGCGCGCGGCCCCCATGCCGCCGGAAACCGGGGCATCCAGCAAGCGCAATTGCCGGGCTTCGAGCCGGGTGGCGAGGCTGCGGGCATATTCCGGGGCGACCGTGGTGCAGCACAAAACCACTGCCCCTGGGGCCAGACGATCGAGGCAGCCATTTTCGCCAAACAACACATCGTCAACCTGGGCAGCGTTGACCACGAACACCACCAGCGCATCCATCCCGGTCGGCAGATCCGCTGCCCGCGCTACCGCCTGGCCGCCTGCCGCAATCAATTCCGCCCGCGCGCTATCGCGCAATTCGGCGCCGCATACCTGGTGCCCGGCCTTGACCAGGTTGAGCGCCGCCCCCATCCCCATCGACCCGAGGCCGATAATGCCGACATGAAGCGCGCTTGTGGATGTGGGGTTGGACATTGGGAGCCTCGCCAGAGTGGGGTCCGGTGTTGTCGGACAGCCAGGCGGCCTTGCCTACCCCCAAAAAAGGCCGACCGCGAATGAACCGCGGTCGGCCAAGGTGGGGCCGGAGCAATGGGGGGAGTGATATGCTCGGCCAGTCCGGTTCAAAAACCGGGATCGCATATGCGGTCGGACATTCATTAGTCGCCCGGCGCGCATATGGCGTTGACCTGGATCAATCATTCTCGGGGAATCCGCAGCCCGGTTTCCGGCTGCACCACCCCGCCGCGTAAGGCGCCGGGTGCAATGCTGCCCCAGAGACCGTCGAAGCCCGCCGGCAGCGCCCGACTGTTTGGCACTGAAAGCCATAGCCGGAACAGCAACCGTTCCTGGCGGCTGGCACTGTTGTCTTCGTAAGCGGTGCGCCCGTGGTAGATGACATGGTTGTTGAGCAGTTGGATGTCACCGGCTTCGAATGCGGAAAGCAGGCAGACTTCCTCGGCGATGGTGGCGAGCATATCCAACGCCTCGTTCTGGGCGGCGTTCAGCCTCGGGACGCGCGCGACTTCCTGGGCCTGTTCGACATAGGTGCGCGAATACTGGCTGGTAATCTTGGCGCCAGCGAAACCGAAGACCGGCATGGCGAAAACATTATCGGGCGATAGCCCGTCTTCATCGACCGGGCGCGACCGCCAGTAATCCTGGCACAGCAATTCCAGCAGATCGGGGCGGCGGGCCAGGATTTCGTTGTAGATCGCTGGGATCGAGGCGAGCTTGGAGATCCCGCCGGCCTGGGCGTTGCTGACGCATAACAACGCGATCACGTCGCAGCGATCCGTATGCCAGCGCAACGGACCTGTGGAGCGCGAGCGGGCGCGGGCCGATGCCACTTTGCCGTCCTGGGTTTCATCGTAGGTTTTATCGGTGCGCTTGGTTTCGTCGCGCACCTCGCCCATGATTTCGCCGCGCGCGTTCTGGTAGATCGCGGTGCCGAGATGGCGGCCAATGCCCCAGAAAATCTGCCGAAGATCGTCCTCGGAATAGCGTTCCACCGGCAGCCCCCGCAAACGCACCGCGCCGCGACCGTTTTCGAGCTCATCGGAAATATCGGCGAGTAGCGCGGCGCTGCGCGGCAGCGGGAAATCCTGGCGCTGGAAACCCAGCAATGGGGCGCCGGCGCGCTTAAGCGCACCAAGGGCTGCATCGATTTCACCGATCTGGCCAGCGTCGAGCGTGCGGATCCAATCGCCGGAGCGGGCCAGCTCGGTGCCTGTCCAGACCCCCCGGCCGGTGAGCGGCGGGCGGGCAGTTTGCGTGTGTGTGGTGGCCATGGTGTCCTCCCGGGCAGATGGCGCGAAGGTTTCCCGGGGGCGGTCGAATGTCAATCCGTTGGTCGGCGGCGTGAATTGTTCTAGAATAGCGGGATGTCGAGACTGAAACCTCCGATGCAACCCGCCAACCCCGCCGATCCAGCCGTCGCGCGTGGTATTGCCGCCATGCGGGCCGGCGATGTGAAGGCCGCCGAGGCGTTGCTGCGGGGCGCGCTGGCGCGGGATGGGCGCAATGTGGAGGCGTTGCATTTCCTCGGGCTGCTCTGCTTTCAGACTGGGCGGCCGGACGATGGGGTGGGGCTGGTGCGCCAGGCAACCGTCCTTGCGCCGGCGTATTACCCCGCGCTCAGCAATCTCGGGAACATGCTGGCCGCGCTCGGCCGCGCGCGCGACGCCATTGCCGCCTATGATCGGGCCATCGCCATTCAGGCGGCCAACGACATGCCGCACTACAACCGGGCGATTGCATTGCAAGGCCTTGGCCGGCATCGCGAGGCACTGGCGGCCTACGACAACGCCATTCGGCTGCGCCCGACCCACGCCCAGGCCCATTCCAACCGTGGCAGCGTGCTGCTGGCGCTCTCCCGACCGGAGGAGGCGTTGGCCGCGTTCGATAGCGCGCTCAGCCTCGATCCGACCTTGGCGCAAAGCCATAATAATCGTGGCAACAGCCTCAAGGCGCTGGGGCAGTTCGATGCGGCGCTGGCGAGCTACGATGCGGCCTTGGCGCGTATGCCGGGTTATGCCGAGGCACTGAATAATCGCGGCAGCACGCTGCAAAGCCTGGGACGGTTGGCGGAGGCCAATGTCGCCTTCGATGCCGCAATCGCGCTGCAACCAACGCTCGCCGAGCCATTCTACAATCGCGGCAATACCCACCAACAGGTTGGGAATTTTGCCGCCGCGATCGTTGACTATGAGCGTGCGATTGCGCTCGATGCAGGCTATATCAAGGCGCATTACAATCTTGGCATCGCGCTGCATGCGGATGATCGTCCGGCCGAGGCGGTGGAGCGTTTCGCGCGCTGCGTCGCTCTGCAGGCCGACCATTTCCACGCAATCGTCAATCAATCCTACAGCCTGTTGTCGCTGGGCGCGTTTGCCGCCGGCTGGCCGCTCTATGAATATCGCGACGCGCAGTTTCCGCGCCTGCACCTCGATGCGCGCTATCTGACCCCGGCGCGCCTGGCGTCGGCGCGCGGCGTGCGGGTGCTGGTGGTTTGGGAAATCGGGCTGGGTGATACGATCCAGTTCATCCGCTATCTCAAGCTGCTGCACGCGGCCGGTGCGATCATTCTTTTGTCGATCCAGCCGGGTTTGCGCCATTTGGTGGCGGGGCTGGATGTGCCGGTCGAGCATATTGATGTCGATTGGCGCACAATGTTCCGCATGGGGCATACCACCACCCGGTTCGATTTCATCATTCGCATGCTGAGCTTGCCGTATCTGTTTCAGACGACGCCAGAAACGATCCCGGCGGATATTCCATATTTTGCCGCCGATCCGGCGCGCGTCGCGCATTGGCAGGCGGTATTGGGCCCCGCCGGACGACGGATCGGCATCAATTGGCAGGGCGCAGAACGGGCCGAGCTTGGGGGGCGATCGTTTCCGATTGCCGCACTCCAGACAATAAGCCAGTTGCCGGATGTGCGGCTGATCAGTCTGCAGAAAGGAGCTGATTTCACCGACCTGCCGGATGGGATGGCCGTGGAGACCCTCGGCGCGGGTTTCGATGCCGGGCCCGATGCCTTTCTGGATAGTGCCGCGGTGATGGCGACCCTCGATCTTGTGATAACCTGTGACACCGCGATTGCCCATCTGGCGGGCGCGCTTGGCGTGCGATGCTGGCTCGTGCTCGGCCACGTCGCGGATTGGCGCTGGTTGCGCGACCGCGACACCAGCCCTTGGTACCCAAGCCTGCGCCTGTTCCGCCAGGGGCCGGATAAACGCTGGGAACCCGTGTTCGCGGCGATGGCAGCTTCATTGCGGGCAGACCAATGAACGACCCGCTGGTTGCGCTGTCCTGGGGCGAATTGTTGGACCGGGCATCCATCCTCGACATTAAGCTGCGGCGGTTGCGCAGCGCGGCCGCGCGGGAAGACGTGATCCGGGAGCGTGACGCACTCGATCCGATTTTGGCGCAGCTTGCCGATGCGGGACAGGCGTTGACGCAGTTGCAGGCCGAACTGGCGGCGGTGAATGACCGGTTATGGTTGATTGAGGACGGGTTGCGTGACCACGCGGCGGCGGATGATTTCGGCGCAGATTTCGTGGTGCTGGCGCGCAGGGTCATGCACGAAAATGCGGAACGCAGTCGGGTGAAGCAGGCGGTGAATGCTTTGCTGGGATCGAAACTGGCCGAGCGGAAGCAATATGGGTCTGCCGGCTAAGGGCGTCATGCCGACCGAGCTGCCCGCACAGCGATCCGGTAAAGCCCATCAGACGCGGCATCCGCAGAAACCGCCGCGCCACCAGCGCCACCCCTTTACGCACCCAGCCGAACTGTATATTGATCCGTTCGCAGCCTGAGGGATGCTCGATGTCGCGTCTAGCGGGGTACCAACCCGCTTCCGAGACCTTGATGGATACGTTGGCAGGTGGATGATAGGGGTAAGAACCTATACGGCGCCTGGCGATGACACTAGATTGGACTAACCTATTGAACGCGGTTCGGTAGGGCGCATAGCTCAGTTGGTAGAGCAGCTGACTCTTAATCAGCGGGTCGCAAGTTCGAGCCTTGCTGCGCCCACCAAGTCTTTTCAAAGGGTTATGGCAATTTAGAGCCTTTGGTTGTTTCGATCCCGCCCACGCGGGGCAACCCTGGGGCCGCGGGGACTTGCCGAGAGCGCGGGACGATGGCGGTCGCCGCCGATCAGATGCGGCTTATTTTACCGGTGTTCGAACTGCCGCGCGCAGGTTGGGTTCGGTGTCGCAGCAGGCCAAATTTCGCAACCGGTCTATTGTCGGATTAACCCACCGGTGGCTAAGATCAGCCCGAGCTTACAATCGAGGCGGCTCGTATTGAGAATCCCCGTCAACATGCGATTGATCTGCTACACGTCAGGACCTGCGCCAAATATCATCCCGGCACCGATCAGGCGCCAGTGGATGGATGACACCGATGAGAGGTTCGCCTATCGCTGCCTACCCCTCAACATTGCCAATACCCATGGATGGCTGGTGCTGAACCGGGCGCCCTTTCGTGCGGAATGGAATGGTAGCCCGGATGCAGACGGGGTCGTCGTGCGCCCGCTTAACGATGATGCAGACCTGATCGCCTCCAGCCATTTCGGCGCAGGTGTTTTAACCATCAAGGTCGAGGGCCTGTTTCGCACCGAGCCCGGCTACGACCTCATGGTGACGGGTCCGTTTAACCAGACCAAGGACGCGATCCAGCCATTGACTGGGATTGTCGAGACGGATTGGGCGCCTTTCACCTTCACAATGAATTGGAAATTCACCCGCACAGCCACCCCGGTGACGTTCGAGCGTGATGAGCCGTTCTGCATGATTATGCCCGTTAAGCGGGGCATTATTGAAGCTGTGCAGCCTGAATTTCGCGAATTTGAAAGTGCGCCCGAATTACTGACCGCCTATGTAGCCTGGGCGGATAGCAGGAATGAGCATAATTTGGCGTCGGCGGCGCAGTGTCCGGCGGAAAATGCCGAGAACTGGCAGCAAGATTATTTCAATGGAACCAGCAGCCTCGGAAAAGCTCCGGAGGATCATCGTACGCGACTGCGTCCGGCGCCATTTATCCCCTACAAAGACTGAATGTGGGTTCGGAAACTTTGCAGGTCATTTGAACGCCAAGCCGTCAGACGTAGCCCGGTTCTGGCAGCCAGTATAACTGGCCGCCAGAGGTAATGGGCGCCGATCTTACGCGGCGTGACGTTGCGCGATCGGTTAGAGCATGATGACCGCTGATAGGCGCGGTCCCCATGCTCTAACTCTTTGTTGGTTCGCGTGATTCAGACCTCCGTGTGATTCCACCTACGGTCATCACGCTCTAACTCTTTGTTTGGTCGCGTGATTCAGACCTTCGGTGATTCCACCTACGGTCATCACGCTCTAGCGCTTGATGCCCGCCAAGGTGCTCTGGATCCCGGAAATCGCCCAGGGGGCCCATGGCATGGTGAAGAACTTGAAGCCCTTATCGACAAAGAAGTTCGCTTCCATGTCGGGCGGGATGAAATACATTCCCGCCGCGATGCCGTGCTTCGCGGCTGCGGCCGCGATTTTGTCGAGCGCGCGCTGATAAATGGCGCACTGGTAGTCGAGCGGCACGCCCAGTTCGATCGACAGATCGGACGGGCCGATCAGCAGAACGTCGACACCGGGGACCGAGGCGATGGCATCGAGATTTTCCAGCGCCTGGTTGGTCTCGATCATCGGCGCGATCACCAGATCGTTGTTCACGGTATCCATGTACTCGCGATAATTCTTGAACTGGCCCCACTCACCACGCTCACCGGCGTTGCTGCGGTTGCCGGCCGGGAAGTAGCGGGAAGAGCGCACAACCGCTTCGGCTTCGGCGCGGGTGTTGACCATCGGCACAACGATGCCACGGGCGCCTGCGTCGAGCGCGAAGCAGATCTGGTCGGGCTGGTTGGCGCTCACGCGGACCAGCGGGGCTGTCTTCTTGCCGCGCATTGACTGGATCGACGGCGGCAGCTGCTTGAGCTCCCACGGGGAGTGCTGGGTGTCGAACAGCAGGAAGTCGTAGCCGGCATCTGCCAGCATCACCACATCGACGTTCGGCGCCCCGGCCGTTCCGACCACGGTTTTACCTGACTTGATTAAGTCTCTGATAGTGTTCATTGATTTTTATTCCTCCACGAGTGATTTTTTGCGGCCGGTTCGGCCGCCCGACAGTAACCGGCGCGTCGGTTCTGCACCATGGCACATTGGCGATCATCAGTCGCGCGCGAAAACCCGGTAAAGTCGCGGCCAACGTTTGCGGAAACTCAGCGGCAGGCGGCAGACCTTGAAGGGCAGGCGGAGCGTGTGGCGCCAGGGGGACATCGCCTTTGCCCGCAGATAATGCACCGCCAGCGCGTTGCGCGGGTCAAGATCCCAGGGTTTCCGCGATCCGGAGTAGTGGATCAGCCGCTGGCTGCCATCGAAGCGGTTTTCCGGCACCGCCTGGAAATTCCAGATCGGATCGATCGGGTGGATTTCGGCAGTGAGCACCGCGTTGATCGCGTCCTGATCATGCCCGCCCAACCTGCTGCCCATGGCGCGGACAAACGCGCATAGCCGCGCCTCCACCTGCTTGGCGCGCCAGGCATCAAGATCGATCAGCAGGACACCGGAATTATAATATGGCTGGTCGGGCGGCATGCCGATCCGCGCGTTGGTGGCGTGGCGGCCCGTGGTGTCGCCCGAAACCGCGTCCACGGTTGCGCCGAACACCGCGCCGGCAAGATCGGTCTGCCATAGCGGTGCCAGCGAGCCCATGCAGACGATGTCGCAATCCAGATACAACACCCGCGCGATCGATGGATCGAGCACCCGGGCGATAAACAGCCTGGCATAGGTGGCGCGGGTGATGTGGAGCGAGGTGAAGAAAGTGGCAGCCTCGGTCGCCAGCAACCACCCCAGCCCGTGCACCACCAGACGCGCGCCATGCGCCCGGCACATCGCATCCAGCCGGGCGAGGTCGCGCGGCTTTATGCCATCGGACAACACATGCACCACCACCGGCGCGCCATGATCGAAGCGCAGGATGGATGCCACCATCACCCCGAGCCAGGCACCATACATGCGGTCGGCGGCACACAGAATATGGATGGGATCGTTCATGCCGCAGTAAGCCGGTGCGCTCGACACACCATCCAATACATCGGTTCCGGCCGGTTCTCGTCGACCATCAGCCAGCGGTCGCGCTCGGTCACGCCTGGAAACAGCGCCAGGGCGTGCGGGTTGCGGCCGCCCTGGCGGATCAGTTCGACCGCATGGGTCGCGGCAAAGCGCGCGGCCAGTCCCTCCTTAAGCCCCGGGATGAAGCAGTCATGGCTTTCGACAAGGATATCGGCCTTGGCGAGGCCGGGAACCTTGCCGGGGTCGAGCAGGTCGCGTTCGCCACCCTCGCAATCCATCACCACCAGCGCCGGCGCGTCAGGGGCGAGCAATGCGTTCAGCGTCGCAAGGGTGCACAGCCCCTCAATCCGCACCCGCGCGCCAACCCCGTTGGCGGCAGCAGCGGTTGCACAAAGCGCACCGGCGGCCGGGTTGGTGTCGAATGCAACGACCTGCGCCTTGGGCAGCAATCGGGCGAGGCCGACCGCGTAATAGCCCTCGGCACAGCCGACATTGATCACTATTGCCGGGGCACGCGCCACGAGGGTGGCGATCGCGGGGAACAGATCGGCCTCGTACGTGCCGAGCAGCTTCGGCGCGCGGTCGCCGTCGCCCCAGGATGTGATGTCGGGCAGCGTCATGCCCTTGAACGGGCCGTCCTGGACCTTGTTGTTGGTAAATCGAGACAATTCAATCGTCAATTGCTTGCGCCGCACGCCGCCGGCGATGCCGAAAGCGCGTGATGGCCCGATCATGTGCGCGATTGCCCGCACGATGACGCTTCGCAATCCCATCCGCCTTTATCTTTTATTTCCAGCGCTGCGGCATCTATCGCCCCGTCCGCCCCGGTGTCCATAGCCTCAATCCGCCCCCAAGATTGACATCACGCGATGGACCAATGCGATATTTGCCCAAACGCAGGAGCAAGCCATGGCCATTCTGACCCGTCCCGATGGGGAAATTCACTACCGGACCCACGGCACCGGCTATCCGGTGCTGCTGTTCGCGCCAGGCGGCTTGCGGTCACGGATGGAAATGTGGCCTGCCCCGCCGGGTGGCCCGCCGCGCCCCTGGGTGGATTGGACGCAGGCTTTGCCGGCCGCCGGCTTCACCGCCATCGAAATGGACCAGCGCAATGCCGGTGCGTCACGCACCGCGATCGAAGCGGACCATAGCTGGGACACCTACAGCGCCGATCATGTCGCATTGCTGGATCATCTCGGGTTCGACAAATTTCATGTGCTTGGTGGCTGTATCGGCGGCAGCTTCTGCCTCAATGCGATCAAGTTTGCCCCGAGCCGGGTCACCGCCGCAGTGCTGCAAAACCCGATCGGCCAGCACCCGACCGAAACCGGCTACTTCCCCGACAGCCACATCTCCTGGAGCCGCGAGCAGCTTGCCGCCCGCCCGGAACTCGACGCAGCGGCGCTGGCCAGTTTCGGTCGCAACATGTGGGGTGCGGATTTCGTGTTTTGCGTCGATCGGGACTTTGCCCGGGACTGCAAGGTGCCGACATTTCTTCTGCCGGGCACCGATATTCCCCACCCCGCCGCGACCAGCGCAGACCTTGCCGCCCTGCTCCCGGGCGTCGAAGTGCTGAGCGATTGGCGCGGGCCGGAGCATATCGCAGCGCAGGAGGCGCGGGTGGTGGGGTTTCTCAAGCGGCACACGCCATAGAGCGTGATGACCGCTGATAGGTGCGGTCATCACGCTCGATACGGGGGGCAGCCTAGCGGTGTCGCATCTGGCCGTAAGTGGCGGTGTGTAGCTCACGCCAACATGCGCGGCGCCTGCCTTGCCGGCGCGTGTGTTCAACGTCTATGGTAACGTTCGTCCCCGGCCTACGCCGGGGGAAGGAAAATGCAGGATCATGCCGCTATCCCGTGGACTGGCCTTGGCGATCGTCGGCGCTGTTGCCGCCGACCCGGAATGCAATCGGCGGATCAACTCCCCGATCGGCAGCATCCTGCCGTCTGGCCTGGGCTGGGCGGGCAGCGTCCGCAATTACGGCTATGCGTTGGTGGGAACCTATGCCGCGCTGTCGCAAGGCAAGTATTCGGCCCAACCGACGAAGGAGCAGGACGACCTCGTCTGCTACGGCATCCGCGATGCAACGATGGACGCCATCAAGGCCGCGATCAAGAAGGCCAAACCGGGCGATTCGCTGAAGACGATTTCCGAGGTGAGTTACGTGGTGCGCGACAACCCTATCGTCCACACGGCAACCCTGATCGTCATGTCCAAAACCAGCGCCTATGTCTTCGACTGGCACGCGACGTTGGACACGGGCAACCCGATGATGTATCCATCGGCGGAGGCGTTCGACAAGGGCGAGGGTTCGGTCACCTTCGCGAAGTTCACAAACTTTCCCTGAGATACTGCGGACCGTCCAGTCTGATCCGGCCCTTGCTCAGGAAGATTAGCGCGTCGGCCAATGTCAGCAGGCGGGCGAGGTACTCGGCCTGGTCCTGCTGTTCCACCCCCTCCGCCACCACCCGCATGCTCAGGCCGTGGGCGAGGCCGATGATGGTGCGCGGGATCACCGCCTCGCCCGAGCCCTTGCCGATGGCGCGGACGAAGGACGCATCGATCTTGAGCAACTGCACGCGCTCCAGCCCGGGCGGCAGCAGCCAGTCCTTGAACGGCGCACCGTTGCGCAGCGCGCCGGTTTTGCGCGCCAGAACCGGCACTTAATGCCAGGTGTCATACACCGTCTGGTCGCGGCCGAAGTGGCGCGCATGCTCGCCAAAAACGCGCCCGTCCTGGCGCCGCTCGATCCGGGGACGAACATCCGCTCGATCTGGGGTGCGGTCGCTGAGCCGGGGGCAGAGGCCATGACCTCGCGGGACAGCTGCCCCGGTTCGTCCTCTTTGTTTGGTCGCGTGGCCAGACCTTCGTGTGATTCCGCCTACGGTCATCACGCTCTAACTCTTTGTTTGGTCGCGTGATTCAGACCTTCGGTGATTCCACCTACGGTCATCACGCTCTAGCGAGCAGCCTTACTGTCGTGCTTGCAGTTCCGCGCGGGGCCGATCATCCACCGCCCAATAAGCTGCAGTCATTGCAATTTCGAACGATAATTCCCGCCCCCCGGCGACGTCGAGCACCGCCGTGCCATCTGTCCAGCGCCACACGCTTTCCGCCTGATGCCAGCCGGCCGCAAACCGGACATCGTCGCCGGCGATCCGATCGCCGTTAAGCCGCACCTCGGATACCGCGACGCCGAGCCGCCGACCGTCGTGGTTGTCCGGGTAAATCTCGGCGGGTACTGCGGACCGCGAGCACAGCATGACCTGACGTGCCCCCGCCGGTAGCGACACATGATACACTGGGCCAAGCGGTTGGACGGCAAGCGCACGACCATCGACCAGCACGCGCAACTCGGTCGCATCGGTCAGCATGTGGCCGAGTTCAGCGGCCCTGGCCAGCAGTCGCGTCCGAATTTCGGCCAAGACCGGACCCGCGGTGCAGAGCGGCGCGCAACTCTCGGCGTCCCAAACCCGGAGCGCAAAGTCGGGATGCAGTTGCACCGGCAATCCGCCATTGGCGAAAGCGCCGCGATTGCCGGTGTCGAGATAGGACTCGACCGGCAGTCCGGCGGCCGAAACCACGCTGTGACGGTCCAGTTCAACATGCCAGTAGGTGATCGATCCGGCAGCCTCCTGCACGATCGTGGCACCGTTCAGCAGATAACGAATGGGCACGAGGTGCCCGTCCTGAAACACCGCGTGATCTGGCGACAGCACCACGTCCCGGGCAGGGACGCCCGGTCCAAACGCGCCCACATGCACCCGCACCGGCAACACATCCTGCGGACGGGGATGATTGCGGCAATTCAACCCGCGCCACCCGGTCCACACTACCACGGCGGTAGGACCGCCCAGCTGGGTGGGCAAAATGTCGCCGGCGCGAAGACCTTCCACCCTCACCTCGCCGCGCGCGGTCATCAGCGCCGTGCCCGCCGCAAAACACGGTGCGTTCGTGGTCAGCAAGAAATCTGTGGGGGCATTCGGCACAAGGTTGAATGACGCATTGGTGTAGGCCCCGGCAAACGCCAGACTGGCCTTGGCGGTGCCGGCATTGCTGATGGTCAGCGTGCCCGATGTCCCGCCAACATCAGGCGTATAGGCAAGCGTATCCGCCGCGCCGATGCCCAGATCAATCACATCGCCTGCGGCAAAACCGGTGATCGTGCTGGCAAAGCTGTTGCTGGCGAGGTTGAGCCCAAGGCTGCTGAACTGTCCGCCAACGGAATGGGCGAAACTGAACACCCCTCCGGTACCCACGCTTTGCGAAAACACCACCTGGCCATGATCGGCCGAGACTGTGCCGTTCCCGCTGAACGCACCGAATGTGGCCGCGGTATCGCTGAGCTGCGCACCCAGCGTCCCCTCGATGGCGATGCTGCCGCTATTGGCAATGCTGACCGCGCCGGTCACACCCAGGGTCAGCCCGGCACCACCACTGGTGTTGGTGAGCTTCAGCACGCCAGAGTTTGCGATAGTGCCTAATGCTTGCAGGGTTGTGTTGGCGGACAGCGACAGCGTGCCAGAATTGTTGAACACCCCACCGGTGCCGGGGATCAGGTAGATGCTCGTTGGCGTGGTCGCGGAAATACGGCCTGCGTTGCTGGAATTGCCAGAAATCGCAAGGGTAAAATTGCCGCCCGAACCTGGGGCCGCACCAAGATTGACCACCGTCGCGGCATCTAGCGTCGCGTCGGAAAGAGTGAGCTGCAACGCAGATCCGGAAAAGGTGATGTTTTCGTTGCTGATGGCAACGGAGTTCATCCGCGCGGTGCCGGTCCCGGACACCACAACGTCGCCGCTGACCGGAACAATGCCGCCCGCCCAGTTCGCGGTATCAGTCCAATCGCCGTTGAAGCCTGTCCAGGTACGTGTGGCCATTTTGGTCTCCGGCGCGCCGGTTGGGCAGCAAGGATGCCTCGCACCCACCGCCCGGCACTCCAACGACATCGTGCCTCTGCTGGCCGATCGCGGCGTTGATCTAAGTCAATATTCTGCGCTCGCCCGACAGGACTGCATACGACCGCAGCACTCTAAACAATCAGCCCCGACATTGGGACGACCCGAGCGGAACCGGGGAAAATCGCCGTCCCGAGAACCGCTGGCGACACCCCGAGCAGGTCCGCCAGCACCCCCTTGAACACCGCCCGAATATCGGTCGTCGCGCGCAAATCGCGCGCTTCGAATAATTGTCCGGTTTGCAGCCCCGGCCAGTCCGCCACCACCCGCCCGCCACGCACCGCGCCGCCTGCCAGCAGCGCGACCGTTGCCGTCCCGTGATCGGTGCCGGTTGTGCCGTTCACCCGCGCGGTGCGGCCAAATTCGGTCGCCACCACAATCACCGCGTCGTGCCACACAGCCGCCAATCCGGTGTGCAACGCCGCCAGCGCGCCATCCAGCCCAGCGAGCAACTGCGCCAACCGCCCGGTCGCCCCGCCCTCATTGGCATGGGTGTCCCAGCCATCGAACGCCAGTGCCGCCAGGCGCGGGCCATCGGGCTGGGTCAACAGCCGTGCCGCCCCGATCGCCGCGCGCCGCATCCCGTCGGCGGTATCACTGCCGCCCCGTCGTCCATCGGCACCAGGGGCCGGGTTGCGTCGTGCCATGCGATCAGTGGCCACGCCGTTATGCAGGGCTTGCGCCAATACCGGATCGCTATGGCGATAAAGCGCCATCACCCGCTCAGCCAAATCATCCTCGGCCGGTCCGGCCACTGGCGACGCCCAGCCGAGCACCGGCGCCGGTCCGCGCAGGATCAGCGGTGTCATTGCGCCGACCCCCAGTCCGGGCTGCACAGGCTGGCCGGCCGGCAAGGCGGTGAGCACGCGGTTGAGCCAGCCGCTGGCGGTTAGACCAGGGCCCTGCTGGCCAGATTCCAACACATCCTGGCCGTCAAAATGCGAACGCTCGCGATAGGGGCTGGCAACCGCATGCACCACCAGCGCTTCCCCGGCGGCATAAAGCCGGGCGAAGTTTGGCAGCGCCGGATGCAGACCGAAAAATCCATCCAGCATCAAAGCCGGTCTTTCGCCGTCGCGGGCGAGCGCGATCCCTTCGCGCAATCCGGCATAATCAGGGTCTCCCAACGGCGCCACCGCCGACAGCCCGTCCAGCGCGCCGCGCAGGATAATCGTCACCAGGCGTGGGTCACGCCCACCCGCCGCGCTGAGCAATCGCGGTTGATGGGCCCAGGCGAACAGCCCGGCACCCGCGGCAAGCAAGGGGCGCCGCCTGATCATCGGCGGTGCATCTCGGGCGCCATCAACAAGATCGCCAGCCCCTGGCGCCGGCTTTCGGCCCGCGCAATCGCGTCCCGACTTTCGCGCGACAAAGCCGGCCCAAACACCGCGTTCGCCAGCGCCACCGGATCGACCGCATCGTTGCGTCGCCCCCATTGCGCCGCCAGATCGAGCCGCGCGTTCATCGCTTGCGGTGCCGCCCAATCGGCCACCGTATCGCCCCAGCCATTCGGCCCCGGCGGCCGCCATAGCGGCTGGCCGAGAATGTTGAGCATTTCGATCACTGAACCAGGTTCGGTCACCGCGCCGATGACCCGCATGGCAGCGACCAGAAACTCCTGCGGCGCGCGCAGCTTGGTCAATTGGGTCTGCCAGACAATCGGTGCCGCCACCAGCGCGTGCATCACCGCGCCAAGATCGCCATCGGTTTCCAAAAATACCTGCGCCAGACGATCCGCCAACTCCGGCGGCGGCACATCGGCGACGAAATGGGCGGCAAGCTTGCGCCCGATATGGCGTGCGGTCGCGGGGTGTCGCGCCAGATCATCGAGCATCGCCAGCGCCTGGCCCTGATCGTCCTGCGCGTAGCTTTGTGCCAGCACGATCTGTGCACCCGGCTCGTGGCGCGCCGGCCCAAAAGCGAAATTGCCGCCATGGACCATGTCCTCATCCGGCCATACCACCGTCCAGCCGGTCAGCGCGCGGGCAAGGGCGGTCACATCGGTTTGCGTGTACCCGCCATCGACGCCCATCGTGTGCAGTTCGAGAATTTCCCGCCCGAGATTTTCATTCAGCCCGCGCCGGCTGCTCAGCCCGTTGCGCGACAGCGGCCCGATCGACTGGTTGTTGTCGAGGTAGAACAGCATCGCCGGATGGCTTTCCACCGCGCGCAGCATGTCGGCGAAGCGGCCCAGCACGAAGGGCCGGATCGCCTCGCGCTCAAACGCGCCGGCCATCACCCGAACATGGTTGCCCTTGGCCGAGGAGATGGCGAAATGGTTCGACCAGAACAACATCAGCCGTTCCACCAATCCGCCCTCGGCTGCGACGAGGCGGGTGAAGCGGGCGGTAATCTCGGCGCGAACGATGCGGTCCTCGACCGGCGGAATAGGTGGCGGCCTGGCCCCGGCTGGGGTGGATGCGCGCTGGCGTTCCCGTTGCATTTCGGTCTGCCGGTTGGCACGCAGATTTGCGGCCGCGCTGGCGAGGCCGGGCGCGGAGAGTAGCGCCGCATCGGGGTGGGCCAGTTGCTGGCGCACGAAGCCGCGCGGATCACGCCCGACCAATCCCGTGTCACCGGGCCGCGCGCCAAGCCCGAAACGGTTAAGGGCAACCAATATGGGGAAGGGCGCCATGACCAAACCATAAGACGACAGACCGCCGACTGCCAGCATGCCCTTGCCACGCAGAGGCCAGTCGTTATTTTGCCGCTCGAAACCCGTCCAAGGAACAATACATGTCCGTTCTCAATCGCCGCGCCATGCTCGTCGGGGCTGCCCTGCCGCTGATCGCCATCGGCAGCCGCCCGGCGCGGGCCGCTGAATTCACCCTCAAGCTCGCCAACAACTCGCCGATCACCCATCCGCAGAGCATTCGCCAGCAG
Source organism: Asaia bogorensis (assembly GCA_943333505.2). GTDB lineage: Bacteria > Pseudomonadota > Alphaproteobacteria > Acetobacterales > Acetobacteraceae > CAITOL01. Next base: position 30,405 of record CALQTN020000007.1, on the reverse strand, counting down.
GAAGCCGCCGAACGCATCAAGGCGGCGACCAATGGCGCGGTGGACATCCAGCTTTTCCCCAACAACCAGCTGGGGTCCGACACCGATATGCTGTCGCAATTGCGCTCCGGCGCGATCGACTTTTTCACCCTGTCTGGCCTGATCCTGTCGACCCTGGTGCCGGCGGCCTCGATCAACGGCATCGGCTTTGCGTTCAAGGACTACGACACCGTCTGGAAGGCGATGGACGGCAAGCTCGGTGCCCATGTGCGCGCCGAAATTGGCAAGCGCGGCCTGATCGCGTTCGATAACATCTGGGATAACGGCTTCCGCCAAATCACCAGCTCCGGCCGCCCGGTCAAGGGCCCGGCTGACCTCAAGGGTTTCAAGATCCGCGTGCCGGTATCGCCACTATGGACCAGCATGTTCACTGCATTGGGCGCGTCGCCGATCAGCATCAACTTCGCCGAGGTCTATTCCGCCCTGCAAACCAAAATCGCCGAGGGCCAGGAAAATCCGCTCACCCTGATCCAGATCGCCAAGCTCTACGAAGTGCAAAAATACTGCTCGATGACCAGCCATATGTGGGACGGGTTCTGGATGCTCGGCAATGCCAAAGGCTTTGCTGCATTGCCGAAGGACGCCCAGGCCATCATCGCCCGCGAATTCAACGCCGCCGCCTTGAAGGAGCGCGCCGATATCGCCGCGCTCAACGGGTCCGTGACCGCTGACCTGAAGGCCAAGGGGCTGGAATTTGTTGAGGTCGACAAGCCTGCTTTCCGTGACGCGCTGAAGACCGCCGGCTTCTATGCCGAGTGGAAAAAGAAATATGGCGATGAGGCATGGGCGATCCTGGAAGGTGAAGTCGGCTCGCTGTCCTGATCATGACCCGCCTGGATCGCGGCTTGCGGCTTATCGTCGAACTGCCGGTCGCGATCCTGGTGGTGGCGGAAATTGTCGTGTTGTTCAGCGGGGTGGCAGCACGTTACGTGTTTCACGCCCCGCTGATCTGGACCGATGAACTGGCCTCGATCCTGTTCCTGTGGCTGGCGATGCTGGGCAGTGTCGTGGCGCTGCAACGATCGGAACATATGCGGCTGACCGCGATTATCGGCGGCATGTCCGCGACAGCGCGGGCGCGGGCGGAGGCCCTGGCGACAGCTTCGGTTGCGGTGTTCCTGGTGATGGTGCTGCCGTCGGCGTGGGAGTACGCCGCTGATGAATGGTTCATTGAAACCCCGGCGCTCGGCATCCACAACACCTTCCGGGCGATGGCAATCCCGGTCGGCGCGGCGCTGATGGCGGTGACGGCGCTGGCCAGATTATTGCGCATTTCCTGGCGGGACGCGGTGTTCGGTCTGGTTGTGGTCGGCGGGCTGGCGGCGCTGCTCTACGTTGGCGGGCCATGGCTCAAAGGCTTCGGCAACTGGAACCTGGTGCTGTTTTTTGTGGTGCTGCTCGGTGCGGCGGTGCTGCTATCGGTGCCCATCGGTTTTGCGTTTGGCCTTGCAACCCTTGCCTATCTCGCCACGCTCACCCGCACTCCGCTCACGGTGATTGTGTCACGGATGGATGAGGGGATGAGTTCGCTGATCCTGCTCGCTGTGCCGTTATTCGTGTTCCTCGGGCTGTTGATCGAAATGACCGGGATGGCGCGTGCGATGGTGGCGTTTCTGGCGTCGTTGCTGGGGCATGTGCGCGGCGGGCTGTCTTACGTCTTACTCGGTGCGATGTATCTCGTCTCGGGCATTTCGGGCTCGAAGGCCGCCGATATGGCAGCCGTCGCCCCGGTGCTGTTTCCCGAAATGAAGCGGCGCGGCGCCAATGAGGGCGAACTGGTTGCCCTGCTGGCCGCGTCTGGCGCGATGAGCGAGACCATCCCGCCGTCTTTGGTGCTGATCACCATCGGGTCGGTCACCGGGGTGTCGATCGCGGCGCTGTTCACCGGCGGGCTGATGCCGGCCTTGGTGCTGGCGCTGGCGTTGGCGATCATTGCGCGCTGGCGTGGACGGCACGAAGACCTCACCGGGATCGTGCGGCCGCCATGGGGGGTGGTCGGCAAAGCGCTGGTGGTTTCGCTGCCGGCGCTGATCCTGCCTTTCGTGATCCGCACTGCGGTGGTCGAAGGGGTGGCGACGGCGACCGAGGTTTCCACCATCGGCATTGTCTATGCCATCGTGGTTGGCATTGTGATTTACCGCCAGTTTCCCCTGCGGCGTCTGTTCCCGATGCTGGTTGAAACGGCGGCGCTGTCGGGCGCGATCCTGCTGATCATCGGCACCGCGACCGGTATGGCGTGGGCGCTGACCCAGTCCGGGTTTTCGCGCCAGCTGGCCGCGGCGATGACCGGGATGCCGGGCGGGGCGGCGGGCTTCATGGCGGTCTCCATCGTTGCCTTCATCGTGCTCGGCAGCGTGCTGGAAGGCATTCCTGCGATCGTGCTGTTCGGCCCGTTGCTGTTCCCGTCGGCGCGGCTGGTGGGTATCCACGAGGTTCATTACGCCATGGTGGTCATCCTGGCGATGGGCATCGGGCTGTTCGCGCCACCTTTCGGGGTGGGTTATTATGCGGCCTGCGCCATCGGGCGGGTGTCCCCCGACGCGGCGATGCGGCGCATATGGCCCTATCTGCTTGCGGTACTGGCGGGCCTGATCGTAGTAGCAGCGGTGCCGTGGTTCAGTATCGGTTTTCTGTAATTTCGCCTGAATAACAAGGCAGGGAAGGGTTCAAATGTTCCTCACGCAAGGCTTGCAGCGCGCTGTCACGATCAATCCGGGCGGCCCCTCCACCATCTTCCGCGACCGCCGCCGGACCTGGGCGGAAACCGCGGACCGCATCAGCCGCATTGCCGGCGGCCTGGCAGCTTTGGGCCTCGGGGCCGGGGAACGCGCCGCGATCCTGGCGTTGAACAGCGACCGCTATCTTGAGGTGCTGTATGCCGTGCCGGCGGCCGGTGCGATCATCGTGCCGCTCAACACCCGTCTTGCCCCGCCGGAAATCGATTTCATCCTTGAAGACAGCGGCGCGATACTGCTGATGGTCGATGACGCGTTCGCCGCCCTGCCGGCGCAACTGACCCAGATGGCCGGGGTGAAGCGGGTGATTTATCTCGGGGATGGCGCGGTCCCGGACGGCATGACGGGATACGAGGCGCTGCTCGGCGAACCGTTCAAAACCGACAGCCCAGCCGGCGGACACGACGTTGCCGGGATATTCTACACCGGCGGCACCACTGGCCGGTCGAAGGGGGTGATGCTGACCCATGACAATTTGGTGAGCAACGCCGCGATGATGGCGCCGGCAATCGATTACCGCCATGACAGCGTCTATATCCACGCAGCGCCCATGTTCCATCTTGCCGATGGTGCCTCGACCTTTGCCATCACCATGGTCGGCGGCACCCATGTCTTCATCCCGCGCTTCGATGCGGCCGATCTGCTCGGCGAAATCCAACGCAACAAGGTCACCAACGCCTTGCTGGTGCCGACCATGATCAATGCACTGGCGAATTTCCCGACGGTTGGCGACTATGATGTTTCGAGCCTGCGGATCATCCCCTACGGCGCGTCGCCGATGCCGGACGCGGTTTTGCAGGCGGCCATGCGGGCCTTCCCGACTGTGCAGTTCCTCCATGTCTACGGCATGAGCGAGGCATCGCCGCTGGTCACCGCGATGGATCGCAATATCGCGGTTACCGGGGACCGGGCCAAAAGCTGTGGCCTGCCGTGCATGCTGGTTGAGGTGCGGATTGCCGATGAAAACGACACTGAAGTGCCGCGCGGCAGCGTTGGCGAAGTGCAGATCCGCGGCCCCAACATCATGCTTGGCTATTGGAACCTGCCTGAGGTGACGGCGGCGGCGCTGCGGGGCGGCTGGTACCACAGCGCCGATGGCGGGATGATGGATGCTGATGGCTATGTCTATATTGTTGACCGTCTGAAAGACATGATCATTTCGGGGGGTGAGAACATCTACTCCGCCGAAGTGGAAAGCGCGATATCGATGCTTGATGGCGTATCGGAAGTCGCCGTGATCGGCATCCCCGACGATAAATGGGGCGAAACCGTGCATGCCGTGGTGGTGCCGAAGCCCGGCCGGACGCTGACGCCGGAGCAGGTGATCGCCCATAGCCGGACCCAGATTGCTGGCTATAAATGCCCGCGCAGTGTCGAAATCCGCGAAACGGCGTTGCCGTTATCGGGGGCGGGGAAAGTGCTGAAGACGAATTTGCGCGAGAAATTCTGGGCGGGGCGGAGCAAGCAGGTCAGTTAGAGCGTGATGGCCGCTGATAGGCGCGGTCATCACGCTCTAACTCTTTGTTTGGTCGCGTGGCCAGACCTTCGGTGATTCCACCTACGGTCATCACGCTCCTAGAGCGGGGCCGGATCATCGGAAGCGAAACCGGTGCCCCCACTTGGTGTGCTGCCCGCAACGAGGGCAGGCAATGGAAGAAAGCTTGCCTTGGTGATGTGAAAATGTTATTCAATAAAACATGACTACATCAACGCCATCCTCATCACCGCCGGACCTGGGAGACGACGCCGCCGCGTTTGCGCGTCGGCTTGGGCTGATCTCGGCCGGGCTGGCGGCGCTGGTGGCGCGGCGGTTTTTGCGGATGCCGCATCTGGTGGGTTTGACGGTGCTGCTGTGGACACGGATCACCAGGGTGGTGCGGCGGTTTGAACGGCTGATGGTGCGGCCGGCGCGGGTTGGTGCGGTGCGGGTTCGGGCGCTGCGGGTCCGGACGCTGCGGACGGGGCGCGGCGATGGCGGGCGGGCGGCGCAGGTCCGTTTGCCGAGCGAGCGCGGCTGGCTGGTGCGCGAATTGGGTTGGGAGGCGGCGGCCTATCTGGGGCAGCTTGAAGCGCTGCTGGCTGATCGGGCGATGCGGGCGGTGCTGGCAAGCTTGCCCGGCGCGGGCCGGGTGTTGCAGCCGTTATGCAGGATGCTGGGGGTGCCGGCGGCCGCGATTGCGCCGGCGGTGGTGGTGGTTGCGGCAACGGTGCCGATGGCAGGGGTGGGGCCGTGCGTGGCGCAAGGGGGATTGCCAGGGATTGTCGGTGAGAGTGAGGGTATTGTCGCAAAATGAGTGAGGCAGACGGTCGATTTTTGGCCTATTTGTTACGATATCGTAATTAATAACTCCGTAACATGTTCAAATAGTTAGCTAACAAGGAACGGAAGATTTTTTTGCTGCTTTGTTTTCAACCCAACCAGCCGCTGCCTTACTGCTTTTGCCGAGGGCGATAAGCCTCGGCGATATTCGCCCCGAGCGCGCCGAGGAACATCAACCCCGCCATGGGCCGGGCGGTGCCGTCTTCCAGCAAGCCAACCAGCAGGCCGGAAACCCCGGCGAGGATGAACTGCAAGGTGCCCATCAGCGCGGATGCACTGCCGGCGTGGGCGGCGTGGCGGGCCATGGCGCCGACGGTGGCGTTGGGCATGGTGAAGCCCTGGCTCGACATCGCGAACAGCACGCAGACGGCGACCAGCGGCCAGGTGGCGTAGCCGGCGAAACAAATCATCGCCATCGCCAGGGTTGCCACCAGCATCACCCGCATCGACACGCGGGAAATCAGCTGGGTGCCAAACCGGCCGAGCAAGCGTGGATTGATCTGTGACGCCAGGATGAAGCCGCTGGCGCAGGCGCCGAACAGCATACCGTAGCTGGATGGCGGCAGGCCGAAGGTGGTGATGAACACGGAGGGCGAGCCGGCGAGGTAGGCAAACATGCCAAACATCGCCATGCCGCCCATCATGGTGTTGGTGATAAAGCCGCGTTCGCCCATCACGTGCACATAGCGGCTGATCTGGGCGGTGAAGCCGAGCTTGATGCGGCGCGCTTCCGGCAGGGTTTCCGGAAGCAGCCACAGCACGCCGACCAGACAGATCCCGCCATAGGCCGCGCAGACCCAGAAGATCGCCTGCCAGCCCCACACCCCCAACACCAGACTGCCGACCGTCGGTGCCATAATCGGGGCGACGCCCATCACCAGCATCATCTTGCTCATGATTTTCGCCGCGGCGTGGCCCTCGGCAAGGTCTCGGACCATCGCCCTGGTGATAACGCCGCTCGCCGAGCCGCCAAATGCCGACAGGCCGCGCATGATCGACAGGCCGAGCAGGCTGGGGGTGAGGGCGCATCCGATGGTGGCGAGCGTGTAGATCAACATGCCGATGGCGAGCGGCCAGCGTCGGCCGTAGCGATCCGACAAGGTGCCCTGGGTGATCTGACCGACCGCGAGGCCGAGGAAATAGGCGGCGAGGGTGATCTGCACCGAGCCGGGACCGGCGTTCAAACCGGCCTCGATCGCCGGGAAGGCGGGCAAATACATGTCGGTCGACATCGGCCCGATGGCCGACAGCACACCGAGAAAGCCAGGCAGCCAGAGGGGGAATTTCATCGATGCAGTGTGCCGGATTTTGCTGCATCTGCGAAGTGCCGCGGGCGAATGGCGGATGTTTGTTAGGGATTGCGCTGGGGCGATGGCTGTGTGAGAGGGCGAACGGGGGTATGATTGCTACTGAAGGGGTTTCAGCGATGAACATTCAGCGACTTGTGTTTTGTTTGGCATTTTTGCTGGCCAGCCCGACGATGGCCAGTGTTCTAAGCTATGAGGCAAGCCTTGGCAGCCTGCCGGATGCGCAGGGTTGGACAATCGTTGAAAGCGGTGCCGCGTCGCCCACGCCGACGATCAGCTCTGGCTTGCTGCAGCAGGGGATGACGTCTTTTACCGGCTATCAGTATTGGACCGGAAATCCGGGCAGCTTGAATTTTGCGGACGCGCCGATTGCGGTCGATGTGCGGTTGCACATCGTCTCGGCCAGTTTGAATGTGCCCGCCGGACGCGCCGGCTATGCTTTTGGGCTGATCGACGATATCGGGCGCTATGCGATCGCGTTTATCAGTAGCTCCGAGGTTTTTCTCGTCAACGATCAGTTCACCACGAAATCGTCGATTGTGGACTTTGATAGCACAGATGGCTTTCACGACTATCACCTGGTTGCCGGTCCGGGTGGCCTAACCCTGTCGATTGACGGAAATCTTCTGGTCAGCCAGTCGTTGGGGACTTTGAGCGCGGAGGGGCATGTGGCGTGGTTTGGTGACGGGACTGCGGGTGGGAACAACCAGTCCGAACTGCAATTTCTGTCGGTGGGCACGGTTGGTGTGGCAGAGCCGGTATCCTTGGGACTATTCGGCTTGGCGTTAGGCGGTTTGGTCGCAGTCGGCCGGCGGAATGCCCGAAAATCTGCTTAAACCGCGTGCTTTCTGCATCGGTCCACCGGCTCGGCTAGAGGGATTTTTGTCGATGATGTTACAAAAATTGGCATTTGGTTTGATACTGGCGCTGTCCGGTCCGGCGACGGCCGGCGTGTTCGGCTATGACGCCAGCCTTGGCAGCCTGCCGGATGCGCAAGGCTGGACTTTTATCGAGGACGGCGCGGCCGTGCCCGTGCCGACCGTGAGCGCTGGCGTGCTGCATCAGGGTCTGACGGATTTTTCCGGCTATCAGTATTTGGAGCGCGCATCCTGGTGGGATGAATTTTGCGTCTGCCCCGGTGACGCTCGACGCCAGGTTGCGTATCGGGTTTTCCAGTTTCAGCAGCTTCCCGCGCGGCGGTTACGACATTGCGCTGGTCGATGACGACGGGCGGATTGCGTTGCTGAACATCAGTGGTGGCTCGGTGTTTCTCGCGAATGACCCGGTCACGAGCGTGTCGGCGATCGTGGGCTTTGACACGACCGACGCGTTTCACGACTATCGTCTGGTGATCGGCCCGACCGGGGCGAGCCTGTCGATCGATGGCAACCTGATTGTCAGCCATGCGCTGGGGGCGACGGGCCTCGGTGCGCCGGGGGTGGAGTTCGGCGACGCAACCATTCTCGGGTCTAGCCAGTCCCAGCTGCAATTTCTGTCCGTGTCTCCGGTTAATGTCGCTGAACCGGGGGCGGTCGGTCTGTTCGGAATGGCGTTCGCAGGCGTTGCGGCCCTTGGCCGACGCCGGAATGTCAAACGCGTTTAACAAGGGTAAATCAATGGCCTGTGCAACATCGACGATCATTGCCGTAGCGGACGACACCTGGACGGGGCCGTTTGCGACATCGGCCCAGGCGGTCGGCGGTGCGATGGAAGCGATCGTTTTCGTAACGGCGCTTGCTGCGAACGGGCAGGTCGCGGTTCCGGCGCGCGTGCAAATCTCCCCGGACGGTAAGCATTGGGTCGATGAAGGCACCAGCTTTGTGCTGCCCTACCGCCCTGGCGAAGTTACCTTTGCCCGCGTCCGCCATTTTGGCGCCTGGCTGCGGGTTGTTGGGGTGCTGCCCGAGGATGCGACCATACAGGTCAGCGTAATGATCGTCTGCAAAAGCTGACGTGCAACGGGGCGCAGAACTATTTCGTCGAATATGCGCCCAGGGCCTTGATGCGCGGCACTGCCCGCGTTACGGTCGCATGGCAGATGCTGCGGCAATGCGTGGCACAAGAATGTAATACGTCTCCAGACCGTCCCTGGAGTGCGACATAAAACAGGGAGGGGTCGTGATCGTTTCTCGTTGGAAGAACTGTCTTCGCCGCCTGTCGGCAGGTCAACGCTGATGGCACAATCTGCACCCCATTTGATGCGGGTCACCGATGTGGAAATGCGCTTCGGTGGCATCGTCGCCCTGGCCGGCGTTTCGTTTGACGTGGACCGCAACCAGATCTGTGGCCTGATCGGGCCGAACGGATCGGGCAAGACCACGATGTTCAACTGCATCAGCGGCTTCTATCGCCATTCCCGCGGTGACATCGTGTTCGACGGCACATCGTTGACCGGCCAGCCACGCCATCGCATGGCGGGTTTGGGCCTGGGACGCACCTTCCAGAACGTGGCGCTGTTCCGCACCATGACCGTGCGCGAAAATATGTTCGTCGGCGCCCATCATCTCGGGACCTCCGGCTTCATTTCCAACGCGCTGCGCCTTGGCAAGCCGCGTGCGGAAGAAGCCGCCGACGGTGAACGTCTGGAAAAACTCCTCGACCTGCTGGAACTGCGCGCTGTTGCCGACACTGTTGTCGGTGGTCTGCCATTTGGCTGGCAAAAGCGGGTCGAACTGGCCCGGGCCCTGATCGGGCAACCCAAGATGCTGATGCTGGATGAACCAGCTGGCGGACTGAACCATGGCGAGGTCGATGAACTCGCTGTCCTGCTACTGAAAATCCGCGAGAATTTCGACCTCAGCATCCTGCTGGTCGAACATCACATGAGCCTGGTGATGCGGGTCTCGGACAAAGTCGTCGCGTTGGAGTTCGGCCAGAAAATCGCCGACGGCACGCCCGATGAAGTCCGCAGCCACCCGGAAGTTATTCGCGCCTATCTCGGAGACACCGCGCATGCAGCCTGAAACCAAGCTGCTGGAGGTTAAAGGCCTCCGCGCCGGCTACGGCGAAACCTGGGCGGTGCACGGCATCGACTTTGAGGTTGCCGCAGGTGGTGTAACTGCCTTGCTCGGCGCCAACGGTGCTGGCAAGACCACCACGCTACGGGCCATCAGCGGCATGGTGAAAACCGGCGGCACCATCGATTTCAACGGTAAATCCCTGGTGGGGATGAAGACCGAAGCGATCGCGGCGGCAGGCATCGCGCATGTCCCGGATGGTCGCGGCACCTTTATGGAGCTGACGGTCGAAGAAAACATGAAGCTCGGCGCCTACACTCGCAAGGGCGATCAGACCGCCGAGTTTGACCGTATGTTTGCCTATTTCCCGAAGCTGAAGGAACGCTTCCGCCAGCAGGCCGGGCTGCTTTCGGGCGGTGAACAGCAGATGCTGGCAATTGCCCGTGCGCTGCTGCTGAAGCCGAAGCTGCTGCTGCTGGATGAGCCGAGCTTTGGCCTCGCCCCGCTGATCGTGCGCGAGATTTTCGACATCATGCGCCAGATCAAAGACAAGGAAGGCGTCGGCATTCTCGTCGTCGAGCAGAATGCCAGCCTGGCGCTGGATATCTCCGAGAATGCCTATCTGCTGGAAACCGGTCGGATCGTGATGTCTGGCGCGTCGAGCGAAATTGCCAAAGATGAGGGGCTGCGACGCTCCTATCTTGGCTACTGAAAGGGACCTGATCCATGGACGGCGTCTTGCACCAGGTCTTTTCGGGTATCGCATCGGGGGGCATTTACGCCTCGATCGCGCTTGCCCTGGTGATGATTTTCACCGCGACCCATCACGTCAACTTCGCCCAGGGCGAAATGGCGATGTTTTCGACCTATATCGCGCTTACCTTGATTGAAGCCGGTGTGCCCTATTGGGGCGCGTTCCTGATCACCATTGTCTTTGCCATGGTGGTCGGCACGATCGTGCAGAAGATCTTGATGGAGCCACTGATGAACGCGCCCGTCCTGGCATCCGTCGGGGTGTTCATCGGGTTGTTGTTCATTTTCAATTCGGTCGCAGGCTGGATCTTCACCTACACGCTGAAGCCCTTCCCGACCCCGTTCGGCGAAGGTGGCCCGCTGCTCGGCGGCTTCTTCTCGCGCCATGAACTAGGGTCCACCGCGATAACCGTGGTGGTGCTGTTCTCTGTCTGGGCGTTCTTCCGCTTTACCAGCCTCGGGCTGGCGATGCGGGCGGCAGCGTTCAACCCGGTGTCGTCGCGCCTCGTCGGTGTGCCGGTGGCAACCATGTTGGCACTTGGCTGGGGTTTGGCGTCGGGTATCGGCGCGATCGCCGGAATGATGGTTGCGCCGATTGTGTTCCTTGACCCGAACATGATGGGTGGCGTGTTGCTGTATGCCTTCGCCGGCGCGCTGCTGGGCGGCATCACCAATCCGCTGGGCGCGGTGTTGGGCGGCTTTCTGGTCGGGATCATCGAAAACCTCGGTGGCGCCTACATCGTGGGCACCGAACTGAAACTGTCCCTCGCACTGATCATCATCGTTGCTGTGTTGACACTGAAACCTGCCGGCCTGTTCGGTAAGGTTCTGGCGAGCCGGGTGTAGTCATGGAAAATTCAATGTCCCGCACCGGCATCATCATCTGCTGCGTCCTGATGGCGGTGGTGCCGTATTTCTTCGCCAGCGGCTATCAGCTGTTCCAGTTGACCCTGGTCGTCACCTACGCGGTGGCGATCCTTGGGCTGAACCTCGTCACCGGCTATAATGGCCAGGTGTCACTCGGCCACGGGGCTTTCTATGCCGTGGGTGCCTATACGACCGCGATCCTGATGGACAAGTTCGATATCCCCTATTGGGCGACCCTGCCGATTTCGGCCGCGGTCTGCGCGGGCTTCGGCTTTCTGATCGGTTTGCCGGCGCTGCGGTTGGGCGGGCTGTATCTCGCGCTGACCACCTTCGCCTTGGCGGTCGCGGTGCCGCAATTGCTCAAATACCGCCTGTTCGAGGACTATACCGGCGGCGTGCAGGGCATTGTCATCCTTAAGCCAGACCCACCGTTCGGCATCAAAATGACCGGCGATCAGTGGGTTTATCTGTTTACCCTCGCGGTCGGGATCGCCTGCTTCGTGCTGTCGGCCAATCTGGTCAAGGGCCGGATCGGGCGCGCCATGATGGCGATCCGAGATCAACCTTTGGCGGCCGAAGCCATGGGCATCGACATCGCCATGCTAAAAACCCGCACATTTGCGGTCAGCGCCTTGATGACCGGTATTGCCGGTTCGTTGGGTGCGATCGCAGTGCAGTTCGTTGCCCCGGATGCGTTCGGCGTGCCGCTGTCGCTGACGTTCTTCGTGGGCTTCGTGGTGGGGGGCGGTGCGTCGATCGTTGGGCCGATCTTCGGCGCGATCTTCGTCGAATTCATTCCCAATATCGCAGATGAAATCTCCAAGGCCGCGCCTGGCGCGGTCTATGGCGTACTGCTCATCGCGTTGATGTTTCTTGCACCCGGCGGCTGTGCCAGCCTGGTGCGGAAAGCGGCACCGTATATGCCGTGGAACCGCAAAGTGGGCTGACCTGCGTTTCAACTTCCCGCTGGACAGCGCCTTTGTGGTGACGTGTCGACGGCGAGGGTAGCCAACAGAAGCTGCCCCGCCGGCTTGGAAACCAACAAGGGGAAACGATGATGAAACGTCGCGCATTGCTATCCGCTGCCGCTACCGGGGTGCTGGCAACACCGATGCTCCTGCGTCGCGCCGAGGCGCAGACAATGGTGGGTGTGACCAAGACTGAGATTAAGATCGGTCACACCATCCCGTATAGCGGCCCCGCCTCAGCCTATGGCTCAGGCGGCAAGGGCCATACAGGGTTTTGGAAAATGGTCAACGAACAGGGTGGAGTGAACGGTCGCAAGATCAATTTCATCAGCCTTGACGACGGCTACTCGCCGCCCAAGACAGTCGAACAAGTCCGCCGTCTGGTCGAACAGGACGAAGTTGCGTTCCTGTTCAACCCGCTCGGCACACCGAACAATTCCGCGATCCAGAAATATGTCAACCAGAAGAAGGTGCCGACCTTGTTCGTCGCAACCGGTGCCGATAAATGGGGCGACTACAAGAACTTCCCCTGGATGATGGGTTGGGCACCGAGCTACCAGATCGAAGCGCAGATTTATGCCAACTATCTCAGCAAGACTAAGCCGAACGCCAAGGTCGCGCTGATTTATCAGAATGACGATTTCGGCAAAGACTATCCGCTTGGGCTGAAAGCGGCTTGGGGCGCGCAATACGACAAATTCATCGTCAAGGCGCTGACCTACGAGGTAACTGACGCCACCATCGACAGCCAGGTGGTAAGCTTGCGGGACAGTGGTGCCGACACGCTGATCACCGTCGCGACGCCGAAATTCGCCGCGCAGATGATCCGCAAAGTCTACGATATCGGTTGGAAGCCGACACATTTACTGTCAAACGTTTCGGCCTCGGCCGGCACGGTGATGATCCCGGCGGGCGCCGACAAAGGCGTTGGCATCGTCACCGCGTCCTACCTCAAGGACCCGACTGACGCCCTCTGGGCCAATGATAAGGGCATGAACGAATGGCGTGCGTTCATGAAACAGCACCTGCCAGAAGGCGATGTGCTTGATGGCAGCTACGTCTACTCCTACGGCGTGTGTCTGACGATGCTGCAAACGCTGCGGCAGTGCGGGGATGATCTGTCCCGTGAAAACATCATGCGTCAGGCGGCGAACATAAAGGACCTCGACATCCCGGTCGTGCTGCCGGGGATCAAGGTCAACACCAGCCCGACCAATTACCATCCGATGCGGCAGATGCAGTTGTCGCGCTGGACCGGGAAATCCTGGGAGTTGTTCGGCGACCTTATCCAAGGCGCAGGATAGTCTGATATATTCGGCCGGGGGCAACCTCGGCCGAACGATCTGCCAGTTGATCATAGCAGCCCTGCCACCTAGACTATCCGAGATACCATAAACTGGAGGATTTAAATGAAACGTCGAACGTTATTGACCGCAACCGCTGGCATTCTTGCTACCCCGGCGATCATGCGTCAGTCCTGGGCGCAAACCACAGTTGGCGTCAGCAAGACCGAGATTAAGATCGGTCATACCATACCCTATTCCGGCCCGGCATCGGCGTACGGCGTGATCGGCAAGAGCCACACCGCGTTTTTCAAGATGATCAACGAAAACGGCGGCGTCGGCGGCCGCAAGATCAATTTCCTCAGCCTCGATGACGGCTATTCGCCGCCGCGCACGGTGGAACAGGTCCGCCGTCTGGTCGAACAGGACGAAGTTGCCTGCCTGTTCAACACGCTTGGCACCCCGAACAACTCGGCGATCCAGAAATACGTCAACGCCAAGAAAATCCCGACTTTGTTTGTCGCCACCGGTGCGGATAAATGGGGCGATCACAAGAATTTCCCCTGGTTGATCGGCTGGCAGCCGAGCTACCAGATCGAAGCGCAGATCTATGCCAAATACATCATGAAGAATAAGCCGGGCGCCAAGGTGGCGATCATTTACCAGAACGACGATTTTGGTAAGGATTATCCGGCTGGTCTGAAGGTGGGCTTCGGCAAGGAATACAGCAAATACGTCGTCAAGGAACTGACGTACGAGGTTACTGACGCGACCATCGACAGCCAGGCCGTGACCCTGAAGGATTCCGGCGCCGACGTGCTGATCACGGTGGCGACGCCGAAATTCGCCGCTCAGATGATCCGCAAGATCTATGACATCGGCTGGAAGCCATTGCACTTCCTGACCAACGTATCGGCCTCGGTCGGTGCGGTGATCAATCCGGCTGGTCCGGAAAAGGCGGTAGGCATCATCACCTCGTCCTACCTTAAGGACCCGACCGATCCGACCTGGGCCAACGACAAGGGCATGAACGAATGGCGCGCGTTCATGAAGCAGTATATCCCCGACGGCGATACCGCCGATGGCGGCTATGTTGCGGCCTACGGGTCGGTGCACACGATGTGGCAGACCTTGCAACAATGTGGCCAGGATTTCTCACGCGAGAACATCATGCGCCAGGCCACCAATATCCGGAACCAGTCGATCGCGACCCTGCTGCCAGGGATTGTGGTCAATACCGGACCGACCGATTACCACCCGATCAAGCAGATGCAGCTGTCCAAATGGACCGGCAAGACCTGGGAACTGTTCGGCGAAGTCATCAACGGCGCTGGCTAAAGCGTGATGACCGTAGGTGGAATCACCGAAGGTCTGAATCACGCGACTAAACAAAGGGTTAGAGCGTGATGACCGCGCCTATCATCGGTCATCACGCTCTAGGACTACTGGTTGCGTTGCTGCCAAGCTTGGCGGCAGCGCAACCGCTCCCTGGGTTGGGGGCGACCGATCCGCGTATCGCGGTTGATCCCAGTCAGGCGCCCTGGAATGCCGTGGTGCGCGTGCAAGTGCCCGGCGTTTCGGTGTGTACGGGCTTCATGGTCGCGCCGAGGGTTGCGTTGACTGCGGCCCATTGTCTGTATGGCAATCGGCTTGGCCATTTTGTCCCGGCCGGGTCAATCCATTTGCTCAGCCGCTATGAAAGCGGCGGCTTCGCCCATCACACGCTGGTGCAGTCCTATCGCATTGCCCCGGGCTACGATCCGCGCGCGCCTGACGCAACCCGAGGAAGCGATGCGGCGGTGCTGGTGCTGACCGAGGACGTCGCGGCAGGCCAGAGGTTGCCGATCGCGACGGTCGTGCCACTCACCGAAACAATCCTGGCCTTGGCAGGTTATAGCCAGGATCGGGCCCAACGGCTCCAGATCGATCCGGGCTGCCGCGCCCTTGGCCTGGTGGTCGATCAAGTCGGGGCGCTGATGCTGCGCCATTCCTGCGCCGGCACCAAGGGGACCAGCGGCGGGCCGATCCTGCAGCGGGATGAAAACGGGGACTGGCGTGTCGTCGGACTGCAATCGGGCGCCAATCCGAATGAACGTGGCGGCGTCGCGGTGACCGGTGCAACCCTGCGGCTGCTGCTCAACTAATTCCGGCGAGGTCCAGTTCGGCGGCGTGATGGCAACTGACCCAGCGTCCCGGCTGGATTTCGCTCAGCGCCGGCTCGACCGTCCTACATGCCTCGGTCGCGTAACGGCAGCGTGGATGGAATGCGCAGCCCGGCGGGGGATTGGCCGGATCGGCGATTTCGCGTTCCAGCACGATCCGGCTGCTGACCACGCCCGGCTCTGGCGTCGGCGCCGCCGACAGCAAAGCCTCCGTGTAGGGGTGCAACGGCTTGTTATAGAGCGTTTCAGTTTCGGCAAGTTCGACGATGCGGCCGACATACATCACCGCCACCCGGTCGCTGACGTGCTTGACCACCGACAAATCATGAGCGACGAACAAATAGGTCAGCCCGAGGCGGTCCTGCAGGTCCAACATCAGGTTCAAAATTTGCGCCTGCACCGACACATCGAGCGCTGACACTGGTTCATCAGCCACGATCAGCGCCGGGTTCAACGCAAGCGCCCGGGCAATGCCGATCCGCTGGCGTTGGCCACCGCTGAAGGCATGCGGATAACGGTTGAAATAGGCGACTGGGAGTTGCACCAGTTCCATCAACTCGGCGACCCTGGCGCGACGCTCGGCGCGATCGGTCATGCCGGCAATTAGCAGCGGCTCGCCGATAATCTCGCCGACCACCATGCGTGGATTGAGCGACGAATACGGGTCCTGGAACACCATTTGGATATGGCGCCGCAATTTCTGCAACGCACCGCGCCCAAGTTTAGCCAAGTCGGAGGTCTGGCCATCGACTGTGAAATTCACGCTACCCGCACTCGGCGCCATGGCGCGCAGGATGCAGCGCGCCGCGGTGGTTTTGCCGCAACCGCTTTCGCCGACCAAGGCGAGGGTCTCGCCACGCCTGATGCTGAAGCTGACGCCGTCAACCGCTTTGACCTGCCCGACAACCTTGCGCAGCAACCCGCGCCGGATCGGGAAATGCTTCTTCAGTCCGACAACTTCGAGGATTGTTTCGCTCATGGCCGTCCGCCGTGCAGGAAGCAGCGCACCTGGCGGGCGCCGGTGTTGGTGGGCGGCGGTTCGGCAACGTCGCAAACCCCGGCGATCATGTCCGCGCAACGCGGATTGAACGCGCAGCCGGCGGGTCGATCGAACGGGTGCGGGATTGATCCGACAATGGTCGGCAGGCGCGTGCGCGGCTTGGCCATGACCGTCGGGATTGAGCGCAGCAATGCTGTCGTATAGGGATGCTGCGGCCGATCAAATATATCGGACACACTGCCGGTTTCAACGGCACGGCCGAGATACATCACCGACACATCATGCGCCATTTCGGCGATCACCCCCATATCGTGGGTGATCAGAATAATTGCGAGGCCCCGCTCGGCCTGCAACTGGCGCAGCAAATCGAGAATTTGCGCCTGGGTGGTGACATCCAATGCCGTCGTCGGTTCATCGGCGATCAGCACCCTCGGATCGCAGGCCAGCGCCATGGCGATCATCACCCGCTGGCGCAGGCCGCCGGATAGCTGGAACGGATATTCGTCGATCCGTCGGCTTGGTTGCGGCACCCCGACCATGTCGAGCAATTCGATTGCGCGCTTGCGGGCGGCGTGTTTGTCGAGGCCCATATGGAGCCGCACGCCCTCCATGATCTGGTTGCCGATGGTGTAATGCTGGCTGAAACTCGCCATCGGCTCCTGGAAGACCAGCGCGATTTCCGGCCCGCGGATCGCGCGCATGCCTTCCTCGGTCAGGCTGGCCAGATCGACCTTGCTGCCATCGGCTTTGCGTAATGTCACCGACCCGCCGACCACCCG
This sequence comes from Asaia bogorensis, assembly GCA_943333505.2. Lineage (GTDB taxonomy): Bacteria > Pseudomonadota > Alphaproteobacteria > Acetobacterales > Acetobacteraceae > CAITOL01. The sequence continues at coordinate 13,235 of CALQTN020000007.1, read as the reverse complement.
GCCGGGGCGATCGACGATGCGTAGAATGCTGCGCGCGGTGACCGATTTGCCGCAGCCGCTTTCGCCGACCACGCCCAAGGTACGGCCTTCGAAAACGTCGAAATCCACGCCGTCGACTGCGCGCACGACGCCTTCGGGCCCGAAGAACTGGGTGCGCAAATCGCGCACCGACAGGATGGGTTCAACCATAGGGATCGGCCGCGTCACGCAATCCATCGCCCAGGAAGTTGAATGCCAGGATCACCAGCACCACCGGCACGGCTGACAGCAGCAACCACGGCGCCAGCGCCAGGGTTTGAATGTTCTGGGCATCCTGCAACAAAATTCCCCATGATATCGCCGGTGGCCGTAGCCCGAGGCCAAGGAAGCTCAACGATGTCTCGCTGATGATCATCGCCGGCAAGGCCAGGCTGACAGCGGCGATGATGTGGCTGGTAAAGCTTGGCAGCAGATGATGGAACACGATGCGTAACTGGGATGCACCGGCCAACTCTGCCGCCAGAACAAAATCTTCTTCGCGCAACGCCAGGAACTTGCCGCGCACCACACGGGCCAGATCCGTCCAGGTCAGCAGCGATATGATGATCGTGATGGCAAAATAAACCTGCGTCACGCTCCAGTCATTGGGCAACGCCGCCGACAGGCCGAGCCATAATGGGATGGCGGGGAGGGACCTGATTACCTCAATTGCACGCTGGATGATCGTGTCGATCACCCCGCCGTAAACCGCAGACAACCCGCCGAGCAGCACGCCAAGGAACAGGCTGATGGTGACGCCGACCAAGCCGATGGTGAGTGAGACCCGGGTTGCGACCGCGAGCCGCGACCACAAATCGCGCCCCAAAAGATCGGTGCCGAACAAATAGATGCCCTCGCCGCGCTGGGCGTCTTTCAGGGTCATCAGATGGCGGTCGGTTTCGAAGCCGAGGAAGGAATATTTGTAGCCGTGGCCGAAGAACTCGATGTAGACGCGCCGGCTCGGATCGACGGTGTAGACCAGTTTGAAGGTCTGGATATCGCGTACGCCCTTGATGCCGGCGACCCAGGGGCGGAACGCGCCGTCGGCGTCGAAGAGATGGATCGGCTGCGGCGCGATGTAGCTGGTGCGTGAATCGGTCGCCTGCGGGTCCGACGTGGCGAGGAAATCCGCGCCCAGCGCAAGGACATAGAACACGCCGAGCACAACCATGCTGATCATCGCCATGCGGTGGCGTTTGAAGCGCCACCAGATCAGTTGCGCCTGGCTGGCGACGGCGTAGCGGTCTGCGTCGGAGGCCATCGCGCTAATCCAACTGGTGGCGCAGGCGGGGCTCAACCCACATCAGCACCAAATCTGAAATAAAAGTGCCGATGACGGTCAACACGCCGAGCAACAGCACGATGGTGCCGGCGAGGAACATGTCCTTGGCGACCAGCGACTTCACCAGCAGTGGCCCGACAGTCGGCAGGCCCAGCACGATGGAAATGATGATGCCGCCCGAGATCAGCTGGGGAAACTGGTAGGCGAGGTTGGATGCGAACGGGTTAAGCGCCGCCCGCACCGGATATTTCAGCACCGTGCGCATTTCAGACAGGCCCTTGGCGCGCGCCGTCACCACGTAGGGCTTGCGCAATTCGTCCAGCAGATTGGCCCGCATGATCCGCACCAGCTGCGCGGTGCCGGCCAGCGCCAGGATCACTGCTGGCAACGGCAAATGCTTGATCAGATCCCACGCCTTTTCCCAACCCCAGGGCGCCAAGGTCATTTCTGCGGAGAACAACCCGCCAACGCTCGCACCCAGCATAGTGAAGGCGAAATACATGATCACCAGCGCCAGCAGGAAGTTCGGCACCGCGATGCCGATGAAGCCGATGAAGGTGAAAATATAATCCGCGAGTGAATATTGCCGCACCGCCGAATAGATCCCGATCGGCAAGGCGAGTGCCCAGGTCACAATCAGGGCGGCGAAGCTGAGCGCCAGCGTCAGCCAGATACGATCACCGATCACCTCGATCACCGGACGCCGCCATTCCATCGATTCGCCGAAATCCCCCGTAATGACGCGGGTGATCCACTTCCCATACTGCACGTAGAAGGGCTGGCCGAGCCCGTACAGTTCGCGCAGCGATGCTGCCTCCTCGGCCGAGACGACCGAGCCGGAGGAGGCAAGTTGCGCGACATAGGCATCGACGAAGTCACCGGGTGGCAACTGGATGATCGCGAAGGACAGCACCGAAATCAACCAGGTTGTAAGCAACCCGAGCAGCAAGCGGCGGGTGACAAATGCAATCATGCTTTATAGTACCAGCTCTCCGGATGCGAGCTGCCGGGGGTGCGGCAATGCTGGGCAATACAGACGCGGCCTGGGATGTTGGCGAGCTTGCGGCTTGCGAGGCGAACGCCCATCAGCGCCGGGGACTGGCCACAAACGCCGATGTGGAATTGCTGGTCCACCATGATCTTCCAGATTTCCTGAGCGGTTTTGTTACGCTCGGCTTCTTGCTGGCCAGCCGCACCACGGAACAGCTCAAGTGCCTTGATCATGTTCGGGTCGCTGGGCTTGGTGCCCTGGGTGCCGTTTGATCCGTACCATTTGGCATACTCGACGCCGTAGGCCCCGTTGGAAACGTCGGTTGGAAGCGCCCAGGACGGATAGAGATACAGCAATTCTGTCCCACCATTGGTCCAGACCAGCATATGGTGATCGCCTGAGAGCACGCGCTGGAAGGCAAGGCCGCGCTCGCTTTCCTTGACGTCGCCATAGATACCGATCTTGCGCCAATGTTGCGCGATCATTTCAGCGTGCTTCGGCCAATCCATGAATGCCTTGATCGCAAGCAGCTCAATCACCACCCGCTTACCGTTATCGGGGCGCAGGCGATAGCCTTCGCTGTCCTTTTTGCTCAGGCCGAGGCCGTCGAGCATCTTGTTGGCGGCGGCAATATCGAGCGTGGACCATTTATTGCGCCATTCCGCGCCGGGGCTTTCGGGCATCGCCTCTGCCGGCGCGCTCGACCCGGGGGTGGCGAGACCGAGCCAGAAGGTTTCATTAAGCTGCTCGCGGTCAATACCCATCGACAGTGCACGGCGGAAATCGGCGGTGCCGAGCAGTTTTCCGATCAGCGGATCGGCGCGATAATCCATGTTCACGTGCAACGTCGTGTCAGACCCGTTATAGGCGAGGTCGAGATGGACGTCGTATTTGCCACGCTCGCGGTTTTCCAGGATCACCGGCAGCTTGGCCAGATCCATGTGGCGTTCCTGCAAGTCGTATTCGCCTGCCATGGCGCGCAGATTGGCGACCTCGATGTTCTCGGCCAATGTCATCACGATGGTGTCGATATAGGGCAACTGATTGCCGTCAGTGTCGACGCCGTAATAGTACGGATTGCGCTCCATCACCCAGGTCGGGGTGTTGATCGGCCGCGTGGTGCGCCACGGCCCCAGGGTCGGGATTTCCGGGTTGAGCTGCCAATCCTTCTTGACGTGCAGATGGCGCACCCAGGTATCGAAGCCGGCTGCCTTGGCTTTGGCGCTCACTTCCGCTTCGGAGGAATATTTCGGCAAGAACTGCTTGAGGTAGTGCGCCGGGGCATAGGCGCCGTAGCTGCGCGCGCCGGATTGCTGCACCGACTGGCCGCCACCGATCAGCGTGTCACCGGCGAGCATCGATGGGAACAGGAAGTATGGGTTCTCAAAGACGAACTGGACCGTGTTAGCGTCAACCTTGACCACTTTGCCCGGCTTGCCACCAGCCGACATGTCGGCAATCGGCGCCGGCACGATGTCCTTGTTGCCGTAAATGTCTTCAAACCAGAACACGAAATCATCGGCGGTGAATGCTGCGCCATCGGACCATTTCATGCCCTTGCGGAGATGAAGCGTTGTGGTGCGACCATCGGCGCTGATGTCGAAGGATTTCGCCACCGACGGCACGATCTTGCTGCCGGTGAAGTCCCAGAACAGCAATTTGTCCGACGCCATGATCCGGTTGCCGTTTTCGCCGTCCGACGGCCCGATGAACGCACGGCGCCAGGTGCCACCGTATTTGCCAACACTTTCGAGAGGCTTGATCACCATCGGTTCAGTCGGAAGGCGCTGCGCCACGGGGGGCAATTTCCCGGCCTTGACCAGTTCGGCCAATTGCGGGGCTTCCTTAAAGCTTGTTGGGATCACCGTCGCCTGGGTCGGGCCGGCCAGATTGCCAACCAGACCGGAGCCACCAAACTGGCCCTTGCCTGCAACCGCCTGTGCCAAAGCGTCAGTCGAGATTGCGACGGCCGCGAAAACGGCAGTCGAACCAAGAAATTTTCTACGGGAAGTCATGGCGTGTCCTCCAAACTGGCAGCGGGTCACCGCTTAGGCGATGTTAGCGCTCACGTTACGGCATGCGTGATCCATACGCCAGAGGGCCCGATCAAAACATTTGGACTGCCATCACCCCGAGCACTGCCGCGTTGACCAACAGTAATAAGGGCGCGACAGGACCGATCGCGTGCTGCCAGCGCCGCGCCGCGGCCTGGCCGGCAATGCCGATTGCCAGCAATGCCGGCACGGTGCCAAGTCCGAACAGCAGCATCGCAAACGCGCCTTCGGCGGGGCCACCTGCGGCGCTCGCGGCGAGCAGCGCGGCATAGAGCAGGCCGCAGGGCAGCAGACCGAGCGCCAGGCCGAGCGGCACACCGGTCAGGCTGCCAACACGGCCGAGCAGACGGGTGACGATCGATGGTGTGCGGTCCGGTCTCGCGCGGTCAGGTCTGGGGAGGTATCGCCCGATCGATGGCGCCAGCCGACGAAGTCCCTGGCCCAGAAACAACAGCGCTGCCGCTGCCAGTGCCACTCCGGCAAGTTGGCCGAGGCCCGGCGCCACACCCACCAGCCCGGCAACGCCACCAAACGCTGTATAGGTGGCGATGCGTCCGACATGATAGCCGGGCAATATGCCCAGGTGACGGCATTGCCCACAGGCCTGCGCCGCCTGCATTTTTGCGCCGACCTGCCCAAGCACGAACGGTCCACACATCGGCGCGCAGTGCATGACCCCGCCTGCGAGCCCGGCCAGCAGCAATCCGGACGGTAAAAGCGCCCCGCCCGGCGCGCATAATGCGACAAGTGTGCCCATCCAGTCGGTCATTGGGATCCTTTACCGCAACCAAGACGGCTGCATGGTTGATCTGTGTCAATGCGGGCAGGTCCATAGATGACCAATTTGTAAGGAGATGGTGCGCTGCGATCGGCGGCATCCACAACTGGCCACGGAGCGATCATGGAAGACGACATAAGCGGATTTATCGTTGGGGCACTGGTCGCCGTGCTGGGGCTGGTTGGCCTTACCATGGCTGCCGGTGCTTATGATAATGGAATTTTCATTTTCGGCCTGTCGCTCGCGGCGTTCGCGGTGCTGTTTGATATTGGTCTGATCCGGCGATATTTCGACCGCCAGGCGGCCCGTCGCAACGGAGGGGATCATGTCTGAAACAACGCTCTCGCCGATCACCTATAATGAAGACGTGGTTCGCAAGTTTGTCGTTGCCGGGGTTTTCTGGGCGATTGTCGCCTTCCTGGTCGGGGTCTATATCGCCGCAGAACTGGCTTGGCCGGAAGCCAATCTCGGGCTTTCGTTCGTCAATTTTGGCCGCTTGCGTCCGGTCCACACCTCGGCGGCGATTTTCGCCTTTGGCGGCTCAATCCTGATCGGGACGTCGTTATATATTGTCCAGCGTACCTGTCACGCCCGGCTGTTCGGTGGGGAGGCGTTGGCCGATCTGGTGTTCTGGGGCTACCAGTTCTTCATCGTCATGGCCGCCCTGAGCTACGTGATGGGTTTCAGCCAGGGCCAGGAATATGCCGAACCGGAATGGCATCTCGATTTGTGGCTTACCCTGATCTGGGTGATCTATGCGGTTATTTTCGTCGGAACCCTGCTGAAGCGCGAAGAACCGCATATCTATGTCGCCAACTGGTTCATGCTCGCCTTCATCCTGACCATTGCGGTACTGCATCTGGTCAACAATGCCGCCCTGCCGATCTCGATGTATTCCGCCAAAAGCTACGCGGTTTACGCCGGGGTGCAGAGTGCGCTGATCCAGTGGTGGTATGGTCATAACGCGGTCGGCTTCTTCCTGACGGCCGGTTTCCTGGGGATGATGTATTACTTCATTCCGAAGCAGGCTGACCGGCCGATCTATTCGTACCGGCTGAGCGTGGTGCATTTCTGGTCGCTGGTGTTCATGTATATCTGGGCCGGCCCGCATCATCTGCATTACACGTCGCTGCCGGACTGGACACAGTTCCTCGGCATGGTGTTCTCGCTGATGCTGTGGATGCCAAGCTGGGGCGGCATGATCAACGGGTTGATGACCTTGTCGGGCGCCTGGGACAAACTGCGCACTGATCCGGCCTTGCGCTTTTCGGTTACTGCGGTTGGTTTCTACGGCATGTCGACCTTCGAAGGCCCGGTGCTGTCGATCCGCGATGTTAACGCGCTGGCGCATTACACCGACTGGATTGTTGGCCATGTCCATTCCGGCACCCTAGGCTGGAACGCCTTCATCAGCTTCGGCGCGATCTACTATCTGGTGCCGATCTTGTGGAAGCGCAGTGGGCTTTATTCCACCCGCCTGGTCGCCTGGCATTACTGGATCTCGACCCTCGGCATCGTGCTCTACATCAGCTCGATGTGGGTTGCCGGGATCATGCAGGGCCTGATGTGGCGCGCCTACGACGCCTTTGGCTTCCTGCAATATTCCTTCGCTGAATCGGTCAACGCGGTTCACCCATATTACGTCATCCGCTGGATGGGCGGCATGATGTTCTTCGTCGGAGCCTTGATCATGGTCTACAATCTGGTGATGACGGTGCGTTCGTCTTCCACAAACCGCGTTGCGCCGAGCTATCCGGCCGGCGCCGTCCTGGCGGGGGAGTAAGGCTATGGTCCGTCGAAATTGGCATGAATGGATTGAAAAGAACGCTATCCTGTTGCTGGTGCTGACCCTGCTAACGGTCGCCATCGGTGGTATCGTGGAAATTGTTCCGCTGTTTACCATTGAAACCACCGTCGAACGTGTCGTCGGGATGCGGCCCTACACGCCACTCGAGCTCATGGGCCGGGGCATCTATATCCGCGAGGGGTGCTACACCTGCCATAGCCAGCAGGTGCGCGCCTTGAAGGATGAAGTGGAACGTTACGGCCATTTTAGCTTGGCTGCAGAAAGCATGTATGACCATCCGTTCCAGTGGGGCAGCAAACGCATCGGGCCAGACCTTGCCCGCGTCGGTGGCAAGTATTCCAGCGACTGGCACTACGCGCATCTGATCAACCCGCAGGAACTGGTGCCGGAAAGCCTGATGCCGAAATACGGCTTCATGGCGAAGACACCGCTGGATTTCGACCACATCGACAAGCATCTTCGTACCAACCGGATGGTGGGCGTGCCGTACACGCCCGATCAGATCGCCCATGCAAAGGACGATCTGCGCGCCCAGGCCAATCCGCAGGCGGACGCCGAAGCACTGATGAAGCGCTATCCCAAAGCGGTGGTAGTGCCGGGCAATGATCGTGCGCCAACCGAACTCGATGCCCTGGTTGCCTATCTGCAAATGCTTGGCACGTTAGTCGATTTCTCCGCCACCAGCCCCGCAAAACTCCAGCAGTAGGAGGCGCCGATGTCCGCCATCGTCCAATTCCTGCTGACCTATTCGGTGGTTTTGGTGGGCGTGGTGTTTCTGCTGGTGGTGGCCGTCCAATACTGGCCAGGCCGCAAAGAAGCCAACGAACGCCACCGCCTTATTCCGCTTAATGACGATCGCTGAGGAGACCGCTCGTGCCGACCAAGATTGAAAAGGACGTGATCTCCGGACGCGATACCACAGGCCATGTGTGGGACGGTCTGAAGGAACTCAACACTCCGCTGCCGAAATGGTGGCTCTATACCTTGATCGCCATCTGTATCTGGGGGGTCGGGTTTGCGGTGGTGTATCCGTCGATGCCAGGGTTGTTCGGCTATTATCATGGCCTGATCGGCTACTCGACGCGGGCTTCAGTGACCGCAGACGTAGCTGCCATTGCGGCTTCGCGTGGTGGCACCATGGACCGCATCAAGACCGCCCCAATGGCGCAGATCGCAGCTGACCCGAAACTGATGGCCGTCGCCATGGCGGCCGGCAAGATCACCTTCGCCAATAACTGCCAGGCCTGCCATGGCGCGGGCGGCGGTGGCAGACCGAGCTACCCGACGCTTGCATCCAATAGCTGGATCTGGGGCGGCAAACTGGATGACATCCAGACGTCGATCACCCACGGCATTCGGAGCGAGGACCCTGATGCAAGGGTTAGCCAGATGCCACGCTTCGGCGTGGATGGCGTGCTCAAACCCGTCGAAATTGCCGCTGTCGCCGATTATGTGCTGCTGCTGCGCGGGGCCATTAAGGCCGGTACCGACGTGTCGACTGGCGCGAAACTCTACGCCGAGAATTGCGTTGTCTGCCATGGCGAAAAAGGCGAAGGCAAGCGGGAGGTCGGGGCACCGAATTTACGTTCTGCGGTCAATCTCTATGGTACCACCAAGGATGCCATCGTTGCCCAGATCAGCGCGCCACGCCAAGGCGTGATGCCAGCCTGGAACACCCGCCTCGATGCTGCGACCATCAAGAGCGTGGCGATTTATGTCCACTCGCTCGGGGGTGGCGAATAAGGTGAATAAATACGTGGCTCCACCGGCTGGCGAAGAGTCGCTCTACGCCGATCGGGTGCGGGTCTATCCGCGGGCGGTCCGGGGCATTGCACGTAATGTAAAATGGGCGCTGCTGATATTTTGCCTGGTAGTTTACTACACGCTACCCTGGCTGCGCTGGAATCGCGGGCCAGGCCACCCGGATCAGGCCGTGCTGCTGGATATCAGCACAGAGCGATTTTATTTCTTCGACATTACGTTCTGGCCACAGGACATCGTTCTGCTGACCGGCGGCTTGATTCTGGCGGCGGTAGGTCTGTTCCTGGTCACCAGCCTTTTCGGCCGCATCTGGTGCGGTTATGCCTGCCCGCAAACGGTATGGACGGATTTGTTCATGCTGGTCGAACGCTGGATCGAGGGCGACCGTAACGCGCGGATGCGGCGCGACACCGGGCCGACAACATTGGACAAGGTCTGGCGCAAGCTCGCCAAGCATTCGATCTGGCTGGGCGTTGCATTCTGGACCGGCGGTGGCTGGATCATGTACTACGTAGACGCCCCGACGGTGACGGTCGATTTCTGGACCGGAAAGGCGTCAAACGGTGTCTACGGCTTCACTTTCCTGTTCACTGCCACGACCTATGTTTTGGCAGGATGGGCGCGCGAACAAGTCTGCACTTATATGTGCCCATGGCCACGCTTTCAATCGGCGATGCTCGATGAACAAACCCTGATTGTAACATACCAGGGCTGGCGCGGCGAACCACGGGGGCGCGGCAAGCGCGATGTCGCCACCACACCAGCGCTCGGCAATTGTATCGACTGCCATGCCTGCGTACATGTCTGCCCGACTGGCATCGATATCCGCGACGGTGTGCAGCTCGAATGTATCGGCTGCGGCTTGTGTGTCGACGCCTGCAACGAGATTATGACCCGCACCAGCCAGCCGCTCTGGCTGATCAAGTGGGATACGCTTGCCAGGCAGGCCGAGCTTGCGAAGGGCGAAGCGGTTGAGCCGATCCGCCTGATCCGGCCGCGCACGTTGATTTATCTGGCCGTGTTGGGAATTGCGGTGGCCGCGATGGGCGTGGGGCTTGCTATGCGATCCTTGCTCGAAGTGTCGGTGCAGCACGAACGCGCGCCGTTATTCGTGCGGCTGCAGGACGGTTCGTTGCGCAATGCTTATACATTGAAGCTGGTCAACAAATATACCCATGACGTCAGCTTCACCGTGACGGTTGAAGCAGGCATGCGGGCGAAGTTGCAGGTCGCCGGTTCCACCGATGCGCCCGCCGATGCAATCACCATCCTGGTTCCGGCCGACAGCGTCGGTGCCTACCGGGTGTTTCTTGATGCCGCCCCTGGTGGTGCGGAGGCCAAGAACGCCGAAATCAATTTCCTGCTTCGCGATACCACTGACAATATCCTGATCAAGAGAAGCGCCAATTTCATTGGTCCTGGCAAGCCTTAGGAGTTTCCAAATGCGGTTGACCTGGGCTTTCTTCCCCTACGCGGTGGCGTTGGGATTGGCCGGTGTGGCGGTGGTCGATGGCAGTATTGTGTGGATGGCCATCAACACTTTTCCTGGAAAAGTGACCCATAGCCAATTCGCGGACAGCAACCGCTACGATGCCGTTTTGGAAAACGCCGCCCGCGAAGCAGCTTTGGGCTGGAAAACCGAATTGTCTATTGCCAGCGGCACGCCGCGCCTGCTGCTCGCCGATCGTGACGGACAGAAGATTGAGGGTGTGCGGGTGGTCGGACAAGCAAGCCGTCCGTTGGGACACGGCGCCCCCATCGAATTAGTGTTTCGCGCGGCGGCGCCGGGCGAGTATGTCGCCGAAACCAGGCTGCCCGATGCGGGCCAGTGGGAAATCGATCTCACCGCGGCAGTCTCGGGCAAGCGCATTCATCTGTCGCGGCGGGTCGTGGTGCCGTGACTTCGCCTGTCGCCCAGGCGATTTGCGCCCATTGCGGCGGCGAGACCCAGGCTGGCGCGCGGTTCTGCTGCGGCGGATGCGCGGCAGCGTTCGATACCATCAATGGACTGGGTCTTGGCCAGTACTATGCAAGGCTTGTGCGTGATCCGACGCTGGCGCCAAACCGACCGGAGCCGACCGAGCGTTGGGATCTTGCGCGCTGTGTTTCCACCGATAAATCCGGGCATCACAGCCTGACCCTCGCGGTCGATGGGTTGCAATGTGGCGCCTGTGTTTGGCTGATCGAGACCGCCCTGGGGCGCGAGCCGAACGTGACCCATAGCCGGGTCAATATGACCACCCGCAGGTTGCAACTCGGCTGGACCGGCGATGTTGCGAATGGCGGCCGGCTGGTCGGGCTGGTCGAAAAGCTGGGCTATCGGCTGGTGCCATTCGATGCGGCCCGGCTGGCTGCGGCGGCTGATCGAACGGGACGCGAATTGATCTGGGCGATGGCGGTGGCAGGCTTTGCCGCCGGCAACGTGATGCTGCTGTCGGTGGCGATCTGGATTGGCGAAGGCCAGGGCATGGGGCCTGCGGTGCGGGATGCGCTGTATCTGGTCTCGGCGCTGATCGCACTGCCGGCGATCGCTTATGCGGGGCGACCGTTCTTCCGCTCTGCCTGGGCGGCTTTACGTGCCGGCCGCACCAACATGGATGTGCCGATCAGCGTCGGGGTTATTCTGGTCACCGGCCTCAGTCTGTTCGAAACCCTGCAAGGCGCGGGGGACGCCTATTTCGACTCGGCCTGCACCTTGCTGTTCTTTTTGCTGATTGGCCGGGTGATGGACCATCGCGCCCGCGGTCGCGCCCGGGCAACCGCTGAACAATTGCTGGCGTTGCGCCACAGCGATGTCACCGTGATCAGGCCTGACGGTACCACCGAACAGCGCGCCGCTGCCAGCGTGGCGCCTCGCACCCGCATCATGGTCGCCATGGGATCACGCATCGGTGTCGATGGCGTGGTGGAGTTGGGCAGCGCGCCGCTCGACACCAGCCTGGTTACCGGCGAAAGCCTGCCAGTGCTCGCAGCACCTGGAACGACGGTGTTTGCCGGTACTATCAATCTCGGCGCGACGCTGACAATTCTGTGCACTGCGAGCGGCGCCGGCACCTTGCTCGCCGAATGCGTGCGCCTGATTGAAGTCGCTGAATCGCGCCGGGGCCGCTTCGTCGAACTCGCCGACCGGGTTGCCCGGCGATATGCCCCCACCGTGCATCTGGCCGCCTTGCTGACCTTTCTGGGCTGGTGGGGCTTCGGCCACGCGACCATCGAACACGCATTACTCACTGCCTGCGCGGTGCTGATCATTACTTGCCCGTGTGCGTTGGCGCTGGCGGTGCCGGCGGTGCAGGTGCTGGCGACGCAACGGCTGTTCCAGCGTGGCATTCTGTTAAAATCAGCCACTGCATTGGAACGTTTAGCCAATGTCGATGCGGTTGTCTTCGACAAAACTGGTACCTTGACGGTAGCGTTGCCCGAGCTGGTCGTCGATCCTGCGTGCAATCCTGCCGACCTTGCCGCCGCAGCCCAACTCGCCGCCGGCAGCCGCCATCCGTTAGCGCGCGCCTTGCTGGTGGCATCTGGCCCGGTCGTCGCGGCGGAAGCAGTGCGTGAGGTTCCGGGCCGCGGGATGGCGTTGGGCGATACCAGATTAGGCAGTAGCGCCTTTGTCGGGGTCGAAAATCCGCCGCCCGCCGATGGCCCGGAGCTGTGGTTCGCGCGCCCCAACCGCCCGCCGATGCGGTTTTGCTTCGCCGAGGCATTGCGCCCGGCCGCGCGGGAAACCATCGCGACCCTCGCGCGGATGCGGATTGGCGCGAGCGTGCTGTCCGGGGACAGGCGCGCCGCTGTCTCGACGATTGCGGGACAATGCGGCATCGCGGCCTGGCAGGGCGAATGCACGCCGGTCGACAAATTCGCGGCCGTTGAAGCGATGCGTCGCGGCGGCAGTCAGGTGTTGATGGTCGGTGACGGCTTGAACGATGCGCCGTCGCTTGCAGCCGCGAGCGTATCGATGTCCCCCGCGTCGGGTGCCGAGCTCAGCCAAACCATTGCAGATGTGGTGTTCCAGGGCAGCGGGCTTGACGCGGTTTCTGAAACCATCGTCGTGGCGCGACGGGCGCAGGCGATCATGCGCGGTAACATTGCTTTGGCAATCGGCTATAATGTGCTGATGGTACCGCTGGCGATGGCGGGGTTGGTAACCCCCTGGCTGGCGGCGGCGGCGATGTCATCATCGTCTTTGCTGGTGCTGGGCAATTCATGGCGGGTACGCAAATGACATCCATCCTGGGACTGATCCTGTTGAGCCTGGCTCTCGGGGTATGTGCGCTCGCGGCCTTCCTGTGGTCACTGCGCGCCGGCCAGTATGATGACATGGATGGCGCCGCGAGCCGGATTTTGTTCGACGATCAGCCGCCCAAGCGTTAGGTTCGCCCACACACCGGAGGCCTAGCAGGCTGCTGAAAAACTCCTTGCTCCGACGCGTGCGTATGGGATTCGATCTCTCATCAGATTGACAGACGCAAGGCAGCGAAGATGCGCGGTTTTGACCAACGACGGGACGGACTATTCAGCTACGTTCGGCCTGAGAGCCGCAT
>CALQTN020000006.1 GCA_943333505.2 Asaia bogorensis | reverse complement strand
CACTCCATATCCGACGCCGATCCGAAGGTGCCAGAATGTCTACTTCCGTCAAACATACCTCCTTCTGGAGTCCAGAGAGGCGTTCCAGAGATCAGCAAAATCGCCGAGTTTCGCATGCTTCGCTACACGGTGAAGACCAGACGCTTACACAGTTGGTGCGGCGTGAACGGCCTACTTGATGGGCTGAAGGCATTGGGCGTTGCTCGTCTTGCGGCGATGGGGCTGGTGGCCGTGACGTTGTTCGGTCTGCTGATTGTGCTGGCTAGTCACAGCCCGACGGAGAAGATGGCGCTGCTGTATGCTGAACTGGATGGGCGGGAGGCCGCGCAGATGGTCGATGCGCTCGACAAGCAGCAAATTCCTTATCAACTTGGCGCCAACGGGACGCAGATTTTGGTCCCAGCAGACAAGGTTTCTGCCGCGCGCATTTCGCTCGCCCGGGATGGGCTGCCGAGCGGAGGATCGATCGGTTATGAATTGCTCGATCGAGCTGACAGCCTGACCGCGACCCAGGCACAGCAGCGCATGGCCGAACAACGCGCGCTGGAGGGTGAGATTGCCCGCACGATGCGCACGATCATCGGGGTCAAGGCCGCGCGGGTGCATCTGGTCTTGCCGCGCCGCGAACCATTTTCGCTCGAGCAACAGGAAGCGCAGGCGTCGGTGATGCTATCGACGGCGAAAGGCGTGCGGCTCGATCAAGAAACAATTGCCGCCATCGTCAATCTGACAGCGGGTGCGGTCCGGGGATTGCGGGCCAAGAATGTCAGCGTGGTGGACAGCAATGGTAGCGTGCTGGCGCGGGCAGGGGTTGCCGCACCTGGCACGTCAGGCGCGACTGCACCCGATGAAATTCGCCGCGCGACCGAAGCGCGGGTATCACGCGCGGTGGAAGACATGCTCGAACGCAGCCTGGGGCCGGGGCGGGTCCGGGTGGAAGCGTCGGTGCAGATGGATTTCGATCGGGTGCAGGAGACCCAGGAAAAATATGACCCTGACGGCCAGGTAGTTCGCAGCACCCAGACCAGCAGCGACACAAGTAAAACCGCCGAAACAAACCCGACTACTTCAGTGCAGAACAATCTCCCCAATGCTGACGCTGGTGCGCCCGCAACGGGCACACAGGCGGCCAAGCAGGAAGAAACTACGAACTACGAAATTGGCAAGACAGTGCGCACCGTGCTGCGCGACCAGCCACAGATCAGGAAGATCAGCTTGGCCGTAATGGTCGACGGCATAGATGAAAAGGGTGCCGATGGAGTGATAAAATGGCAAGAACGTCCTGCCTCAGACCTCGCCAAAATCTCCAGGCTGGTGCAGTCGGCGATAGGCTATGACGCGGCACGTGGCGATCATGTTGATGTCGTTAGCATGCGCTTCACCAACCCGATTGACCCGGCAACCGAGGTGGCCAGCGGCCTGTTCGGGACCTCGCTCGATAAGTCAGACATGATGCGGCTTGGACAAACCGGGTTGCTGGTCACCGCCGGTTTGATCGCGCTTCTGGTGGTGGTGCGGCCGACGGTGAACCGGCTCCTCGCCCTCGGCGCACCGCAAGGTGTGGTCGACATCGGGCTTGCCGGGACTGGGCAGGCGGTGACGATAGGTGGATCAAGTGGCGCCCCAAGGCAGGCCAGCATGTTTGCCGACGAACACGCTGGCGGTGCCGGCTTGTTGACCGGACCTGACAGCGCCAATCCCGACGCAATGGTCACACTAGCCAGGGTTGAAGGGCAGCTGCACGCATCATCGTTGCGCCGCGTGACGGAACTTGTCGAGCGGCACCCGGAGCAGACACTATCGATCATCCGCGGCTGGATCCAGCAGGGAACACACTGACCATGTCCCAGTCCTTAGATTATACCAACCTGAGCGGAGCGCAAAAAGCAGCGGTGCTGCTGCTAACCTTGGGGGAAGAACAGTGCACCCGCATGTTCAGCATGATGCACGAAGACGAGATCAAAGAGGTTTCTGCCGCGATGTCACAGCTTGGCGCGGTGCGGTCAGAACTGGTGGAACGACTTTGCAGCGACTTCACAGAGCAGCTCGACGGCGCCGGGAGCATGGTCGGCAATTTTGAAAATACCGAACGGCTCCTATTGAAAACCTTGCCCCGTGATCGCGTCAGTCAGATTATGGAGGAAATTCGCGGGCCTGCCGGCCGCACCATGTGGGACAAGCTCGGCAACGTCCACGAAGCCGTGCTGGCAAACTATCTGAAGAACGAATATCCGCAAACCGTAGCTGTGGTTCTGTCGAAAATTCGCCCCGACCATGCAGCCCGGGTTCTGTCCATTTTACCGAACAGTTTCGCCATGGAGGTGGTGATGCGGATGCTGCGAATGGAAAGCATTCAAAAAGATGTGCTCGACGGGGTTGAGCGCACATTGCGTTTTGAGTTCATGTCGAACCTCGCGCGCAGCACACGTCGCGACTCCCACGAAGTGATGGCTGACATCTTCAACAACCTCGACCGCCAGGCAGAGGCGCGGTTTGTGTCCGCGCTTGAGGAACGGAACAGAGAATCGGCTGATCGCATCAAGTCGTTGATGTTCACCTTTGACGATCTGCAGCGCCTGAGTGCCCAGGCGATTCAGATCCTATTGCGATCGGTTGACAAGACCAAGCTGCCACTCGCGCTCAAAGGCGCGTCGGAGAAGCTGCGTGATCTGTTCTTCGCAAATCTCTCCGAACGTGCCGGCAAGATGCTGCGCGAAGACATCGCCAATCTCGGTCCGGTCAAGCTGCGCGATGTCGATGATGCCCAGGCGTCCATCGTCGTTTTGGCCAAAGATCTTGCCGCCCAGGGCGAGATCCAGATCAACCAAAGCAAGGACGAGGAAATGATTGCCTGACGCCTTCAACAGCATCGAAAAGGATCGGCAAGACGTGGTAAAGTATCTCAACATTTTTAACGAAGACTTCGAGCCAGCAAACTCCAGCGCCCAAATTGGCGAAGAACCGCCCGAGATGGCAATTGAGCCTGAAGCCCCGCCACCGATCAGCGCAGCCGACCTCGAAGCGGCCTATGCACGTGGTGTGCAAGATGGCCAAACCACGGCCTTGGTCAACGTCGCCCGCCAGTCGCACGAAATGATGCAGGCACTCCTGACAGAGATCGGCACCGTCACAGATGCGGCACGGAAGATTTCCGACGCGAACAGCCGGCTCATCGTACAGCTACTGCTGGATCTGTTGCGGAAGTTCTTCCCGCGTCTTTGCGCTGACTACGGGCCAGCCGAAACAACGGACATGGTCAAGCTCGTGCTTGCCGGCTTGATCGACGAACCCGAAGTCGAAATCCGCGCCTGCTCGGCCGGAATTGCCGATCTGCAACAATATCTTCTGGATAACCCCTATGACGGTGACAGCAAGTTGGTCTTAGTTTCGCTCGACACCATCCCGCCCGGCGACGCCACAATGCGATGGAAAGACGGTCGCGCGGACCGCAACGCCGACGTGCTGTGGGCAGAAATTCTGAGTGTCCTGCGCCTCGACGATATCATCGACCCCGCGCCGACCCCGCCCAAGACCCGAACCTTGATTGGACACGCACATGGTTGACGCACTGGACTTGAGCGACTTCAGCCCACCGCCGGCTTCCGAGCCGGGAGCGCCGCGTTCTACCCGCGACCTGGAAGCGGTCTACGACATTCCGGTTACCGTAAGCGCGGTGCTCGGCCGGGCCACGATGCCGGTTTCGCAATTGCTGAAACTTGGACGTGGCGCTGTGGTGGAACTGGACCGCAAACTAGGCGAGGCAATCGACATCTACGTCAACAACCGATTGGTTGCCCGCGGCGAGGTGGTGATGGTCGACGACAATCGGCTTGGCGTAACGATGACGGAAATCGTTAAAGCGGACCGGGGGGTCTGATCGACATGCGTATCCTGATCATCGGTGCATTATCGGGACCGTTGGGGGAAGCGGCACGAATTGCCCGCGCACTGAACGCCGCGGTCGATCATGCAACAACGCTCGACACCGCGCTCGCGGCATTGCGCCGCAACGGTTCGATTAACGTCGTATTCTGCGAACTGCCGCACGATATTTCCACCATGGTGCGCGCACTGGCGGCCGAGCGGATTTTCGTGCCGATCGTTGCCTGTGGCATAGACTTGAACCCAGATGTTGCCGCCGACGCGATCCGGGCTGGCGCACGCGAATACCTGCCATTGCCACCGAGCGCGGACATGATTGCCGAACTTCTGACTGCAGTCAGCCTGCAGCAGGTGAATTTCGTTGTGCATGATCCGGCGATGCTCGATGTCCTGAAACTCGCCGCCCGGATCGCGCGAGCGGAAGCATCGGTGCTGATCACAGGCGAGTCGGGCACCGGCAAGGAAATGGTGGCACGGCATCTGCACCAGGCATCGCGGCGGTCCAACGGTCCGTTCGTCGCGCTGAACTGCGCGGCGATTCCAGAAAATCTGCTGGAAAGTGAATTATTCGGCCATGAGAAAGGTGCATTCAGTGGCGCGCTGGCCCGTCGGATCGGGAAGTTCGAGTCGGCCAATGGCGGCACGCTCCTGCTCGACGAAATCGGCGAGATGGACATCAATCTGCAATCGAAATTGCTGCGCGCACTCCAGGAACGCGAAATTGAGCGGCTTGGCGGCAATGCCCCGGTGAAGATCGATGTCCGCATCCTGGCGGCCACCAACCGCGATCTCGTCGCCGATGCCGCAGCGGGCCGCTTTCGAGACGACCTTTATTTCCGCCTCAACGTGATCCGCCTCCATTTGCCGCCATTGCGCGACCGGCCTGCCGATATTGCCGCCCTCGCCGACCACTTTGCCCACCAATTTGCCGAGCTCAACGGGTTACCGCATCGCCGCCTGACCGTCGAGGCCTACAGGATTTTGGAAAATCATGCGTGGCGCGGCAACGTCCGCGAACTGGAAAACTGCATCCATCGGGCGGTGCTGTTGTCGACGGGCGGCGTCATCGCGCCCGATGCAATCGAACTCGCCGGGCCGCAGTCGGGCCGTGCCGCCACTATGCGGGAAGAAGCCCTCGGTCTGGTGGGCATGCGGGTGGAGGAAGTTGAGCGCGATCTGATCCTGCAAACCCTGTCCCACACATTGGGCAATCGCACCCGGGCGGCGGTGATGTTGGGAATATCCATTCGTGCGCTGCGCAACAAACTGCGCGACTACAGCGCACAGGGCCTCGCGGTTCCACCACCCGTCAGCGGCATCGCGGCCTGATCGATGGCATTCCGTCTACCCGGCCTGCCGGCGAACTTTACCCGCTTCACACCCGGCGCCGATATCATGTTGGCGGCAGGGGTGGTTGCGATCGTTGCCGTCCTGATCGTCCCGCTGCCCGGGCCGTTGCTGGATTTCGCGCTGTCGATCTCAATCACACTGTCAGTGCTGATTCTGATGGTCGCGATTTTTCTGCATCGTCCGCTCGACCTGTCATCATTCCCGACCCTGCTACTCCTTACCACGTTGCTGCGCCTGTCTTTGAACGTTGCAACCACCCGCTTGATCCTCGCACATGGCCATGAGGGCAAATATGCTGCCGGGCGCGTGGTGGCGGCCTTCGGATCATTCCTGATGGGCAGCGATGTTGTGATCGGGGTGATCCTGTTCGCCATTCTGTTGATCATCAACTTTGTCGTCATCACCAAAGGCTCGGGCCGCATCGCTGAAGTCGCGGCGCGCTTCAGCCTCGATGCGATGCCGGGCAAGCAGATGGCGATCGATGCCGAACTCGGGTCAGGCGCGATCAACGAAGCGACCGCGCGCATTCGACGCAAAGATTTGGAGGAGGAAACCGCGTTCTATGGAGCCATGGACGGTGCGGCAAAATTTGTCCGAGGCGATGCCGTCGCAGGTGTGATCATTACCGCAATAAACATCATCGGCGGCTTTGCGACCGGTCTTTTGCGCCACAACATGAGCTTCGCTGACGCGATCTCGACCTATACCATCCTCACCGTCGGTGACGGTCTGGTAAGCCAGATCCCGGCACTCCTGGTCTCCATCGCCGCGGGTATTGTGGTGACCAAAGGTGGACTTGAAGGCGGCACAGATGCCGCATTGATGGAACAGTTGGCAAGCCGGCCGAAACCGCTTGCAATGGCCTCTGCGGGCGCGCTCATGCTTGCCTTCATGCCCGGACTGCCGGCCGTCCCGTTTCTGATGCTGGCGGGCCTTGCCGGGGGCGGCGCCTGGTTTGCCTTTACCCGCCCCCCGAAGCCGGATGGCGATTCGGTGATCGATGTCGCGCCATCCGAGCCAACGATCAGCCAATCGCTACGGCTCGACCTGGTGCGGATCGAACTTGGTTTCGGGCTGTTAAGCCTTGCCAGCGGCGACCAGCCGCGCCTGACCGAACAGATCAAAGGTCTACGCCGCGTGGTTGCCAGCGAAATGGGCTTTGTGATGCCAGCAATACGGATCCAGGATAATCTGCAGCTCGCAGCGGACGACTATGTAATCCGTATCAAGGAAATCGAGGCCGGACGCGGCAGCCTCCGCCCGACCAGTCTGCTGGTGATGGACCCATCCGGTCAACTACCCACCATTCCGGGTGAGCCAACCACCGAACCCACCTTTGGTCTGCCGGCAGTTTGGATCTCCCCCGAACTTCGCGAAGAAGCGGTGTTTGCCGGCTGCACCGTGGTTGACGCCGCGAGCGTGCTCACCACCCATCTGACCGAGCTGGTAAAGCAAAACATGTCCGAGTTACTATCCTACGTCGAAACTCAAAAACTGCTTGAGGACTTGCCGCAGGAACAACAGAAGCTGATCGGCGATCTGGTGCCGTCGCTGATCACCAATAGCGGTATTCAGCGGGTGTTGCAGGCATTGCTGATCGAACGTGTCTCAATCCGCGACCTGCCAACCATACTCGAAGGTATTCAGGAAGCCTGCACCGGAGGGCAGCGCGGGACAGCGGCGATCGTTGCGACAGTGAGGGCACGCCTTGCCCGCCAGATCAGCGAAGCCTGTCGCGGCAACCGCGGTTACATCCCGATCATTCCGCTGTCACCAGAATGGGAAGTTGAATTCGCCAGCACAGTCATCGGCCCCTCTGAGGACCGTCAACTGACCATGGCGCCGAGCAAACTCGCCGAATTCAGCCAAGCCGTTCGCGGCGCCGTGGATAGCGCCATTGCCGCCGGCGACGCGCCCGTGCTGCTGACCAGTGCCGCGATCCGTCCCCAGGTGCGGATGATTATTGAGCGGTTGCGACCAGAAATCCCAGTCCTCGCGCAGGTCGAAATCTCGCCGCGCGCGCGCATTCGTACCGTTGGGAGCGTTTGAAATAAGGTGTCGAGGCGATTGATGCTCTACGGCAATTTACTCTTGAAGTTACTGGTCCCCAACCCATTGTCGATGCTCTGACCTCCCCATGCGTCTGAAACTCTTCCACGCCAGCAGCATCGCGCAGGCAATGCAGGACATCCGCGCCGAGCTCGGCGGGGATGCGCTGATCCTGTCGACCAAACGAACGCGCAACGGCGTGGAGGTAACTGCCGGTGTTGAAGCCGTTGCGCCGCTGCCAGCGCCGATCGCGGACCCGGTTACTGAACCAGAATCCGACCGCGCCAGCCAATTTTTGTGGCACGGACTGCCGGCGTCGGTGCGCGCCCGACTGGCAACCGGACCGCTGCCGTTTGCCTTGCAGGTCGGGTTTCGCTTTGGCCAGCTTGATCTCGGGGCGGGCGCGCCGTTGGTGTGCGTCGGGCCACCCGGCGCCGGCAAGACCCTTACGATCGTCCGTCTGGCGACCCGGCTCGTGTTGGGCGGCAAAGCCCCGGTGATCGTGTCGACCGATACTTGCCGGGCAGGTGCAAACGCGCAGTTGCAGGCTTTCACGAGCGTTCTCGGGGTCAGACTGGTGATCGTTGATGATCCGATGAAAATCAGCGAGGCGTTGGTCGACCCGACCGGTCCTGTGCTGATCGATACTGCCGGGTGCAGTCCCTATGATCCAGCCGGATTGGGCAGGCTTGCTGCTATCGGCAGGCGGTCCGGGGCGCGCATGGCGCTGGTCTTATCGGCCGGGCAGGATGTGATGGAATCGCACGACACTGCCACGGCCTTTGCCGCCGCCGGAGCATCGATGCTGATTGCGACCAAGCTTGATATCGCACGCCGGATAGGTAGCGTGCTCGCAGCGGCGTCGGTCGGGTTGACGATGACCGAGGCGGGTATCAGCGCCAATGCGGCGGACGGACTTACGCCGCTAACCCCGCATTTAATATCCGAGCGCTTGTCTTCGCGGCGCTCGCCAGGAGTGTCAACCCAATGATCGCCGCGCTTGCAGAAACTGGACGACTTGTTGCCATCGCTTCCGGCAAGGGTGGCGTCGGCAAAACCTGGCTATCGGCCACGCTGGCGGATGGCTTGGCGCGCGCCGGGCAGCGGGTGTTGCTGGTTGATTGGGATCTCGGGTTGGCCAATCTGGACGTGCAACTCGGGCTGACGCCAGGGTGCGACCTGATGCAGATGCTGCGCCGGGGGCAGCCGATCGCCGATGCGATCATCAATTTTGCGCCGCGCCTGGATATCCTGGCCGGCAGCTCTGGCACCGGCGCGATGTCGGGCCTCGATGCGGAAACGCTAGATCATTTGCTGACAGCCGTGCGCATATGCACCAAGGACTATGACTATGTGATCTGCGACCTCGCCGCGGGACTGGACCGCGGTGTGCGACGCATGGCGGCGGCGGCCGATCTGTTGCTGGTGCTTGTGACCGATGAACCAACCAGCCTGACCGACGCCTATGCGGTGCTCAAGCTGCATGGTCGGGACGGCGAGGCCGGACGTGGCGAGATCATCGTCAACCGGGCGAAATCACCGCCATCGGGCACCAGGACCTATGCGACCCTGGCACAAGCCTGCCAGGCTTTCCTCGGCCATACGCCACCCCTGGCCGGCATTATTCGCCAGGATGAACGAGTTCCCGACAGCATCCGTCGCCAGACACCTCTGCTGACCCGTCATCCCAACTGCCTGGCCGCGCAAGACGTCGAGGCCCTGGTGCAGCGCCTCCTTACTTATCGGCGTCAACCAGTTCAGCCGGATCGCGCTTCTTATGCTTGATCTTATCCATCGCGGTCTGGACGTGACGGCTAAAACTATATTCGGCCGGGCGTTGGTGATCGAGCGGGATTTCTGGCGCAAAATCACCATCGGTGCGGATAGGAGACAATTCTACCTTCAGCGCCTTGAACGGATTGCTGACCGAGGCTGCAACCGCTGTCGCTTCAAACCCGGAATGGACCATGCAATCAGCGCATTTTTCGTAGTTGCCGACGCCATATTTATCCCATTCAGTGGTTTCCATCAGCTCCTTGAAGGATGAAGCATAACCTTCGCCGAGCAGGTAGCACGGGCGTTGCCAACCGAAATAGTTGCGCGTGGGATTGCCCCATGGCGTGCAATGAAAAGTCTGATTGCCGGCCAGGAAGTCGAGGAACATGCTCGACTGGTTGAATTCCCACTTCTTGTGCTTCGGATTGGCGGCGGCTTTGGCCTTGCCGCGTGCGAAGATGTTGCGGAACAGTTCCTTGGTGGCCATTCGATTGAGGAAATGCTGCTGGTCCGGCGCACGTTCATACGCATAGCCGGGCGAGACGCTGATGCCATCGATGCCCATCGCCATCACGTCATCAAAGAAATTCGCGGTACGTTCTGGGTCGGCATTGTTGAACAAGGTCGCGTTGATGATCGTGCGGAAACCGGCTGCCTTGGCCTTGGCAATCGCGGACACGCAACGATCATAGACCCCGTCCTGACAGACCGAACGATCATGATCGCCCTTGTCGCCATCGAGATGGACCGACCACGAGAAGAACTTGTCCGGCTTGAATAGCTCCATCTTCTTTTCCAACAGCAATGCGTTGGTGCAGACGATGACGTATTTCTTACGGGCGATAATACCGCGCACGACCTCGTCAATTTCCTTGTGCAACAACGGCTCACCACCGGCGATGACCACAACGGGTGCGCCGCATTCATCGACCGCCTGCAGACACTCGGCAACCGACAGACGCTGGTTGAGGATTTCCGCCGGATAATCAATCTTGCCACAGCCGGAGCAGGCCAGGTTACAGCGAAAAAGAGGCTCGAGCATGAGCACCAGCGGATAGCGCTTGCGGCCCAGCAGATGCTGCTTTGCGACATAAGCGCCGACGCGAACGGCCTGGTGCAGCGGGATACCCATCGAGCAGTCTCCAGAAAAACGCGAACAGGACGTCGCGTTCGCTTTTTGGCTAGCCGCTATGTCGCTGTCAACTGGCATCACCGGGGGATCGGGGTTACATCGCAGATATGAGTGATGGGATCGTTCAGGATAATGCCCGTGCCCGACGGGCGCCGGTGCAAGGCCGCAGCCAGGAAACCGTGCAGCGCGTGCTGGCGGCGACGTCGTCCCTGCTCGCCCGCGGCATTACGGTTGAGGCGCTGACCACGGCTGGTATCGCGGGTGAGGCCGGGTTGTCGATCGGTGCGCTTTACCGGTTTTTTCCGGACAAGCAGGCGA
Source organism: Asaia bogorensis (assembly GCA_943333505.2). Taxonomy (GTDB): domain Bacteria; phylum Pseudomonadota; class Alphaproteobacteria; order Acetobacterales; family Acetobacteraceae; genus CAITOL01. The sequence goes on along the minus strand of CALQTN020000006.1, from coordinate 99,052 downwards.
TTGTCGATGCGATCGCGCTGCGGCATATGGAACTGTTTCAGGAGACCCTCGGCCTCCGGCTTATGACCGCCTTCCCGGCCGATCCCGGTGCGTTTCTCGGACTGGTGGTCGACGAATTTGTCACCTATCTCGACGCCAATCCGGATTTCCGCACGGTGGCCTATGGCGCGGCAACCGGGATGCCGGGCCGGGCCGTCAGCCGCCCGACCCGGGATGCCGAAGCGACGTCCGGGCAAGTGGCTGAAATGGTGAGGGAGTTCCTGGTCGAAGCGTTCGACCTTAACCCGAGTGAGGATTTTACCTTGCGTCTTCGGATCGCGACCGAGGTTGGCGATCGGCTGTTATCCTTCGCGTTCGACCAGCCAGACTTGGTTGCACGGGCGCAGGTTCTGTCGGAGGCCAAGCGTTTGCTGTCAGGCTATGTTTTCGGCGCCTGATTAACTGCGCGCACCGCAGCGATCACCGCCTCTGGTGCCTCGTGCGGCAGAAAATGACCAATATCGGGGAGGATCGTTCGTTGATACCATCCGGTGAACATCGGCCGGGCCGGGTCGGCGGGATCGGGGGTGCGCACCCCATCAGCACCGCCTTCCAACGCAACGGTGGGCACCGCGATGGCCGGGCGCTGGGCCAGTTTCGCTTCAATGTCGGCCAGCGCAGGATCGCCAGGCGCGTTCTGGTGGCGATGGCGGTAGGAATGGATCACCACATCCACGAAATCCGGGTTGTTGAAACTGACCGCCGCCTTGGCGAAGGTCTCGTCGTCGAATGCCCAATTCGGCGACCACAGGCGCCAGAGCAGACGTGCCATCCCAGCACGGTCCGCCGCCAGCCCCGCCCGCCCGCGCTCGGTTTGGAAATACCATTGGTACCAGAGCCGTGCCTCGTCCAAAGCCGGCAATGGCGCGCCGGCGGATGCAATATGCTGGATATTGTAACCGCCGATCGTTACCAGACCACGCACAAGATCGGGCCACAAAGCCGCGACCACACAGGCCGCGCGTCCGCCCCAGTCATAGCCCGCGAGTACGGCTTGATCGATCGCAAGCGCGTTCAGAAAGTTGCGCAAATCCGCGCCGAGGGCGGCTTGCTCGCCCGACCTTGGGGTGGCCGGCTCGACGAACCGGGTTGCGCCATATCCGCGCAACCAAGGTAACAACACCCGGAAGCCATCGGTCGCCAGGATTGGTGCCACCTGTGCATACGCACCGACATCATCGGGAAATCCGTGGAGCAGGACGATCGTGGGGCCACTGTCCGGACCGAAGGCCCGATAAGCGATATCAAGGCCGCCGGCACGGATCAGCCTTGTCTCAGTTTGCGGCAAGGGCCTGCTTCTTGAGCGCATTGATGAGCGCCTGGACGTCATTATTATTGCGACCCAGAAACGCCCCATAATCGCTGCGCTGGGTCAGGCGGAGGCTTGTTCCCTCGGCGATGACGTCGATCACCTTCAGTTTGCCCGCAGTGACCGCCACCAGCCAATCCACCTTGTTGGGCGCATTACCCGGACGGTTGACAATGCTGGCCACTGCGATTTCCTCGGCGCGCATCTGGGCTTTGCCCACCGTAAACGACACGCCCTGATATTCACCGACTTTTCCGGTAATATTGGACACCATCACGTTGCGGAAAATTTCCGTGTAATCTTTCTGTTGCTGTGGCGTGGCCGTCCGCCAGAAGCGCCCCAGGCAGAAGCGCGCAACGCCATCGACATCGACCGCATCAAAAACGATTTGCCGCATCGCCGCCTTCTGGGTATCCACCGGCTTGCCGCCATTGACCACCGCTGAAAGGTCTTTCAGCAGTTTGTCGATGAATTTTTCCGCCAGATCCGCGTCATCGGCCCGCGCCGCGAATGGAAGCAGGGCCAGGAGCGCCATTGTCAGACCCGCCAAGCGCCGACGCCCGAACATCGGCTGTGCCACTGCGATCATTTTGAGTGACTCCAGGCTGCCGGCGGCGTGAGGGTTTCGGGCTTCTTCGCCTCATCGATCTGCGACTGGCGGTTCTGCCGCCACAGGCTACGAATAGTGGCGTAGGGATCGAGCGCCTGAGCATTGATACGATCGAGCTGGCCAATATAACCTGCCCGCCCGTCGATCGCGCCCAGCGCGGTTTTTGAATAGCTGAAAACAGTATTCTCCAGCCCCTTCGGCAAGTAGCCCGTCGGCGCGGCCATCATATCGCCAGCCATGCCTAGTCCGTCACGCGGGTTGGACGGGCCAAAAATTGGCAGCATCAGAAAGGGCCCATCGGGCAAGCCCCAGACGGCAAAGGTCATGCCGAGATCCGCGTTATGCGACGGCCAGCCCCACCCGGTCGCCACGTCGAAGAATCCACCAACGCCGAGTGTGGTGTTCAGCACCAGACGCATCAGCGTATCACCCGCCCGTTTGGGCTTGCCCTGCGCAATGTCGTTCATCAGCACGACCGGGTTGCCAATGTTGTCCAACAAATTATGGATGCCCGAGCGCACTCCGGGGGACAGGACATAGTTGTAGCCTTCCGCCACCGGACGGATAATCGCGCGATCCAAACCATCATTGATCGCATAAGTCACCCGGTTGCCCGGCTCCAGCGGATCGTTGGTCTGCTTGAAATCTGCAACAGCGTCAGGATCATCCGCGGGCGGTGGCGTGGCGCAACCGGCAACAAACAACCCAGACACCAGTAACGCGGTCGCAAAGCACGCTTGAAATCGACGGTGCATCGAAAGCCTCTGAAATAAACCCTATGGCGGGCTATGGATCGCACAAGCATATGGCGAAATCACGGGGAATTGACCACGTTTTCGCCTCAATTTCCAGAGGCGTTGCGATTGCAATAAATTCATCTGGCAGGCCAACGAGGCGAAAGACTTGCGTATGCCGACAAGATCGCCAATATCGCCTCCATGAACGCCCCTTCCCCGACCCTTGCCCGCTGGCTTTCCGGACCGCGTTTCGATCGCCTGCCCGACCGGGCCCACGATCAGGCGCCGCCGAAGCTGTCCTTCGAATTCTTCCCGCCGCGCACTGATGCGCTGGAAACCCAGCTTTGGGCCTGCATCCGCAAGCTCGAACCGCTGGCGCCACGCTTCGTGTCGGTCACCTACGGTGCCGGCGGCACCACCCAAGCCCGGACCCATGCAACGGTTGCCCGCATGGTCACAGAGACAACTCTCACCCCCGCCGCGCACCTGACCTGCGTCGGGGCGTCGCGGGGTGAAATCGACGACATTGCCCGCGCCTACTGGGATGCCGGCATCCGACACATCGTTGCCCTCCGCGGTGACGTGCCGGGCGGGGGAGCTTACGTCCCGCACCCGCAAGGCTATGCGTACGCGTCCGATCTGGTGGCCGGGCTTGCCAAGGTCGCGCCATTCGAAATTTCGGTCGCTGCCTACCCCGAAGTCCACCCGACCGCGGTAAGCCCGCTTGCCGACCTCGAAGTGCTGAAACGCAAACTTGATGCCGGTGCTACCCGCGCCATCACCAACTACTTCTTCGATAACTCAACCTTCCTGCGCTTTCTTGATCTGGCGCTGGCCGCAGGCATCACTGCCCCGATCGTGCCAGGCATCATGCCGGTGTCGAACTACGCGCAGATTGTCAAATTCTCAGCCGTTTCTGGCGTCCGCGTACCTGAATGGCTTGGTGCGTATTTCGAGGGCGTTGAAGACGATGTCGAAATACGCCGCATGATCGCCGCCGTGGTCGCCGCCGAACAAGTGCGCCAACTGCAGGCCAACGGGATCGACGAATTCCACTTCTACACCCTCAACCGCCCCGACCTCACCAACGCCATTGCCCATATCCTCGGCGTCAGGCCTCGCCCGTTGGCGGCGGGATAGCCCTTCTTTCACCCATTTAAATGGCAGGCGCTGCGGTGGCCCGGCGCGATCTCCCGCACCAGGGGCGCGACTTCTTTGCATCGCGCCATTGCTGAAGGGCAGCGCGGATGGAAATGGCAGCCGGACGGTGGGTTCAGCGGGCTGGGCAACTCCCCGGTGATCGCGGTGAAATGCCGCTTCCGGGTGTCGATGCGCGGCACTTCGGATAGCAGCGCCTGGGTGTAGGGATGGTTGGCGCGGGCAAAGATTTCCTCGGTCGTGGCTTCTTCGACGATGCGCCCGAGATACATGATCGCCACCCGATCCGATAAATGTTCGACCACCCCGAGATCGTGGCTGATGAACAGATAGGTCAGGTTCAGGTCGGCGCGCAGGTCCATGAACAGGTTCAGGATTTGCGCCTGGATGGATACATCGAGCGCCGCCACCGCTTCATCGCACACCAGGAACTCCGGCTGCACCGCGAGGGCTCGGGCAATCCCGATGCGCTGGCGCTGGCCGCCAGAAAACTGGTGCGGATAGCGCCGCTTATCGGCCGGATCCAAACCGGCGCGACGCAATTGTGCGTCAACATAAGCATCGAACCCGGCAGCGCCGATCATGCCGTGAACCGATGGCGCCTCGCCCACGATCTGTTCCACACGCAGGCGCGGATTGAGGCTGGAATACGGGTCCTGGAAAATCATCTGCACTTGCAGCATGGCGGCCTTCGCCGCTGCAGGCTTTAAGGTTGCGACGTCTTGGCCTTTCCACAGCACCTGGCCCTCGGTCGGCGGCATAATCCCGGCGACCATACGTCCAAGGGTGGATTTGCCGCAGCCGGACTCCCCCACCAACCCCAGCACTTCGCCAGATCGGATGGTCAGATCCACGCTGTCTACCGCGCGCACCACCGTCGATGGCGTTTCCCCGCCCATTGCCCGCTTGGCGCGTTGCGCCATCAGGGCAGCAAAATCCAGATGCTTGCCGAAGCGCTTGGAAATGCCGCGCAGTTCGATTGCAGCCCCGGTCATGCTGCCAACTCCAGTTGCGGGTGAAAGCAACGCAAGGTGCGTTCTGGCGCGGGATTGGTAATCGGCGGTGAAACCTCGCATTCCGCGCTTGCCCGCGCACAGCGTTGGCGGAACGCACAGCCGGGCGGAAGGTCGAGCATACTCGGTGTCATTCCAGGAATTTGCCGCAGTTTGCTGCCGCGCTTGTTGCGGCTCGGCACGCTGCCGATCAATCCGTGGGTATAAGGATGCAATGGTCGATCGAGCACCGCTTCCACCGAACCGGACTCCACAATCCGACCGGCATACATCACCGCGAGATCATCGGCGAGGCCAGCCACCACAGACAGGTCATGGGTGATCCAGATCAGCGCGGTGCCGAAATTGGCCGCCAGCTTCTGCACTTCGGACAAAATTTGCGCCTGAATGGTGACATCGAGGGCAGTCGTCGGTTCATCCGCGACGATCAGATCAGGTTGATGCAGCAGTGCAATCGCAATCGCCACACGCTGGCGCATGCCGCCGCTGAACTGATGCGGGTAGGACGAAAGACGCTCATCCGGGCTGGGGATGCCCACAAGCCCGAGCGCATCGCGCGAGCGTGTCCGCGCCTCGGCGTAGCTTACGTCGGCATGGGCGCGCACGGTTTCGATCATTTGGGTATCGATCCGCAGCACCGGGTTGAGCGTCATCATCGGGTCCTGGAACACCATTGCGATGCGGTTGCCACGCAGCCCGCGCAATTCTGGCTCCGGCATTCCCACCAGTTCACGCCCAAGGAACTTTATGGACCCGCCGGCAATCCCGCCTGGCGGATCGACCAGCCCAAGAATGGAAAACCCGGTCACCGACTTGCCGGAACCGGACTCGCCGACCAGCCCGAGGATTTTACCGCGCCGGACTTCGAATGAAACGCCATCCACCGCGCGCACCACGCCGTTGCGCATCTGGAAATGGGTTTGCAGGTTTTTAACGACCAGCGTTGCGTCGGTCATCGTTGCAGCCTCGGGTTCAGAACGTCGCGCAACTGGTCGGCAACCAGGTTGAGGCAGACAATGGTCACCAGCAGCGCCAGCCCCGGATAGAAGCTGATCCAATATTTGCCGGACAGCATGTATTGATAGCCATTGGCGATCAGCAGGCCCAACGATGGCTCGGTGATCGGCACGCCGAGGCCGAGAAAACTCAACGTCGCCTCAAGCAAAATGGCCGACGCCACCTGGATCGCCCCGATCACGATAAGCGGCGGCATGCAGTTCGGCAGGATGTGACGGAACAACACCCGCCATTGCGGCAGTGCCAAGCATTCCGCCGCCTCGACATATTCGCGCCGCCGTTCGACCAACGCCGCAGCGCGGGCGGTGCGGGCGTAGCGCGCCCATTCCACGATCACCAGCGCCAGCATCACGTTCATCACGCCCTTGCCGAGAAATGCCAGGATCATCAGCGCCACTAGAATGGCAGGAAACGACAGCTGCAGATCGACCAGCCGCATAATGGCCGTTTCTACCCAGCCGCCGGCATACGCCGCGATCAACCCAAGCGCCGACCCGATCACCCCCGCCGTCGCCGCAGAGCCGAAGCCCACGCCCAACGATATGCGCAACCCATAGAGAATGCCGCTGAACATATCACGGCCCTGGTCATCGGTGCCCAGCCAATAGGTCCATCCTGCGCCACTTTTGGTGCCCGGCTGCAGGCGGCCATCCATAATGTCCAGCTGTGCCAGATCGTATGGATTTTGTGGCGCGATCAGATTGGCGAACAGCGCCAGGAAGACGATGATCACCACCCCGACAAGGGCGACGACGGCAATCTTGTTGCTGGCGTAATCAGCTGCAAACCGTCGGAACGGGGTGATCTCGCGTTTCACGGTGGCGCTCATTCTGCGCCTCCAATCCGCACACGCGGGTCGAGCACCGTATAGAGCAAATCCACAATCAGGTTGATGGTGACAAACATCAGCACGATCATCATGAGGTACGCAACAATCACCGGCCGATCCAATACGTTGATGCTGTCAATAATCAGCTTGCCCATACCGGGCCAGGCGAACACGCTTTCGGTCACCACCGCGAAGGCCACCGTGCTGCCGAATTGCAGGCCAAGCACTGTTACAACCGGGATCATGATGTTCTTCAGCACGTGCACGAACACGACGCGTTGGGGCGAAATCCCTTTTGCGCGGGCGAAACGCACATAATCCATCGGCATGTTCTCCCGCACTCCGGACCGCGTCAGCCGCAGTACCAGCGCGATGTTGCCCAACGCCAGATTGAAAGCCGGCATTGCCATATGGGCCAACCCGTCGCGCGTCAGGAAACTCCATGGAATGCCGAACACGACAACCGTCGCACCCCGCCCGGTACTTGGCAGCCAGCCAAGCTGCACGGCGAAAATCATGATGAACATCAACCCGACCCAGAAGCTCGGCAGCGAGAACCCCAGAATGGACCCCGCCATCGCCAGCCGCCCGAACAGACTATGTGGATAGAGCCCGGCCAGCAGCCCGAGCGGAATGCCCAGCACCACCGCCATGAGCACCGCCGTCACCGCCAATTCCAAGGTTGCGGGCATGCGCTGGCTGATTAACTGCAGCGCCGGTTCATTGAACACGAAGCTACGGCCGAGATCGCCACGCACCGCGCCCCACAGGAAACGCAGATATTGTTCCCAAAGCGGCTTGTCCAAGCCAAGGGCGGCGATCGCGCGGATACGCTCGGCCTGATCGGCGTCCGGCGAGATCAGAATCTCCACCGGATCACCGATCACGTTGACGCCAACGAAGACGATGACCGTCATGGCCAGCATCACAAACACGGCTTGGATCAGCCGGCGGAAAATCCATACGGTCATGGTGCGGGGGTCAGGTCCATGGCAAGCGTCCGTTCATCGGCGCGGGGGATGTAGGTGAGGCCGGCGCGCATCGCCCAAATATTCTTCTGAATATGGATCGGGATCAGCGCCACATCTTCCATTGCCACACGTTCGGCATCGATCAACGCTTTCTCGCGGGCGCCGTCATCGGCAATGCCCATCGCCGCCTTGATCATGCCGTCCAGTTTGGGATTGGAATAACGCGCCCGGTTGACCGATCCCCAGCCGCTGGCCGGATCATAGGTATGGACCAGCGCACGCAGCGGGTTGGATGCCTCGCCGGACGAAATCCCCCAGCCAAGCAGGAACGCGGTGAAGTCCTGCTTGCTGGCACGCGCGATGTAGGTGGTCCAGGTCATCGCATCGACCTTGGTTTCCACCCCGATCCGCGTCCACATCTGCCCGATCGCCTGAACGATCTTGCCGTCATTGACGTAACGATCATTCGGTCCATGCAAGGTGATGCGAAAGCCGTTCGGGTATCCGGCCTCCGCCAGCAATGCCTTGGCGGCGGCAATATCGAACGGGATCGGCGGCAGATCGGCGACATGGCCGGATACGCCGGGGGCCAGGAACTGGTTCGACGGAATGGCCGCCCCTTCCATCACCCGATCGACAATCGCATTGCGGTTAATCGCCATCGACAGCGCCTTGCGCACCCGCAGATCGTTCAGCGGATTGGTCGTCAGCGCCTCGCCATTTGGGCCGGTCACGAAGGGCGGCGCATCCTGATGGCTGCGGTTGAGAAAGAGATAAACCAGCCGCAGCGAATCGGTTTGTGCCAACGCCACACGCTTGTCGGCACCGAGCCGCGCGACATCGGATGTCGGCACGAACTCGATAAACTGCACATCTCCGGCTAGCAGCGATGCGGTGCGGGCGCCATCATTGGGGATCATCCGCACGCTGATATTGGCCCAATGCGGCTTCTTGCCCCAGAAGCCGTCGAAACGTTCCAACTCGACGCGATCGCCCGGCTTGTAGGACGCCATGCGGTAAGGCCCAGTGCCGATCGCATTGCGGCCGTTGTTGAAATCCTCGTTCAACGGGGCAGGACCAAGCCGGCGCGGGATAATGAAGATCTGCGTCAGATCGATCGGCAGCAGCGGATAAAGCCCGTTGGTTTTCAGGCGGATGGTGTGCGCGTCAACAATTTCGGTCGCCACCACCGCCTTGGTGTAAATGGCAAAACTGCCAGGCGAGTTGAGCACGGTCGGCACCCGCGCGAGGGTGTAGACCACGTCATCGGCGGTAAACGCGTCGCCGTTGTGGAACTTCACCCCCTGCCGCAGCTTGAATTCCCAGGTATCGGGCGCCACCAGCGTCCACGACTCCGCCAACGAGGCGACAGGCCGCGATTTCGGGTCCATGTCGACCAGCGTATTATAGCTGTGGCTGTCGAGCGCGATGTTGGGCGAAAACGTGTGGTAATGCGGATCGGCAGAGGTGGGCGATCCGGAAAACGCCATGACCAAGGATTGCGCGGCCGCCGGCGATGCGGCGAGCAGCCCAACCATCAAATGCGCGACAACACGTCCTGTCATGATCAATCCCCCAAACTTGGGCAAAGACTACAACAAGACGTGCTGGGCCGACTATAGCTTAGACGAGATTAAGCAGCCCGCGCTTGCGGAGTTTGTCCAGGCGCGGCCATCACCGGCACACGGGTGCGGATCAGTTTCTCAATGCTCTTCAGGAAGGCGCGCTCGTCGGGCGCGCACAGGCTGATCGCCATGCCGTCAGCGCCGGCGCGCGCGGTGCGGCCGATGCGGTGGACATAGGTTTCCGGCACGTTCGGCAGATCGTAGTTGATCACGTGGCCGACGCCGTCGACATCGATGCCGCGGGCGGCAATGTCGGTGGCGATCAACACGCGGGTGCGGCCGGCGCGGAAATTGGCCAGCGCCTGCTCGCGCTGCGGCTGGCTTTTGTTGCCGTGAATGGCGGCGGCCGGAATGCCACTTTCATTCAGGTGCTTAACCACCTTGTCGGCGCCGTGCTTGGTGCGCGAAAACACCAACGTGCGGCCCTTGGCGACATCGACCAGCAGATCGAACAGCACATGGCGCTTGCGGGCGACATCGGTGAAGATCACGCCCTGCTCAACCCGCTCGACCGTAGTCGCCACCGGGGCCACTGCGACGTGCACCGGGTTTTTCAGCATCGCGCCCGCCAGGGTGCCGATCTCGTTCGGCATCGTCGCCGAGAAGAACAAGGTCTGGCGCTGCGCCGGAATGGTCGAAACAATGCGACGGATCGGGATGATGAACCCGAGATCGAGCATGTGATCGGCTTCGTCCAGCACCAGCACTTCAACCATGTCGAGCCGCACAGTGCGGTCCTGCATATGGTCGATCAACCGGCCCGGGGTCGCCACCAGCACATCGACGCCATTGGCCATCGCGCGCGCCTGGCGGCCCTTCGGCACGCCACCGAACATCACCGTGGTGCGAAGGCCCATATGCTTGCCGTAGTCGCGGAAGCTGTCGTTGATCTGGCTGGCCAGTTCGCGGGTCGGCGACAGCACCAGCACGCGGCAACCGCCGCGTGGCGCCTGGCGGCGGTTATCGGCGAGGCGCTGCAGGATCGGCAGCGCGAAAGCGGCGGTCTTGCCGGTGCCGGTCTGGGCAATGCCCTGAACGTCACGGCCGGCGAGCACAGGCGGGATGGCCTGCAACTGGATCGGGGTGGGAGTGGTGTAGCCGACTTCTTCGAGAGCCTGCAGCAACTCGCGGCGCAGGCCGAGTGTTTCGAAGCTGGTCGGGATGTTCGTGTTGGTCATAGTCGTCATAGTCTTTCAAAACCGGACGCAATGCGTCGCACACCCGCGATAGGGGTGTGACAAACATGCGACCATCGCGGTCAACAGGACCGCAGGCCGGCGCGAATTGCTGAGTGAAAAGGGCTACCTGGGTCGCTAAGGCCGGACCATGACATTTTTCAATGTCGGAGCGCGGTCGGCTGGCAGCGCACTGAACCACATCAAGGAGCGCAGCGGGGATCTAATGATGCGCCGCAGCAAAGTCAAGAAAATATTACGGCGACCCGAATTGTGGGAAATTTTCGAGCATTGCCGCCGAGTACGCCACAGCCTCGGGCGGGTAATCCTGCCGCACTGGCCATAGCGCGGCGGGTTGTGTAGCAGGGGATGGCTTGCCACCAGCCCGCCGAACGCCAGGAGCCCCGCCATGTCTGTCCGCATCATCGACGTGCGCGAGATCACCCGCCCGATCTCATCTCCGATCCGCAACGCCTATATCGACTTCTCCAAAATGACCACCAGCCTGGTTGCGGTGGTGACCGACGTGATGCGCGACGGCAAACCGGTGATCGGCTACGGTTTCAACTCCAACGGGCGCTACGGTCAGGGCGGATTGATCCGCGAACGCTTTGCCGCCCGCGTGCTGGAAGCCGCGCCGGCGTCCTTACTGAACGCCGAAGCCGACAACCTCGATCCGGATAAAGTCTGGGCGGCGATGATGTCGAATGAAAAACCCGGCGGGCATGGCGAACGATCGGTTGCCGTTGGCACGATCGACATGGCGGTTTGGGACGCGGTCGCCAAAATCGCCGGCAAGCCGCTGTTTCGGATGTTGGCCGAACGCCATGGCCGCATCGCCGATCCGCGCGTCTTCGTTTATGCTGCGGGCGGCTATTATTATCCGGGCAAGGATAATTCGGCCCTACGGGCGGAAATGCGGTCCTATCTCGACCGTGGCTACAACGTTGTGAAAATGAAAATCGGTGGTGCGAGCCTTGATGAGGACCGCACCCGGATTGAGGCGGTGCTGGCCGAGCTTGATGGCAAGGCCCGCCTGGCGGTCGACGCCAATGGCCGCTTCGACCTCGAAACCGCCATCGCCTATGCCCGCATGCTGCAACCGTACGATCTGTTTTGGTACGAGGAAGCCGGGGATCCGCTCGACTACCAGTTGCAGGCGGTGCTGGCGGATTTCTATCCCGGCCCGATGGCAACAGGGGAAAACCTGTTCAGCCACCAGGATGCCCGCAATCTGTTGCGCCATGGCGGGATGCGCCCCGATCGAGACTGGCTGCAATTCGATTGCGCGCTGAGCTATGGGTTATGCGAATTCCAGCGTACCCTTGCTGCCATGTCCGCAGCCGGCTGGTCGTGGCGCCGGCTGATCCCGCACGGCGGGCACCAGATGTCGCTCAATATCGCCGCCGGGTTGGGGCTGGGCGGCAATGAAAGCTACCCCGATCTGTTCCAGCCCTATGGCGGATTTCCCGATGGCGTGCGGGTGGTGGACGGGCATATCACCATGCCGGATCTGCCGGGGATCGGGTTCGAGGGGAAGTCGGATCTGTTTGCCGAAATGCGGGCTCTGGCGGAGTGACCGCGGGTTCAGCTCGACTGCTGTGACTAGATTAGGTTGCAGTAGAACGTTGAAGATGGCGTAGTGTTGCCTGAGTTGTTTCCGTGGAGCCAATCCTGAGCCTCCGCCGGGCAACATTTGTCGGGGAAGGAGGGCGGACGGCATGTCGGACGATCAAAGTTATCAGCTAAAGATTGACGTCTTCAGCCTCGCTTCTCTGCCGATGGCCCGCTTGGCGGAATATATGACGGAATTTGCGCGCCTCCTTGGCGAGCAGGAGCGTGTGCATTTCACCGAGCTGCGACCCGGTAGTGCGATAGTGGTTTGTGGTGTCGAGGCAGTTGCGGTTCCAAAGGTCGCGGAGCGCCTTAGGCATATCCGCGACGGTACTGCACCGAAGGACGCGCTGCGGGCCTTTCGGGCGCTTGATTTGCTGCTGGTGAACGATAATGCTGTCGCCTCACTTAGTGCCGATGGTGGGGCGGAAATTATCATTTTTCCTGGCCGCTTGGGGCCGAAGCCAACCCGCTATGGGCCGTTTCGTGAGGCAGGCTCGCTCGATGGGACCGTCATTCGCCTGGGTGGGCGAGATGAGTCAGTACCAATCTTGCTCAAGGATCTTGAAGGCACTGAGCATCGATGCCAAACGACGATCGCCATATCGAGGCAACTTGCCCAGCACTACCTTGGCGCGACGCTCAGGGTCCACGGCGTTGGCAAATGGATTCGTGAGGCAACTGGTAGCTGGACGCTCCAGCAATTTGATATCTCGAATTTCGAGGGTATCGATGATGCGCCTCTCGTGGATGTTGTGGCGAAGCTACGAGCAATCGGCGGAGGCGAATGGCAGAATGATGCGGAATTGGCTGATGTGATTGGCCTCCGCGGCGCACAAAAATCGCTGCACTGAATGCCAGTCGTATTTGATGCATCTTTTCTTATAGCGCTTCTGGACCCGAGAGTTGGCGCAGGCAGCGATGACGACCGTGGTGAGCGGGTGAATTTTCTGGTGCGTTCGCTTGAAAAGACACGCACGAGGATTATCGTGCAAACGCCCGCGTTGAGCGAGGTATTGATCGGCGCAGGAGATGCTGCCGCTCGATACTTGGACATTATCAGCCGCTCGTCGCATTTCAAAATCGTTCCGTTCGGTACGAAAGCCGCCGTCGAAGCAGCTGCCGCCCATCGGGAAGCGATACGGGCGCACGATAAGAAAGAGGGATCAGCTTCGTCGTGGCAGAAGGTGAAGTTCGATCGGCAGATTGTGGCCATTGCAAAGGTGGAAGGTGCAGAGACTATCTATTCAAATGACCAGGACATTGCCCGTTTTTCGATGCGAGATAATCTACAAGTTGTCACGATCAACCAGCTCCCACTTCCTCCCGAGAAGCTTCAAGGCGAACTCACTCTCCCGATTGCCCTTGATGACGATGGCGACAAATCCGGGTAATGCGGGCCTAAATCGTATTCCAACAGAAGAGAAAACCCACCCGGTCTGCCGTCACGGGGGACGGGACGGCAGACCGGGTGGGCCAGTGGCGGTGGGATATTACCCAGCGCCAAGCTCAGAACATTCCCTCTCTATTCTTACTTCCAGGACGGCACGTTGGACGCCCAGGCATGGCCGTGCACAAGGCCCTCGTCGTGATCCTGTTAGGCCACAGCGACAGGTACGGGGGCCGGAGCAACCGCCGCTGGCGCATGGTCATCATGATCGTGGAACTGATCAGCCTCGGTGCTGCCAGCAAAGGCGGTGGTGCTGGACTTGCCGCCCGACACCGCCATGGCAACCGCATCGAAGTAGGACACACCCACTTCGCGCTGATGGCGCGTTGCGGTGTAGCCATCGGGTTCGGACGCGAATTCGGCCTGTTGCAGTTCCGAATAGGCTTCCATGCCGCGATCCTTGTAGCCCAGCGCCAGCTTGAACATGGAATGGTTCAGGCTGTGGAAACCCGCCAGGGTCACGAACTGGAACTTATAGCCCATCGCACCGATCGCGCGCTGGAAGTTCGCAATATCTTTCGGCGGTAGCTTCTTCTGCCAGTTGAAGCTCGGGGAGCAGTTATAGGCCAGCATCTTGCCGGGGAACTTCTTGTGCATTTCATTTGCGAAACGCTCGGCATCGGCCAGGTTCGGGTCCGACGTTTCCCACCACAGCAGGTCAGCATAGGGCGCGTAGGCGATCGAACGGGCAATCGCATAGTCAACCCCGACGCCCGGCTTGATGCGGAAGAAGCCTTCGGCGGTGCGTTCGTCGCTGATGAACGGACGGTCGCGCTCGTCGACATCGGCAGTCAGCAGCTGGGCGGACTGGCTGTCGGTGCGGCACAGCAGCACGGTCGGCACGCCTTCGACGTCGGCGGCAAGGCGGGCCGCGTTCAGGGTGCGGATATGCTGGCTAATCGGCACCAGAACCTTGCCGCCGAGATGGCCGCACTTCTTTTCGCTCGCCAACTGGTCTTCAAAGTGCACACCGGCCGCACCCGCTTCGATCATCGCCCGCATCAGTTCATAGGCATTCAGCGCCCCGCCAAAGCCAGCTTCGGCGTCGGCCACAATCGGCGCCATCCAATGCATGGACTGGTCGCCTTCCATGGTGGCGATCTGGTCACAACGGCGCAGCGCGGCATTGATGCGCTTCACGACATTCGGCACTGAATCGACCGGATAGAGCGACTGGTCGGGATACATCTGGCCCGCGGTGTTGGCGTCGGCTGCAACCTGCCAACCCGACAAATAAATCGCCTTCAAGCCGGCCTTGACCTGCTGCACGGCCTGGTTGCCAGTCAGCGCGCCGAGCGTGTTGACGAAGGGTTCGGACTTCAGCAGCGACCACAGGCGGCGTGCGCCCATGTCGGCCATGGTGTGCTTGACCCGGAAAGAACCAGACAGGCGTGCAACGTCAGCAGGAGTATAGTCGCGGACAATGCCGTTGAAGCGCTCGGCGTCGAAAGCCGGGCCGCTGGACATACCGTCGGGGGCGAAATTCGGGGTCTGGGTGTTGATCATGATGGGCTCCAATGGGACAGGGTCGATGAAGTGAATTATTCACATTGCATCTGCGAAGAAAATCGGGAAAATACGTTTAGACGCGCAATTGAGTAACTTTCTTAACTTGCAAACTTGTAAATCAGTAAAGGCTGTAAAGTATGGCGAAGCCTCTGATCGGGCGCACGGTCCGCCGCTTGCGGCTCGAACAACGCATCACCCAGGCAGCTTTGGCGACAAGGCTGGGTATTTCGGCGAGCTATCTGAACCTGATCGAACACGACCAGCGGGCGCTGTCGGCTAGTCTGCTGATCAAACTGACCGAAGTCTTGAAGGTCGATCTGGCGGCTTTATCCGGCACGTCCGAACGCCAGTTGGAAACCCAGCTGCGGGAGATTTTCGCAGACCCGATGCTATCCGCCGATCCGGTGCCAGATGCGGAAGCCAGTGCGCTTGCCGCCAGCAGCCCGGCGGCAGCGCGCGCGGTGCTGGCTTTGTATCGCGCCTGGCGGGTGGCGCGGGAGGATTCAAGCGGTATCGCGCTGCCAAGTGGCCGCGTGGTTTTGCTGCCAACCGAAGAAGCCCGCGATTTCTTCAATGAACGCGCCAACTACTTCCCCGCCCTCGAAGCGGGCGCCGAGGCGCTGGGGACAGAGCTGAACGCGGCGCCGTCCGAGCTCAACCACGCCATCGCCGAACGCTTGCGTCGCAAGCATGAATTGAACGTGCGGGTCGCCCCGATCGAAGGTACTTTGCGACGTTACGACGCGGCAGCGCGACAGTTACTGCTATCGGAACGTTTACCCCGTGAAAGTCGTGGCTTTCACATGGCGTTCCAGTTGTCATTGCTGGAACTGCGCGGGTTGGTCGAAGCCGAAATCACCCTCGCCGATCCATCCTCCCCGGAAGCCGCCGGGCTGATCCGCATCGGGCTGCTGAACTACCTGGCGGCCGCCTTGCTGATGCCCTATGTGCCCTTCCTCGAAGCGGCGGGCGCGTTGCGCCACGATGTCGATGCGCTAGCAGACCGCTTCGGGGTAAGCTTTGAACAAGCGTGCCAGCGTCTGGCGAGTTTGCAACGTCCCGGCGCACGCGGGGTGCCGTTCTTCTTCCTCCGTGTCGATCCTGCGGGCAACGTGACGAAACGATTTTCCGCCGCCGCGTTCCCTTTCGCGCGCTACGGCGGGTCGTGCCCGCGCTGGGTGGTGCACACTGCGTTTGCCACACCCGGCAACATGCGGGTGCAGGTGGCACGGCTGCCCGATGGCGCAACATTTTTATGCTTCGCCCGCGCGGTCATTGCATCATCGGCTGCCTGGGGCGAACCAGCGCCGGTGCATGTTGTCGCCATGGGCTGCGATGTCAGCCATGCCGGACAGATGGTCTATGCCGATGCGGTCGAGATCGAACGCGCAGTGGTTGGCATTGGGTTGTCATGCAGATTATGTGACCGGCCCGATTGTCAGAGCCGCGCCTTCCCGCCGCTGGAACACCGCCTGGCGCTGGATCCGCTGACGACGACGAGTACGGCGCCTTACCGTTTTTCGCGGTAACTATTCAACAGTCACCGATTTCGCCAGATTGCGCGGCTGATCGACATCGGTGCCTTTCAGTAACGCGACATGATAGGCCAGCAACTGCACCGGAATGGCGTAGAGGATCGGGGCAACAAACGGATCGACCGTCGGCATCACCACCACTTCGACTGCAAAGCTGCGCAGTTTCACCGCCCCAGCCGCGTCGGTCAGGGCCACAATCTGCCCGCCGCGGGCGGCGGCTTCCTGCAGGTTTGACGCGGTTTTCTCGAATAACGGTCCGCTCGGGGCGATGGCAATCACCGGCACGTTCTTGTCGATCAGCGCGATCGGCCCGTGTTTCATTTCGCCCGCCGCGTAACCTTCAGCGTGGATGTAGCAAATTTCCTTGAGCTTCAGCGCGCCCTCGAGCGCTATGGCGTAATTCGCGCCACGCCCGAGATACAGCACGTCCCGCGCCTCGGCGATGCGGCGGGCGACACGTTGAATTTCGCCGGCATTGTCCAGGACACTGGCAGAAGCTGCCGGGATTTGCAGCAAGGCATCGGTAAGCGCCGCTTCACGCGCCATGTCGATGGTGCCGCGCTGGCGACCAAATGCAATGGCGATGCAGGCCAGGACAGTCAATTGGGCGGTGAACGCCTTGGTCGATGCCACTGCGATTTCCGGTCCGGCGATGGTCAGCATCACCGCATCGGATGCCCGCGCCATGGTGCTTTCCGGCACATTGACCACCGACAGCACCGGCATTTTCTGCGCCTGCATGTAACGCAACGCCGCCATGGTATCGGCGGTTTCACCAGACTGGGACACCAGAATGCCGAGCGTGTCAGGCACCACTGGCGGCTCGCGGTAACGCAGTTCGCTTGCCACATCGACATCGGCGGAAATCCGCGCGATTTCCTCCATCCAATGCCGGCCGGCGAGCGCTGCGAAATAGGCGCCGCCGCAGCCGGAAAAGCTGACGCGGGCAAGTTTTGCCGGATCGAACGGCAGGCCGGGCATGGCGACCGCGCGGGTTGCCGGATTGATCATCTGACGCAACGTATCGCCGATCACCGCAGGATGTTCGTGCAATTCCTTTTCCATGAAATGGCGGTAATTGCCTTTGCCGACCGCTGCACCGGAAACTGCGGTGCGGCGGATTTCGCGCTGGACTTCGGTGCCGTCCATGGTGAAGAAGCGCGCGCCATCGCGGGACACCACGCTCCAGTCCCCATCGTTCAGAAACGCGATCCGTTGCGTCAGTGGCGCCAGCGCCAGCGCATCGCTGCCAAGGAACATTTCGCCGTCGCCAAACCCGACCGCCAAAGGTGCGCCAAGCTGGGCGCCGATCATCAATTCCGGGTGGCCCGCGAACACCATCGCCAGCGCATACGCCCCTTCAAGGCGCGGAAACGCGGCGCGTGCGGCCTCGATCGGCGTCATGCCCTGCCCAAGGTAGAGATCGAATAGCTGGGCAACGGTTTCAGTATCCGTTTCCGAAGTGAACACCTGGCCGGCGGCTTCGAGCTCGGCGCGCAATTCGGCGTGGTTTTCGATGATCCCGTTATGGACGATCGATACGCGCGCAGTCCCATGCGGATGGGCATTGGCCTCAGTCGGGGCGCCGTGAGTGGCCCAGCGCGTATGTCCGACGCCAGTGGTGCCCGCGAGCGGTTCGGCGTCCAAAACGTCGGCCAGGTTGCGCAGCTTGCCAGCGGCCCGGCGGCGATCGATTTGGCCATCGACCAAAGTTGCGATCCCGGCGCTGTCATAGCCGCGATATTCCAGCCGGCGCAGGGCATCCAGGATTAAAGTCGCTGCAGGACGTGCGCCAATTACACCGACGATGCCGCACATAAAATTATCCCTTTTGCTTGGAATGGAGGGTACGAAATTCTGCCGCCCGCCCTAGTTTGTCGACTTGCTTGGCACGCCCAAACGCCATCGCATCAGGAGCGACATTCTTGGTGATCACACTGCCCGCAGTCACGAACGCGCCGTCGCCAATGGTGACCGGCGCGACAAGCACGGAGTCTGAACCAATGAAAACGTTTTGCCCGATTGTGGTGCGGTGCTTGTCGTAGCCATCGTAATTGCAGGTAATAGTGCCGGCGCCAATATTGGTGCCAGCCCCGATATCGCTGTCACCAAGATACGACAAATGGCTCGCCTTGGCGCCGTCGCCGAACGCAGTGTTTTTCAACTCGACGAAATTTCCGATATGGGCATCCGCACCGATCCTGGTGCCAGGCCGCAGCCGGGCGAACGGGCCAATGATTGCGCCAGGTCCGATCTCGGCACCTTCGATATGGCAGAAGCTTTTGATTACCGCGCCGGTCCGCACCGTCACGCCGGGGCCGAACACCACATCGGGACCGATGCTGACATCCTGCTCGAACACGGTATCACTGCACAGAAATACGCTGTCGGGTGCGGTCATCGTCACGCCGGCTTCCATCGCGGCGACGCGGAGCCAGGCCTGCACGGTTGCCTCGGCGGCGGCGAGTTCGACGCGCGAGTTGATCCCGCGCAATTCGGCTTCCGGGGCTTCAACCACTGCGACATGTTCGGCCTCGGCCCGGGCGAGCGCCACCAGATCGGTGAGATAATACTCGCCCTTGGCATTATCGTTGTGCACCATGCCAAGCCAGCGCCGCATCATTGCCGCGTTACCGCACAAGACGCCGGCGTTGCACAGCCCGATTTCACGCTCAACGATGTCGGCTTCCGCCCATTCGATGATCCGTTCGACCAGCCCGCCATTGGCGATCACCCGGCCATAGCGACCCGGATCGGCCGGGCGCATCGCCAGGAGCGCAAGCCCGATATCGGGGGCCGCGCGCCGATCGAGCAAACGGCTGAGGGTTGCCGGCGTGATCAGCGGATTATCGGCGTACAGCACTGCAACCTCACCATCGCCGAAATAGTCTGCGGCCTGCAGCGCCGCGTGCGCGGTGCCGAGCCGATCATGCTGCACAACCACAGTATGTGGCGCAGCGAGTTTGGCGACGGCATCCATGCCCGGGCCGATCACAACCACGATGCGGTCAAACACCGCCTCGCAACTCGCCAGCAAATGGCGCAGCATCGGCCGTCCGGCGATTGGGTGGAGCGCCTTGGGCAGCGCCGACTTCATTCGGGTCCCGAAACCGGCGGCGAGGATGATGGCGGTCGTTGTCATGATACCATCCGAGTAGCGGTCCGTGCGGGACCATGTCAAAGGGAAGGGCGAACAATTTTGGTTACATGGCTTATCGCATGGAAAGGCTCGACATGGCGCGCTGCATGATATTGGACCTCGACGGCACGCTCGTCGACTCGGTGCCTGATCTCGAATTGTCGCTGAACCGGCTGATGGCCGCGCGCGGCCTGGCTGGCTTCGGCTATCCGGCGGTGGCGGCCATGGTGGGCGACGGCGCAGCGGTGCTGGTCGAGCGCGCCTTTGCCGCCCACGGGCGCACCCCGGACGCTTCGGCGCTGGACGATTTCCTGACCGATTACGGCGCCAATACCGCTGGGGCGAGCGTTGCCTATCCTGGGGTTGAGGCCACGTTGCGCCAGCTTTTCGCCGATGGCTGGAAGCTCGCGGTCTGCACCAACAAGCCCGAAGCCCCGGCGCGATCGCTGCTCGCGGCGCTGGGCCTGAACGGTTTGTTCGCGGCCATTGGCGGGGCCGACAGCTATCCGATGCGCAAGCCCGATCCCGGCCATTTGCTGGCGACCTTGGCGAGCGCGGGCGGCACGGTGGATCGTTCTGTGATGATCGGCGATCACAAAAACGATGTTGCGGCAGCTTTGGGTGCCGGCGTGCCGTGCATCTTCGCCGCCTGGGGTTATGGCCCGCATGAAATGGCGGCTGGCGCGGTGGCGGTGGCCGAGGACTTCCCCCAGGCCGCGCATATTGCGGCCGGGTTGTTGCGCGCCTGATGGCCCGGGTTCTCCGCCTCGCCGCAGCCCAGCTTGGCCCGACCCAGCGTGCCGAGCCGCGTGAAGCGACCCTGGGCCGGCTGATCGCCCTGCTGGAAAAAGGAGCCGCTGCCGGCGCGCAACTGGTGGTGTTCCCGGAACTTGCCTTCACCACCTTCTTTCCGCGCTGGATGATGGGCGACGCCGAACTCGACACCTATTGTGAGATCGCCATGCCCAATCCGGCGGTGCAGCCCTTGTTCGATCGTGCCCGCGCCCTCGGGGTCGGGTTCTATATCGGCTATGCCGAGCGCGCCGCGGACGGCACCCGCTTCAATTCCGCGGTGACAATTGGCCCGGACGGCACAATCCTGGCGAAATATCGCAAGGTGCATTTGCCGGGGACGGTCGAACCGCGCGCGGGCGAACACTACCAGCAACTCGAAAAGCGTTATTTTGCCTATGGCGATCTTGGCTTTCCCGCCTTTCGCGGCCCCTCCGAGTGGCGCAAGCCAGTTCTCGGCATGCTGGTCTGCAATGACCGGCGCTGGCCGGAAGCCTGGCGGGCCTATGGGCTGCAAGGCGTCGAGCTGATGCTGATCGGCTATAACTCAGCGGCCTACGACCCCAATGGCGGCAGCACCGAGGGCGCGGAACTGCGCACCTTCCATTCAACCCTGGTCGCCCAGGCCAATGCCTATATGAACGCGACCTGGGCGGTGAGCGTCGCCAAGGCCGGGCTGGAAGACGGCGCCGGGCTGATCGGCGGGTCCTGCATCGTCGATCCCAACGGGCTCATCGTCGCCCAGGCCAAAACCCTGGGCGATGAAATCCTGGCCGCCGACTGCGACCTCGATCTCTGCCGCCAGGGCAAGGAGAAGATGTTCGACTTCGCCAGCCATCGCAGGCCCGAGCATTACCGCCGCATTGTCGATCAGGTCGGCGCGACCCCGCCGGAATAACGCCGCCAGCCATTGGCGCGGAGATCACACGCCGGGCAGGTGCCGCAGCCATAGCCCCAGGCATGCCGACGGGTGCGGTCGCCAAGGTAACAGCTATGGCTGTGCTCCATGATGAGTTCGACCAACGCGGCGCCGCCCAGCCGTTGCGCCAGCGCCCAGGTCGCCGCCTTGTCACGCCACATCAGCGGGGTTTCCAGCACCAGCCGTCGATCGAGACCCAGGCTGAGTGCCACTTGCAACGCCTTGATCGTGTCATCCCGGCAATCCGGGTAGCCGGAATAATCGGTCTCGCACACGCCCGCGACGATCCGCCGCAGACCACGCCGATAGGCCAGCGCCGCCGCATAGGTCAGGAAAACGATGTTGCGGCCTGGCACGAAGGTGTTGGGCAGGCCATCGTCGTTGAAGCGGATCTCGACCTCAGCCGTCATCGCCGTCGCCCCGATCGCCGCCAGGCTTTGGCCGAGATCGATCATATGGTCCGGCCCCAGCCTGCCGCCCCAGTCGCCAAGCCCCGCCATGCCATCCCGTAACGGCTGCCGGCAGGAGAGTTCGACCGCGTGGCGCTGGCCATAGGCGAAACCCAGGGTTTCAACATGGGCATAGCGATCCAGCGCCCAGGCCAGACAGGTGGCGGAATCCTGGCCACCGGACAGCAGCACCAGCGCATGGTCGGAAGATTTTTCGCTCATTCCCCGATCTTGCCATATTTCCGTGGTGGACGGACACTAGGGGGATGAACCTCGATTTCACCGAAGACGAGATTGCCCGCTACAGCCGCCACATCCTGTTGCCCGATGTCGGCGGGATCGGGCAGGCCAAACTGCGCGATGCCAAAGTGCTGCTGGTCGGCGCTGGCGGCCTGGGCAGCCCGATGGTGCTGTATCTGGCGGCCGCCGGCATCGGCACGATCGGGCTGGTTGATGACGACGTGGTGGAACTGTCCAACCTGCAACGCCAGGTCGCCCACACCACCGCATCGCTCGGCAAGCCCAAAGTGGAATCCGCCGCCGCCGCTGCCCGCGCGATCAATCCGGCGGTCAATATCCAGGCCCACCAGATGCGGCTTGGCCCGGACAATGTCGGTGCCTTGATCGCCGATTACGACATCGTCTGCGACGGCACCGATAATTTCCCCACAAGGTTTTTGCTCGCCGATGCCTGCGTGATCGGCGCGCGTACCCTGGTCTCGGCCGCGGTGCTGCGCTTCGAGGGCCAGCTCTCAGTCTTCAAGCCCCATGCCGGCCCGGCCTGCCCCTGCTATCGCTGCCTGTTCCCCGCCCCACCGCCCGAGGGCATGGTGCCAAGCTGTTCGGAAGCCGGCATTCTCGGCGCCGTCACCGGGGTGATGGGCACCTTGCAGGCGACCGAAGTGCTGAAGGAAATCCTCGGTATCGGCGATACCATGGCCGGACGCCTGCTGATCTGGGACGCACTCGCCACCCGCTTCCGCAACGTCCGCCTGCCGCGCGACCCGCATTGCCCGTCCTGCGGGCCGGCCGGCTACCCTGACTTGTCGCATCACGCGCATACCGAGGCGCCGGTCTGTGCCGTCTAACCTCGGCATCCTGCTGATTTCGGGTGGGCATGAACGGGCGCATTACGCATTCATGCTGGCCGCCGGTGCGGCCGCAATCGGGCGCGATGTGGTGATCTTCGCCACCAACGACGGCTGCCACGGCCTGACCGATGCAGCCATCATGGCGCCGCGCGAAGCTGAGATCGAAACTGCCGGGGTGCCCGGCATTGCCATCCTGCGTGAAGCCTGTGCGGAACTCGGGGTGCGCCTGATCGCCTGCGAATCCGGCCTGCGCATGGCCGGCATGGACCCGGCTGCGCTGTCGGCAGGCGTTGAAGTCGCCGGGATTACCAGTTTCCTGGTTGCTGTCGGAACCGGGCAGATTATCACGCTCTAAACAACGCTTGACCGAAACCGGCAAAACTTGGCACCCATGGCGCATGAAACAGATGCTCGCCATGGTTTGCGCGCTCGGCCTGCTTGCGTCCCCGGTTGCGGCGCAACCGCAAGGCGTGCTTGGCGCGCCGACCAAACCACAGAACGTGCCGCAAGGTCCGGTAACGCCGCCGGTTGCCGCGCCCCGCGCACCGGTCCAGCAGGTCGGGCCAAGCGCATCGACGTCGAGCCTTGGGCAATCCAAGCCCGGCAAGCCGACGCCGGTGGTGCCAGCACCGACCAACACCCACGCCCAGAAACCCAAGCCCAAACCCGGCAAGGCTGCCGTGGTCGGCGCGGTTGCGGCCGGCGCGGTGGTGGGCGGGGCCGCTGTGGTCGCGAGCCAACCGGCCAAACCCGCCGCGCCGCCGCCCGAACCGCCCAAGCCGGAACCAGAGAAGCCCGACCCCACCAAAGGCGCGACCACCGGCGCGCCGCTGCCACGCTGGGCTGCGTTGCGATCCGATGAGGTCAATCTCCGCACCGGCCCCGGCACCCGCTACCCGATCGACTGGGTCTACCGCCGCCGCGACCTGCCGGTGCAGATCCAGCGCGAGTTCGACGCCTGGCGCCTGATCGAGGATCAAGACGGGGTCAAGGGCTGGGTCCACTCGGCGACGCTGACCGGACGGCGCGGTTTCGTCATCAAGGTTGCCGACCAGACGTTGCGCAAATCGGCGGCCGACGATGCCCCGGCCGTTGCTACCTTACGCACCGGGGTTGCCGGCCGCCTGCGCGCCTGCGCCGCCAAGGCGACCTGGTGCGACGTCGAAGCCGGCGGGCAGCGCGGCTGGCTGAAGCGTGAGGTGATCTGGGGAATTTTCCCGGATGAGGTGATCAACTGAACTTGGCTACAATGCGATTTTTGCTTTTGTTTCGCAACAAATAAAGCGCAAAAAACCTCGCCGCTTAAGCAGTTTGTTACGAGCGTCATGAAAGCGCCAGGTCATCGACCAAAATAGCGCTGGTTCTGCGTGTCGATCGGTCGGGACCTTGACGGCGTCGATCTCGACATCACGCGGGACCGGACGCACGCCGAGCCGGCAAAATTTGAATGATCGTCCTGGATACCAACGTCCTGTCCGAACCGTTGCGGGCGTCGCGATGATCGATCCCTGGAAACCCAGGGCATAATTTATGAGAAAGCGAAACAAAGTCTCAAAGCGTTTTTTTACTTCTTTTTGTTCACAAAAAGAACATCTTGCCTTATTGGCCTTTGCCTGCCCGCACATCCTTAGGGAGTAAAACAATGTCCCCACTTCTGGCCCATAAACGTGCCCTCATCACCGGCGCTGGTTCCGGCATTGGCGCAGGCATCGCCGAGGCGATGGCGCAGGCGGGCGCCGAGGTCATTGTGGTGGACCGCAACGGCGACGCGGCGGCGGCGGTTGCGGCAAAGATCGGCGGTCGCGCCTTTACCCTCGATGTTACCGATCACGCGGCGATCGATGCGCTCGCCGCCAGGATTGCCGCTGAGATCGGGCCGATTTCAATTCTGGTCAACAACGCCGGCATCGTGCGGCGCGGCAAGATCGAGGACGCCACCACCCGCGAGGATTGGGCGGCTACGCTCGCGGTCAATTTGCATGCGCCCTATATCGTGACGACGGCATTCCTCGATCAATTGAAGGCGACGCAAGGCTGCGTGATCAATATCGGGTCGATCCAGTCCTTCGTGGCACTGCCAAACTCGGCGGCCTACACAACGTCCAAGGGCGGCGTGCGGGCACTGACCCAGGCACTGGCCATCGAATTAGCGCCGCAGGGGGTGCGGGTGAATGCAATCGGACCCGGACTGATCGCGACGCCGCTGAACGAGATTGCGCGCCAGAACCCGGCGTTTCTGAAAACCTTTGACGGTCGCATTCCGATGGGCCGCCTGGGCACCCCGGCCGATATCGCCGGGCCGGCAGTGTTCCTGGCGTCCGATCTGGCGGGCTACATCACCGGGGTGACCTTGCCGGTCGATGGTGGGTTCCTGGCCGGGTAGGGCTAGAGGGTGATCCGTTGAGGCGCAATCGGCAGACGCGCTCTAGAGTCTTGTTTTCACGATCATCTTTATCCGTCCAATCGAAGCCGATTGAACGAATGATGATCTAAACCGCGACCTCCAAACACACCGGCACGTGATCGGACGTTTGTACCCAGTCCCGCGCATCCTTCAGGATCTCGTAACCCTTCAACCCGAGATCCGGCGTCGTCCAGATATGGTCCAACCGCCGCCCGCGATTGGACGCGCGCCAGTCTTTGTTGCGATACGACCACCACGTGTAAAGCTTCTCGTCATGCGGGACGAAATGGCGGATCGCATCGACGAAACAGGTTTGCTGCAGGGCGTTGAGGGCGGCGGTTTCAACTGGCGTATGGCTGACCACATCAAGCAACTGCTTGTGGCTCCAGACATCATGTTCGAGCGGGGCGATATTAAGGTCGCCGACCAGAATTGTGCGCGCAAGCTTGGTGCGGGCAGCGAACCACTGGGTGGTTTCCGACACGAAATCCAACTTATGGCCGAATTTATCGTTCACCGTCCGGTCGGCGACATCGCCGCCAGCGGGGATATAGAAATTATTCAGTTCAATCGGCTTGCCAGGCGTTTGCACCAGCGCGGCGATGTGGCGGCAATCACCCTTGCCGCACCAGTCGGGCGCGAGATCATGCGCCACCAGTGGCAGCCGCGACAGGATCGCCACGCCGTTATAACCTTTCATGCCCTTGTACAGCATGTGGGTATAACCGAACGCCGCCACCGCGTCGGCCGGGAACAGCTCGTCGGGGACCTTGGTTTCCTGCAGGCAGATCACATCGGGGTTCAGCGCGTCAACGATCTTGCCGATCAGATTGATCCGCAGCCGCAGCGAATTGATGTTCCAGGTGGCGATACGAAGGGTCTGGGTCATGATCCTGCTTTGACAAATTCAGCGAGCGCTTCGGCCACTTGCGGCACCAGCAGGTCCCAGCGCCGGGGCGCAGGATGGCGGAACAGGCGGAGGGTGGGATACCAGGGCGAATCGCTCCGTTCCGTCATCCAGCGGAAATCCGGCGCAAAGGGCAACATCACCCAGGTCGGCTTGGCCATGGCAGCCGCCATGTGGATGATTGAGGTATCAACCGCCAGCACCAGATCGAGCCCGTCGATGATCGCCAGCGTGTCTTCGAACGTCTGGATTTCGGCATCGAGGTTGAGGATCGGGAAGCCCTCGGCCTGCGCCGCACCCGGACCCTTTTGCAGCGACACCAGCGACACCCCAGGCACTTCGGCAAACGGGCGAAAATTCTCCAGCGCGGTGGTGCGATTAAGGTCGTTGTTATGGGTTGGGCGCCCAGCCCAGGCGATACCAACCCGCAGGTTGCCGGCCGGCAGGCGCGCATCCAGCCGGGTTTTCCAGTCAGCCGCCGATGCCGGATCGGCGCGCAGATAGGGAACTTGCACGGGAATAGTGTCCAGCGTGGTTCCATGCAGCCGCGGCAGACCAGATAGCGGACAGTACGCCGCGTAAGGCGGGAGGTCTTCCCATTTATGGTATTGGGCGATGTCGGGTGCCATCTGCGCGACAACGCCGTGCATTTCGCTGCTGGTGGCAATCACGATCGCGTCGGTCCGGCTTAGCACCCAAGGCAGGTAGCGCATGAACTGCACCACGTCGCCATAGCCCTGATCGCCGATCAACAGCAGCGGCCCGTCAAGGCGCTGCCCTGCCCATTGCGGCTTATCGGTCGGCGGCATCAGGGCTGCGGCGCCGGGGATTTTGTAGCGCCACTCATACTGCTCCCAACCCTCAGTGAACGCGCCTTTGGTGAGCAGCACCTGGGCGAGTTTCATCCGCGCTTCAGGCAGATTGGGTCGCAGGTCGATGGCGCTGCGGGCGGCGGCAATGCTGCCGTCGATATCCATCCGTTCGTACAGCGCCATCGAAAGATTGAAAAAATTCAGCGGATCGGCGGCGTTGAGCAAAAGGGCGCGCCGGGCGGCGGTCAACGCGTCATCAAGGCGCATCAGCAAGCGATAAAGCTCGGACAGGTTGCGCCAGTCGGTATGGGTGGCAGCACCGGCCGCGATCCCGGCCTCGATCAAGACCGCCGCCTCAGCGTGGCGGCCACGCTTATAGGCGATCAGCCCTTTGACCTGCATCACCTGGCCGAGGCCAGGAATGCTGCGCAGCATATGGTCAGCCAGACGCTCGGCGGCATCAATGCGCCCAGCTTCGACATATTCGCTGACGACCACCAACAACTCGCTGGCTGGCAAGGACACATGACCCGGTGGCAGGGCACTGGTGACTGGGTGGTTTTGATCGTCAGGGGTCAATGCTGCGGCCTCTGCGGTAATGGGTGTGGCAAACTAGCCGAAGACGTTGCACCATGCACCCCCAACCTTGAAACTGCCGATGGCAGAACGGAGCATGGCGTGCGCATCTTCATCGCGACCTTGTCGACCGAGACCAATACCTTCTCCCCGATCCCGACCGGGCGGGCCGGTTTCATGACCAATGGCTATTACCGGCGCGATGGCAGTCTGGGGCCGACCGGGCATGGCAACCTGGCACTACAGGTCTGGCGCCGGCTGGCGGAAGCCGATGGCCATACCGTTATCGACAGTGTCTGCGCCTTCGCCCAGCCGGCCGGGACCACCTTGCGGGCCGTGTACGAAGAAATGCGCGACAACATCCTGTCCGATCTGCGCGATGCAGCCCCGGTCGACATCGTGTTGCTGAAGATGCACGGCGCAATGGTCGCCTATGACTATGACGATTGCGAGGGCGATCTGCTGGCGCGGGTACGCGAGATCGTCGGGCCGGATGTGGTGGTCGGGATCGAGCTCGATCTGCATTGCCATTTGACCGAGCTGATGCGGCGCTCCGCCAACGTCATCATCACCTACAAGGAATATCCACACACCGATATCGACGCCCGTGCGGCGGAACTTTACGCGGTGTGCCTCGCAGCGCGGATCGGCACGGTCAAGCCGGTGATCGCCTATCACGACTGCCGCAGCATTTCGATGTGGCGCACCCCGGTGGAGCCGGTGAAAAGTTTCGTCGCCCGGATGCAGGCGCTCGAAGGCCATGACGGAATATTATCGGTGTCCTTCGGGCACGGTTTCCCGTGGGGCGACGTCGCCGATGTCGGCGCCAAGATCGTGGTGGTGGCCGATGGCGACATGGCCAAGGCCCAGGCGCTGGCCGACCAACTCGGCGCGGAAATCTGGGCGATGCGCGATGCGGCATCCCCCCGGCATGACACCATCGACGAAGCGCTCGACATGGCGGGCGAGGGCAAGCCGATCGTGCTGGCCGAAGTTGCCGACAATGCCGGCGGTGGCGCGCCGTCTGACAACACCGAAACTCTGCAACGCCTGGTCGCACGCGACGCCCAAGGCGCGGTGATCGGCTGTTTCTGGGACCCGATCGCGGTGAGCTTCTGCATGGAAGCCGGGTTGGGCGCGAGCTTCGATCTGCGCATTGGCGGCAAATGTGGCGTCGCGTCCGGCGCGCCGGTGGATTTGCGGATCACCGTGATGGGGCTTGCCGACAACCACTCCCAAGGTGGGCTGGGTGGCGGGCGGGCGTTTTTCGGGCCGTCGGCCTGGGTCCGGGCAGGCGGCATCGATATCATTCTGATTACCGATCGCGGGCAGGTGTTCCATCAGGACGCCTTCACCGGGCTGGGCTGCACGCTGACCGATAAGCGGATCATTGTGGTGAAATCGACCCAGCATTTCTACGCCGGCTTTGCCCCGATCGCGCGCGATGTCCGCTACGTGGCGACCGCCGGCGCCATTGCGCCCGATTACGCGGCGATTGCCTTCACCAAGCGCACGACGCCCTATTGGCCAAGGGTCGCCGATCCGTTCGCCACCAATCAATAAGGCTGCAACGATGTCGGTTTATGATTATCGCCTGCTGGCCTGCCCGCCGCGACAGAGTGCCGCCGTGGCGCGCGGTCTGGTGGACCGGGGCGTGCCGGGCGGCCCATCGGCATGTGGCGCAGTCGGACGCCGGCCGGGGCGGGTCTTGCCGATATGTGGCTGATGACCTGGTATAGCGATCTCGCAGCCTGGGATGCCTCGCGCTTCTGGACGCCCAATCCCAATCCGGCAACGGCTGCAGCCCATGCGCGCTTCAAGGCACGAGGCGATATCGCCATCAGTTCCAATGTCATTGTGACCGGGCAAATTGTCTGACGATTTTGCCCCACGTCCGGCTTTCGGCTATAGCGCGACGATGGCATTGCGGTGGGCGGATTTACGGATCAGGGTAATCGCGGCTCTGCGTGGCGCGATTGCCAGCGGAACTGCGGCGCTGATGAAAACGCCGGCACTGCCCCATCATGCGGCCAGGCCAGTGGCGCCACGCCCCCTGGCGATTGAGGATTTGCTCAATCGCCCCCAAAACACCCTCAACCGCGACGCCATGGCGCAGCTTCTGCAAGGCAAGCGCGTGCTGGTAACCGGCGCCGGCGGGACGATCGGGTCCGAACTGGCGCGCCTGTTGGCAACCCTTGGGCCCGCTGAAATCGTGCTTCTCGATCAGAGCGAATACGCGCTCTGGCAGATCGATGCCGCGTTGGCCGAGCGTGCGCCCGACATCAAGCGCGTAGTGGTGATTGCCGATATTCGCGATGCGACCCGAATTGCCGCGACTTTCAACCGCTACCGCCCCGAATTGGTGTTTCATGCCCCGGCCCTGAAGCATGTCCCGCTCGTCGAGGCCGACCCGATGGAAGGCATGCTGACCAATGCCTGCGGTACCGCAATCGTCGCCGATGCGGCGCGCGCGGCGGGTGTGATGGCGATGGTGCTGATTTCAACCGACAAGGCAGTGAACCCAACCAGTGTGATGGGCGCATCCAAGCGTCTGGCCGAAATCTATTGCCAGGCGCTGGATATTCTCGGTCGCCGAACTGTGACTGGGATGCGCTGCGTAACCGTCCGTTTCGGCAATGTGCTCGGCAGCACCGGCAGCGTGGTCCCGGTGTTCGAACGCCAATTGGCGCGTGGCGGGCCGCTGACGGTCACCCATCCCGACATGCAGCGCTATTTTATGACGGCGCGCGAGGCGGTGGGCCTGGTGTTGCAGGCGACGGTTTCCGGGCTGGGCCCTTCCGAGCAGAACCGCGACGGTGGGATATTCGTGCTCGACATGGGCGCGCCGGTGAAAATCGTCGACCTCGCCCGCCAGATGATCCGGCTTGCCGGCTTGCGACCCGACGAAGATATCGAAATTCGCTTCACTGGCCTGCGGCCGGGCGAAAAGCTGTTCGAGGAATTGTTTCACGGCCGCGAACCCCTGATGACGACCGAATTCGCCGGACTGCTGATGGCCCGGCCCCGCACCGGCGACGCCAAGGTCATCGGACATGCGATGTTTGCAATCGAAACCGCCTGCCGCGCCGGCAATCGCCGCGTGGCCCTGGCCCAACTGGCACTGATGGTGCCCGAATTTGCCCATGCCGAGCAGGGCTTGAGAGGCTCAATATGACCCAGATCCCGATCCCGTTCCTTGATCTGAAAGCGCAACAGGCACGTATCGCCGAGCCGCTGCGACGCCGGCTCGATGCGGTGCTGGCCCATTGCCAGTTCATCATGGGACCCGAGGTTGCCGAACTCGAAGCCAAGCTCGCCGCGTTCTGTGGCGCCAAGCATTGCATCGGCGTCAGCAACGGCACCGATGCGTTGCAGATCGCGATGATGGCGGAAAATATCGGCCCGGGGGACGCGGTGTTCCTGCCGGCCTTCACCTACACTGCCACCGCCGAGGTGCCGCTGGTACTGGGTGCAACCCCGGTTTTCGTCGATGTTGATCCGCGCACGTTCCAGATCGATCCCGATCATCTGGCGGCACGGATTGCCGCAATTCGGGCGGCCGGCAAGCTCACGCCACGGATGCTGATCGGCGTTGATCTGTTCGGACAACCAGCGGACTGGCCTGCCCTGGCGGCGATTGCCGCGCGGGAAGGTTTGGCGACGTTGGATGATTGCGCGCAAAGCTTTGGTGCCAGCCTGCACGGGCGGCGACTGGGCACTGCCGCCGAAACCACATCGGTGAGCTTTTTCCCTTCCAAACCGCTCGGCGGCTATGGCGATGGCGGGGCGTTGTTCACCGAAAGCGATGACCGCGCGGCGTTGTTCCGCAGCCTTCGATCGCATGGCGAGGGCACCACGCGTTACGAGGTGCATCGCACCGGGATGAATGGCCGGCTCGATACGCTGCAGGCGGCGGTGCTGCTGTGCAAGCTTGAAGTCTTCGAGGCGGAATTGCGCATTCGGGAACGTATTGCCCGGATCTACGACCAGCGCCTCGGCAACGCGGTGACCATCCCGGCGCGGGTGGCCGACAGCGAAAGCGCCTGGGCGATTTACGCGATCCTGTTGCCGGATGGCGCGGCGCGGACGCGGATGCAGGACGGGTTAAAGGCCGCCGGGGTGCCGAGCGCGATCTACTACCCGAAATCATTGCATCAGCAGCCCGCCTATGCGCAGGCCCATGATGGCGCCGCGCTGCCAGTGTCAGAGGATCTGGCGACGCGGATCATGGCGCTGCCAATCCATCCGGACCTGACGGATGCCGATGTGGATCGGATATGTTCAGCCGTGCTCGCCAACGTTTGACAGCACAATCAACGCATCGACCATCACCACGCCATCGCGCAGGATGATCAACGGGTTGATCTCGGCTTCCGACACTTCTGGCAAGGCCGCCAGCTGCGATACCGCAACGATGGCGGCGGCCAACGCGTCGAGGTCGCCTTTCGGCAAGCCGCGATAGCCGCGCGCGGGGGCGAGGCCTTTGACGCCGGCAATCATCGCGTGCGCGCCAGCCAGATCAACGGGTGCCACCTGCAGCACCATGTCGCGATAGATTTCGGCGAGCACGCCACCAGCACCGAGCGCGATCACCGGACCAACCAGCGGATCGCGCCGGTAGCCGAGGATGGCTTCCCCCACACCTTTGACCATGGGTTGGGCGATGAAGCCGGAAATCTGCGTGCCGAGCCGCGCGGTCATATCCGCGCAGGCGGCTTGCAACTCGGTCGCGTTGGCGATGTTGAGCGCGACCGCACCAGCTTCGGTCTTGTGAGCGATGCTGGTCGAAACCGCTTTCAACGCCACCGGATAATCCAGCACTGGCGGTGATGCCGGATCGACGGCGACGGCGTGATTGGCCAGCCCGAGCGCTGCGAACACGGTTCGGGCAGCCTGCTCATCTGGAGCGGGCAGCAAAGCCCGCACCGCCGACAGATCACGGGTTGCAACAATCCCGCGCGGCACTTGCCACTCCAGCAGGCAGCGCACCGCGTCCGCACAGACTTCCGGGGTGCGGAAGCCTGCAATCCCGGCCTCGGCCAGCAGGCGGAGCGAGGCAGGCGCTTCCGGCAACAAAAAGGCCGCGATCGGACGTGGTCCGGTCGACGCAATGACCCCGGCCAGCGCGTCCTGCGGCTTGAACTGTGCCGATGATCCGATCACCGCGAGCGTCACATCCGCATCATCGGCAGCGCGGGCGCGGTCGAGCTCGGCCACGACGGTATCCTTCCGCGCGCCAGCCAAAGTTGTATCGACCATCGCGGCGGTGGCAATCCCGAGCGTGCCAAGCCGGTCCACCACCATCGCCCCACCACCGCCGGTGGTGGTGACAACCCGCACCGCACGGCGTGGGCTTGCAATCGGGCGCGCGCCGATCAGCAGGGGTGGCACCTCCAGCAGGGTTTCCAGCATGTCGACACGGACAATGCCGATGGCGCGCAAGAACGCGTCGGCCGCCGCGTCCGACCCTGCCATCGCCCCGGTATGGGTGGTGGCGAGCGCCGCACCTTCGTCCGAACGGCCGAGTTTATAGGCAATGATTGGCTTGCCGGCGGCGTGGGCGCGCCGGGCGGCTTCTTCGTACAGGTCCGGATTGCGAATGGTTTCGAGGAACAGCAGAATCGCGTCGGTATCGGGATCGTCGACCAGCATGTTGGCGATTTCGCCGGCAGACAGATCGGCTTCGTTGCCGGTGCCGATCACCTTGGCAAAGCCAAAGCCGCGGGACGCTGCGCGCGAGAGCAAGGTGCCCATCACGCTGCCGGAATGCGACACCAGCGACCAGCGGCCGGGAACCAGCGTTTCGGCTTCAAGTGCTGCATTGACGCTGCATGCCATTTTCGCGGGGACGTTGATCACGCCCATCGAATTGGGACCAAGCAACCGCACCCCACCCGCTTTTGCCGCCGCCAGAATGCGCGCCTGCAAGGCCACACCTTCAGGACCGGTTTCCGCGAAGCCATCGGCCAGCACGCAAGCCACCGGAATGTTCCGCGCGGCGCAATCCTCGATCGCCTGCTCGACCTGGCCTGTGTTTACCAGCACATAGGCGAAATCGATCTGGCCTGGCACGTCGGCAAGGCTTGCGTAGGCTTGCTCGCCCAGGACTTCGGTCGCACGCGGATTGACCGGGAACACCGATCCACCAAACCCGTGCCGGCGCAGATAAACCTGCGCCCGCGCGGTCAACCGGGTCGGGTCGGTGGAAGCCCCGATCAGGGCAATCCGCCGCGGCGCGAAAAGCGCCTGGGACAACGCGGAAATCAGATCGGGTCCCAGGTAAAGACTTCGCCGCTGCGATCAAGCGGCATGAACGACGCCTGCAAGGTCGGGATCGCGTGATCGGCAACCGTGGTCGGCGTCCAGCCATTGTCGCGATGGACGCTGCGGATCGGGCGCGGCGACGACATCAGAAAAATCTCATTATTCCGGCAGGCGAAAACCTGGCCGGAAACATCCTTGGCGCGGTCCGATTGCAGGAACACTGCCATCGGGGCGTTCTTATCCGGTGTCATCTGCTGGATCTTGGCGACGCGCGCCTTTTGTTCCGGGGTGTTGGCGGGGATCGCGCCGGTCATCCGGCTCCAGGCGAAGGGGGCGATGCAGTTGCTGCGCACATTGTAGCGCTGCATGTCCAAGGCAATCGATTTCGACAAGGCGGTAATGCCGAGTTTGGCCGCCGAGTAGTTCGCCTGACCGAAATTGCCGATCAGGCCCGACGTGCTCGACATATGGACGAAGCTGCCGCTTTCCTGCTTGCGGAAATGCTCGGCAGCGGCCCGCGAGACATAGAAGCTGCCCGACAGATGCACGTTGATGACCGACGTCCAATCGTCATCGGTCATCTTGTGAAAAATCACGTCGCGCAGAATACCGGCATTGTTCACCACGCCATCGATGCGGCCGAAATTATCCAGCGCGCATTGAATGATGTGGCGTGCGGAATTCCAGCCTGCCACGCTTTCGGTGCTGATCGCGGCTTCACCGCCGCGCTGGTTGATGATCGCCTTGGTCTGTTCGGCTGGTGTCGCCGATCCGCCCTCGCCGGTGACCGACACGCCGAGGTCGTTGATCACCACCTTGGCACCTTCATTGGCGAGCATGATGGCGATTTCGCGCCCGATGCCGCCACCGGCGCCTGTTACGACGACGACTTTGCCTGCAACCATGCCTGTCATTTTAGGTCCTAGAGTTAGAAAGAAGATTTAGGGGAAGGTCTTCTTTGTTTGAAAACAAAGAAGCAAAAAAACGTCCCTACTTATGGGGCCGCAGTGAGGTCCCGAGCCAACGGCAACCCGTTATAAGACGTTTTTTGCTTCTTTTTGTTCACAAAAAGAAGACGCTCGCGTCCCCGCTAGCTCTGCGATTCCGGGGAGAGCACAATGCATGCATTATGCGACTTTGCCAGCCGCGAACAGGCCTGCATCGCGGTATCCCGCGTCAGCCCGGCAAGCCTTGCGCGATACAGCGTGCCCTTGGCCTGCTGCACGGTTCCGATCACCGAACGGGCGTTGCCGAGCAGATCCTTCGCACTGCCGCGCGCACTTTCGGCGGCGGCACGGGCGAGGCCTTCATTGGCATAGGCGCCAACCTGGATTGCCCATGCCATGCCAGATGTCGCCTGCTGGCGGGCCGACAGCGTATCGGCAACCGCCGGGGTGATCAGGTTAAACCCGCTCGGCTTGGTCGCTTGCGGTTGGACGGACAAAGCCGTGCGGGCCGGCGGCGGTGCCGCCACCGCCGGATCGGCGAGGGTCGCCACTTGCACAGTGCCGCGTTGATAGCCGCCAGGGCTGCGTTTATTGTCAGCCAGTAACACCGGGCCCGACTGGCCACGACCGGGGTAGCGCGGCCCGGCGGGGATGTTGATCGGCAGTTGATACATTGCAAACTGGGTCGCGCCCGACGGCCTCAGCGGCGTGTGGCCAACGATATTCGGGCCGATCTTCGCAACATAGCGCCGGGTTTCGAGCGGCAACTCCTTATTGCGGACGATATAGTCTTCAAGCCGCCCGGGGCCGGCATTATAGGCTGCAAGGAATCCCGGCGCGCCATAAACATCAAACATTTCACGTAGATAGGCAGTTCCCGCCATGATGTTGTCATGCGGTTCATAGGGATCATCGCCAAGATTATAACGCGCCCGCAGCTCCGCATAGGTTCCGGGCATAACCTGCATCAGCCCCATCGCACCCGGAGCCGATGTGATCAACTGACCGTTTTCATACAGCCGGCCACCAGATTCCGCCTTCATCACTTCGCGCACCCAGCGTTCGGGCACGTCATATTTCTGTGCGGCCTCAATGATATAGGGCCCCCACGGATCGGAGGTTGGGCCTGGCGCCTTATAGTCGCGCTGCGGCGGCGCATAATACGGGGAAATGCCAGCGGTCTTGGTCTGCGAGCACGCGCCGAGCAACGCCAGCAGTGCAAAGCATCCCAGCAGACGGACGGTCGAAGCAGTCATCGCGGCAAATGCCTCCCAGATGGCAACACATAGATACGCGCCACCTAGGGGTGGTCGCTCTATCGCGGACTCAGGTTCTACCCCTAAGTCCTTAGCCCAAGCCTTGAGGTGGATCAAGCTAACGACAATTTCACCCTCATGATGAGGCAAATTAATGGCAACAAAGTTTCGATGTGCTAAGTTGAAAGGTATTATCGAGACAGCAGGAGTTCATCCGTCATGATCCGTCACTTTTGCAGCCAGACCGCACGCTTTTCCCCGGTCCTGGCTTTGGCTGCGGTATTGGGCATGGCCGCCTGCGCGCCAGTCAATACCAACAGTACCTATAGCGGCGCCGATATCGGCAGGACCGCCCAGGTCAGTTACGGGGTGATCGTGGCGATGCGCGCGGTCACCGTGCAGAACAATAGTGGCCCCGGCGTTGGCACGCTGGCTGGTGCCGCGGCCGGCGGGATTGCCGGCAGTTTCATCGGCGGCGGGGCACGCAGCAATCTGCTGGGGGCGATCGGCGGCGCGGTCATTGGTGGTGTTGCCGGCAGCGCCATCGAAAGTGGGGTAAGCCAGGGCCAGGCGGTCGAGTTCATCATTCGCGAAGACAATGGCCAGACCGTCTCGGTGGTACAGACCAATGAAGAAAATCTCCGTGCCGGTGATCGGATCATCATGACCCGCGGCGCACGGACCCGCATCGGCCGGATTGCCGGCTAGCCATTGGTTGTACCCGCGCCAATGACCAAGGCGCATGTGACAGATGATGGGGCCCGGCTTGTCCTCGCGTTCAACGCTGACCAGTCCCATGCCAGCCGGCAACGTCTGGCGATCGTTGATGTTGTGGAAACGGCCAGTCTATGGCGATTATGCTGGACGTTGGCGTGGCTCGATATTCGGCTGCGTTATCGTGGTTCGATGCTCGGACCGCTCTGGCTGACGCTGTCGACCGGGCTGATGGTTGCCGCGATGGGCGCCATATATTCGTCCATTCTGCACATTCCCGCGCGTGACTATGTGCCTTACCTCGCATTGTCGCTGGTGCTGTGGAACTTCCTGTCGGTTCTGGTGACCGATAGCTGCCATGGTTACACGCTGGCTGAGGGGATGATCCGCACCATGCGGATGCCGTATTCGCTGTATGCCGCGCGTATCGTGCTGCGCAATGTGTTCGTGCTGGCCCATAACATTGTCGTGGTAATTGCGGTTGATCTGGTGCTGTGGCGCTGGCCGGGACCGGTGGCGGTGCTGGCTTTGCCGGCGATGGTGCTGTGGCTGGCCGATGCGCTGGCGGTCGCCATTTTGCTTGGCGCCTTATGTGCCCGCTTCCGCGACATCCCGCCGATCGCGACATCTGTGCTGCAAATGGCGTTCATGGTGAGCGCGGTGATTTTTCGTCCCGAATTGCTCGGCGGGCAGCAATGGCTCCTGGCGTTCAATCCGTTTTTCACCGTGCTCGACGTGCTGCGCGCCCCGCTGATGGGCGAGGTGCCGCGCTGGGACAGCTATGTTTCGGCGGTTTGCTTTTCCGCCGTGCTATGTCTCGCCGCCTGGACGCTGTTTGTCCGGGTACGCGGCCGCATCGCATTCTGGGTTTAGATCGATGGGTGCAAGCATCGCGCTTTCCGGCGTCAGCATCGATTTCCCACTTTATCACGGCAATGCGCGCAGCCTGAAGAAAAGGCTCGTCGCCTCGGTTTCGGGCCGAATGGGGGCGGATGCCAAACATCGGGTTGTGGTTAAGGCGGTGCGCGATGTCAGTTTTTCCCTGGCGTCGGGCGACCGGCTCGGCCTGGTCGGGCGTAACGGCGCAGGCAAAACCACTTTGCTGCGGGCGTTGGCTGGGATTTATGAGCCGGTCGCGGGTTCATTGCGCGTTGTGGGCAGCATCAATGCGCTGCTCGACCCCAATCTCGGGATGAACCTCGACCTGACCGGGCGGGAGAACATCATTCTGCGCGGCCAGTATAACCGTTTGGACCGGGCAGCGATCGGGCGTCTGGCCGATGATGTCGCCGCGTTCGCCGAGTTGGACGATTTTCTTGATCTTCCGGTGCGGGTTTACAGTTCCGGCATGCTCGTCCGGCTTGGCTTCGGGCTGGCGACCGCCATCAAGCCGCAAGTGCTGCTGATGGATGAATGGCTACTGGCTGGCGATTCTAATTTTCTCGACAAAGCACGGGCGCGGCTCGAAGATCTGGTGCGTGGTGCCGAAATCCTGGTGCTGTCCAGCCATCTGCCCGAGGTGGTGCGCGATTGGTGCACAAGGGTGATCTGGCTCGATCAGGGCCGGGTGCGGGCGGATGGGCCGGCGGACGCGGTGCTGGCTGAGTATCTTCGGGCGGATTAGGCCGCAGCG
Organism: Asaia bogorensis; assembly: GCA_943333505.2. GTDB lineage: Bacteria > Pseudomonadota > Alphaproteobacteria > Acetobacterales > Acetobacteraceae > CAITOL01. The sequence goes on along the minus strand of CALQTN020000006.1, from coordinate 60,558 downwards.
CCGCGACGGTCAGGGCCGGAATAGGCGCTCCCATGAGCGGAGGGTTCGCCACGGCGACCCCCTGTTTCACGATAAAGCTGGGCCAGCCCGGACTTCACCGCCTGCAAGTTGACGCCAATGCTGACTGCGATCTCCCGGCAAGAACGCCCTTCGCGGAGCATTGAAAACACCAGGGCCGCATCATCGGCGCGTAACTTGCGTGGCGGGTTTGGCGTCACACATAACTCAGCCGGCAGATGGGTCATCAGTTTGGAGAATAATGCATCATCGGTCTGAATAACAAAAGTGCCCACAAAATCCTCCAATTCATATCAACCTGCACTTGCCTTGCCAGTTGATCAAAAAAAATATTATTGAACACAGATTAGTTTATCGAAATTTCTGACTTTTTATTAATATTATATATCATGCATTTTCAAGAAATCTTGGATTGTAATTATCTTGATCGCTTGTTTTCGGGAAGTCTTCCAACCGTATTCTTCATCCAACGGTTGTGCAGCAATCGTGTTGAAAGCTCGATGCCGGGGTTTCAACGCCGGTTCGGTTGCTTGTGGCGTCCGGTTTGGCGGTAAAGTTGCATTAATCGCGCCTTCACAATCGGTACCGGCACGCCTTGCTCGACTGCGATTGCACTACAAGACCAGCCTTTTTTCAACAACGCCAGCATCGCCACGCAATCAGCTTCACTGACCTGGTCCGAAAAGACACTCGATCTCGACTTGGTGCAGACCGGTTCAACGGCCCGTGCCAATACCCCAAACAGGGCCGCGTTCTCAGTGACAATCAATGTCTGCATCACGACGCTCCCTTCGCGGCCAACGTTTCCGCAGGGGCAACTTAGGCAGATATGGTCGATCGGTGTAAGCTGTGAATCAGGAAATTCACGCAACTGTGATCGTAAAAAAAAATAAAACGTCTCGACTTTTCATTGCGTTCTTCGTTTAAGTGAAGTTATGTTGCCCGCCGCGCCCATCTGGAGGGCCTCCTTCAGCTCGGCAATCGGCGTCGCCCAATTCCCTGCTACCGGCTGGCGGAACTGCCGGAGGGTTTGATACCAAACCGAAGTTTGTCCAGCGACCAACCAACGCCAGTCGCAGTCGAAGCGATTCAATAGCCACACCTGAGCGCCCAATGCACCGGCGAGATGGGCGACCGAGGTATCAACGCTGATCACCAAGTCAAGCGCCAAAATCAACGCCGCAGTCTCCGCCATATCGTCAAACTCGCGTGACCAATCCGTTATTGGAAAATCCCTGACCTGCCTGGCGCCGGCACCCTTTTGCAGCGACACCAGCGCCACGCCAGGCATCACCAGTGGACGCAGTTGCTCCAGGTGGATCGACCGGCGCGAATCGGCATGATCGTAGGATGTCCCACCCAGCCGTGGATTGCCGGCCCAGACCAGGCCGACACGCAGGCCGGGCAAGTCAGCAACCCGCGCCCGCCAGTATGCGACCCGATCGGCGGGCGCGCGGAGGTAGCCCGCCGCATCCGGGATTGTCTCGGCCGTGGTGCCGAGAATATGCGGCAGGCTCATCAACGGCAGATGGCGGCTGAATGCAGGCAGTTTATCGCCCCGCGCAACAATGATTGCCGGGCCGGGGAGGCCCGTAAGCAGCCGCAGCAACGGGCGCTGCACCTGTAAGATCACCCGGGCGCGTTGGGCGGCGGCGGCGGCAAAGCGGCAAAACTGAATGGTATCGCCCAGGCCCTGTTCATCATGCAGCAGCACCGTGCCGCCATCGGCATCGTCGCCTGTCCAAGATGGCACGGAAAAATGCTGGGCCTGCTTGCGAAATGCGGCGGTCTGCCAACGCCATTCCATTTCGGCCCAGCCATCCTGGTAGTGCCCATCCAGAAGAAGCGTCAGCGCCAGATTGTAATGGGGGTCGGCAGCAGTCGCATCGGCGGCGATTGCGTGGCGATAGCACGACGCTGCTTCATCCAGGCGGCGCTGTTCGGTATAGACGACGCCGAGGTTATTCAGGGCCTGGGCATGGGCGGGGGCCACCGCCAGCGCCGCGCGGTAGCTCACGATCGCAGCATCAAGCGCCCCGGTCGCACGCTGGGCGACGCCGTAGCTGTTGAGGATGTCGGGATCGGTGGGCCGGATCGCGAGCGCCGTCTGATACTGCGCGATCGCGGCGGCGACCTCCCGGCGTTCGAACAGCGACACGCCGAGATTATGCTGATGGTCGGCATTATCGGGGCGCAATTCCACGCCGCGCCGATAGATGGCGATTGCCGCATCGGTCTGGCCCTGGCCTTGCAGCGCGTTGCCCAGCACCAGCAGCGCCGCGGCATCCTCTGGGGTTCGCAGCAGCGCGACCACCTGATTGGCGACCGCATCGGCATAGCGCCTGGCCGCGATCAGGTGGCGGCCGAGTTCCAGGCGGATTTCGACCTCATCCGGTTTCAGACGCAGCGCCTTCTGCCATATCTGGATGGCCGCGTCGGGATTGCCGCGTGCGACCGCGATGCGCCCAAGATTGCCCAGCGCCTCGGGAAATTCCGGCTTGGCGGCAATGGCGCGCTTGGTAAGCGCCTCCCCGAGATCGAGCTCGCCTTCGACCAGGTGGATCATCCCGCGCAGATACAGCGCGTCGGGGTTGTCGGGTGCGAGGCTCAGCACCGCGTCGTAGCCGGATTTGGCATCCGCAAGCCGGTTGGCGCGGTGGGCGGCGAGCGCGGCGTTAAGGGTTTCGCCGATGTTCATCCCACCGGATCGCAGCGGAAGCCGTCTCCCCAACGCTTCACGCGGCTGACCGAAGGCGACGGGAAATGCGCCATGCAGCACAAGGTGGCGGTGTCGCAATATTGTTCGAGAAAGGCGCGGCGGCTGACGACAGCCTGCGCCGGATCGAAATCGACCCGCATCTGCAATTCGGGGTAGCGCGCCTGGAGGGGCGAGTGGATCAGGTCCCCGGTCACTACCGCATCGGTGTGGGTGCCACGGCCGATCTGGACGGCGAAATGGTCGATGGTATGGCCGGGGGTGGGTTGCAGGCGGATATGGTCACCAAAAGCGGCATCCGACCGCACCAGATCGGCGCGTCCGGCGGCAACAATCGGCAATACGCTGTCCACCATGGGGCCGATCGGGTTTTCCGCATTGCGCGCGGTCCAGTATTCCAGCTCCCGGTCGGAAAACAGATAGCGCGCATTAGGGAAGGTCGGCACCCATTGGCCGTTCTGGAGTTTGGTGTTCCAGCCGACATGATCGACATGCAGATGAGTGCACATGACCGCGTCGATGTCGTTCACCCCGAAGCCTGCCGCACCCAGTGCGTCCATGTAGCGCGTGCTTTTATTCTGGTGCCAGTTGCCGCGCCCCGGCCGTTCCTTGTCGTTGCCGACGCAGGTATCGATCAGAATTTTATGGTGCGGGGTCACCACCAGATAGGACTGAAAACAGAAGATCAGCTTGTCGGTGGCCGGGTCGAGCGCTGTGGGCGCCATCCAGGACCGGCTTTCCGCCAATTGCTGGGCGGTGAGGTTGGGCAGGAAGCGCGTCGCCTCCTCGAACGGAGACTCATCCTCGACAATGCGGTGGATGGTGACATCGCCGACTTGATAGGTGGTGGACATGCCCCGAACTCCTGCCGATTAGATTGGTAGGATGCCCAAGCCAGCCGCTTTTGGCTACAGGCGACCCGGTACACCGCCTTCGATCCGAATCCTGATCGAGGTATGATGGAAACGTGTTTTCGCGCGCGCGAGATGTGCTAGCGTCCGTGCAGCCGCAACATGCGGGTGGAGAATGACATGATGCAGCAAAAAGTTGCGCTCGTTATTGGTGCTGGCGATGCAACCGGGGGCGCAATTGCCCGGCGCTTTGCGCGCGAGGGCTATTTTGCTTGTGTGACCCGCCGCAGCGCAGACAAATTGCAGCCACTCGTCGAGCGCATCATCGCCGATGGCGGCCAGGCGCGCGGCTTTGCCAGCGATGCCCGGCGGGAGGAAGCAATGGTGGCGCTGATCGACGAGATCGAGCGCGATATCGGCCCGATCGGGGTGATGGTGTTCAACATCGGCGGCAATGTTCGCTTCCCGATCCGCGACACGACCACGCGGGTGTTTTCCAAGGTGTGGGAGATGTGTTGCCTCGCCGGGTTCCTGGCCGGGCGGGAAGCGGCGCGGGTGATGGTTCCACGCGGCCAGGGCACGATGCTGTTCACCGGGGCAACCGCAAGCCTGCGCGGCAGCAAGGGCTATGCGGCGTTTGCCGCCGGCAAGGCCGGGCTGCGCGCAGTGGCGCAAAGTTGCGCGCGCGAACTTGGCCCGCTCGGCATCCACGTCGCCCATGTGGTGATCGACGGCGCGATCGACACCGATTTCATCCGCACCGTGGCACCGCAGAAATATGCCACCAAGGATCAGGACGGTATTCTGAACCCCGATGATATTGCCGAGGCCTATTGGGGCCTGCATTGCCAAAAGCGCACCGCCTGGACGCAGGAGATGGATTTGCGGCCATGGTCGGAAAGCTGGTGAATTAGATTATAAAGGAGAGAGAGCCATGGCTGTCTGCGCGGAATTTCATTTTGATTTCGGAAGTCCCAACGCCTATCTCGCACATAAGATGCTCCCCGGAATTACCGCACGAACCGGTGTGACGTTCGACTATGTCCCGGTGCTACTCGGCGGCGTCTTTAAGGCGACCAACAATGCGTCCCCGATGGTGCAGTTCCAGGGCGTACGCAACAAGAACGAATATCAGTCGCTGGAAATGAGGCGGTTCATTGCCCGGCACGGCATTCCGTTCGAACGAAATCCGCATTTCCCGGTCAACACCATAACCATCATGCGCGGTGCGGTGGCGGCCGAGCTGGACGGCATCCTGGATCGTTATGTCGATGCGGTCTTCGATTTGATGTGGAAAACGCCAAAGAAACTCGACGATCCCGCAGTGACGAGGGCGGCGTTGGATGCAGCCGGCTTCGATGGCGCCGCAATCCTGGCGCGCACCCAGGACCAGACGGTGAAGGACCGCTTGATGGAGAACACTGAGGCATCGGTGGATCGCGGCACATTTGGCAGCCCGACATTTTATACCAATGGCGACATATATTTCGGCAAGGACCGGCTGGCTGACGTCGAGCAGGCCATCATCGCGGCAAAAGGATAGGCACCATGGACCACAAGGCCCTTACGTTTGAAATCCGCGATGGCATCGCCACGATCACCATGACCCGGCCGGCGAGCTTCAATGCGCTCGATCTGCAAATGTCGATCGAACTGCTCGACGTTGCCAATATCTGCTCGACCGATCCGGCGGTGCGCTGCGTGGTGCTGACCGGCGCCGGCGAAAAGGCGTTCTGTGCTGGCGGTGATGTGGCGGGGTTTGTCGGTGCCGGTGACAAAGTACAGCGGCTGGTTCAGGACATGACCACGAATTTGCACATGGCGATCTCGCGCTTCACCTGGATGCGCGCGCCGGTGATCGCCGCGGTTAATGGGGTGGCGGCCGGCGCCGGCCTGTCGATCATGGCGTTCTGCGACCTGGCGATTGCCGCCGACCATGCCCGCTTCACCAGCGCTTATACCCGCATCGGGCTGACGCCCGATGGCAGTTCCACCTTCTTCCTGTCACATCTGATCGGCCGACGGCGGGCGATGGAAATGTACATGACCAACCGCAATCTGACGGCGGCTGAAGCGCTCGACTGGGGCTTGGTCAATCGCGTCGTGCCGGGCGCCGATTTGATGGCCGAAGCGGGTGCGCTGGCGCGCCAGCTCGCCGATGGCCCGACGGAGGCCCATGGCGGCATCAAACGTATGCTCAATTCAGCGGCGACCGAAAGCCTGGAAAGCCAGATGGAACTGGAAACCCGCATGATCGTTGCGATGGTGGCAACCGCCGATGGCCGGGAAGGCGTGCGGGCCTTTGTCGAAAAACGCAAACCCAGCTTCGAGGGGCGCTGATCCGATGGCCGGGGTTCCTACTTTCGCCACCGGGCCCGGTTTTTTCGGGTTGTCGCCAACCGATGCCGAGGCGGATTACAGCATCGCCGGTATCCCGCTCGATCTCGGCACCACCAACCGCGCCGGGACCCGCGACGCACCGCGTGCCATCCGCCAGGCGAGCCGGATGCTGGTCGATGGCGACCATCCGCATTTCTGGGTGGAGCCGGCGGCAAAATCGGTGTCTGATATTGGCGATTTCGCCATTGCGCTTGGCGATATTCCACAAAGCCTGAAGCTGATCGAAGACCAGGCGGCCGGCATTGGTCACTTGCTGGCGCTGGGCGGCGAACACGGCATTACCCTGCCGTTGCTACGCGCGCTGCATCGGCGGTTGGGGATGCCAATCGGGCTGGTGCATTTCGATGCGCATGTCGATACGTGGCCGGATAATTTTGGCCAGCGTTTTGGCCATGGCTCGGTGTTCTTTCATGCCATCAACGAAGGCCTGATCGACCCGGCGCGGATGGTGCAGATCGGCATCCGGTCGCCGGTGCAGCGCGCGGTGTGGGACTGGACCCGGAACCAGGGCGTCACGATCATTCCAGCCGAGGAGGTTCATCTGTCGGGGCCGATCGAAATCGCCCGTCGGGTGCGCAAGATCGTCGGGACAGACCCGACCTATCTCAGCTTCGATATCGACGTGCTCGATCCGTCCGCCGCGCCTGGTACCGGCACACCGGAAATCGGTGGATTGGCATCGTGGCAGGCGCAGGCGATTTTGCGGCGGCTGATCGGGGTGGATTTCGTCGGGATGGATGTGGTCGAGGTGGCGCCAGCGTACGACGTGGCAGAGATTACCGCGCTCGCCGCGGCGACCGTGGTTTGGGAGTATCTCGCGTTGCTGGAGCATGATCATGTTCCGGCGCCGGGCCTGTAGAAGCGGGCGGAGATTTTCAGCCTGCCAACCCATGCGCCCACAACGCAGCACGGGTCGTGAATCCGCATTTCCGCTGCGGGGTGAGTGGCCGTATACCGCCGGTCCGCGCTGATTTGTCAGCCGGTGCTAAAGACGCAATCGCACGTGCCGCAGGCCAGTTCTGGCCGAGAGGCCCCCGAGGGGGCCACAGCAACGACGTAACGCGTCCTTTTCGGTCGAGCCAGCCAGATGGGCTGGTGTCCTTAAGGGATCGGGTATGTTTGATGTTGGCCATCGTGCGATGCGAAGTCCGCGCATCCTCGCTTAGGGTTTGACCGCACAGCTATTGGCGTGCGGCCGGAACCCATTTCGTTCCTGTTCTGTCGGCGTGTGCCCTTCCATGGCGCCGCCGCGTTGCTCGTTCGCCGAGGATTGCTGCCATGTCTGTCACCCGCTTCCGCAATGCCGTTTCCCCACTCCGCCGCTCGATCGCCGTGGAACCGGTTGCCGCGACCAGCGTCGATGCGGTGATCGCCGCCGACCATCCGGACGTGCCGGTGCATTGCCTGCGGCCGGCAGTGCTGGCGACGACCGCGCGCCAATTTACCGACGATTTTCCGGGGACCGTTATGTACGCGGTGAAGTGCAACCCCGAACCCGGCGTGCTGCGCGCATTGTGGGAAGGTGGCGTTCGCCATTTCGACTGCGCATCGGCGAACGAAATTGCCCTGGTGCGCAGCATGTTTGCCGACGCGGCGATCCATTTCATGCACCCGATCAAGGCGCGCTCGGCGATCCGTGCCGCCTATTTCGACGCCGGGGTGCGGGATTTCGTGATCGATTCCGCTGATGAACTGGCGAAGATTCTGGTCGAAACCGGCAATGCAACCGATCTTGGCATCATCGTGCGGCTCGCTTTGCCGGCCGGCGGCGCCGCGATCGATATGTCAGGCAAGTTCGGCGCCGATACCGAAACGGCGGCCGCGTTGCTGCGCACGGCACGTCCGCTGGCGGTCCGGCTTGGGGTATCCTTCCATGTCGGCTCGCAATGCCTCGATCCGCTGGCTTATGGCCGGGCAATGCAGGTGGCGGGCGCGGCGATCCGCGCAGCGTCGGTCGCGGTAGACATCGTCGATATCGGCGGCGGTTTTCCGGTAAGCTATCCGGATATCACCCCGCCGCCTTTGGGGGCGTTCATCGCCGCAATTGACGCGGGCTTCGCGGCGCTCGGCCTGCCGGAAACTGTCGAGCTGTGGGCTGAGCCCGGCCGCGCGCTGGTTGCAGCCGGTGGCTCGGTTGTGGTGCAGGTCCAGGCGCGGCGTGGCGAATGGCTTTACCTGAACGACGGCGTGTTCGGCAGCCTGTCGGACGCCGGCGCGCTGGGTTTCCGCTTTCCGGCGCGACTGGTGCGCCCCGGCGGCCTCAGCCAGGCAAATCTCCAGCCGTTCAGCTTCTTCGGCCCGACCTGCGACAGCGCCGACGCGATGGCCGGCCCGTTCTGGTTGCCTGCGGATATCGGGGAAGGCGACTGGATCGAGCTTGGCCAATTGGGCGCTTACGGCTTCTGCCTGCGCACCGCCTTCAACGGCTTCGACCGCGCCCGCATTGTCGAGGTGATCGACGCACCCTTGCTGCAAACCCCTGGCTATACGGTTTCAGCGATCAAAAACCCGAATGACATCAGCCCGCCCGGGTCTTTTCAGGTCGCATAGAGCATGATGACCGCTGATCGGCGCGGTCATGCGTCAGCCCTTGGTGGCGCCGTCAGCAAGCCCTTGGATCAGCCATTTCTGCACCAGCAGCGCGAAGATGATCACCGGGATCACCGTCATCGTGCCAACCGCGCTCAATGCGCCCCAATTGGCGCCGTTGACCGTATCGCCGACAATGTTGGAAATCACCACCGGCACGGTGGTGGCGATGCGGTTGGTCAGCACCAGGGCAAACAGCAATTCCTCCCACGCCAGGATGATGCTGAAAATCAGGGTGGACAGCAGGCCCGGCAGTGAAATCGGCACGATGATGCGAAAGAACGCCCCGAAACGGCTGCATCCGTCGAGCTTGGCGGCTTCCTCCAACTCCTCGGGCAGCGACTTGAAGAAGCCGCGCATCAGCCACATCACATAAGGGATCAGGAAGGTGCAGTAGGCCAGGATCAGGGTGATGTGCTTGTCGATCAGACCGAGATTGCGCGCCACCAGGAACATCGGAACGGCAAGCGCGATCGGCGGCACCCCGCGCGACAGCAGGATCAGCACGCCGATGGTGCCAGCCCCTTTTAGCTTCACCCGGGCCAGCGCATAGCCAGCCATCGACCCGGCGATGATCGATACCAGCCCGGCCCCGCAGGCAACGATGACAGTGTTGATCATCCGTCGCGGCAGGTCGGTTCGTTCGAGGTAGCTGTAATAGGTTTCCAAGGTCGGGGTGAAGAACAGCGTCGGCGGGGTGGTGAAAATCTCGCGTTGCAGCTTCAGCGATGTCAGCACCATCCACAGGATCGGCACCAGGAACGCTGCGCACACCAGGACCCCGGCCCAGATCCGCAACTGGCGCAGGAAGGCCGCCCTGCGGCGGCGGGCGGCGGGGGTGAGCGCCATCAATGCCGATCCTCCAGCATCCGGCTGCCACGCAGGAAAATTGCGGTCAGCACCATGGTCAGCGCCAGCACAATGATCGACATCGCAGCCGATTCAGCGAATTTGAGCGAGCGGAAGGCTTCTTCGTAGATGAACAGGTTGACCACGCTGGTCGCCCGGCCGGGCCCGCCATGGGTGGCGGCGAGGGCAATGTCGAACATCTTCACCGCCCCAAGCCAGCGCACGATGAAGGTCGCCGCAATCACCGGGACCAGCAGCGGCAGGGTGATGCGCCATAAGGTTGTCCACCAGCCGGCGCCGTCGATCGCGGCGGCCTCGAACAGGTCGCGCGGCAAGGACAGCAGGGCCGCCGAGGCAATCAGCGTCACGAACGGGGTCCAGCGCCAGGTGTCGATCATGACGACTGTCACCATGGCGAAGGTCGGGTCGCCCAGCCAGTCGACCGGGGCGAACCCGAACGCGCCGATGACGAAGTTCGCCACACCCCAAAGCGGGTCCAGCAACATGCGCCAGATGCCACCGGCGATCACCGGGGCGACCACCATCGGGATGATGAACAGCGCGCGCACCGCGCTGCGGCCCTTCCAATTAGCATTGATCAGAAAGGCGATGCCGAAGCCGAGCACCATCTGCAACGGCATGGCGAAGACCAGATAAACGCCCGTCACCCAGAGCGAACTCCAGAAACGGTCATCTTCAATCACGGTCAGGTAATTGTCCCAGCCCACCCAGTCGGTGACGCTGAACGACCCGAGATCGATCTCCCCGAAGCTGATATAGACCGTGTAGGCGATCGGGTAGGCCAAGGTGGCGAACAGCAGCAAAGCTGCCGGCGACATGAAGCCCCACCGCGCGCACAGATCGGCTACGCGGGATGCACGGCGGGATCGGGCCATGGCTAGATCATCATCCCCTCAAACGGCTTCGTTTGAGGGGATGATGACCATCGTGCGGAGATCCCACACTACAGGCGCAGCCGCTCGATCTTGCGGGCGGCACTGTCGAGCGCCTCGGCTACCTTGACGTCGCCATTGAAGGCGCGCGCGGTTTCATCGGCGAGGATTTGCTGGGCGGCGTCGGACTTGGCCGAACGTGGCCGCCACATCCGGCCGGCGGCCGCAACCTCGTACGACTGCTGTAACGTGGCGAAAACCGGTGCCAGCCATTCGGCGCCAGGGCCCGGCTTGCTCGCCAGGGTCGATTTGCGCGCCGGGAAAGCGCCGACAACGCTGGAATGCCAGATCTCGCCCTGTTTGGAGCTCAGCCATTGCAGCAAGGCCCAGGCTGCCTGCTGGTTCGGGCTTTTCTTGGACACCGAGCCATTCCAGATGCCGCGATGGGTGCCGGCATGGGCACTGCCGACCGGCATGACCTGGATGCCGACGTCTTCGGGTTTCAGGGTCGTGGTCGCGGGATCGACGGCGGTGCCTTTGTAGACGCTGCCCCATTGGAACATCACCGCCACCTGGCCCTGGCGGAACGCCTGGAGCGATTCGGTAAAGCCGTGGGCGCGCGCACCGGGCGGTGCATATTTCAGCAGGTCGATATGGGTTTGCAGGGCCGCGACGCCCTTGGCGTTGTTAAAGGTCGGCTTGCCGGCGGCATCGATCAGTTCGCCGCCATTGGCGTTGAGGATCGCCTGCCAGATCGTCGGCGTCAGGCTATCGCGGGTGAAATACGTATCGATCGCCCAGGCATTGACCTTGCCGGAATTGGACACGTCCTGCACCAGCTTCGGCGCCTGGGCGAGGAATTCGGCCCAGGTCAGCTTCGGGGTTGGCGCCGGCAGGCCGGCCTTGGCGAAATGGGTCTTGTTGGTGAACATCAGCAGCATGTTGCAGCGCAGGGGCACGCCGTATTGCACGCCCTTCCATTCGCTGGCGGCAAGCGGGGCGGCATTGAAATCGTCCCAGTCATAGTCGGCCGCGGTCCAGGCCTTGGCGTCCTGCTTCAGGTCGAGCAGATGCCCGGTCTGTGCCACTTGCGGCACCCAGGGATCGTCGATCGCAAACAGATCATAGGTCGGCTTGTCGCCGGTGAGGTCGAGCAGGATTTTGGCGAGTTGCTCGGCATAGGCCGCGCCGTCGATCACCACGTTGATATGCGGGAAGCGCTTGTTGAACTCCGGCACCATCACGGTCTGCCACTGGTTGGAGAACGCCGAGTTGGCGAGCATCCGGATGGTGATCGGGGCCTGGGCGGTGCCGAGGCCTGCACCTGCCTGCGCATTGGCGCGGCCGGACAGCGCCATGGCGGGCACGGCGGCGAGGCTGCCGGCCAAAACAGCACGGCGGGGTAGAACATGGCGGCGGCGATTGGTCTCGGACATGCGAAGGCTCCCTGGTTCGGACGCTCGTCGACCATGCAGTGGTCAGTGGCGTTCCATCGGGCCTTGGCTGGCCCTTACGCGTGCTTCTACCCAATATTTCGGCTCTTGCCAGCCCAGCCGGGCACTCCTGCTGCGCCTAAATCGCGGCCAGCCGATAATGGCTCACGGCCCATTCACTGCCGCCCGCATAGCCAAACAGCCCTTCGGTCGCCAGAAAAAATATCCGCCAGCGCCGCGCCCACGTCGGCGCCGCCGCCCCATAAACCTGGCGCAAGACGACATCGATCGCGGTCCGGTTACGGTCGAAATTCGCCAGCCAGTCACGCGCCGTGCGAGCGTAGTGCGTGCCATCCCAGCGCCAATCGGCCTCCAACGCGAACAGGTCGCCAAATTCCCGAACCATGCCGTGGCTCGGCATGATGCCGCCGGTGAAGAAATGCTGGGCGATCCAGTCGGACGGGTCATCGGTTTCGAAGCTGTAGGGGGTGGTGCGGTGGCTGAATACGTGCAGGAACAGCCGTCCATCCGGCTTTATCCAGCCGCGCACCCGGCCCAGCAAATCGCGCCAGTTGGACATGTGTTCGAACATTTCCACCGACACCACCCGGTCGAACCGCGCGCCGGGATCGAAGCCGTTCATGTCGGCGGTGATGACGCGCAGGTTCACCAGGCCGCGCCTGGCGGCCTCGGCCTCGATATGGAGGCGTTGCGGACGTGAATTGGAGACCGCGGTGATACGGGCATTCGGGTAGTGTGCCGCCATCCACAGGCTGAGTGAGCCCCAGCCGCAGCCGAGTTCCAGGATGTCCTGGCCGTCGTGCAAATCGGCATGGGCGCAGGTTTCCGCGAGACCGCGCGCCTCGGCGTCGGCCAGGCTGTCGCCGGGGGCGTAAAGGCAGCTGGAATATTTGCGATGCGGACCGAGGCAGAGCGCGAAGAATTCGGGCGGCAATTCGTAGTGCTGGGCGTTGGCGGCGTCGGTATGAAGGGCAATTGGGCGTTGCCCCATGCTGGCGACGAACGCCGCAGTGGCGTTGGCCGGGCTGGCCGCGAGTTCCCGCGCGGTGCGGCCGCACAGTGTTGCGATCGCGCTACGCAGTACCATATCGGGCAAAGGCAGATGATCAGCGGCGGCAAAGCCGAGACGACGGAAATTCATGACGGCGCCTTATTGGCGTGGGATACGAAGCCCTACGCTTGGATTTGGGTCGCGAATGCGGAGATGGCGATATGGGGTTAATCGGGCGGCGCGCAATGTTGGTCGGGCTTGGGGTGGCGGGCACCGGCCTGCCGGCGTGGTCGATGCCAAGGCAAAATCTGGTGTTCCGGGTGATGCGGAAAGGTGACGATATTGGCCGCCACAGCCTGACCTTCACGGGCGATGCGGCGCAGATGCAGGTCGATATCAATGTCGACATCCGCGTTGGGTTCGGGCCGATTACGCTTTATCGCTACACGCTGCGGGCGACCGAACGCTGGCGCGGCGATGTTCTGATGGAAATGACCGGGACCACCGATGACGGCGGGACCAAGGATTTTGTCACAGCTCGGCGGCAGAAGGAGCAGCTCGCGGTCGAAGGCTCGGCCGGTAAGCCTTATCTCGCGCCGGTCGGATCGATTGCCGCCAGCCACTGGAATCGTGCCCAATTGGTCGGCCCGATGGTCAATATCCAGGACGGCGAATTGTTGGATTTTCGGGTGACCCCCAAAGGTAAGGAACAGGTCAACGCGCGCGGCCGGGCGGTTGCCGCCGATCGTTACGCGCTGGTCGGCAAGGAGAACCTCGATCTCTGGTACGACCCTGCAGGCGTTTGGGTCGGCCTCGCCGCGACCGGCCGGGACGGGTCGATCATCACCTACGAACAGATTTAGCACGGCACGCATCGCCGGATCATGGGCGCGACTTTGGGCATCGTTCACGTCCTCATACCCGGCGAGACGGCCGAACACGGATTAGCGGAACAGGCCAGGCTGCAGATGGCGGGTGGCGGATGGCGGGTGTCCTGCCGCAGCGGCATTCCGACAGCGCCGCACCCGCCAGATCAGTCAGCCCGAGCGCGTCGTCCTACTCACGGTATGCGAGCAGTCCGGCGTCCGAGGTGATGCGCTACCGTGGAATTCCGGCTTCAGCCGGCGATCAAAATCGAGCCGCAAGGTGCCATCATCCGCTTCACCCGTTGGGTGTTCCATACACGTCCGTCCAATCCGGCCATAACACGCTGATACTCATGACAGATTTGGCGGGGACGTACAAGAAAATCCATCGTCATCTGGGAAATGTTGGTTTACTTCAAGGCCTGGGCGACGGTGTGTGCGTTGTATCGCATCATGTCGATGTAGGTGCCGGCTGGCCCGCCCGGCTGGGTCAGCGCGTCGGCGTACAACCGGCCGCCAATGGCGACGCCGGTCTCAGCGGATAGGGCACGCAAGGCGGCGGCATTGCCCGCATTCTCCAGGAACAGGGCACGGATGTCCTGCCGCTTCACCTGGGCTGCCAGCGTCGCAAACTGACGCGCGGACGGCTCCGCATCGCCCCAGGTGCCGGAAATGGCAAGCATGTCCACACCATAGGCATCAGCGAAGTAGGCAAAGGCCTCATGCGACGTCACTACCCGTCGCCGCTCGCGCGGGATGGCTGCGAAGAGCGTCCGAATCTCGGCGTCCAGCGCATCAAGTTCTGCGATATAGCGCGCGGCTGCCGCCGCATAGGCAGGGGCCTGCGTGGGGTCGGCGACAGAAAGGCCGTCGCAGATGTTAGCAGTATAGCGCCGGGCGTTGGCGACGTCCTGCCAGGCATGGGGGTCGAATGTGCCATGGCTATGGGCGCCGGATTGGCCTGGGCCGTGCTTGTGCCCGACCTTCAGCGCCCCCACTCCACGGGAGGCAACGATGCCGGTCCCCTTGAACCCGGCAGCCTGTGCGATCCTCTCCGCCCATCCCTCGAGACCAAGGCCGTTGACCACCATGACGTCGGCCTGCGCGACCGTTTTGAGGTCGGATGGCCGCGGCTCGTAGCCGTGCAGGTCCTGATCGGGCCCTGCCAGCGAGCGGACGGAAACACGTCCCTCGCCAACCCGCTGCACCATATCGGCCAGGATGGTGAAGCTGGCGACGACATGCTTGGGCGGAGATTGGGCGAAAGCGGGAGCCGGAAGGACCAGGGCAAGGACGAGGGCGGCACGACGGGTGATCGGCATGGTTAAAACTCCAAACCAAGCTTGACCTTCAGCATCTGGCGCGGAAAATTTGCGAGGTCATAGCTGTTGGACATGCCCTGCTCGCGCCCTGCGATCTGGAAGGCGTAGGTTGCGGCCAGCCACGTGCGCTCGCCAAAATGCCATAACAGGGTGGGGCCGGCGAAGACAGCCCAGCCGCGGAAGCGGTCGAGGGCCAAGCCGTCGTAGGCGCGCAGATAGCGGATATCGGCGCCCAGAAACAGGCCGGGCCGGATCTGGTAGGACATCGCGGCTGAGATTCCGCCGGTGGAGGCGCGTTCCAGCGGGACTCCTTTCGGACGGAAGGCCTCGATGTCGTAGATCAGGTTGGCAGCAGCGAACAGCTTGTCCGGGACCAGTGCCGTTTCTAGGATCAGCCTGTTTTCGGCGGACCAGCCCTGGCCGCGCTCGCCAGTACGCTCATCGATGACACGCAAGGCGGGCTCGATGTGCAGGGTGAGGCCAACCGGTGACGTTTTGCGATCCAGGAAACGCCAGCGCAACTCACCGCCGACACCATCGAAGGCGAGCGCGTTGAGGTTGGACTGGCTGGGTACGTTGGCACTGTTGCGCCAGCCGCCCAGCAGGCTTCCGGCGACGGAGAAGTTGTCGGTGGCGCCGTAGGCGAATTCCAACTTGGCGCCGAGGGCACGATAACGGCCGGTGCGGGCGCCGATCCGGTCGTTGATCTCGATGGCGACGGAACGGCTGCCGGCGCCGTCGGTGTCGGAACCAAGGGTCAGGCCATAAAGGTTCTCGCTCTCGACGCCGTGCCCGGCCTGGGCCGCCATGTCGGGGCTGCGGAACTCACGGGGTTGGATCTTGCCCTGATCGAACACTTGCGCCATGGCGGAAAGGGGGAACAGCAGCGACAGGGCAAAAGCAGCGCGCAACATCATCATTGGCTCCTCAGTATGTGATGTTATAACATCACATACTATTCCCACACGCAATGGGTCAGGAGTGTGTCTCGTCACGGATACCTGGATTGGCTTAGGGTTTGATGACCGCTGATAGGCGCGGTCATCAAACCCTAATCCATCGGCGCGCAGGCCGCGATGAGCCAGGCTTTTGCGGCCCCGGTGAGATGCGGGGCAACCAAGGCGGCGACCTTGGCATGATAGGCGTCAATCCAGGCGATTTCCGGGCCCGTCAGTAAGGCGCGGTCGATCAGCCGCTTGTCGAACGGCGCCCAGGTCAGGGTTTCGAAGCCGAGGAAAGGCTTGAGCGCGCCAGGAAAGTCTCGTTCTTCGACCAGAAGGAGATTTTCCAGACGGATGCCGTATTGGCCCGGCAGGTAATATCCCGGCTCGTTCGACAGCACCATGCCGGCGGCCATCGCCACCGGCTTGGCGGCGCGGGCAATGCTGACCGGGCCTTCATGGACCGACAAATAGCTGCCGACGCCGTGGCCGGTGCCATGATCGTAGTCGCGGCCCACCTGCCAGAGCGCGGCGCGGGCGAATGCGTCGATATGGGCGCCACCGACACCGGCCGGGAAGACCAGAGTTGCGATGGCGATATGGCCTTTCAAGACCCGCGTGACATGGTCGCGCAAGGTCTGTGGCGGGGCGTCGGGGCCGGTCCAGATGGTGCGGGTGATGTCGGTGGTGCCATCGGAATACTGTGCGCCGCTATCGATCAAATAGGGCTCGTTAGGGTTCAGCTTGCGGTTGGTTTCCGGACTGACCCGGTAATGGATGATCGCGCCGTTTTCGCCCGCGCCCGAAATCGCCGGGAAGCTTTCGCCGCGGAACAGATCGACCTGCGCCCGGAAAGATAATAATTGCGCGGCCGCCGATATTTCCGTTTCGCGGCCACCAGCGGTTTCGAGCCAGTGCAGGAACTGGCAAACCGCCACCGCGTCGCGGGCATGGGCGTTGCGAAACCCCTGGCGCTCGACTGGGTTCTTGCAGGCTTTCGGCAAAATGCAGGGGTCAGTTCCGCCGACCACCTCGGCGCCGACGCTGCGCAGTTGCTGGGCGAACCAGGCCGGGGAGCCTGATGCATCGACGCGGACTTTTTTGCCGCGCAACCGGGCCAGGGCGGCGGGCAGCGCGCTGCGATCCTGCACCGAAACGGTGTTGCCGAGCCAGGCCCGGGTCGCTTCCGGAAGTTTCGAGGGGGCCATAAATAATTCGGTGCCGCCATCGGCATGCACCAACGCAAAGCCCAATGCGAACGGGGTAAACGGGACATCGTCGCCACGGATATTGAGCAGCCAGGCGATCGAGGCCGGATCGGTCACCACCGCCGCATCTTGTTTTGCATCGCGCAGAATAGCGGCAATTTCCTCGCGCTTTTCGGTCGCTGATTTGCCGGCATAGGCCAACGGGTGCGGTAAAGCCGGCGCCATTGGCGGGGCAGGCCGATCGGCCCAGACAACGTCGATCGGGTTGCGCTCGACGGCCGTCATGACCAGACCGGCATCGGTGTAGCGCTGAATTGCGTCTTCGGCGAAATGCAGCGCGTCATAGCCAATCCGGGCGCCCGGGTTGGTATGGGCGACGATCCAGGCCGGCGGCGGTTCGTCGATCAGATGCCGGCGTTCCCACAGCGCACCATCGGTCTGGGCGGCCAGTTGCAGCACGTAGCGACCATCGGTGAAGGCAGCCGCGCGGTCGGCAAGCACCACTGCCAGCCCGGCGCTGCCGGTAAAACCGGTCAGCCACGCCAGACGCTCGGCATTGGCGGGAACATACTCGCCAAGATGCTCATCGGCACGTGGCACCAGCAATCCATCAAGCGACTGGCGCCGGAGTTCTTCACGCAGCTGGGTCAAGGTTGTGGCTGACATCGGGTGGTATCCTCACGGCAGGGTCAAGGTTAATGCATAACTACGAATGAACGCATGCTTCTAGCGCATGCCTGAAAGGGGAATTCGACACTTTATCCACAGGGTCGCCGAGCATATGTTGCATTGCAGCAAAACCGCGCGACGAATTGCATCGACGCACGACGCCCACCACGGTTTGCCTTCAGGATACACGATCATGACTGTCCGCTACGCCACCGAAGAACTGGCTCTGATGATGCCGACCAGCCTGTCCAACTACTTCACCCCGTCTGACAGCGGGTATGGCCAGGAATATCCGGCTTACTACTACAACAGCGGGACCGCCCGCCCCGGCATCGTGGCGCGCATTGGCGCCTGGCTGAAGCGCCGTGCCGCGGTGCATGAACTTGCGACGCTGACCGACCATGAACTCGCCGATATCGGCCTGAGCCGTGGTGATCTGGTGGTCGCGTTCGACCAGGGCTTCGTCTCCAAGCGCAATGCCGAGCGTTTCGGCACCAAGCTGCCAGCTGGTCGCCTTCAGCACGCCTAAGATTTCTTACGCAGCACGAGGGTCGCCCAGCGGCCCTCGTGCAGTGTGCGTTCGATGACCAGGCCAGCGCGGCGATGGGCCGATAATACCCAGGCGCGCTGACTGTCGAGCAGGCCGGCAAGAATGGCGGTGCCCCCTGGCGCCAGATTGCGCGCCAGATCGGTTGCCATGCTGCACAAGGGTCGCGCCAGAATATTGGCGAAAATCAAATCATAGGGCGCCGGCGCGCGCACCGCCGCCGCACGCCAGCCATCGGCGCGAATGGCGCGGATTTGCCGGCCCAGGCCGTTGCGAACCGCGTTTTCCCGCGTCACCCGCACCGACCACGGATCGATATCCGTAGCGAGCACCGGGCGATGCAGCCACTTCGCCGCCCCCATCGCCAAAATCCCCGACCCGGTCCCGAGATCCAAAATCCGGGTTGGCCGGCGATGCGCCACGGTTTCGAAGGCGCGCAGGCAGCCGCGGGTTGAGCCATGCTCGCCCGAGCCAAACGCAATCCCGGCATCGAGTACGATGGTGAGCCGGCCCGGCACCGGTTTTTCCTTGATATGGGTGCCGCGCACCGCAAAGCGTTTGCCGACCAGTTGCTCCGGGAAACTTTCCTGATTGCGTGCGAGCCAGCCTTCGGATTCCGTTGGCCTGCGGGTCAATGGCGCATCAAACCCGGTGACCAATGCCGCCAAAGCCAGCGCGCCGGCGAGTTCGGCTTCATTGGCACCCTGGTCCTTAACCCCTTCGAGCGTCCAGATCCGCGTCGCTTCATCGAGGAAGAACCCGACAGTCCCGCAGGCGGTGGCAAGCGCGACTTCGTAGGCATCCAAAGCCGCTTCCGGCACCACGAGGGTGAGGGTTTCTAGCTGAATGGCATAGCGCGCGGGCTTCATTGGGCTGCTTCCGTCACGAACCGGTCGATCACCCTTTTACTGCCGGCTTTGTCGAATGCGATGTTCAATTTGTCGTCCTCGACCGATGTGACGGTGCCGTAGCCGAATTTGTCATGGAATACCCGCGCACCTTGCACGAATTTTTTCGTCGCGGTCGCGCGGGCCGGCTGCTCCCAGGACGCGACCACGCGCGGCTGCGCGACATAGGTGCTGCGCGCCACCAGCGGGAAGGACGGGGTGAAACTGGTCACCCGCTTGGCGGCCTGCGATCCACCGACCTCAATTTCATCCTCCGGCAGTTCGCCGATGAAGCGGCTCGGGACGTTGGACTGCCAGTTGGCGTAAATCCGGCGATTGGCGGCGTGGCTGATGATGGAGCGTTTGCGCGCCCGCGTTAGCCCGACATAGGCGAGGCGGCGTTCTTCCTCCAACCCCTTGCCGCCGCTTTCATCCATGCTGCGCTGGCTCGGGAACAATCCGTCCTCCCACCCCGGCAAGAACACCGTATCGAATTCCAGCCCCTTGGCACCGTGCATGGTCATCAGATTGACCCGATCGGTTTCGCCATTTTCCTCGTTCTCCATCACCAGGCTGACATGGTCGAGGAAGGCGCCGAGGCTTTCATAGTCGGCAAGCGCGCGGACCATTTCCTTGAGGTTATCGAGCCGGCCGGGCGCTTCGGGGGATTTGTCGGCTTTCCACATGCCAGTATAGCCGCTTTCGTCGAGCATCCGGGCGACGGTTTCGACATGGCCGTCGCGGTCGAGCGCCGCGCGCCACTGGCCGAACTGGCCAAGCAGATTGCCGACTTCAGCGCGCACTTTGCCGCGCAGGCCGCTTTCGGCGACCAGGGCGGCAGCGGCCAGAGTGAGCGGAATTTGGGCTTCGCGCGACCGTTCATGCATCGCCCGCAGCGCCTGTTCCCCCACACCACGGCGGGGAAGGTTGACGATGCGCTCGAACGCCAGATCGTCGGCCGGCTGGTTGAGCACCCGGCAATAGGCGATCGCGTCGCGGATTTCGGCACGTTCGTAAAAGCGCAGGCCGCCGACCACGCGGTAGGGCAGGCCCAGGGTGATCAACCGTTCCTCAAACGCACGGGTCTGAAAGCCAGCGCGCACCAGCACGGCCATTTCTGACAATTTGTGCCCGTCGCGGCGCAAATGTTCCATCCGGTCGCCAACCATGCGGGCTTCTTCGTCTGAATCCCACAGGCCGATGACCTGCACCTTCTCGCCCGACGCATCGTTCTTGCCGCTGCGCAGGGTCTTGTCGTGGCGGCCGGAATTATGCGCGATCAGGCCGGCGGCAGCAGCGAGGATGGGCGCGGTCGAGCGGTAATTGGCTTCAAGTTTCACCAGCACTGCGCCGGCGAAATCCTTTTCGAAGCGCAGAATGTTTTCAACCTCCGCCCCACGCCAGGAATAAATCGACTGATCATCATCGCCGACGCAGCAGATGTTCTTGTGCCCCTGCGCCAATAGTCGCAGCCACAAATACTGCACCAGATTGGTGTCCTGGTATTCGTCAACCAGAATATAGCGGAAAGCGCGATGGTATTGCGCCAGCACATCGGGATGGTTGCGCAGAATTTCGGTCATATGCAGCAGAAGATCACCGAAATCGACGGTGTTGAGGGTTTTCAGCCGGTCCTGATAGGCGGCGTACAATTCCCGCGCCCGGCCGACAGCAAAATCGCTGTCCTCGGCGGCGGTAACCTTGTCTGGCGTGATGGCACGGTCTTTCCAGCGCTGGATGATCGCCATCAGCGCCGGCGGCGGAAACCGCTTGAGGTCAAGCCGCGCGGCCTCCATCACCTGCTTCAGCAGGCGCAGCTGGTCGTCGGTATCGAGGATGTTGAAGCTGCTGGTCAGCCCGACGAGCTCGGCATGGCGACGCAGCATGCGGGCGCAGAGCGCGTGGAAAGTGCCGAGCCACAGGCCTTCGGCGGGATGGCCGAGAATGGCGGCGACCCGTTCGCGCATTTCCCGCGCGGCCTTGTTGGTGAAGGTGACGGCGAGCACCTGGTTGGGAAAGGCGCGCTTGGTCAACAGGATATGGGCGAAACGGCTGGTGAGCACCCGGGTCTTGCCAGTGCCGGCGCCGGCGAGCACCAGTACGGGACCATCGACGGTTTCGACAGCCTGGCGCTGTTCGGGGTTCAGGCGGCTGAGGTAGTCGGTCATACTGAGCTGGATTCCATAGAGGCGACTCCGGTCGCGTGCGGCGAGAGGATATAGAACAGGTGGGGAACGCGGCAAGCCTGATGCTGGCCTGGTCGGCGCGGCAGGGTGGGGTGCTGCTCGGGGTCGGGGTGTTCCTTGGCGTGTTGGTGCCGCCATTGGCGCATCTGTTCCATCCGATTATCGCGCCCTCGATCATCGGGCTGATGACATTGGTACTGTTGCGGGTCGATATTCCGGCGGCAATCGGGCATTTGCGCCGACCGGGTCGGCTGGCGGTGATTGTTGGCTTCCACGCGCTGGTCTGCCCGGTGATTGCGTGGGCGGTGGTGGACGCGCTTGGGCTGGATGCGGGGATTGCTGCCGGCGTGGTCATATTCGCCACTGGCTGTGCCGCGACATCGGGTGCGGCATTTGCGCGGATGGTCGGGCTTGACCCGGAATTATCGCTGATTGCGACCTTGGTGACCACGATCCTGGTGCCGCTCACCGCGCCGCCGATGGTGTACGCGTTGATCGGCGTCGATCTGGCGATTTCGTTGCAGGCGTTTGCCGGGCGGTTGGTGCTGGTGGTCGGCCTGCCGTTGCTGCTGTCGATGGCGATGCGCCGGGTGATCGGCGCAAAGCGGCTCGCGCCCCATGGCCCGGCGGTGGATGGCGCGGTGGTCTGGCTTGTCCTGATCTACGGTATTGGCGTGATGGACGGGCTGGCGGCGCGACTGCTGGTCGATCCGTGGTGGGTCGCGCAGGCTTTGGCGGCGGCGGTGATTGCCGATTTCGGGCTTAATCTGATTACGACAGTGATTTTGGCGCCGTTTGGCTGGCGCGAAGCCGCCTCGGCCGGGATGTTGAGCGGCAATCGGAACATGGCGCTGTATCTCGCGGTGCTGCCGGCTGCCGCCGATCCGCGTCTGGCGCTGTTTTTCGCGCTCTGCCAATTCCCGCTATTCCTGTCCCCGTTCCTGTTACGGCCGGTCTATCGGTGGGCGCGCCGACTGGCTTAGTGTAGTCCCGACGCATGATCTTGTCGGGAAAACCCACCATGAACGCCGAAATGCTTGCTGACATCACCCAGGACCTGGCCGAACTGACCGCGATCCGCCGCGATATCCACGCCCATCCCGAACTGGGGCTGGAGGAAGTGCGCACTGCCGCGCTGGTTGCCGCCAAATTGCGGGAATGGGGGGTGGAGGTCACCGAAGGGGTTGGCGTCACCGGCGTGGTGGGGGTGATCCGTGGCACCAGACCGGTGGGGGCGTCGAACCGCGAACGCGCGATCGGGCTGCGGGCGGACATGGACGCGCTGGCGATCATCGAGCAGACCGGGGTTCCGTACGCCTCGGAAAATCCCGGTGTGATGCATGCCTGCGGGCATGACGGGCACACCGCAATGCTGCTGGGTGCGGCGAAATACCTCACCCGCAATCGCGATTTCGCCGGCACGGTCAATCTGATTTTCCAACCCGCCGAGGAAGGCCGCGGCGGCGCGCTGGCGATGCTGAAGGATGGGTTGTTCGATCGTTTCCCGTGCGATGCTATTTACGGCATGCACAATATGCCGGGCTATCAGGTCGGCAATTTCGCCATTCGCAAGGGCCCGATGCTGGCTGGCACCGGACGCTGGAAGGTAACCTTCCACGGCACTGGTGGGCATGGCGGGGCGTATCCGCATAAATCCACCGACGTTTCCATCGCCACCGCCCAGTTCATCATGGCGGTGCAGACCGTGGTCAGCCGGAATGTTTCGCCGTTGGAAACCGCTGTGATCAGCGTGGGATCGATCCATGGCGGGTCCAACCAGTCCCCCAACGTGATGCCGGCGGAGATGGAAATCACCGGCACCATGCGCGCCTTCGACAAATCGGTGATGGCGATCATCAGCCGCCGCCTGCCGGAATTGGCCAACGCGATGGCAATGGCGGTGGGTTGCAGCGCCGAGGTCGAAATGCGCTGGGGCAACACGCCGTTGGTCAACGCGCCGGAGCAGACCGACCAGTGCGTGGCCGCCGCTGCGGCCTTGGTTGGGGCTGCCGCCGTCAACGCCAACGCCCCCGCCAGCACCGGCGGCGAGGATTTCGCCTTCATGACCGAACAGCGCCCTGGCGCGATGATCTTCATCGGCAATGGCGTCAATCAGGATGGCAGCACCCATCAGCTCCACACCCCGCGGTATAATTTCAACGACGAAATCATCCCGCACGGCGTGGCGTTCTGGGCGCAGGTTGTGCAGCAGGAGCTCGCGCAGTAAGGCTTGCTGACATCAGGCTGCCAGGACCAAGATGCCCTTGAAGGCCGCAATGATGGCCGGGAGAAAGCAAGCCATGACCGCGCGCAAAACTGGACTGAGCCGCCGCACCCTGTTGCAAAGCGCCGCCGCCGCGACCTTGCCGATGCCAGCCATCGGCCAGGACATGCGGGCGCGCACCTTGCGGATGGTTCCGTCGGCGAATTTGTCGTTCATCGATCCGACCATCAGCACCGCAGGCGTGACAATCAGCCACGGGTTCGCGGTGTTCGATTGTCTCTATGGCGTCGATGCCAAGAACCAGCCCAAGCCGCAGATGGTTGAAGGCCACACTGTCTCCGATGACAACAAAATCTGGACATTCACGCTGCGTCCCGGCCTGAAGTTCCATGATGGTGAACCGGTGCGAGGGCGGGACTGTGTCGCCAGCATCAAGCGCTGGTCCGCACGGGACAGTTTCGGCCAGGCGCTGGCGACGTTCACGGATCGCATGGATTCTCCGGATGACCGGACATTCCGGATCATTCTCAAGCGGCCGATGGGCGTGGTGCTCGACGCACTCGCCCATTCTGGTCCCATCCCACTCTTCATTTTGCCGGAACGGCTGGCGGTGACCGATCCGTTCAAGCAGGTCACGGAGATGGTGGGATCGGGTCCCTATAAGTTCCTGGCGAGCGAGTTCGTTTCTGGTAGCCGCATCACCTATGAGCGCAACGAAGCCTACGTGCCCCGCGGTGAACCCGCAGAATGGACATCCGGCGGCAAGCGGGCCTATTTTGACCGGGTTGAGTGGGTCGTAATCCAAGATCAAGCGACGGCGGCATCGGCGCTGGCCAAGGGCGAGGTGGATTGGTACGAGCTCGCACTGCTCGACCTGGTGCCGCAGTTGCGAAAAAACCCTAACGTGATCGTGCGCAACCGGAGTCTCCACGGCTACGGTTCGGTGGCACGCTTCAACTTTCTGCACCCGCCGTTCAATAACGTGGCGATCCGCCGGATCGTGCGCGATGCTGTCAATCAGGTTGACTACATGCGCGCAATCCATGGCGACGACGAGGAGGGCTTCGCCGAGTGCTATGCGATGTTCCTGTGCGGGCTACCTGGTGTCACCGAATACGGCGCGGCGACGATGAAGGGGCCGAAGGACTTCAATAAGCTGCGCGCGGATCTGAAGGCGGCGGGCTACAACGGCGAAAAAGTGGTGATCATCAATCCCACAGATTACAGTTTCATCTCCAGCCAAGGCCATATATCGGCGGATTTGCTGACCAAGATCGGCTTTAATGTCGATTTGCTCGACGTGGATTTTGGCACAATGCTGCAACGGCGCAATTCCAAGGCAGCGCCTGACAAGGGCGGTTGGAGTATGTTCCATACCAGTGCCGCAGCTCTGACGCTCGCAAATCCAGCTGAGAACTACTACACGCGTGGCCCTGCAGATGCAGGCTGGGCGGGGTGGTATGTGAGCCCGGAGGCCGAGAAGTACGCAGAAGCTTGGATGTCGGCAACAGATCCAGTGGCACGGCAGGCGGCCTTTGATGGCGCCCAACGCACCGCGATGGATGAGGTTGCCACTGTGCCGCTCGGGTTCTGGCGTCCCAAAACCGCCTTCCGCAAGGACATCACCAACACCTTGCCTTGCGACTACGGACTGCTCTGGAATGTCCGCCGCGCTTAGAATCAGCCCAAGGAGGCCATGATGGTCGATTTACCAGTTGCCGGAACTGTCGCACCAGGTTTCGAGGGCGTGCGCGACGCGTTCTCCGCCAACTTCCGGCGTTCGGGTGAAGATCGCGAAATCGGCGCTGCGCTATCAGTCTATGTCCGGGGACATTGCGTCGTTGATCTTTGGGGCGGCTACAGCGATGCGGCCGAAACCAAACCCTGGTCGCGCGACACCCTGATCAACGTCTATTCGGCCAGCAAGGGAGTGGTTTCGATCGCAGTGGCGATGCTGGCTGACCAAGGAAGGCTCAGCTACGACGACAAGGTGTCCAAGCACTGGCCGGAGTTTGCGGCAGGGGGCAAGGCAGATGTAACAGTTGGGCAACTGATGTCGCATCAGGCCGGGCTCAACGGTTTTGACGAGACGGTCGTCATCGAAGACCTGTTCGACTGGACGCTTTCCACCAGTCGTCTTGCTGCACAAACGCCTGCGTGGGCACCAGGGAGTGCTACCTCCTACCACGCCATCACCCATGGTTTCCTTGCCGGTGAAGTCGTGCGTCGCGTGACCGGACAGGATGTGGGCGGCTTCATCCGTGATGCGCTTAGCAGACCCCTTGGGGCGGATTTCCATATCGGCCTGCCTCTCGCGCATGATTGGCGCGTCGGCGAGATCATCCCGCCCGACCCCGCGACACCAGTGCCCGTCCGTACGGCGGAGCTATCGCCGATTGCAGCCCGTGCGATGGAAAACCCCCGGCGCGACGCGACTGTTCCGAACCGGCGCGAATGGCGGGCAGCCCAAATTCCCGCGGCCAATGGCCAGTCCACGGCCCATGGGCTTGGGCGGATTTATGCGGCGATCGCCAATGATGGACGGCTTGATGGCTCGACCATCATGTCTCCTGCTGGGATTGAGCAGTTGCGGACGGTGCGCCATCCCGGTCCCGACATGATGCTCGGCCCCAGGCGATGGGCGGCGGGGGTGGCGCTCAACGTCATACCAAATTTTGGTCCGCACCAGGGGACGTTCGGGCATTCCGGCTTGGGTGGCGCCTATGGATGTGCCGATGTCGAACGCGGCGTGGCGATCGGCTACGTCATGAACCGGCTAGGCGGGAGCCTGGTCGGCAATCCGCGCAGTGCCAGCCTGGCGGCGGCGGTATTCGCTGCGGTTGACGCAGCATGACCGCCGTCATGCTCGCCGACATCGCCCAGGATCACGCGTAGCAGGGCTTGCTGACACCAGCCTGCCGGGACCAAGATGCCCCTTTAAGGCCGCTATGACGGCCAGGAGGAAGCAAGCCATGACCGCGCGCAAAACTGGACTGAGCCGCCGCACCTTGTTGCAAACCGCCGCCGCCGCGACCTTGCCGATGCCAGCCATCGGCCAGGACATGCGGGCGCGCACCTTGCGGATGATCCCGTCGGCGAATTTGTCGTTCATCGACCCGACGATCACCACGGCCGGCGTGTCGATCAATCATGGCTTTGCGGTGTTCGACTGCCTCTATGGGATCGACGCCAAGAACCAGCCCAAGCCGCAAATGGTCGAAGGCCATACCGTCTCCGATGACAGGAAAACCTGGACCTTCACCTTGCGTCCTGGTCTGAAATTTCATGATGGCGAACCGGTGCGTGGGCGTGATTGCATTGCCAGCATCAAGCGCTGGTCGGCGCGTGATAGTTTCGGACAGGCGCTGGCGGGCTTCACCGACCGGATGGATGCGCCCGATGATCGGACCTTCCGCATCATCCTCAAGCGCCCGATGGGAGTGGTGATCGAAGCCCTCGCCCATGCCGGACCGATCCCGCTTTTCATCATGCCGGAACGCTTCGCATCCACCGATCCGTTCAAGCAGGTGACGGAGATGGTCGGGTCTGGCCCGTACAAATTTCTTGCCGACGAATTCGTCTCGGGCAGCCGCGTCGCCTACGCCCGCAACGAGGCCTATGTGCCACGCGACGAGCCGGCGGAATGGCTGACCGGCGGCAAGCGGGCCTATTTCGATCGGATTGAATGGAGCGTGGTTCCCGATCAGGCGACGGCGGCGGCCGCGCTGACCAAGGGCGAGGTGGATTGGTACGAGGTCGCCCTGCTCGACCTGGTGCCGCAGCTGAGCAAAAACCCCAATCTAGTGGTGCGCGATTCGAGCCCGTTTGGCCTCGGGTCGATCGCGCGCTTCAACTTCCTGCATCCGCCGTTCAACAACCCGGCAATCCGTCGCATCGTGCGTGATGCGGTGAACCAGGTTGATTACATGCGGGCGATCCATGGCGACGATAACGGATTTACCGAATGCTATTCGATGTTTCTGTGCGGGCTGCCCGGCGTCACCGAATATGGTGCCGCGACGATGAAGGGACCTAAGGATTTCGCCAAGCTGCGCGCCGATCTGAAGGCGGCCGGTTATAACGGCGAGAAAGTGGTGATCATCAACCCCACCGATTACAGCTTCATTTCGAGCCAGGGCCAGATTACCGCCGATGTGCTGGGCAAAATCGGCTTTAATGTCGATCTGATCGACATGGATTTCGGCACTCTTCTGCAACGGCGCAATTCCAAGGCGACGCCGGACAAAGGCGGCTGGAGCATGTTCCATACCAGTGCGGCGGCGCTGACGGTTTCCAATCCGGCGGAAAACTACAACACCCGCGGACCGGAAACCGGCGGCTGGGCGGGTTGGTATGTCAGCCCCGAAGCCGAGAAACACGCTGATGCGTGGATGTCGGCGACCGATCCGGCCGGGCGACAGGCGGCGTTCGATGCAGCCCAGCGCACCGCGATGGAAGAGGTTCCGTTTGTGCCGCTCGGCTTCTGGAAGCCCAAGACGGCTTATCGTAAAGACCTGACCAATATGATCCACACCGGTTACGCGTTGTTTTGGAACGTGCGCCGCGCTTGAACCCGAACTGAGGAGCCTGAAATGGCCGAGACCCCAATTGCCGGAACCGTTCAGCCCGGTTTCGAAAGCGTCCGCGATGCCTTTGCCGCCAATTTCCAGCGCGAAGGCGAAGACCGCGAAATCGGTGCCGCACTTGCGGTGTACGTCCGCGGCCGCTGCGTCGTCGATCTGTGGGGCGGCCATCGCGACGCCGCCGAAACTAAACCCTGGGCGCGCGACACGCTGGTGAATGTCTGGTCGGCGAGCAAGGGTGTGGTGTCGATCGCAGTCGCCATACTGGTCGATCAGGGACGCCTCAGCTACGACGACAAGGTGGCCAAGCACTGGCCGGAATTCGCCGCAGGCGGCAAGGCGGATGTCACGGTCGGACAACTCGTGTCGCATCAGGCCGGGCTGAACGGGTTCGATGCGGCGGCGACCACCGAGGATTTGTTCGACTGGGCGCTGTCCACCAGCCGGCTTGCCGGACAGGCGCCGGCCTGGCCACCGGGGAGTGCGGTGTCTTATCACGCCATCACCCATGGGTTTCTCGCGGGTGAAGTGGTGCGCCGGGTGACCGGACAGGATGTCGGCGGCTTCATTCGTGACGCGCTCGCGGGGCCGTTGGGAGCGGATTTTCATATCGGCCTACCGCTCGCGCATGATTGGCGGGTGGGGGAAATGGTTGCGCCGGTGGTGGCATCTTCCAGCGCTATCGGGGCTCCCGGCCAGTCCCCGGTTGCCGCCCGCGCGGTTGGCAATCCCAAGCTCGATGCCACTGCCCCCAACCGGCGCGACTGGCGTGCGGCACAAATTCCGGCGGCCAACGGGCAGTCCTCGGCGCAGGGGCTGGGGCGGATCTATGCCGCGATCGCCAATGGTGGTGCGCTTGATGGCCAGACGATTATCTCACCCACCGGCATCGATCGGCTGCGTGCGGTGCGCCATCCGGGGCCCGACATGCTGCTCGGACCGCGGCAATGGGCGGCGGGGGTGGCGATGAATGTGCTGCCGAATTTCGGCCCGCACGCGGAAACCTTCGGCCATTCCGGCTGGGGTGGCGCCTATGGCTGCGCCAATGTCGCGCGCGGCGTCGCAATCGGCTACGTGATGAACCGGATGGGCGGCAGCCTGGTCGGCAATCCGCGCAGTGCCAGCCTGGCGGCCGCGGTCTTCGCTGCGGTTGACGCAGCATGACCGCCGCCATGCTCGCCGACATCGCCAAGGATCACGCCGAACTGACCGCGATCCGCCGCGACATTCATGCGCACCCGGAAATGGGCTTCACCGAAACCCGCACCGCAGCCCTGGTCGCCGCCAAGCTGCGCGAATGGGGGATCGAGGTGACCGAGGGCGTGGGCGGCACCGGCGTGGTCGGCGTGCTGCGCGGCACACGGCCATTATCGCCGTCCAACCGGGAACGCGCGATCGGGCTGCGCGCCGACATGGACGCATTGTCGATCAATGAACAAACCGGCGCGGCCTATGCTTCGACCAACCAAGGCGTGATGCATGCGTGCGGGCATGATGGCCACACCACCATGCTGCTGGGTGCGGCGAAATACCTGTCCCGCAACCGCGATTTCGCCGGCACGGTGAACCTGATCTTCCAGCCCGACGAGGAAGGCGGCAAGGGCGCGCTGCAAATGCTCGCCGATGGATTATTCGAGCGCTTTCCCTGCGATGCGATCTACGGAATGCACAACATGCCGGGCTACGAGGTTGGCAAGTTCGCCATCCGCACCGGCCCGCTGCTCGCCGGCACCGGGCTGTGGAAAGTGAATTTTCGCGGCACCGGTGGCCATGGCGGCGCGTACCCGCATAAATCAACCGATGTCTCGATCGCGCTGGCGCAGTTCATCCTGGCGATCCAGACCGTGGTCAGCCGCAACGTGTCCCCGTTGGAAACCGCCGTTATCAGCGTTGGATCGATCGATGGTGGATCGAACCAGTCCGCCAACGTAATGCCCGCCGACATGGAAATCACCGGCACCATGCGGGCGTTCAACAAATCGGTGATGGCGGTGATCGACCGTCGGCTGCCGGCACTTGCCAACGCGATGGCAATGTCTGTCGGCTGCACCGCTGAGGTGACGATGGGTTGGAACACCAGCCCGCTGGTCAACGCGCCGGACCAGACCGATGTCTGCGTTGCCGCCGCCACCGCCGTGGTCGGCGCCAGCGCGGTGAACGCCAACGCCCCGGCGCTGACCGGCGGGGAGGATTTCGCCTTCATGATGGAACAGCGCCCTGGCGCGATGATCTTCATCGGCAATGGGGTGAACCCGGACGGCACCGCCCATCAACTCCACACCCCGCTCTATAACTTCGACGACGACATCATCCCGCACGGCGTCGCCTTCTGGGCGCACATCGTGCAGCAAGAACTCGCCTCCTAGAGCGTGATGACCGCTGATAGGCGCGGTCATCACGCTCTAACTCTTTGTTTGATCGCGTGATTCAGACCTCTGCGTGATTCCACCTACGGTCATCACGCTCTAAGGACCAAGCCATGACCCTCGCCAGCATCATCGCCGATATTGAACAACAGGATCACGCCGAGCTCACCGCGATCCGCCAGGACATCCACGCCCATCCCGAAATGGGACTGGAAGAAGTCCGCACCGCAGCGCTGGTTGCCGCGAAATTGCGCGAATGGGGGATCGAGGTCACCGAAGGCGTCGGCGGCACCGGCGTGGTCGGGGTGGTGCGCGGCACCAGGCCGGTCGGCGCATCGAACCGCAGCACCGCGATCGGGTTGCGCGCCGACATGGACGCGCTGGCCATTCCGGAACAGACTGGCGTGCCATACGCCTCGCAAAATCCCGGCGTGATGCATGCTTGCGGGCATGACGGGCACACCACGATGCTGCTCGGCGCCGCGAAATACCTGTCGCGCAATCGCGATTTCGCCGGCACGGTGAACCTGATCTTCCAGCCCGCCGAGGAAGGCCGGGGCGGCGCCATTGCCATGCTGAAGGACAAATTATTCGAACGCTTCCCCTGCGACGCGGTCTACGGCCTGCACAACATGCCCGGCTACGAACAAGGCAAATTCGCCATCCGCAAAGGCCCGATGATGGCTGGTGGCGGCAAATGGAGCGTGGTTTTCCGTGGCACTGGCGGCCATGGCGGCGCCACCCCGCACAAGGCAACCGACGTGACCATTGCGCTGGCGCAGTACATCATGGCGCTGCAAACCGTGGTCAGCCGCAATGTATCGCCGCTTGAAACCGCTGTGATCAGCGTCGGCTCCATCCATGGCGGATCCAACCAATCTTCCAACGTGATGCCGTCCGAAGTTGAGGTTACCGGCACCATGCGGCACTTCAACGCCGAAACCAAAGACATCATCGATCGCCGGATGACCGAGCTTGCCCACGCCATGGCCGCCGCCAATGGCTGCACCGCCGAGGTTGAAATGGGCTGGTTCGCGACTCCGCTTTCCAACGCATCAGACCAAACCGATATCGCCATCGCCGCCGCCCGAACCCTGGTCGGCGCCCCCAATGTCACCACCGCCGGCCAAACCACCGGCGGCGAAGACTTCGCCTATATGATGGAACAACGGCCGGGCGCCTTCATCTTCCTCGGCAATGGGGTCACCTCGGCCGATGGGAAAATCCACCAGGTCCATACGCCGCATTACAACTTCAACGACGCCATTATTCCGACCGGCGCGGCATACTGGGTCAGTGTCGTGCAGCAGGAACTCGGATAGATCGTCATTCGTCCAATCGGCTTTGATTGGACGAATGACGATCTCGTTAAACCGCCGCCACCGCCGCCCGGGCCAAAGCCGCACTGCGCGGCTTGCGCTCGCCGGCGGGGATTGGCGCGGTGCCGATGATCCGTGCGTCACGCAAGGCCGCAAGTTCGGCGTCACCCAGCCCGAGCAGCCGGCGCAGCACGTCTTCGGTGTATTGCCCGATGGTTGGCGCTGGGAAACGCACCGGAATACGCTCCCCATTCATCCGGAACGGCATTGAGGGCTGTTGGTGCGGCCCGAGCCAGGCGCGATCGACGATCTGCCAATGGCCACGCGCGGCGAGCTGCGGTTCGGTCCGCATCAATTCACCCGGCCAGCGCGCGACACCCGCCGCGACGCCGGCTTTTTGCAGGGTCGCCATGGCGATTTCGGCGTCCTGGGTTTTGGTCCAGGCGGAGATTGCCGCTTCCAACCGGTCTTGCTGAAGCATCCGGCCGGCGGCGGTGGCGAGCGCGGGATCGTTGGCGAGGCCGATAACCCGACATAAAGCGGCGAAATTGGCATCCGACGTCACCGCAATCGCAATCCAGCGATCCGTGCCGGCGCAGGGGAACACCCCGTTGGGCGCGTAAAGCGGGTGGCGATTGCCGCGCCGCACCACCTTGCCGGTGACCGATTGCTCAATCACCCAGGCGGCAACCAGCGGGAACATGCACTCGATCTGCGACAGATCGACATACTGGCCCTGCCCGGTCCATTTCCGGTGCAGCAGCGCCAGCAACGCCGCAGCACCGGCATTCATCCCGCCAATCGGATCGCCGTAAGCGACATGGTTCATCACGGGCGGCAGATCGTCGGTGCCGGCGACACTCGGCAGGCCCGAGCCCTGTTCGAGGGTGGAGCCATAGGCCCGCACATCGCGCCAGGCGGTGCTGCCACCGAAGGCCGGCATCGACACCATCACCAGATCAGGCTTGATTTTCACCAGATCGGCAAAGGCGAGGCCGAGTTTGGGCAGTACGCCCTGGGAGTAATTCTCGATCACCGCGTCGGCACCGGCGACCAGTCGGCGCAGCAGATCGGCGCCTTCCGGGCGGGTCAGATCAAGGGTGATCCCGGTTTTGTTGCGGTTGAGCACATTGAACCACATGCGCTTTTCATAGAGATGCCCGGCCATGCTTTCCGGCGAATAATCCTGGCCGCGCCACCAATCCGGGTAGGCACAGCCTTCAACCTTGATGATCTCGGCACCAAGATCGGCCAGTTGCCGCGTGGCAAGCGGCCCGGCCCAGCCCATTGCCAGATCGATGATCCGCATGCCGGCAAGCGGCAGGCCGGTGCCAACCGCGCCATGCCGGCGGCGCGGGCGCGACGATGATTGCCAGATTGCATCATCTGCGCCGGCTAGCGGCGCCGTGCCATTGGGGGCGGGTGGGGTCATGGTCAGACGTTGCGGCAGGATCGGAGCTTCGAAGCGCGCGCCGCCAATGCGGACCGCACCGAACGCGCCGCGACCGCGATGCTGTTTTTCGACGAGCAGATCGGCCATGGTTGGCACCATGACGAACGGGATGTTGAGCTTGCGCCCGGCTTCGAACCATTCGCGCGCAGTTTTCGTGCGCAGCTTGGGCATGTACATCGCCTCAAGCTCATCGGCCCAATCGAGGCGCAGCGCGGGGGTGGCATAGCGCGGGTCTTCGGCGACATGTTGCATATCCATCAACACGCAGAAGCCGCGCCATTGGTCCGCGGTCAGCACTGTGATGCCGAGCACGCCGTCCGCGCAGGGATAATTGCCCAAGGGAAAAGTCGGCATGAAACGGTTGACGCCGTAACGACGCTCATTCAAGCTGAGCCCGACGGCTTGGGCGGCCTGATATTCGCTGATCACCACATTGGCTTCGAACAGGCTGAGCGCGAACTCCCGCCCGGCATTTTCATCGGCATAGAGCCCAGAAAGTGCCGCGATGAAGCCGTTCAATCCGCCCGGCAGATGCGCCTGGAAATCGGCGAGCAGCAAGGGCGGGCCTTCCACCGGCCCGGTCAGTGCCGCCAAGCCGGCCAGGGCGCGCAAGGTGCTGTCGGTGGCAGCAAAGTCGCGATACGGGCCGTCCTCGCCAAAGGGGGAAAACGCGACCACGATCTGTCCTGGCTGACCCAAGGGCGCCGCCAGTCGTTGCGCTGGCGGACGTCCATCGAGCAGGACTTCAACCGTCCCGATTGCGGCTTCGCGCGCGGCCGGCGTGTCGGTAACGCTGCGCTTATTGGTGTTGAGCCAGGCGAAAAACCCGCTTTCCTGCCGTCCGCCGCCAACATCGACCAGCGGCGGCGTGGCGCGGCCAGGGTCCCCGCCGGGTGGCTCCAACTTTATCACGTCGGCACCGAAATCAGCGAACAGCTTGCCGCAATAGGCGAGCGAATGGCCCGAACCAAGTTCGACCACCCGAATACCGCTCAGTACCGTCATGATTTCTACTCCAGAATTACGAGGACCTGATCTTCGGTGACGGCTTCTTCTTCTTTGGCCAGGATCGCCTTGACCACGCCGGCGCGGGTCGCCTCGACCGGGATTTCGGTCTTCATCGATTCGAGGATCATCAGCACGTCGCCATCTGCAACGGTGTCGCCAACGGCGACCTCGATCTTCCAGACGCGGGCATTGAGATCGGAGAGAATTTTTGTTTCAGCCATGAGTTGGTTTCCTGGTTAGATGGAATTAAGAAATTCGTTGATTGCGCCGGCAACGATGTCCGGGGTTTGCACTGCCATGAAGTGGCCGGACTCGATTTCGAGAAAGCGCGCGCCGGGGATAGCATGGGCGACCGGGGCAACCACGGCGGGGGAGCGCAACGGGTCGTGTCGGCCGGCCATCACCAGCACCGGACACGCAAGCGTGGCGCAAAACGGGTTGAGATCCATGCCCACCAGCATGCGGTTGATGGCGGCATAGCTGCGCGGTTCGTTGGCGAGCCAGCGAGCGCGGAATTCGCGGTAATGTTCCGCGTTATAGCGCACCACGGGCGGGTAGGAGATGGCGAGGCTGGCATCGACCACATCGCGCATGGTGCCGGCTTCAAGATCGGTGGCGCGTTGCAACGCGGTTTCGCGACGTTCGGCCGGAATGCTCAGTGCCGGGCCCATCAGGATCAGCGCGCGTGTGCGCCCCTTGTGGCGATGGGCGAAGTTGAGCGCGATGGCGCCGCCGACCGCACAGCCGGCGATGGCGACCCGACCTTTGATGCCGGTGGCATCGAGCAGGCCGGCGACATCATCGGCCATCGCGTCGATATTGGCGGTGCCGACGATTTTCTCCGACTGGCCGGCGCCGCGCGTATCGTAGCGCAGCACGCGACGGGTGGCGTTCAGCGCCGGCAGGACATGGTCCCAACTATCCAGGGTGCCGCCCATTTCGTGGACCAGCACCAGGGTTTCCGGGCCATTGCCGGAAACCTCGTACCGCAGCGCCGTGTCGGCGAGTTCGATCCATTGCATCACTTATTCCTCGTCCGCGAGGTCTGGGGCGTTGATCACGCCGCAATCCGGGGCGAAATTCAATTTTGCGCCCGTGACCGCCTGCAGGTCCGCCTGCGACATGCCGGGAATGATCTCGTGGACGGTGAAGCCATCCGGCCCGACCGACAGCACCGCGAGATCGGTGTAGACCCGCTTGACGCAGGTCGGCGCGGTCAGCGGCAGGGTGCATTTATCGAGCAGACGCGGACCACCCTTGCGCGTGGTGTGCTCCATGATGACCCAGACGGCTTTTGCCGAGGCGGCCAGATCCATGGCGCCGCCGACCAGCGGCCCCTTATCGGGCATGCGGCTGTCCCAGTTGGCCAGATCGCCATTGGTTGCGACCTCAAACGCGCCGAGCAGGGTGACATCGATATGCCCGCCGCGGATCATGGCGAAGGATGCGACCGAATCGATCACCACCCCACCAATTGCCACGGTAATCTGCCGGCTGCCGGCATCGACCAGATCGGGGTCCGCCGCATTCTTGCCGGCCAGTGGCCCGGCGCCAATGATGCCGTTTTCCGACTGGAAAACGATTTCCCGCCCGTGCGGCACGTATTGGCTGCAGGCGACCGGCATGCCGAGGCCGAGATTGACCAGCATGCCTTCATGCAGATCCTGGGCGGCGCGCCACGCCATCTGCTGGCGATTGAGCTTTTTCATCTAACGGCTCCCCACGGCCAGGACATGATCGACAAATACGCCCGGCAGCATCACCCGGTCGGGTGGGATGGGGGCTTCCTGGGCGGTGAACACCTCGGCAATGACCAGTTTGGCGGCGGTTGCCATCGCCGGGCCGAAATTGGCCTGGCTGCCGCGAAAGGTGAGGTTGCCGAAGCGATCGCCGATATCGCCGCGGATCAGGGTAAGGTCGGCCTCGATCGCGGTTTCCAGCACGTAGTCGCGCCCGTTGAAGCGGCGGATTTCCTTGCCATTTGCCAGATCGGTGCCGGCGCCTGAAGGCGTGTAGAAGGCCGGAATGCCGGCGCCGCCCGCCCGGATACGTTCGGCGAAGGTGCCTTGCGGCAGCACTTCGAGTTCGATTGTGCCGGCTTTCCACTGTTCCTCGAACGCCGACAAATCCTTGCCGCGCCCGCGTGCGGCGGAACAAATCACTTTGCGGACCTGCTTGGCCTCGATCAGGATTTGCGTCTTGGCCAAAGGATGGGTGGCGGAGTTGGCAACCACGGTCAGGTCGCGCAACCCGAGATCGCGCAGGGCGGTGATCAGCGTGTTGGCAAAGCCAGAGCCGCCGAAGCCCGACAGCATGATGGTCGCGCCGTCCTTGATGCCCTGCATCGCCTCGCTGGCGGAGGTGATGCGCTTGTCGATCGCCATACAAATTTCCTGTCGTTTCCGGTCCCGGACAGAGGCTAGCCCCGCAACCGCCTGGATGCCAACATGCGGAATGGAGGATTTGCCAATATGACCGACAAAATGCTGCTGCACTGGTCGCCGCGCTCGCCTTATGTGCGCAAGGTCTTGGTGGTTGCGCACGAGGCAGGCTTGGCCGATCGGCTCGACTGCGTGCGCACCGTGGTTGGCGGGGTGGTGCCGCATTTGCCGCTGATGACCGAAAATCCGCTGGGCAAAATCCCGACATTGCGGACCCCGGATGTTGGGGTTCTGTATGACTCGCCGGTGATCTGCGAATATCTCGACGGGCTGGGCGGCACGGGTTTGTTTCCTGCCACCGGCGCTGCCCGGATGACGGCGTTGCGCTGGCAGGCGCTCGGCAGCGGGATGCTGGACGTGTCGCTGCTGCGCCTGTTGGAACGGCTACGCCCGGCGGAATTGCAATCAGTGCCGCATCTGGAATTATGGGCGGGAAAAATCCACGCCTGCATCCCGGCGCTCGAAGCCGAGGCGCCGGCGCTGGTCGCGGCCAGGTTCAATATCGGCCATATCGCGATCGGGGTGGCGCTGTGCTACCTCGATTTCCGGTTCGCGGTCGAAGCTTGGCGCGATGGACATCCGCAGCTTGCCGCGTGGCATGCCGGGTTCTGCGCCCGCCCGTCTGTTATCGCCACCACATTTGCTGAAGGCTAAACCATGATCCGCAGCCGCATGATCGGTGACGCACGCGTTACCAACGTTGTTGAATATTCTGGCCCGACCCATCCGCCAGAATTTCTGTTCCCCGAGATTTCCAAGGCCGAGCGCGATGCGTCGATTGCGGCGAACGCGGCGTGGCTGGCGCCCAACCATTACGTGCCGGCGATGGATCGTTTCATTGTCACCATCCAGATCTGGGTGGTGCATGCCGGCGGTAACATCATCCTGATCGATACCGGGGTGGGCAATTTCAAGGATCGCGCCGCACCCCGGATGAACCAGTTGAACACGC
The DNA here is from genome assembly GCA_943333505.2 of Asaia bogorensis. Lineage (GTDB taxonomy): Bacteria > Pseudomonadota > Alphaproteobacteria > Acetobacterales > Acetobacteraceae > CAITOL01. The sequence goes on along the minus strand of CALQTN020000006.1, from coordinate 22,825 downwards.
TGCTGATCCCGTGGCTGGAAGCGGCCGGTGCGCCGGCCGACAAGGTGACGCATGTGGTGCATACCCATCTGCACACCGATCATGTCGGCGGCAACACGGTCTTGCAGGATGGGCGCTGGGTGCCGGCGTTTCCGAATGCGCGCTATCTGATGCCGCGGGTCGAATTCGATCATTGGAAAGCCGAATATGATGGCGGCGACAAGATGGTTCAGGCCGGGAGCTTTGCCGATTCCGTAATGCCGGTGCTCGATGCCGGGCTGGTTGATTTCATCGAGGACGGCCAGGAAGTCGCCGGCTGCCTGCTGGGGGAAGACGTGTCCGGCCATGCCCCGGGCATGCTGGCGTTCCGGCTGCGCTCGAACGGTGAGGAAGGCTATTTTTCTACCGACACGATGCACTCACCGATCCAGGTCGCCAATCCGCATTGGAATGATCGTTACGTATTGCGGGCCGGGCAGGCGTTGGAGTCGCGCGCTAAGGTGCTGGCACGGGCGGCGGAGCGTAATGCGCTGATTATGCCGATGCATTTTGGCGACCCTTATTGCGGCTATGTACGCAAGCAGGGCGATGGGTACGCGTTTGAGGGGGCGAAGTAAGGCAGATCGGCAAAGGCCAAAGGAGGGGTTGCCGTCAAGCCCCTCTGAACGCTGCGATGTAGTTGATCGACGTATCACGCGTCGCCCGCCATCCGCCGATCCCCGGCTGCAACCCGGCGACATCGATGCAGGCGAGGCCCGCCCCCCGTGCCAGGGCGGATAATTCCGCTGGGGAAAGGAACTTGGTCCAGTCATGCGTCCCGGTTGGCAGCAAGCGGGCGATGTATTCGGCGCCAAGGATGGCGACCAGCCAGGCGCGCCTGGTGCGGTTCAGGGTGGAGACAATCAGAAGGCCGCCAGGTTCGAGCAGGGCTGACAGAGTGGCGAGGAAGCCGGCCGGGTCGGGGACGTGTTCGATCACTTCGAGGGCGGTGATCACCGGGAAGCGTAGGCCCTCGGAGAGCAGGTCTTCGGCGAGGTTGGTTCGGTAGGTGATCGGCAATTCGCCAGCATGGGCATGGGCGCGGGCGGCGGCGATGGCGGCGGGGGCGGCGTCGATGCCGGTGACGTCGTGGCCCAGTTGGGCCAGGGCTTCAGTGGCAAGACCGGCGCCGCAGCCGACGTCGAGAATGCGGGTCGGGCCCGGGATATGCCGGTTGAGCCATCCGATGCGGGCCGGGTTCATCGCGTGGAGCGGGCGCATCGGGCCTTGCGGGTCCCACCACTGATCCGCCAGCGCGTCGAAACGCGCGATTTCGTCAGGCGAGACGCTCAGGTGCTGCACGGCTTGCATGTTGCCCACTCCGGTTCAGGCCAGTATGTGTGCCGCCCACATCTTTCACGCAAGCTTGAGATACCATGGCCCGCATAGTGATGAAGTTTGGCGGAACATCCGTCGCAGATCTCGATCGGATCAGGAACGTCGCAGCCCGCGTCAAGCGGGAGGTCGATGCCGGCAATGAGGTCGCTGTCGTGGTTTCGGCCATGGCGGGGGTGACCAATGCGCTGGTGAAATACTGCACCGATCTGTCGCCGCTGCATGATGCGCGGGAATATGACGCGGTGGTGGCGACCGGGGAGCAGGTGACCGCCGGGTTAGTGGCGATCGCGTTGCAGGAAATTGGCGTCGATGCGCGGTCCTGGCAGGGCTGGCAGATTGCGCTGAAGACCGACAACGCGCACGGCAAGGCGCGGATTGAAGAAATCGACGGCGCGACCCTGATTGCGCGGATGCAGATCGGCCAGGTCCCGGTGATTGCCGGCTTCCAGGGCGTCGGGCCGGATAACCGGGTGACGACCTTGGGGCGCGGCGGCTCGGACACATCGGCAGTCGCGCTTGCGGCGGCGATGCAGGCCGATCGGTGCGATATTTATACCGATGTGGACGGGGTTTATACGACCGACCCGCGCATGGTGCCGAAAGCCCGCAAGCTGGCAAAAATCGCGTATGAGGAAATGCTGGAGCTCGCGTCGGTTGGCGCCAAGGTGCTGCAGACCCGTTCGGTTGAGCTCGCGATGAAGCAGCGGGTGCGGGTGCAGGTGCTGTCGAGTTTTGCCGATAATACTCTGCTGGGCAGCGATCTGCCCGGCACTTTGGTGGTGGATGAGGACGAGATCATGGAACAGGCAATCGTCTCCGGCATCGCATATTCGCGCGACGAAGCGAAAATCACCGTGCGGCGGGTGCCAGACCGGCCCGGCATTGCGGCGGCGATTTTCGGGCCGCTGTCGGATGGCGGGGTCAATGTGGATATGATCGTACAGAACGTATCTGCTGATGGCACGACGGACATGACGTTCACCGTCGGGCGCGCCGATCTGCCGCGCGCGCGGGCGGTGCTCGATGCGCATATCGCAACGATCGGGTTTGCCGAAATTCTGGCGGACGCCGATGTGGCGAAAATCAGCGTTGTCGGCACCGGCATGCGCAGCCATGCCGGCGTTGCCAGCACGATGTTCAAGGCGCTGGCCGAACGCGGGATCAACATCCAGGTGATCTCGACGAGTGAAATCAAGGTGTCGGTATTGATCGCGGCGGATTATACCGAACTCGCGGTGCGCGCCTTGCACACTGCTTATGGATTGGACGCCGCATGACCGACGCCGACGCACGGACGCAACTCGACCGGCTCTGGGCACGGGGGACAGCGTTCCTCGGCACCGAGATTGCCCTGATGGGCGGCGCGATGAGCTGGGTGAGCGAGCGGCATCTGGTGTCGGCGATATCGAATGCGGGTGGCTTCGGGGTGATCGCGTGCGGGGCCATGTCGCCCGCGCTGCTGGAGGCCGAAATCGCGGCGACCCAGGCGATGACGAAAAAGCCATTCGGGGTGAATTTGATCACCATGCACCCGCAGCTGGATGATCTGGTGCAGGTGTGTCTGGCGGCGAAAGTCGGGCACGTGGTGCTGGCCGGCGGCATTCCGCCGGGTGGCGCAGTACGGGCGGTGAAGGATGGCGGGGCGAAACTGATTGCGTTCGCGCCGGCACTGGTTTTGGCCAAGCGGCTGGTGCGATCCGGCGCCGATGCGATCGTGATCGAGGGCAGCGAAGCCGGCGGCCATATCGGCCCGGTATCGCTGACCGTGCTGGCGCAGGAGATTTTGCCGCATCTGAAGGACGTGCCGGTGTTCGTGGCCGGTGGCCTCGGGCGCGGCGAGGCGATTTTGTCGTATCTGGAAATGGGTGCGTCGGGCGCGCAGCTTGGCACACGCTTCGCGGCGACGGTGGAAAGCATTGCCCATCCGAACTTCAAGCAGGCCTTCGTGCGCGGCAATGCGCGCGACGCCCTGCCGTCAATCCAGTTGGATGAGCGTTTCCCGGTGATCCCGGTGCGCGGGTTGGTCAACGAAGGCACTAAGCAGTTTCTGCGCCATCAGGCCGCAACTGCCGCGCGCTTTCAGGCGGGCGAACTGACCAAGGAAGCCGCCCAGCTTGAGATCGAACATTTCTGGGCCGGCGCGCTGCGGCGGGCGGTGGTCGATGGCGATGTCGAGAACGGGTCGGTGATGGCCGGGCAATCGATCGGGATGGTGAATTCGGTGATGACCGTTGCCGCGGTGATTGAGGAGATTGTTGGGCAGGCGGTTGCGGCTTTGCAGGCGCGAGCTGCTTAGAGTGTGATGACCGCTGACAGGCGCGGTCATCACACTCTAGAGTCTATTTTTAACAATCATCTTTATCCGTTCAATCGAAGCCGATTGGACGGATGACGATCTAGCGTCTTATTTTCACGATCATCTTTATCCGTTCAATCGAAGCCGATTGAACGGATGACGATCTAGCGTAAATCCTTCACCGCATCGAAATACGCCCGCATCGCGTCCAGATGCGCCTGCATCGTGCGCCCGGCGATGCGCGCCCGCACCCCACGGGTGAAGGTGTTGTTGAGGGTGATATGGGTGACCCCCATCGCCTTCCACTGCTTGAACTCAGCGCGCCATTCATCCGGGGTTCCTTCGCCGGCGGACGTCCAAACCTCCAACCCGACGCTTGCCGGATCGCGGCCCTCGGCTTCGACCATGCGGCGCAGTTTGTCCCATTCGGCCTCGGCCGCGGCCCCTGGCGGATGGGCCAGCATCATCCAGCCATCGCCCATTTTGGCAATGCGCTGCAGGGTCACTTCCATATGCCCACCGAACCAGACCGGGATGCGCTTGGCCACCGGGAGCGGGTTGATCCCGGCATCGGGAATGGTGTGGTAGCGGCCATTGAAGGTCACATGCGGTTCGGCCCAGAGCGCCTGCATGACCTGAACCTGTTCTTCCGACCGCTTGCCGCGATTGCGGAAGTTTTCGTTGAGGCCGACGAATTCTGCCTCGTTCCAGCCGATACCCACGCCGAGCCGCAGGCGCCCGCCGCCCGACAGCACATCCACGCTCGCCGCCTGTTTGGCGACCAGCACGGTCTGGCGCTGCGCCAGGATCAGCACCTGGGTGGAAAACTCGATCACTTTGGTGGCGGCCGCGAGGAAGCCCATCAACACGAACGGGTCGTGGAAGAAATCGGCCGAGGTGTTGCGATTGCCCCAATCTGGCCGGCTCGCGACATTCACCCCGAGCACGTGATCGGTGAGGCAGAGATGGTCGTAGCCCATCGCCTCGGCGGTTTGGGCGTATTCCCGCACGATTGACGGTGTGCCGCCAATGTCGCCGAATGGTAGTCCGATGCCGATTTTCATGGCTGCTCTCCCGCAGATTTTGTCGCCTGGGCGTGATCCTATAGACTAACCGGGAACAGGCAACGGAGACATCACGTGCTCACTTTGGGATACAAGGCGTCGGCGGAACAATTCGCGCCGAACAAGCTGCTGGATTTCTCGGTTCTGGCCGAAGAATGCGGCTTCGACAGCGTTTTTGTCAGCGACCATTTTCAGCCCTGGAAGCATACCGATGGCCATGCGCCGTTCTCACTCACCTGGCTCGGCGCGCTCGGCGCCAAGACCAAGCGGGTGGTGATGGGCACGTCGGTGCTGACACCGACCTTCCGCTATCATCCGTCAATCGTCGCCCACGCATTCGGCACGCTGGGCGCGATGTTCGAAGGCCGGGTGATCCTGGGCATCGGCACGGGCGAAGGTTTGAACGAGGTTCCGTCCACCGGCCAGCCCTGGCCGGAATTCAAGGAACGCTTCGCCCGCATGCGCGAAGCTGTGACGTTGATGCGCAAGCTGTGGACCGAGGATCGGGTGACTTTCGAGGGCACTTATTACAAAACCGAGTCCGCCACGATTTACGACAAGCCGAAAATCCCGGTGCCGATCTACGTTGCCGGCGCTGGTGCGATGGTGGCGAAATACGCCGGGCGGATGGGCGATGGTTTCATCTGCACCTCGGGCAAGGCGGAAACGCTTTACACTGAAACCCTGCTGCCCAATGTCGCCGAGGGGCTGACGCTCGGCGCACCGAAACGCATGCCATATGACCGGATGATCGAGGTCAAGGTGAGCTTCGATACCGACAAGGAACGCGCCCTGAACGATACCAAGCATTGGGCCGCGCTTGCCTTGACGCCGGAAGAAAAGATGACGGTGGAAGACCCGGTGGCGATGGAAGCGCTCGCCGACGCATTGCCGCTGGAGCGCACCGCCAAGCGCTGGATCGTCTCGAACGACGCTGAAGAACATGTCGAGAAGATCGCCTGGTATGTCGGGCTGGGCTTCAACCATCTGGTGTTCCACGCGCCGGGGCCGGATCAGGCACGCTTTCTCAAGCTCTACGGCCAGGAAGTCCTGCCCCGCCTGCGCAAGCGCTTCGGATGAGCGCGGGCGCACTTTCCCTGCATGCGTTGCCCGGGATGCCGATGGTGCATCCGGGTGACGACATTGCGGGCCTGATCGGCGACGGGCTGGCCCGCGCCGGGCTGGTCCCGCAGGATGGCGACGTGGTGGTGATCGCGCAGAAGATCATCTCCAAATCGGAAGGCCGGACGGTGCTGCTGTCCGACGTGACGCCGACGCCGGAAGCCGAGGAACTTGGCGCCCAGATCGGCAAGGACCCGCGCATTGTCCAGGCGATCCTGGGCGAGGCAGTGCGGGTGGTGCGCGCCCGGCCGGGGCTGATGATCGTCGAACACAAGCTCGGGTTCGTGATGGCCAATGCCGGCGTCGATCAGTCCAACGTCGATGGGCGGGACGGCCAGGCCCGGGTGCTGCTGCTGCCGGAAGACCCGGATGGCAGCGCCCAGGCGATCCGCACCCAGTTGACCGCGCGTTATGGCGTCCATATCGGTATCGTCATCAACGATAGTTTCGGCCGTGCGTGGCGGCGCGGAACCGCGGGCATTGCGATCGGGGTCGCGGGTTTGCCCGGGTTGGTCGATCTGCGCGGCAGCCCCGATTTGTTCGGCCGCATCCTGGAAGTGTCGATCATTGGTTACGCCGACGAAATTGCGGCTGCCGCATCGCTGCTGATGGGACAGGCCGATGAAGGCCAGCCAGTGGTGCTGGTGCGCGGGCTGAAATGGACGGCGCCCGAATCCGACGCTCAGGCGCTGGTGCGCCCGGCGGCGGAGGATTTGTTCCGATGATCCTGGCGCTGTCCGGCGGGGTTGGCGGCGCCAAGCTCGCGCTGGGGCTGAGCCATGTCGTGCCGCCCGAGGACTTGCTGATTGTCGCCAACACCGGCGATGATTTCGAGCATTTGGGTCTGTCTGTGTCCCCCGATCTTGATACGCTGATGTATGCACTGGGCGGGTTGGATAATCAGGTCCTGGGCTGGGGGCGGCGGGATGAAACCTGGTCATTCATGGAAACGCTGGCAGCGCTTGGCGGGCCGAGTTGGTTCCGCCTCGGCGACCGCGACCTGGCGGTGCATGTCGAACGGACGCGGCGGCTGAAAGCGGGGGAAAGCCTAACGCAGGTGACGGAAGCCTTCTGGCGTGCCCTGGGCATCGCGGCGCGTGGCATTCCGATGTCCGATGATCCGGTGCGCACACGGGTGCTGGCGGAAGATGGCTGGCTCGATTTCCAGGATTATTTCGTTGGCCAGCAATGCCGGCCGGTGGTGCGCGACCTCGCGTTCCACGGGGTGGAAACCGCGCGCCCGCATCCCGATTTCCTGGCAGCGCTGGCCAACCCGGCCCTGGAAGCGGTGGTGATCTGCCCGTCCAACCCGTTCATATCAATCGAACCGATCCTGGCGCTGCCCGGCGTGCGCGACGCGATGCGCGCCTGCAACGCGCCGATCATTGCGGTATCGCCGATCATCGCCGGGCAGGCGGTCAAAGGCCCGACGGCGAAAATGATGACCGAGCTTGGCATGGTGCCGTCATCGGCGGCGGTGGCGACACGCTATGGCGATCTGCTCGACACCATTATTCTGGATAGTGGGGACGCCGCCGAGGTTGATAACATCGATTGCCGGGTGCTGCTGGCACCGACGTTGATGAAGACGCTCGACGACAAGATTGCGCTCGCCCGCGTCGTGCTGGACGCCGCCCGGACGTGACCAGACGCGGCGACATCTGGGCGGTGGTGCCGGTGAAGGAATTCACTGGCGCCAAGGACCGCCTGGCCAGCGCGCTCAGCCCGGCGCAACGCCAGGAACTGGCCCGCACGATGGTGACCGCGGTGTTGAACGCGTTGGTTGGTGTGCCGGAACTTGGCGGGGTGGCGGTGGTGACGGTCGATCCGGAGGCTGCGGAATTGGCGCGCAGCCTGGGGGCGCGGGTGATCACCGACGGCGCGCGCGATGGCCATACCGGGGCAGTTGATGGCGCGCGACGCCTGCTTGCCGATGAAGGCCGCGCCGGGATTCTGACCATGCCGGGCGATATTCCGCTGGTGACCTCGGCGGAGATTTCGACCGTGCTCGCCGCCGCCAGCCCGTTCACCATCGTGCCGGCGCATGACAAGCTCGGGTCGAACGCAATTTTGTGCATGCCGCCGCTATCGGTGAAACTGCGGTTCGGTGAGGATAGTTTTTATCCGCATCTTGCCGCCGCGCGGGATGCCGGGTTTGCGCCGCGCGTGGTCGAACTGCCCGGCATCGGGATGGATATCGACCACCAGGCGGATCTGGTGCAGTTCCTCGGCATGGCGCAGTCGGCGGGCACCCCGACAGAAAAGCTGTTGCGTCGCTGGGGATGGTAAAAAACTGGCTCAAACGGCCAGGGGTTCAGGTGGCGCTGGCGCGCATTCTGGTTGCCTATCTCAAGTTTGCCCTCGGGACCACGCGCTGGACGCTGCTGGGGCTCGAACATCTCGCGCTTCCCGATCGTCGGCCAACTGTGCTGGCGTTCTGGCATCAGCGCCTCACCCTGATCCCGGCGCTTAAAACCCTGGCGCGGCAAAGCGGGGTTGATCCGGTTGTCACGGTGCTGACCAGCCGCCACCGCGACGGGATGCTGGTGTCGTCGGTGATGGAGGGATTTGGGCTCGCGGTGATCAATGGCTCGACGGGCAAGGACGGCCAGGACAAAGGCGGCAGTGCGGCGTTGCGGCGCATGCTGACGTGTTTGTCCGAAGGCCAGGTGGTAGCGTTGACGCCGGATGGCCCGCGCGGTCCGGCCGGCGTGCCCGCGCCGGGTCTGGCCCAGCTTGCCGCAATGTCGGGCGCGCCGGTGGTGCCGTGCGCGGCGCAATTGCGGTGGCGGATCAACCTGCCGAGCTGGGACCGGATGGTGCTGCCGCTGCCCTTCGGCCGCGGGGTGATGCTGTGCGGCGCACCGATCATCGTGCCGCGGCGCAATTTCCTCGACAGCCTGCCCGCCCTTAAAGCGGCGATCGACGCCACCACGGCGCGCACCGACGCGATGATCTAGCGATGCTGCGCGCCCTTTACGCCGCCACCACCACCCTCGCCGCGCCAGCGTTGCGCGCCTATCTGCGGCGCCGGGCCACGCGTGGCAAAGAAATCGCCGCGCGGCTGGCGGAACGCGAAGGCATCGACCCGACCCCGCGCCCACCGGGCAAATTGCTGTGGGTGCATGCCGCGAGCGTGGGGGAAGCGCTGTCGATCCTGCCACTCCTGGCCGCTTTGCCCGACACCATTGCGGTGCTGCTGACCACCGGGACCGTGACCTCGGCGGCATTGCTGGCAACGCGCCTGCCGCAGCTTGGCCTTGAGCGCCGGGTGCGCCATCTCTTCGTGCCGCTTGACGTGCCGGCCTGGGCGGGCCGTTTCATCGATCACTGGCGCCCCGATGCGGCGGCCTTCGTGGAAAGCGAAATCTGGCCGAATTTGCTGGGGGCCTGCGCGCATCGCAGCATTCCGGTGATGCTGGTCAACGCGCGCATGTCGGACAAAAGCTTCGCAAAATGGCGCCGTCTGCCCGGCACCGCGCGCGCAATTTTCGGCACATTTGCCACAGTGCAGCCACAATCCCACGGCGACGGCGAACGCCTCGCCGCCCTCGGCGCACGCAATCTGATGCCGGCCGGCAATCTGAAATTCGCGGCGAGCCCGTTGCCTGCCGATGAAGCGGCGCTGACCCAACTCGATGCGCAATTGGGCGACCGCCCGGTCTGGCTCGCCGCCAGCACCCATCCGGGCGAGGAAAGGCTGATCGCCGAGGCCCACGCCCATCTTGCCGCCACCCGCCCTGGCCTGGTGACCATCATTGCACCGCGCCACCCCGAGCGCGGGGAAGAACTGGCGGGATGGCTTGGCGCCACGCGTCGCAGCCTCGGCGACGGCCCGCCGGCGGGGGGTGGCATCTGGCTGGTCGACACGATGGGCGAATTGGGGCTGTTTTACCGGCGCTGCCCGATTGTTTTCGTGGGGAAATCCTTGATCCACCCTGGCGGCGGACAGAACCCGCTGGAGCCGGCGCGCTTGGGCTGCGCGGTTGCGATGGGCTATCAGAACGCCAATTTCGCCGAAGCGGTGCAGATTTTGCGCGATGCCGGTGCGCTCTATCAGGTCGGCGGCGCCACTGAACTCGCGACCTGGGTCGGGATGATGTTCGACCATCCCGCCGAGCGCGCGGCGATGGGACAGGCGGGCATGGCGGCAGCTTCCGGCGCCACCGATCTGCCGGCGCGGATTGCGGCGGTGCTGGCCGGGCTGGCGGGCGCGTGAAAGCGCCGGGCTTCTGGTGGCGGTCGGGGCCCGGTTGGCAATCCCGGCTGCTGGCCCCGTTCGGCGCACTTTATGCGGCGATCACCGCACGCCGCATGGCGCGGCCCGGTTGGCACGCGCCGGTACCGGTGATCTGCTGCGGGAATCCAACCGTGGGGGGCAGCGGCAAGACCACATTGGCGCTCGAAATCGGCGTGCGCTTACTGGCCCGGGGTCGCAAGCCTGCGTTTCTGACCCGCGGCTATGGCGGCACCCAGCGCGCGCCGGTGCGGGTGGCCGGACAATCCGTGGCCGAAATCGGTGACGAGGCCATGCTGCTCGCGGCCTGCGCGCCGACCTATGTGGGCGCCGACCGGGCCGCGACCGCGCGGCTCGCCATCGCGGACGGGGCCGACGTGCTGGTGCTGGATGACGGATTGCAGAACCCGAGTTTGGCCAAGGATTTCAGTTTTCTAGTGGTCGATGGCGCGGCAGGTTTCGGTAATGCGTGCCCGATCCCGGCCGGCCCGTTGCGGGAAACCCTGGCGGCCGCGATTGCCCGCTGTGATGTGGCGGTGCTGATCGGCGATGATGCGACCGGCGCGGCGGCACAGCTTGGCGACTTGCCGGTGCTGACGGCGCGGTTGCACGCGGACACCGACCTTAGCGGGCGGAAGGTTTATGCCTTCGCCGGCATCGGCAGACCCGCGAAATTCGGCGAGACCTTGGCCGCCGCCGGCGCCAAAGTCTTGCGGGTCCAGGCATTTCCCGACCACCACCGCTATTCCGACACCGAACTGCGCCTGGTGCTGGCCGCCGCCGCCGGGCTTTGCGCCACCCCGGTCACCACGCCGAAGGACGCCACCAGGCTGCCGGCAGAGCTGCGCGACCGGTTCGAAATTGTCGGCGTGACCCTGGCCTGGAGCGATGCGGCGGCGTTGGAGGCCGCGCTGACCCGCGCCTTGGAGGGGCGGGCATGAGCGTGCAATTCCGCGCCGAAGCGGCGCTGGCTTCGGGCTTGCTGTGGCTTCTGGGCCGGCTCAGCCCGGTTGCGGCATCCAATCTTGGCGGTTGGGTGGCGCGGTTGATTGGGCCATTATTGCCGGTCAGCCGGGTTGCGGATGCCAATCTACGGCGCGCTTTGCCGGGGTTGGACCCGGTGGCGCGGCGACGGATCATCCTGGGGGTATGGGATAATCTCGGCCGCACTGTCGGTGAAATGCCGCATGTCGGCCGGTTGGCGATCGAGATCGTCGGCGCCGATATCGGGCACGCGGTTGCGGCGAGCGGGCGGGCGAGCATTGCGATCAGCGCCCATTTCGGCAATTGGGAAATCCTGCCGCGTGTCGCCGCCGAGTTCGGGGTTGCGCTCGGGACTTTTTACCGACCGGCCAGCAATCCGCAGGTCGATCAGGTGATCCAGGCCATGCGGCAGGCGGCAGTGCCAGGGGCGCGCTATTTTGCCAAGGGCGCCAAGGGCGCGCGCGAAGGCACCGCGATGCTGCGCGCCGGCGGGGTGGTTGGCATGCTGGTCGATCAGAAGCTGAATGACGGCATCGCAGTGCCGTTCTTCGGGCGCGATGCCATGACCACACGGGCGCCGGCCGCCCTCGCGCTGCATTTCAACGCCGCACTGATCGGCATAAGATGCGAACGGATCGGTCCGGCAAAATTGCGGGTGACGATCGAGGCCATCGACAAGCCGCCGACAACCGGCAACCGGGACGCCGATATTCTGGCGCTGACCACCGCGATCAACGCACGATTGGAAGGCTGGGTCCGCGCCCGACCGCAAGACTGGCTGTGGCTGCATCGCCGCTGGCCGAGCATGTGACGCAAAAGCTCAACTTAAGGACGCGACATGACCAAGCCGACCATTCTGCTCGACCTTGACGGCACCATCGCCGACTCGCGGCCCGGCATTATCGCCAGTCTGCGCGCGGGATTGCTCGATTTGGGGCATAGTCCGGGCCCGGACGAGGATTTCACCTGGGCGGTCGGCCCACCGCTGCCGGAAGTCTGGGGCCGGTTGATGGCGCAGTTCGGCGATGACCGGGTTGAGCACGGCATGGCGCGCTATCGCGAACATTACGGACTGACCGGGCTTTATGACGCGAGCCTGTTTCCTGGGATCGCCGAGGCGATTGAGGGGCTTTATGTTGGCGGGCATGATCTGATCATCGCGACGGCCAAACGGGTGGATTTCGCGCGCCGGCTGGTGGAAAATCTCGGCCTCGCGTCGCGGTTCCTGGGGATTTATGGCAGCATTCCGGATGGATCATTGGACGACAAGGCCGACCTGATCGCCGACATCATGCGGCGGGAGACACTGACGGCGGACATCATGGTGATGGTTGGCGACCGCCAGCACGACATTCACGCCGCCCATGCCAACGGGGTGAAATCGATCGGGGTGGCGTGGGGTTATGGCGCGCCGGGGGAATTGGCGGCGGCGGGGGCGAATGCGATTATCGCGGGGCCGGGGGAGTTGATCGGGGCTGTATATACAGTGATTGACGAAGGGCGGATATCGCGGTAGCATGGCGCTGTTCATTCGGGGCATAGTGCGATGAAAACCACCCGCGTCTTCAAATCCGGCAACAGCCAGGCCGTGCGCATTCCGGCCGAACTCGCCTACGCTGATACCAGCCGCGAACTGCAGATCACCCGCAGTGGCGACGTGATTACAATCTTTCCCGCCCGGCTGAGCATGAAGGAAATGGTGGCGCAACTGCGTGCTTTGCCTGCGCTGCCGGACAGTGAACCGCTCGAGCGAACGGAAATGCCGGAGCGAGACTGGGACTGACGGTTTGATCTATTTGCTGGATACCAACATCGCAATTCATGCCGGTGACCGACACGCCCAAGTGCTGGACCGGTTGATCGAATATGACGGATCCATTTTCCTGTCCGCGCTTTGCCTCGCGGAATTGCAGCGTGGGCTGCACAAAACACCCGCGTTGACAGCGCCGCGACGGGTCCGGCTCGACATGATCCTCACCCAAATCCCGGTCCTGTCGTTCGATACCGCTACCGCCGAGGCCTATGGCGCGATCATCGCGCAGTGCGGCTGGGTAAAAGGCCGCGATTTTGACCGGATGATCGCCGCCCATGCGATCTCCGCCGGGGCAAAGCTGGTCACGGCGAATGAAGCCGATTTCCGCGATATACCTGGGCTGGAGCTGGTCAATTGGGTAATAGACTGATCGGCCTCGCCAACGCGCTGTCCGCTGCGTCGAATGATTTCTTGACTCGCGTATAAGTTAATTATATTGTCTTTTATGCTCAGTTTTTCTCTCATTCTGTCTGGTCTGCAGGCCGCTATCGCGGCGCGGGCAGCACGCGACCGGCGCTTGACCGTGCTGCTGGTGGCGGTGTGGGGGCGGATTGCGCGGATGGGGGCGCGGTTGGAACGGCTGGTGGCGCTGTGGCGGGCGGGGAATTTGCCGGTGGCGAGGCCGGCGCGGGCGAAGCGGATTCGGGTGGCATCGGCGCGGCCGGCTTATCCGACGGCGCCGGGCTGGCTGGTGCGCGAATTGGGCTACGAGGTGATGGCGTTCGGGTCGCAGTTGCAGCATCTGCTGACCGAGGCGGAATGCGCGGCGTTCCTGGCCGCGGTTCCGCAGGCCGGACGGGTGTTGCGGCCGTTGCTGGTTATGCTGGGGGTGGCCCCGTTGCCGGAGGCTATTCGGCCGAAAGCGGCGGTGGTTACCGCCGCGGCCGGTCCGGCATTGCTGGTTGAAATCGGGTTGGTGGGTGGCGTGGCGGCTCCGGTTTTTTCCGGGGGGTGAGTGGCGCGGTGGTTTTACGTCATTTTTGTTACGATATCGAAATCACACCGTCGCCGCCGACCCGAGCAGAGCCGTGACCTGGCTGGACAGCACGCCGCCATTGCCGTGGGCGATGGCGACATCGCAGCCCGCCACTTGCCGCACCCCGGCGCGGCCCTGGACCTGACGGACGGCTTCGATCAGCACCAGCAACCCGTACATGCCGGGATGGCAATAGGATAATCCACCGCCGCTGGTGTTGACCGCGAGGCGGCCACCGGGGGCGATACCACCGCCAGCGACGAAACGGCCACCCTCGCCTTTGGGGACGAAGCCGAGGTCTTCGAGGAACAGGATCGTGTTGATGGTGAAGGCATCATAGACCTGGACGGAGGAGACATCTTTGGGCGCGAGGCCGGCCATGGCGAAGGCCTGGGCGCCGGAAATCGCGGCGCCGGTGACGGTGAGGTCCGGCATCTGGCTGATCGACATGTGGGACATGCATTCCCCCACACCGAGCACATAAGCGGGTTTCTGCTTGAGGGTTCGGGCGCGGGCCGCCGAGGTAACGATGATGGCGCCGCCGCCATCGTTGACCAGGCAGCAATCGCGCACCGTCAGCGGGTAGGACACCATGCGGGCGGATAGCACCTGGTCGAGGCTGATTGGTTCTTTCTCCCAGGCCATCGGGTTGAGCAGCGCCCATTGGCGGGCGGCGACGGCGACCTCGGCGAGGTGTTCGCGGGTGGTGCCGAACTGGTGCATGTGGCGGGATGCCGCAAGGGCGTAAGCCGATGCCGGCAGGAAGGGTTTGTAGGGGGTTTCGTAGGGGTTGTATTCGCGCGGGCTGGCGGCAGCGCGGCTCACGCTGCGTTGGGTGCTGCCATAGGCGATCAGGGCGACATCGCACAGGCCATGCTCGATCGCGGCCATGGCGTGGGCGAGGTGGGACATGAACGACGAGCCGCCAATGCCGGTGCTGTCCTGATAGCGCGGGCGGAGGCCGAGATATTCGCACAGGCTGAGGGTGGGCATGCGGAGTTGCGAGGCGGCGGTGAAGACGGCGTCGATATCGGAAAGCTGCAAGCCGCAATCGTCAAGCGCGCGGGCGGTGGCTTGGGCCATGAGATCGACCGGGGAGGTGCCGGGCGCGACCTGCCCGAGATCGGATTCAGCGGCGCCGACAATCGCCACACTGCCGCGGATCATGCGATGTCTCCGGCGGGGATGAAGGCTGGGTAGGGCGGCTGATCGCCCTCGCCGGGGGCCATGCGCAACTGGACACGCAGGCCGATGGTGACGGCCATGGCGTCGATGTCTTCAACCCGGCTCATCATGCGGAAGCCTTCGTCGAGGTCGATGAGGGCGACATTATGGGTCGGGGCGTTGCGGTTGGTGACGGCGGTGGTGGCGTAGACGGTACCGAGGCCTTTGGAGACGCGCCATTCGAGACGGGTGCCGCCGGTGCCGGGGGCGATGACGCGGGGGAAGAAGATGGCGCGGCCAGTGTCGAGATCGACCTGATAGGCGAGTTCGCCGCGCTTGCAATGGTCGGTGTAGATCGCGTTCGGCGAGGTGGTTTTCAGGTCGATCATGGGGGCCTCCTTGTCAGCGCAAGGCTAAGCAATTGCGCGGCGTCGCGCCATGGGGCAGCTAGGCAGAATGAGCATTGTTTTTATTGGCGACATCCATCGCGACTGGCGCCCTATTGTCCAGGGGCTTGACCGGCTCGACCAGCTGCCGATTGCGGCGGTGTTGATGGGCGATATCGAATGCACCGCACCGCTGGATGAGCTGGCGCGGCCGTTGCTCGATCGCGGGGTGGCGGTGCACTGGATTTCGGGCAACCACGACAATGATGGCGGGCCGGAGATGTGGGCCAACCTGACCGATCCCGTCCGCAACCCGATCACGTCGGGCGGCGCGTTGCATGGCCGGGTGGTCGATATTGCCGGGGTGCGGGTCGCGGGATTGTCGGGGATTTTCCGGCCGCGGGTGTGGGATTCGCGACGGGCACCGAGCCTGCGGCAGCGGGCGGAGTTGCCTGCCGATCTGGCCAAGCTCGGGCCATCATTGCGGGCCGAGCATGTCGCGGCGTTGACCCATTCGCTGTCAACGATTGCGATCTGGCACGAGGATGTCGAGGCGCTGGCAGCACAGAGTGCCGATGTGCTGGTGGTGCATGACGCGCCGTGCAGCCATCGCGACGGACACCAGGTGCTGACCGATCTGGCGCGGCGGATGGGGGTGAAAGTGGTGCTGCATGGGCATCACCATGTCAGCTACGTCGCGGAAAATATTGCGGGCGACTTGCGTGCTATCGGCGTGGGGGCGAGCTGGGGGCTTGATCTGGACGGGGCGGTGCAATGGCGCGGGGAGCCGCCGCGCATTCTGGGGCCGCAGAATGCGGATTGGCAGTTGCGGATGGAGCACCCTTGAAGGCAAGGGCGCTTGCTTGCCTTAGAGCGTGATCCGTCGAAGTTGAAGCAGCAGACACGCTCTAGAGTCTTGTTTTCACGATCATCTTTATCCGTCCAATCGAAGCCGATTGAACGAATGATGATCTAGTGCCCGCGCAAAATCTGCGAAAGGAATAGCTGCAACCGATCGGTTTGCGGGTTTTCGAACATCTCATGCGGGGTGCCGCTTTCGACGATTTCGCCCATATCCATGAACATCACCCGATCCGCGACTTGCCGCGCGAAACCCATTTCATGGGTGACGCAGACCATGGTCATGCCATCCTCGGCGAGGCTGATCATGGTATCCAGCACTTCCTTGATCATTTCGGGATCGAGCGCGGAGGTGGGTTCGTCGAACAGCATGATCTTGGGTTTCATGCACAAGGCGCGGGCGATGGCGACGCGCTGCTGCTGGCCGCCGGATAGCTGGCCGGGATATTTTTTGGCTTGCTCGGGGATTTTGACCCGCGTCAGCAATTCCATCGCCACTGCCTCGGCCTCGGCTTTCGGCATCTTGCGTACCCAAATCGGCGCGAGGGTGCAGTTTTCCAGAATCGTGAGATGGGGGAACAGGTTGAAGGACTGGAACACCATCCCGACATCGCGGCGGATGGTGTCGAGCGCGCGGAGATCATCGGTGAGTTCAGTGCCATCGACGATGATGGTGCCCTGCTGATGCACTTCGAGCCGGTTGATGCAGCGGATCAGCGTGGATTTTCCGGAGCCTGACGGCCCGCAGATCACGATTTTTTCCTTGAGGCCAACCGACATCGAAATGTCGCGCAGCACATGCAGCGGGCCAAACCACTTGTTGACCTTGTCGAGAACGATGGCTGCACCGGCGTCGGGAGATGTCATTCAGGCTTTCCTTCTCAGCGCCGCACGGAGCGGCCAAGTTCGCGTTCCAGCCCTTGGCTGTAGCGGGCCATCGCGAAGCAAAAACAGAAATAAATCAGGGCCAGCATCAGATAGACTTCGGTGCTGTAGCCTTGCCAGATCGGATCGGCGAGGGCGACCTTGCCCGACGTCAGGAGGTCAAAGATGCCGATGATCAGCACCAGGCTGGTGTCCTTGAAGAAGCCGATGAAGGTATTGACCAGCGGTGGGATCACTTGCCGCAATGCCTGCGGCAAGATGATCAGGCCCATTTTATGCCAGTAGCTCAAGCCCAGCGCGTCGGCCGCTTCATACTGGCCCTTGGACAAAGATTGCAGCCCGCCACGGATGACTTCGGACAGGTAGGCGGCGGCGAACAGGATGATGGCGACCTGCGCGCGCAGCAATTTATCCGGGTTCAGCCCGACCGGCATGAACAGTGGGAACATCACGGCCGCCATGAACAACACGCTGATCAGCGGCACACCGCGGATCAGTTCGATATAGACCACGCACAGGAACTTCACCGCTGGCAGGGTGGTGGCGCGCCGTCCCAACGCCACCAGCACGGCGAGCGGGAAGGCAAAGGCAAGGCCAAATGTGGATAGGACCAAGGTAATCGGCAGCCCGCCCCATTGGTCTTGCGGGACATAAGCCAGGCCGAACACGCCGCCCCACATCAGCACGCCGATCGCAGTCAGCATGGCAATCCAAATCAGCACCAATTCGCGGCGCCAGAAGCGCCGCATTGCCGAGACGACGAACAAAACGATGAACAGCACGATGACGATCGCGCTGCGCCATTGTTCGCTATACGGGTAGGTACCGAACAGGATGAAGCGATATTTGTCGCCGATCACCGCCCAGCAAGCTCCGGTCCCCTTGGCCACGCGGCAGGCGGTTGGATCGAGCTTGCCGGCCGCATCGGCGGGCACCGACCAGACGCTGTTGACGAACGCCCAGTCGATGAACCCGATGGCGCCTTTCAGCATGAAATAGGCCAAGGCCAGCGTGACCAGGGATGACCATATATTGCCGAATAAATTAGCGCGCGCCCACGCAAGCGGCCCGATCGCGAGCAAGGCCGGTTGCGCGCGGCCGGCGGTTGGGGCGTGGCTGACAGTGGAACTCATCTCAACGCTCCACCAACGCCATGCGGGCGTTATACCAGTTCATGAACAGCGAAATCGCCAAGCTGATGCTAAGATAAACCATCATGATTAGCGCGATCCCCTCGATCGCCTGGCCGGTCTGGTTCAGCATCGTATTGACGATGGCGACGAGGTCCGGGTAGCCGATGGCGACGGCGAGGGACGAATTCTTGGCAACCCCGAGATAGGTGCTGGTCATTGGCGGGATGATGACCCGCAGCGCTTGTGGCAACACGATTGTGCGCAGGATGGTGCCGCGATACAGCCCGAGCGCGCTGGCGGCTTCCCATTGGCCTTGGGCGACGGACTGGATGCCACTGCGCACAATTTCGCCTGCATAAGCGGAATGATACAGCACCAGCCCGATCATCAGCGCGATGAACTCCCCCGACAAGGCGCCGCCGCCATCAAAGCGGAACCGGGTCTTGACCGGCATTTCGAGCGCGAAGGGGGCGCCATACGCTATCCAAATCGTGGCCGGCAGGATGACGAGGCAACCAAGCGCCACCGGCCAGACCGCCGGCCGTTTGCCGGTGCGGTTCTGGATAGCGGTTGCGCGGCGGCGCGCATAAAGAACGGCAGCGATGCCCGCTGTGAACACCAAAAGCGCGGCGCTATGGGCTGGCTGCCAATGGAGCAGCGGGACGCGGACGCCGTTATTGGAAATATAAACCCCAGGCAGCACCTGGATCGCATCGCGCAGGATCGGCAAGGACAGGGTGATCGAATACCAGAAGAATAAATGCAGCAGCAACGGAATGTCGCGCATGATCTCGACATAGGCGCGGCACAGCCGCGACAGCAACCAGTTGCTGGACAGCGACGACACGCCGACGAAAGTACCGAGCAGCGTGGTCAGGATCACCCCGACCACGGTCACGAGTAGCGTGTTCAGGATGCCGACGGCAAAGGCGCGGGCATAGGTGTTGATTGCCGGATCGTATGAGATCAGCGTTTCGCCGATCGGGATGCCGGCAACGCGGTCCATGAAGGCGAAACCAGTCGCGATGTGGCGTTGGGCGAGGTTGGCGGCGGTGTTGGACACCAGATACCAGATACCGCCGACGACTATTCCAACAATCACGATTTGCCAGAACAGCGCGCGAAATTTTGGGTCAGACCAGGAAATATGCATCGGCTTGCGCGGCGCAGTGCGCACCGATGTTAGTCGTGGATCGGTCGTTGTCGAAGACATCGCCTGCGCGCCCTTGTTATCGTTCGGCGAAATCGGCTGCCCCGGATTTTTCCGGGGCAGCCGGTTCGGTTAGCGCAGCGGCGGCGCGTAGTGCAGGCCGCCGGCATTCCAAAGCTTGTTGATCCCGCGCGGCACGCCATAGGGCGTGATGTTGCGTTCCCAGCTCTCAGCGAAATTGCCGGTGTGCTTGATGAGGTTATAGGCGAACTTGTTGTCGAGCCCGAGCGACTTGCCCATATCGCCTTCAAGTCCCATCAGGCGCCGCACTTCTGGCACGGTGCTTTTCAGTGCATCGTCCACGTTCGCGGCGGTGATGTTATATTCCTCGGCGATCAACTGCACGAAGTAGCTCCAGCGGACGACGTCGAAGAACTTGTCGTCGCCCTTGCGGACCATCGCGCCGAGCGGTTCCTTGCTGATGATGTCGGGCAACAGAATATGTTCGACCGCCTTGGCGCCCTGCTGGAAGCGGAATCCGGCGAGGCCCGACGAATCGGTCGAAAACGCGTCGCAACGGCCCGACAGATAGGCATTCTGCAGTTCGGAGTTGTCCTGGATCAGGATCGGGGTGAACTTCATCTTGTGCACCCGGAAGTAATCGGCCACCGCGAGTTCGGTGGAGGTGCCCGGGGCGACACAAACCGAGGCGCCATCGAGTTCCTTGGCGCTGGCAACCTTCAGCGACGCCTTCACCAGGAAGCCGGTGCCGTCATAGTAGTTCACGCTAGCGAACATCGCACCGAGATTGGATTCGCGGCCGAGAGTCCAGGTCGTGGAGCGATACAGCAGGTCGACTTCGCCGGATTGCAGGGCCGTGAAACGGTTCTGCGCGGTGGTGTTGATGAACTTGATTTTCTTGGCGTCGCCAAGAATGGCGGCGGCGACCGACCGGCAGCTATCGGCATCAATGCCGCGCATTACGCCTTGGCTGTCAGGCAGCGAGAACATCGGAGCGACGCCGGAGACGCCGCAGTTGAGTTCGCCACGCTTCATGATGGCATCAATGGTTGCCGAGCCAGACTGGGCCAGCGCTGCGGTCGCGGTCAACAGAGCACCGGCGGCAATCGCGCCGGCAAAAAGGCGTTTCATTTTTGAACTCCCGGATTGAGCGGCGTGCTGCCGCAACCTGCGGTCACATACCCGACGCACGGGCAAGAAATCAATAGCTGCCTTGCTTATGACGCATACTGAGGTATCAGGCTCTACCTCGAGGGGATATCGTAGCCGAAATATTTTTTGAAAAGTCGCGCATTTTCGCCGGAATTTACCAATTGACGCACGAAGGTATCGACAATGCGCAGCCAGTCGACATCGCCAGCCGGAACCCCGATGCAAATTTCCTCGTACGACCAGTTACCCGGCAGGTTGCGGAATTTACCGCCCTCTCTCGCCAGGAAGGCGGCATTGAGCAGGCTGTCGAGGACTTGCACGTCGACCTGGCCGGATTTCAGCGCCTGAAACGCCTCCGTCACCGTCGCGAACTGCACCAGTGTTGCGTTCGGGGTAATTTTCGCCCCAACATCATCAGATGTGCCGCCGCGGAGCGTGGCGACCTTGATGCCGGGTTGGTTGGCCTGCTCGACAGTTTGCAGCGCCGAGGCCCTGCTCACCATCAGCACGCTACCGACGACAATATAGGGGCGGGTGAAGGCCACCGAGATGGATCGTTCAATGGTGTCGGTGAAGTTCGCGATTGACGCGTCGGCCTTGCCAGTTTGCAGCACGGTGATACGGCCTGGCGCATCCACAGTGATCCATTCCGGCTTGACCTTCAGCGCGGCGGCAAGAAGCTGTCCGATCTCGATATCATATCCGGTCGCAGTTCCGTCGGCTTTGAAGGTGCTGTAGGGCGGGTTGCCGGCGAGGGTCGCGATGCGGATGGTGCCGCGTTTGCGCATTTCGGCGATAATCTGGCTTTCCTGGGCCTGTGCCGCACCGGGATGCACGGCGAGCGACGCGGCCAAGCCGACGCCGGTCCGTGCGAATAATCGCCGGGAAATCATCGATCGCCCTCCAATTGTGTTATTTGAAGAATTCATCGGATGAATAATCGCTCGGCAACGCGGATGACTTAGGCTCGGCGATTGCCTTCTTAAGCGCGTCGCTCATTGCAGCGTGAAGAACGATGTTTTTGGGAGGAATCGGCGACAGGAACCACTTGCTGTAGATCTTGTTGATCTCACCCGATTTGAACAACGCGTTGAGCGTGTCGTCAGCCACCTTCTTCATTGCGGCATCGTCCTTGCGGAGCATGATGCCATAAGGCTCCACCGACAAAGGGTCGACCGAGACTTCGTAGTCGCCAGGCGCGGCCGAATTCGCGATCATATCGTAGAGCAGGATATCATCGGTTCCAAAGGCCACTGCTTCGCCGCTCTGCACCATTTCGAACGCCTTGGCATTATCCTTAACCGGCGCGACTTTCATTTGCAGCTTGCGTTTGAGGTTAACCGCGTTGATCTGCTTCAAATTAGTGGTGCCCGCGACCGCGACCACCAACTTGCCTTTGAGGTCCTCCAGCGATTTGATCTTGGCGCTTTTCTTGAATGCCAAACGGGTGGCCGCCACGAACGTGGTGTTGGCAAAGCCGACCTGCTGCTGGCGTTCAACCGTGTTGGTAGTGGAACCGCATTCAATATCGACCGTGCCGTTAGCCACCATCGGGATGCGGGCGGCGCTGGTCACCATGGTCCATTTGACCGCGAGCCGAGGCAATTGCTGGGAGGTTCGAATGGCATCGACGATTTTCAAGCAAAGATCGATCGAATAGCCGATCGGCTCCTTGTTGGAGTCGAGATAGGAGAACGGCGACGACACATCCCGATAACCAACGATAATAGTTTCCGTTGCCTTCATTCGCTTGAACGTATCGAACTCCTGCGCCTTTGCCGGGTCTGTCGCCGCGATCAGGACCATCGCGAGTGTCAAGAATGCTGCAACCCGGCTCAGGCCCATCGTTTCCATCCTTGTTCGGCTATTGTTGCGTCAATTGGCTGATCGTTTGGGCCAGGTCAGAGAGCGGTTGCAGAGTAGGGCTTATTTTCGACGGACCAATCAGCCCATCAATCCAAGCAAGGTAACACATCGCCGCAATCGCGGCAGACGAGAAGCCCGCGACAACAAAGCGTTGAGACCACGGTTTATCAATATAGCCGAGGACGATCACAAGCTGCGTGATCATCGCTACCGTAACTGCTCACCCCCCGCCCTGGCGCCTCGCCTCAAGTTAGCTATTTACACGGTCACGGCTCTTTCGATTCAACGTTCGGATGTCCCTCGCGCCCAACCTCAGCAGCCTGACCGATCCGCAGAAGGATGCGTTGATCCTTTCGCTT
>CALQTN020000005.1 GCA_943333505.2 Asaia bogorensis | reverse complement strand
TGGATTCCGCAGCGAATGGGGTGCAGAGGCCTATGCTGCCTTCAGGTCGATGGGAAGCACAGCGAAACTCACCGGACGATCCGTGCTCGATGCGACCCGAAATGCGTTATTCGGATACCCGTTGGTCGGGGTGGGGTGAGCAGTTACTCGCTACCACTGTCAAGACAATCCATTGGGGAATACCGCTAGATTTGCGCGATCCGGTAATTCGTTCGGTCCGCGCCTGCCGAAGTTCGTCAATTTTAGTTACAATCAAGGACTTTACTGCGGGTGGTGCTGGGCTTTGCACCACGAATAAAGTCGCAACCTGCACCAGCGTATCGGCGGTATCCTGCGCCGGGCTATCGGATGTCACGGGCTTTTCGAGCCAGCCTTCTTCCAGCGTCGTAACCGCCTGCAAATATTCGATCAGGGAGTCACGGACCGGATTGGCGGATTCGCCCACCGCTTCGGAAAATTTGAAGATCGAGCGCGCCAGGCTGACTTCCTTCTGCACCGCGAGGTTGAGATCACGGGAACGCTGATAGATGTCCGACGTGCTGAAGGCGAGGAACAAGCTGAACATGACCGCGACGGTGGATGCCGATCCAGCCTCAATCCGATCCGGATGCTTAAAAATTTTAAGGACAAATCGACGGCTGAGAATCCAGGCGCAGAACACCGCATTGCCGACAAGGGTTGCGACGACGAACGCGAAGTATTCCTGGGTCACCGCGACGGTCGGACGTTACTAAAAAAAGTCATAATTGTCCCTTCTGTCACGGTTGTATAATGCTCCCGGTGGGAGTGTCACCCCCCCAACGGTGGGCTTTCAATGGTGGAAAGGTGATTTTTGCACGGCGCTGAAATCCTTTAAGGTGGCCAGACGCTCGGAGTACAGCCGCATGCAAATCCTGCTCACCAACGCCCGGATCGTCGATGCCACCCTGGCCGAGCCAGTCGCAGGGCACGTCCTGATCGAGGACGGCATCATCAAGGACATCGCCGCCCGCCCGCGTGCGGCTTCTGGGCGCATGATGATCGACCTCAAGGGCCGGACGCTCATGCCTGGGCTGATCGACTGCCATGTGCACGTGGTCGCGAGCATGATGAACCTCGGCGCCAATGCTGCACTCGCCGATACCACGGCGTTGCTGCGGGCCTTGCCGATCCTGCGCGGCTATCTC
The DNA here is from genome assembly GCA_943333505.2 of Asaia bogorensis. Lineage (GTDB taxonomy): Bacteria > Pseudomonadota > Alphaproteobacteria > Acetobacterales > Acetobacteraceae > CAITOL01. Next base: position 111,951 of record CALQTN020000005.1, on the reverse strand, counting down.
GATCGCGGCTTCACCACGGTGCGCGATGTTGGCGGCGCGATGTTCCCGCTGGCAGACGCCATTGCCCAAGGCCTCGCGGTCGGACCACGGCTGATCCAATGCGGCAAGGCGCTGTCGCGCACTGGCGGGCATACCGACTACCGCGAGCGCCATGACGGGCGCGATCCGGATCGCTACCAGGCCAAGTTCGGCGTGCTCGGGCGGATCGCTGACGGGGTGGACGAGGTCCGCCGCGCCGCGCGTCAGGAATTGCGCCAGGGTGCGCAATTCATCAAGATCATGGCCAATGGCGGGGTATCGTCGCCCACTGACCCGATCGCCTGGCAGGGCTATTCGGAAGACGAAATGCGGGTCGCAGTGCAGGAAGCCGCCGACGCGCAGACCTATGTATCAGCCCATCTCTATACCTCCGCCGCCATCGCCCGCGCGGTGCGTTGTGGTGTCCATAGCCTCGAACACTGCAACCTGATCGATGCCGCGACTGCCAAGCTTGCCGCCGAAGCCGGCTGCATCGCGGTGCCGACTTTGATAACGTTCGAGGCTTTGGCCGAAGACGGCCCGCGCCTCGGCCTGCCACCTGCGTCAATCGCCAAGATCGAGGATGTCCGCCAGGGCGGTATGGCGAGCCTTGCCATCCTGCGCGATGCCGGGGTGGTGATGGCCTATGGCACCGATCTGCTCGGCGAAACCCAAATCCGGCAAAGCGAGGAATTCGCCATCCGTGCCCGGGTGCTCGACAGCCGGTCGATCTTGGCGAGCGCCACCACGATCGCGGCGAAACTGATCGGAATGGATGGCAGGCTTGGGGTCGTGGCGCCTGGTGCGATTGCCGATCTGCTGGTGGTCGACGGCAACCCGTTGGAAAACGTGGCGCTGCTGGCCAATCCGGCGCGTAACATCCGGGCCGTGATGCAAGGCGGAAACCTGCACCGATCGGCGTTGTAGTACTGGGTAGGTTCCGGCTCATTCTCGTGCTGATGTGGCTGTTCGGTGGCTGGGGCCAAATGGGCAGGATGTAAGTTGGGCGGCGCCGGATCATTCTGTATAACTACCAACCCAACGTAAACGGAGGCGATTATCGAAGCCTACTACCTGATCATCATCGCCTTCGTCCGTAACCATGAAGCCTGGGCGGCGCCGATTGTCTTTGCCCTCGCTTTTGGCGAATCTCTCGCTTTCATTTCGTTGTTGCTGCCGGCGACCGTCATCCTTTTCGGTGTTGGCGGGATAATCGGCGCCAGCGGCATCGGGTTCTGGTCAATTTGGGTGGCCGCGGCTTGCGGTGCGGCGTTGGGGGACTGGGTGTCTTATGGGTTCGGACGCCATTTTCGGGGGTCGGTGGTGCGGTTCTGGCCATTGTCGCGGCATCCGGATGTGCTCGCCAAAGGGGAGGCGTTTTTTAGAAAATGGGGGGCGGGCGGTATTTTTTTCGGGCGCTTCTTTGGGCCGCTCCGGGCAGCAGTGCCGCTCGCGGCGGGGATTTGCGGTATGCCGCAACTGCCGTTCCAAATTGCCAACGTCGCTTCGGCCCTGGTTTGGGCAACCGGGATCCTGGCCCCCGGCACGCTTGGTGTGGCCTGGCTGCTGTAACCGACCGCACCAGTTGCGCGTCCCGGTCGATCAGCCGACGCCGATCATTTCCGCCAGCAGCAGGGCGCCCGATAGAGTTGCTGCGGAGTACGGGACCCAGGGCGGGACAGTGAACCCGCCGGGGCGGACCGACCCGCTCCGGTGGACCCGCAACAAAGCAATATCGACCAGCACGAACACGCTCAGCGCCATCGCATTGGCGACGAGCAGCAAACGTTCGAACGGCACAAGCAAGGCGACCGCCAATATGATCGCCCCGGCGAGCAGGGTGGCGCGCATCGGGGTGGCGGTGCGTGGATGGACCACGCCAAGCGCTTCCGGCAACTGGCCATTCCGCGCCATGCCGTAAAACAGCCGGCCGAGCATAACGATCTGCACCAGAACGCCATTGGCCACCGCGATCCCACCAATAGCGGCGAAAACCGCAGCACTCGGGCCTTCGAACAAATCGAGCAGTGGGGTCGCGCCCTGCCGGTCCGCCAACACGGTCGCAATGGAGACGGCGACATAGATCAACACGCTGAGCGCGATGGCGGTGACAATGCCGCGCGGCAGGGTGCGCTGCGGGTCCTTCACTTCCTCGGCGAGATTGGCCAGCGTTTCAAAGCCGATGAAGGCGAAAAATGCAATGAAAGCGCCGGCGACAACGCCACGCCAAGCCGCGAGATCGCCCGGCCATATGCCACCGAGATGAAAGTCAGGGGCGATCAGCAGGCCGCTGACCGTGGCCGCGATCAACCCCACGATTTCGAGCACGCCCATCACGGCGGCCAGCCCGACACTTTCCCGCACCCCGAGCGTTGCAATCAAGGTGAAGCCGCCAACCATCGCCACGATCAGTAGTGCGGGCGCAACCGGTATCAGGATGACCAGATAATGCACCGCGCCAAGCGCGATCGAGGCGGCAGCGATGGCGACTGATGCCGCAATCATCGCGCCGACAAGCTGCGCCAGACGGTCGGACCCAAAGCCGCGGCGCACATAGGCGACACCACCGGACGCTTCGGGGAAACGACCAGCGAGTTCGGCGTAACACAGCCCGGTGAGTCCGGCGGCGACGCCAGCAAGGAAAAACGATAACGGCGCGGCCTCCCCCGCGCGACGCACCACCGCGCCGAGGGCGACATAGATGCCGGCGCCGACGATGACGGCCAGCCCATAGAACACCAGGGGCCAGAAGGTCAGAACCCGGCGCAGTGCAGGGGGTGGGGTGTCGGATCCTGCCATTTCAGCCAGGCAGCATCCGCCGCAGCACGCCATCACGTTTGACAAAGTGATGGAACAGAGCCGCTGCGGCATGCACGCCTGCCACAATCAGGATCAGATTGGTTGGCACTTCATGCAGTTCGCCGATCAGGCCCCGTATGGTTTTGTTGCCGGGCGCGAATGAGACCAGCTTGAACAACCCAAAGAAGCTGTCGCCGCGCACCCAGGTGTTGGCGATGCCCGCAATCAGTGCCATCGCCAGCAGGCCGTAAAGCAGCCAATGGGTCACCCGAGCCGCGCGGCCCAACCATCCGGTTTCGGATGGCGGCAGGGTCCGCCCACCAGTGTGCCGCCAAACCAACCGCGCCAACACGACCACCACCAGCACCAAACCGAGCGCCACATGCAGCGACCGCATTGCGACCTGGCCACCCGAACCCCGCGGCCACAGATCAATGATCTGCGCCAGACCCCAGATAACCGCGACCAGTCCTGCGGTCAGCCAATGGAGCCAGATCGTGATGCGATCATAGGTCATGACGCACCAATTAAGATCCCTGTGGCGAATACCAACGCACCGCCAAAACCAATTTGCAGCGCCGCCGCCAATGGCGGGGTGTCCATGTATTTCCAGCGGATCCAGGTGATGATCCCGAGTTCAACCACCACGACGATAATAGCGAGGATGGTGGCCGTGACGAAATTATGGATGAGGAACGGCAGAGTGTGGCCAACCCCGCCGAGCGTGGTCATAATCCCGCAAATTGCGCCGCGCATCCATGGCGCACCGCGCCCGGTCAGGCTGCCATTATCGGACACTGCCTCGGCAAAGCCCATTGAAATCCCGGCACCGAGAGACGCCGCCATACCGACCAGAAACGCATCCCAGGAATTACCGGTTGCAAACGCGGCCGCGAAAACTGGCGCCAGGGTGGACACCGACCCATCCATCAGCCCGGCGAGGCCAGGCTGGATGAAGCGCAGCACGAACATCCGCCGCGCTGCCTCGTCTTCTTGTTCCCTGACCGATTCCGGCAGGTTTTCAGCCATCAGCCGTTCGGCCATATGTTCGTGCGCGACTTCGGCTTCCGCGAGATCGCCGAGCAGCTTCCTGATCGAGGCATCGGTACTGCGGCCAGCCGCGGTCCGATAGAAGCGCGCCGCTTCGATTTCCATCAACTCGGCCTGGCGTCGCACCGTATCGAGGCGCAATGCCTTCATCTGCCAGAGCGGCGGCGGCGAAATGAAGCCGCGCACGTCCTGGCGGCGGATCAACGGGATATGGGCGCCGAATTTTTCCAGATACATGTCGAGCAGCAGCCGGCGATGTTCGCCTTCCTCGGCCGCCATTTCGGAAAACACTTTGGCCGAGCCGGGATAGTCGCCACGCAAACCTTCCGCGAAGTCAGCGTAGATGCGACCGTCTTCTTCCTCGTTCGCGATCGCGAGGGCGAGGACTTCTTTCTCGCTCAGCTCATCAAAATTACGCATTTCGGACTCCGTCGCTGCGCCGCAGCATAGGCGCGGCGACGGGTCGGGTCAAAGCAGCAGACAGGCTTCGTCGAAGGACAAACGCGGCAGACGATCATGGGTGGTGCCGCGCTCGCCGTGACCGAGGTTGATCAGGAAGTTGGACTTCCAGCCGCGATCGGAAAAGAACTCCTGATCGACCTTGTCGTTGTCGAAACCGGACATCGGACCGGCATCGATCCCGAGGCTGCGCGCGGCCATGATCAGGTAGGCGCCCTGCAGACTGCCATTGCGAAACGCGGTTTGTTCGGCAAGCCCAGGATTGGACGTGAACCAGACCTTGGCATCGGCATGCGGGAACAGGCGCGGCAGATTGTCGTAGAAATGCGGGTCATGGGCGACGATCACCGTGACCGGCGCCGCCATGGTTTTGTCCAGGTTCCCTGCCGACAATGCAGGCTTCAGCCGGTCCTTCGACCACGGGTTGCGCAGGAAGGCGAACCGCGCGGGGGAGCAATTGGCCGAGGTCGGGCCCATTTTCAGCAGGTCATAAAGCGCGCGCAGATCTTCGTCGCTGACCTGTTTTGCAGACCATTTGCTGAAGGTGCGGGCGTCGCGGAACACACGGTCGAGACCGGCGGCATCGAGGCTTGTCACCTCGGGTATCACCACCTCTGGGACAGGCGCTACGACAACCGGGTCCGGCACAGCTGCGGTCACCGGCGCGGGTGCGGCGGCTGGGGCTGTCGGGGCCGCCGCCGTCACAGTCGACGCGGCGGCAGGTACCGTGGATTCCGAAGGCATTAGAACATCACCTGCTCAACCGTGCGAACTTCCGGCACGTAGTGGCGCAGCATGTTTTCAATGCCGTGCTTGAGCGTGGCGGAACTGGACGGGCATCCGCTGCAGGCGCCCTGCATGTGAAGCTTCACCACGCCATCGCGATAGCCACGGAACACGATGTCGCCGCCGTCGCTGGCCACCGCCGGGCGAACCCGGGTATCGAGCAGTTCCTTGATCGCATCGACGATTTCTGCATCTTCCGGAAGTACGTCTTCTTCAGCATCAGCCCCCGCGCCTTCGATAACCGGGCGGCCGGCAACGAAATGCTCCATGATCGCGCCCAGCACGCGCGGCTTCAGCGCAGTCCAGCTTTCGGCGTCGGTTTTGGTGACGGTGATGAAGTCGCCGCCGAGGAACACCCGGGCGACGCCGGATAGTTCAAAGATCGCCGACGCCAGCGGGCTGCGATCGGCAGCGCCGACATGGGCAAAATCAGCCGTGCCAACGCCCATTACGTCCACGCCAGGGAGGAATTTCAACGTGGCGGGGTTCGGCGTGCCTTCGGTTTCGATAAACATGGGATTGCCTCGCGAAAGGGGACCAAGCCAGTCCGGGTTACGCTGTATGTCGTCCGATCCGGGGGGAATGGCAAGGTCAGCGCGGCCTGCGGATGAAATTTTCGCGGCGGGGCTGATTTGCGTGGGGGGATTGCTATAGTCGTCCCATGAAACTCTCCCGCCGCCTGTTCCTCGCTGCGCTTGGCACCCTGCCGATGTCCCGCATCGCCGTCGGCGCTACCGCGCATCGGCTCACCATCATTCACATGAATGATTTCCATTCGCGGCATGAAGCGGTGGATGGCTCAGCCTTGTCCTGTAAACCGGGCGCCAAGCCGGATTGCTTCGGCGGGGTTGCGCGGTTGGCCAGCGCGATTGCCGCCGAACGCGCCGCAGCCGAAGCTGCCGGGCGAGTGGTGTTGCAGGTTGATGCCGGTGATCAATTCCAGGGCAGCCTGTTCTACACCGCCTGGCGTGGTGAGGTAGAGCTTGCGGTCATGAATTTACTTGGAACCGAGGTCATGACCGCGGGCAACCATGAATTCGACAATGGGCCGGCAAACCTCGCCCGCTTTGTACGGGGGGCGCGGTTCCCGGTGCTGTCGGCCAATACCGACACCACCAACGAACCGGCTTTGGTCGGCCTGTTGCAGCCACATGTGATGATGCAAAAAGGCGCGATGAAGATTGGCATTGTCGGACTGACCACCCTGGAGACCCCGACCACATCGTCCCCCGGTCCCAATCTGCGCTTCACCCCACCCGCCGCCGCGCTCGCCAGATCGACGGCGGCATTACGCGCCAATGGGGCGCAGTTGGTGATCGCATTGTCACATCTTGGGATTGATGAAGACCGCAAGATGGCAGGGCATATCGCCGGGGTGGATGTGTTCGTGGGCGGACATTCCCACACGCTGCTGTCGGATAGTGAAACCGGCGCCGTAGGGCCAGCGCATGGCGCTTTCGATGGTCCCGCCGGCCGCGCGGTTGTTGTGCAGGCCGCCTGCTTTGGCCGCTATCTCGGGCGCCTGGATATCGATCTCGATGAAAACCATCGGATTGTTGCCTATGGCGGCGATGCGCGGCATATCGGCCTCGACCTGCCGGAAGAACCCCGTGTGGCGGCCGTAGTTGCCGGTTATGCCGCCCAGCTTGATCTGGTGCGCCGCCGCAAGGTTGGCGAGGCGCCGGCGCCGATCACCAATGATGGCTGCCGGGTGGGGGAATGCGCGCTCGGCAATTTCGTGGCCGATGCGTTGCTGGCGACTGTCCAAGGCGCCGATCTTGCCATCATCAACGGAGGTGGGATGCGCACCGGCCTGCCAGGCGGGACGATTACCATCGGTGACGTACTGACGATGCTACCGTTCAGCAACACGGTTGCGACCTTGAAGCTGCACGGCAGCGATTTGCTGGCAGCTTTGGCCAACGGCGTGAGCCGCGCCGGTGCCGGCGCATTCCCCCAACTCGCCGGGGCAAAAATGGTTTGGAACCCCGCCAGTAAAACGATCGTGTCAGTCGTGGTTCGGCAGGCGGATGGCAGCTTTGTTCCACTCGACCCAAACCGGGTTTACCTTGTGGTGACCAATAATTTCATGCGGGCGGGTGGAGATGGCTACGTCGTGTTCCGCGATCGGGCCATCGAACCGTACGATGCCGGACCAATGCTGCATGACACGGTGGTCGATACGATTACCGCCGCCGGGGTGCTTCGGCCGGTGATGGATGGGCGGATTTCGGCGGGCTAGAGCGTGATGACCGCTGATAGGCGCGGTCATCACGCTCTAGCCCTTTGTTTGGTCGCGTGATTCAGACCTTCGGTGATTCCACCTACGGTCATCACGCTCTAGGAGCGTGATGACCGCTGAAGGTCCTACCCCTCCAGCATTCTACGCAGTAACTCAACATCTTCTGCAAACGCAGGATCAACCGCCATCAGCTCGGCGATCCGGCTCACCGCATGCATCACCGTCGTATGGTCACGATTGCCGAACTTGCGCCCAATCTCCGGCAGGCTGCGGCTGGTGAGCTGTTTAGCCAAGTACATCGCCACCTGACGCGGCCGCGCTACTGCGCGCGCACGGCGGGGGGACGACATATCCGTCAGCCGGATGTTCCAGTGCTCGGCGACCTTACGCTGGATTTCCTCAATCGTGACCCGACGCTCATGGGCTTTAAGAATGTCGTGCAGCAGCTCGTGGGCGCTTTCGAGGGTAATCTGCTGGCCGAACAAATTTGCGTGCGCAACGAGCCGGTTCAGCGCGCCTTCGAGTTCACGGATGTTGGTGGTGATCTTGTGGGCCAGAAATTCGATCACCTTGCCTGGCACCGCGACACTGGCGACCGATGCCTTGGCTTCGAGGATCGAGATGCGCAGTTCATAGGTCGTGGCGTGCAGATCGGCGACCATGCCGCTGCCCAATCGCGTGCGGACGCGTTCTTCGAGGCCACTCAGATCGGAGGGTGATTTATCCGCCGAAATGACGATCTGCTTGCCGCTTTCAACCAGCGCGTTGAAGGTGTGGAAAAACTCGTCCTGGGTCGCATCCTTGTTGATCAGAAATTGCAAATCATCAATCATGAGCACGTCGACGCTGCGTAGCTGTTCCTTGAACGCCATCGTCGATTGGCTACGGATGGCGGCAATGAAGCGGTACATGAACTTTTCGGCCGACATATAGGCAACCGATACCGGTCCGCCGGGGCGATCAGGATCGGTCAACTGCCATGCGATCGCGTGCATCAGATGGGTTTTGCCGAGGCCGACGCCGCCATAGAGAAACAAAGGGTTGAAGCCCGGGCAGGCAGGCTGCTCGGCCACGCGCTGGGCGCAAGCCTGGGCAAAGGCATTCGGCTTGCCGACGACGAAATTGGCAAATGTGTAGCGCGGATCGAGGATGCCAAGATCGGGCAGGCGGTCATCGGCGCGGGCCGCACCGGCATTGGCGAGCGCGACACCCAACCCGAGCGATGCTGCCAGCGTGGGTGTGGCCGGGGCAACAGTTTCCGCCATGCCGGTTCCACGGACGCCAGTGCCGACGCGGATATCTACCCGACGGATATTCGGACTTTCGGCTTGCCACAGCGCATCCAACCGGTTGCCGTAATGGGTGCGCACCCAGTCGCGCAAAAAGCGGGTTGGCAAGTGCACCGTCACTTCGTCGCCATCGACGCCAACCAGGGTCATCTGCCGAAGCCAGTTGCGGTATTCGATCTCACCCACTTCCGCTTGCAGTCGGCCGCGCACACGCGCCCAGACAGACGCGAGTTGCGGGTCAACCTGCCGGGATGGGCCATTGGGGAAACCTGCTTCTCCGTCAATGCCGTTATTGTTGATCAATGCCCATTACCCCATCGCAGATCACTCGATCAGTCGCGCCCATCACGTCAACATACTGATAGAAAGACCATTTTCTAGGAAGCTGGCTTTTCACTTCAGATCCAGCGACAAGATATGACTAGGCTCAAACCGCACGGAAGGCAATGGAAAAAATAACCCGCGCAGTAATTCTCCGCGAGACTCAAGTAATGATGTGGCTTATCACAGAACTCTGGTTGCTCTATACTGCGGCAACTCAGCAGAAGCTACTATGTTGTTGTTCTCGCAGGCGCGGAACTCTGCGCCTGGAGCCAACACATGCAGCAAATCGGGGTATTAAGCCCCGATTGCCTTGATACGCTTCGACAGGCGCGAAATCTTGCGTGCGACAGTGTTGAGGTGCAGCACACCTTTGGTCGTGCCGCGCTGCATTTCGGGCTGCGCGTTGCGCAGCGCTTCAACAGCCGCGGTCTTGTCACCACTGGCGATTGCCACTTCTACCTTCTTCACAAAGGTCCGCACGCGGGACTTGCGGGCGTTGTTGCGCGCGGTGCGCACTGCGGTCTGGCGGATGCGCTTGCGCGCCGATGCGGTGTTGGCCATTGGGTCTCGGCTATCCATACGGTAAGGAAGGGGCGGTTTCTAGGCAGGTGGCAGCGGCAAGTCAACCATGGTTCTGGCAGGCACGCGATCACCTGCGCAGGAGGGCTATTTTTTGAAGGCTGGCTTGCGCTTCTCGGCGAAGGCGGACATGCCCTCCTGCTGGTCTGGGGTGCCGAACATCGACAGGAACAGGCGGCGTTCGAAGCGCACGCCTTCGTTCAGGTTCACCTCAAAGGCGCGGTTCACGGTTTCCTTGGCCATCGCGACCGCAATCGGCGATAGATTGGCCAGGCCGGTCGCAATCTTAATCGCTTCCTCGATCAGGGATTCAGCCGGGAAAACCCTGGATACCAGGTTGGCACGCTCGGCCTCCGACGCATCCATCATCCGTGCGGTCAGGATCATGTCCATGGCCTTCGACTTGCCGACCGCGCGCGTCAGGCGTTGCGTGCCGCCAGCACCGGGCATGACGCCAAGGTTGATCTCGGGCTGGCCGAACTTGGCAGTGTCGGCGGCAACGATAAAATCGCACATCATCGCGAGTTCGCACCCGCCGCCGAGCGCGAAGCCGGCAACGGCCGCGATCACCGGCTTTTTCACCTGCAACACGGTCTCCCAGTGCTTGCCAATGAAATCATTCTGGTAGACGTCCGGGTACGTGCGCCCGAGCATTTCCTTGATGTCGGCGCCGGCCGCAAATGCTCGGTCGCTGCCGGTAAGAACGATGGCGCCGATCGCAGGATCAGCATCGAATGCCAGCAGCTGGCTGCCGAGTTCGCGCATCAACTGGTCGCACAGCGCATTCAACGCCTTGGGCCGGTTCAGGCGGATCAGCCCAACGGCACCATGGGTCTCGACGATAATCATCTCGGGTGCGGACATCAGGACGTCTCCGATCATTTTGGCGTGTTCTAACTAGCGCTGGGTGTGCGGGCAATAGAAGCTCGACCGGCCCGACTGCACGATGCGGGCAACGCCTGTGCAGGCGGGGCCGCCGGGGCAGTCAGGACATTGTTGGCCCTCACGCCCATAGACTTTCCATGCCTTCTGAAAATACCCGAGTTCACCATCGGGCTGGACATAATCGCGTAAGCTCGATCCGCCCGCCGCGACAGCTTCGGTCAGGGTGGCCTTGATCTCCACCACCAGCCGTTTGATTTCGGCCTGCGTAACCGCCAGCGCCTCCCTTGTAGGGGCGATGCCGGCGCGGAACAGCGCTTCACAGACATAGATATTACCGAGACCGGCAATTTTGGTCTGATCGAGCAGCGCTGCCTTGATCGGAGTATGCCGTCCGGCCAGGGCCGCTGCAAGAATTTTGGCAGTGAAGTCACGGCCCAGCGGTTCCGGCCCCAAACCCGCCAGCAGGCGATGCTGGTCTTCCGCGGCGGTCACCACCAGATCAACGGCACCAAACCGGCGCGGATCGACAAAGCCGACCACAGTGCCGTCGGTCGTCTCGATCGTCATATGCTCGTGCAGTGGGGTTGCGTTTGACCCAGCCGGGCGGATCAGCATGCGCCCCGACATGCCGAGATGCAGCAACATGCTGTCACCGCCATCAAGCCGCATCAGAATATATTTGGCCCGGCGGCGGAACCCGATGATCACCGCCCCGGTGAGGCGGCGGGCAAGATCGGGCGGAAACGGAAAGCGTAGATTGGGGCGATGCACGGCTGCCCGCGCAATAGTGCGCCCCTCCAGCACCGTCGCCAGTCCGCGCATCACAGTTTCGACTTCGGGGAGTTCCGGCATGATGCGCTTCACGCTATAGACGACACCCATGAGCGACAACCCATCGATCGATTTCGGCTTCCGCGAGGTTGACCGGGCTGCCAAGAAACCCCTGGTGCGAGCGGTCTTCGACAGCGTGGCGCCGCGCTACGACCTGATGAACGATCTGATGTCGCTCGGCATTCACCGCCTCTGGAAGCAGGTCTTCCTCACCGCACTCGACCCGAGGCCGCATAAAACCCTGCTCGATCTGGCTGGCGGCACCGGCGATATCAGCTTTGGCTGGCGGGAAAAGGGCGGCGGCCGAGCAATCCTTTCCGACATCAACGAAGCCATGCTGGGTGTCGGACGCGACCGGGCAATCAATCGCGGGTTGGTGGACGGGATCAGCTTCCTGGTCGCCGATGCCGAGGCGTTGCCATTACCGGATCGGTCGGTGGACAATGTCACCATGGCATTCGGCCTGCGCAACTGCACCGACAAGGCAGCGGTGCTGGCCGAAGCGCGGCGGGTTCTGAAGCCGGGCGGGCGGTTCTTCTGCCTGGAATTTTCCACCGTGCGGGTCGCAGCCCTCGCGCCGATCTACGATGCGTGGTCGTTCAAAGTGCTGCCGCGCCTCGGCCAGGCCATCGCGGGCGATGCCGACAGCTATCAGTATCTCGCCGAAAGCATTCGGATGTTCCCAAATCAGGACAGTCTCGCCGCGATGTTCCAGACCGCCGGCTTCACCCGGATCAAGGTGCAGAACCTGTCGGGCGGCATCGCTGCCATCCATAGCGGGTGGCGGCTATGAAGCGCGTCCTGCTCGTTATCACCGGCGGGATCGCTGCCTTCAAGGCGATCGAACTCGTCCGCCTGTTGCGCAAGGGCGGCTACGCGGTGACCTGCGTGCTGACCAAATCAGCCACCGCGTTCGTCACCCCGCTCAGCCTCCAGGCGGTGAGCGAAAACAAGGTCTATGGCGAATTATTCTCGCTGACCGATGAAAGCGAGATGGGCCATATCCAGTTGTCGCGCGCCGCCGATCTGGTGGTGGTGGCGCCGGCAACAGCCAATTTCCTCGCCAAGATGGCGGCCGGGATTGCCGATGATCTGGCGTCGACCGTGATGCTCGCCACTGATAAGCCGGTATTGGTGGCGCCGGCGATGAACGTGCGGATGTGGCTCCATGCCGCGACCCAGGCCAACATGGCAACCCTTGCCGGGCGCGGCATCGGCGCGATTGGCCCGGATGACGGTGCAATGGCCTGCAATGAATTCGGTCCCGGCCGACTTGCCGAACCGCCCGCGATCTTCGCGGCGATTGAGGCCGCTCTCACGGCGCCCAAGCCGCTTGCCGGCAAGCATGTGCTGGTCACCTCCGGCCCAACCCATGAACCGATCGATCCGGTGCGCTACATCGCCAATCGCAGTAGCGGGCGGCAGGGCAACGCGATCGCTGCGGCCCTCGCCGCCCTCGGCGCGCGCGTCACCCTGGTCAGCGGCCCGGTGTCGCTGCCATTTCCGCCAGGGGTGACAGTCCGCCGCGTCGAAACTGCCGCCGAGATGCTTGCCGCCTGCCAGGCAGCCCTCCCAGCCGATGCCGCGATCTTCGCCGCCGCCGTCGCCGATTGGCGCGTCGCCAATGCCGGGGAGCGCAAGCTCAAGAAAACCCCGGGCGGCGCGCCCCCCGCCCTCGAACTTGTGCCCAACCCCGATATTTTGGCAACGATCTCCACCGCCGGCCCCGCCCGCCCGCGCCTTGTGGTTGGCTTCGCCGCCGAAACCAACGACCTGATCGCCAACGCCCAGGACAAGCGCCGCCGCAAGGGCTGCGACTGGATCGTCGCCAATGACGTCTCGCCCGCTACCGGCATCATGGGCGGCACCGAGAACGAGGTCCAACTGATTACCGAGGCCGGCATCGAACCCTGGCCCCGCCTTGGCAAAGACGAGGTCGCCCAGCGCATCGCCCAACGCATCGCGGAAGCCCTGGCATGACCCAGACAATCCAGGTCCAACGCCTGCCGCACTCCGACGGTCTCGCGCTCCCGGCCTACGCAACCGCCGGTGCCGCCGGGATGGATTTGCTCGCCGCCGTCACCTCCCCCATCACCATCCCACCCGGCGCACGGATGCTGATCCCGACCGGCCTGAAAATCGCCCTGCCCCAAGGCTACGAACTGCAAATCCGCCCAAGATCAGGCCTCGCCCTCAAAAACGGCATTGTCCTGCCCAACAGCCCCGGCACCGTGGACGAAGACTACCGCGGCGAGTTGCAGGTCATCGTGATGAATGCCGGGACCGAAGCCTTCACCGTCGAACGCGGCATGCGCATCGCCCAGGCAGTTCTCGCACCAGTGGTCCGCGCAATATGGTCCGAAGTCGTGACCCTTGATGAGACGGCGCGGGGCGAGGGCGGCTTCGGCAGTACCGGCACTGCGCAACCCGATAGTCCCAAAATGTCACAAGCCTGACATACTTGGCGGGGTGACAGCCGGGGCAGCCTGGGTTACAGGCCGCCATTCCCCGTCGTTTAGGTTGGCCGATGGCACGAAGCATTCTACCAGCAGCCCTCGGCAGGCGCCGTCTGCTGAATATCTGGGATATTGCGGCGGTACTTTGCGTGTTCGGCGGCCTCGTCGCGCTGTCGCATTCGGCGCGCGGCACGTTGGTGCCGCTTTCGGCGCTCGAAACCAGCGCCATCACCCTCGACCCTTGGGCGCTGCCGGATTACGCGCTGCGCACCACCTTGCGGATGTTCGCGGCCCTGGCGGCATCCTTGCTGTTCACCTTCACCTACGCCCCCCTCGCCGCCAAAAGCCGGCGCGCCGGGCTGATCATGGTGCCGATCCTCGACATTTTGCAGTCCGTGCCGGTGCTCGGCTTCCTCACCTTCACCATTGCGTTTTTCATGGGCCTGTTCCCCGGCCAGGTGATGGGGTTGGAACTCGCGGCGATATTCGCAATCTTCACCAGCCAGGCCTGGAACATGGCATTCAGCTTCTATCAGTCGCTGACCACCGTGCCGGGCGATCTCGATGAAGCCTGCAAGGGCTTTCGGCTCACCGCCTGGCAGCGCTTCTGGCGCCTCGAAGTGCCGTTCGCCATGCCGGGCCTCGTCTGGAACACCATGCTGTCGATGTCGGCCGGCTGGTTTTTCGTGGTCGCCTCGGAAGCGATCAGCCTCGGCGATACAACCTGGAAGCTGCCCGGCATCGGCTCCTACGTGGCCATGGCGCTTGACCAGAAGGACCTCGGTGCGATTGCCTGGGCGATTCTGACCATGCTTCTGGTCATCCTCGCCTATGACCAGTTGCTGTTCCGCCCGCTGGTTGCCTGGTCGGCGAAATTCCGCTTTGAAACCACCGCGAGCGCCGAGGTCGAAGACCCGTGGATGCTGCGCCTGATCCGCCGCACCCATGTGCTCCGGGTGGCGGGCGGCACGCTCGGCGACGCGTTCACCTGGTTCGGCGGGCTGCGCATCGCCTTCCCGCAATTTCGCCCGGCACGCGATACGCCCCCTACCCGCCTGGGCGACGCGATCTTCGGCCTGCTTGTCGGTATCGCCGCCATTTATGCGATCTGGGCGGTCGCAACCTATGTCGCCGCTGACCTGACCTGGGGCGATGTCGGGGAAACCCTGCTGCTCGGCCTGATTACGCTGCTCCGGGTGATGGTGCTGATGGCCCTGGCCTCGCTGATCTGGGTGCCGATCGGGGTATGGCTCGGCCTGCGTCCGGCCTGGGCGCGACGCGTGCAGCCCGTGGCGCAGTTCCTTGCCGCGTTCCCGGCCAATCTGCTGTTCCCCCCCTTCGTGATCGTGATTGTCGCCTTCAAGTTGAACCCCGACATCTTCCTCACCCCGCTGATGGTGCTCGGAACCCAATGGTACATCCTGTTCAATGTGATCGCAGGTGCGGCCGCCTTTCCCGGCGATTTGCAGGAGGCCGCCAAAAACTTCCGGGTCGGCGGCTGGCTGTGGTGGCGCCGCGTCATGCTCCCAGGGATTTTGCCCTACTACGTCACCGGCGCCATCACAGCGTCCGGCGGATCGTGGAACGCGGCAATCGTGTCGGAAGTGGCCGTCTGGGGCAATGACCGGCTCGCCGCCCACGGCCTCGGCGCCTATATCGCCCAAGCCACCGAGCGCGGTAATTTCCACCAGATCGTGCTTGGCGTGGCCGTCATGTCGCTGTTCGTGGTGCTGGTGAACCGCTTCTTCTGGCGCCCGATCTACGCCCATACCAGCCGCCGCGCGACGATGACGTAAGGAAAGATCTGCATGGTCGCCACCACCAACCTCGTCGAAATCCGCAACTGCCGGCAGGCCTATCACAAGGACAGCAACGCCGATCTGGTGGTGCTCGACAACGTCGATCTCACCCTTGCCGAGGGCGAAATCGTTGGCCTGCTCGGCCGGTCGGGTTCTGGCAAATCCACCCTGCTGCGCATTGTCGCCGGCCTGCTCACCCCGACATCGGGCGATGTCCACTGGCGTGGCAAGCCGATGACCGGCCCCGCCCCCGGCATCGCCATGGTGTTCCAGTCCTTCGCCCTGTTCCCCTGGCTCACCGTCGAAGAAAACGTCGAACTCGGCCTCGAAGCCCTCGGCATTGGCCGCGCCGAACGCGCCGACCGCGCCGAGGCGGCGATTGACCTCATCGGCCTTGGCGGCTTCGAAAGCGCCTTCCCCAAGGAATTGTCCGGCGGCATGCGCCAACGCGTTGGCCTCGCCCGCGCGCTGGTGGTCCAACCCGAATTGCTGCTGATGGACGAACCGTTCAGCGCGCTCGACGTGCTGACCGCGGAAACTCTGCGCACCGATCTGATCGATCTGTGGATGGAAAAAAAGCTCCCGATCAAATCGATCCTGATGGTGACCCATAATATCGAGGAAGCGGTGCTGATGTGCGACCGCATCCTGGTTTTCGCCTCCAACCCCGGCCGGGTCGCCAGCGAAATCAAGGTCCCCTTCGCCCATCCGCGCAACCGCCACGATCCGGCCTTCCGCCAGATGGTCGATGACATTTACGCCCTGATGACCCGCCGCGCCCCAACCCCGCCGCCAGCCATCGCATCCCAGGCTGCCGCCGCCGGCTTTGCCACCCGCCTTCACCCGGTCAACACCAATCTGCTCGCCGGCCTGATGGAAACCCTGGTCGCCGCGCCCTATGGCGGACGGGCGGATCTCCCCGCGCTCGCCGATGATCTGCAAATGGAACTCGATGAGCTGTTCCCGCTGGGCGAAGTGCTGCATCTGCTGCAATTCGCGGTGCTGGAAGAAGGCGATATCCGCCTGCTCGATGCCGCCCGCGCCTTCGTCGATGCCGATACCGACGCCCGTAAAATCATGTTCGCCGCCATTTTGCGCGCCCAGGTGCCGCTGATCGCCGCCATCCGCCGCACCCTGGATGAACGCTGGAACCACCGCGCCCCGGCCTTGCGCTTCCGCGACGAACTCGAAGACCACATGTCGCCCGATTACGCCGAGGAAACCCTCGATGCCGTCATTGGCTGGGGGCGCTATGCGGAATTGTTCAGCTACGACGATGAAAGCGACCAGTTCAGCCTCGATGATATTGATGTCGGCCAGTAAAGCCTTTCCTCGCGCAGCGCCTCGGACGAGGGTGCTGAAGCCATCCATTTAATTACGATATCGCAACTATTAGGGCGCAAAAATACCGCGCAACTCATCCGCCTAAAAAAATCAGCCCCCGCGGCGCCGCTCCAGCCAAGGCCTCCGTCCCACTAGCATCGTCGCGCATCACCCACACCGGCTTCGGCGCTTTGCGCACCACTTCCGGCAACGGATCACCGATCAGCATCCCCAGTAACGGCCGGAGAATGCGCCCGGCCTGCGGCACCGCCGCCAGGAACGCCACGCATTCCTGATCCGTCAGCAAATGCCGTAACTGGGAGCCATAGGCCGCAACCTCATACCCCATCCTGCGCAACAGCCAGGCCTTGGCGGTGGGATAGCCCGGTCGCGTGCGCGATGGCGCCGATTGTTTGATGCGCGGCGGACGCGGCGCAGGTAACTGCCCGGCGCGCCACAATGCCACCAGCCGTTCCAACCGCTGTCGCATCCGCGCAATCCGCCCCCACACCGCCACCAGCACCACTGTCAGCGCCCGATCACGCGCCGCCCGCGCCGCGATCGCGGCTTGCAGGTCAGAGAGGATGCCGGAAAAACTGAACATTCACGTTACTAACATACGCGCCGTTATTTGTCATTATTTTTAACTTCACTTCATGTGCCCAGATCTCCTACGCCTCAATCTCCCCGAGCCGCGCCGCCGCCAGCAGCAATTCCACGTCGCAGCCCGGTTCCGTCGCCGCAATCGCGGCCGCGTTGCGCCAGACCTGCAGAATATGGGACAGGTCATGCGACCCATCCGTGCCGGGCGGGTCGAGCCGGGCGAGCAGGGCCTCGGCCAGGACTTCGTGCGGGTGAAAGGCGGCGGCGCTATGTGTATCGATCATGCCTAGCCGCTTACCACGGGCGACGGCCTCGCAAAAACCGCCGAGTCAGTCTAATCCGGTGCAACGAATTTCGGAGGGTCACCGACCATGCTGCGTCTCGACACCAAAATCGCCTTCATCACCGGCATCGGCTCAGTGGGCGAAGGCTGGGGTAATGGCCGCGCCACCGCGACGCTGTTCGCCCGCCAGGGTGCGACCATCTTCGGCACCGACATCAACCCGGCCGCCGCCGATACCACTGCGGCCACCATTGCGTCCGAAGGCGGCATCTGCGCCGTCCAGCGCTGCGACGGCACTGACAGCGACGCGGTCGCCGAAGCGGTAAAAGCCTGCATGGCCCGCTTCGGCCGCATCGACATCCTGGTCAATAATGTCGGCGGATCGGCCCCTGGTGATCCGGTCAGCATGGATGAAGCGGTGTGGGACATGCAGATGGACCTCAACCTCAAAACCGTCTTCCTCGCCTGCAAGCACATTCTGCCGATCATGCAGGCGCAAGGCGCGGGCGTGGTGGTCAATGTCGCATCCGTTGCCGGCATCCGTGACCAGTTGGGCCGCGACTATATCGCCTATGCCGCAAGCAAGGCCGGTGTCATCCGCATGTCGAAATCCATCGCCATGTCGAACGCCAAAAAAGGCATTCGCTGCAACACCGTGGTTCCCGGCCTGATGCACACGCCTTTGGTCGAAGCCCGGCTGGTGCGCCAGATCGGCGGCAACGATGCCGAAAAGCTGATCGCCGAGCGCAATGCCAAAGTGCCGCTTGGCAAGATGGGCGACGCCTGGGATGTCGCCCACGCGGTATTGTTCCTCGCATCCGACGAGGCCAAGTACATCACCGCGACCGAGATCGTGGTGGATGGTGGAGTGACGGCGGCGCGGGCTTAGATCATCTTTATCCGTCCAATCGGCTTCGATTGGACGGATAAAGATGATCGTTAAAACAAGACTCTAGGGCGTGTCTGCTGATTCAATTGCAACCAATCACGCTCCAGCTCAACTCTCCACCGCGTCGTCGTCCTCGACCCCGGCATCTGCCGGCACCAACGCCGGCAACACCCGGAACAGGCTGGGATCGGCAATCACATAGCCCTGCCGGCGCGCCGACAAAATAACCCGCGCCGACGCACCATGCTCGGTCAGCTTGCGGCGCAGCTTCATCACCAGCTGATCAACCGCGCGATCTTCCGCATGCAGCGGCCGCTTCAAGGCAACTTTACTCAGCCAATCCCGCGACACGCTGGCACCGTTGGCTTCCAACAGCGTATCCAGAGCCGCCAGTTCGGCTTCGGTCAACGGCGTCCGCGCCCCTGCCGTGCCGATCAGCACACGTTGGGTATGATCGACGAATATCCGCAGCCGCCGCGCCGCCGGCGGCTTGCTCATGCGCCGATGCACCGCTTGGATGCGGGCAACCAGTTCACGGGCCGGAACCGGTTTCACTAGATAGTCATCCGCCCCAGTGTCGAGCCCCGCAACCCGCATGCCAATTTCGTCATTGGCGGTCACCACAATAACGCCGAGATCGCCATCGCGGGCGAAGGCTTCGACCAGGGTAATGCCATTCATGTCAGGCAGATCGAGGTCAACCAGCGCAATATCGGGCCGATAGCGATCTTTGGCCGCCAACGCCTCGGCGCCGGTGATCACCGCCTCGACATCCATACCTGCCTGCAGCAAGGCCGCCTTCATGGTGGCGGCAACCGTTGGAATATCCTCGACCAACAACACCCGCAGCTGTTCCGGGGCGGCCATCGTCTTCCGCGCGGGCCGCGCAGCGGCAGGCCGGATTGGGGTACTTGGCTTGATTACCACAGGTAAGTCCGTCGCCCTCGCTATTTGCATTGGGTTAATCTTTACACAGAGTGCAGCTAAGAAGCCAGAACTACCAGCGTTTTTGCATCCAAAGCGTTACAGTCGCTGATCCGGCAGCCCGCGCGCCGAATGCCCGGCCTTGACTCCTGCGTCATGTCACGCGCATATCCGCCCCGTCTTCCCGCCGCTCCGCGAGTTTCGCGCAGCGGCGCTTATTGCGTTGTGCCAATGGCACACACAGATTGTTGTGCCAGTGGCACACAAAATTTGGTGTGCTTTTAGCTGGAGTTTGGATCATCCGTGTTTGAGTCGCTGACCGGCAAACTGACTGGTGTTTTCGATCGCCTCCGCAGCCGCGGCGTGCTGAACGAGACCGACGTGATGGAAGCGCTGCGGGAAATCCGCCTGGCGCTGCTGGATGCCGATGTCGCCTTGCCGGTGGTGCGCGATTTCATCACCCAGGTCCGCGAACGCGCTGTCGGCCAGGAAGTGATCGGCTCGGTCTCCCCCGGCCAGCAAGTGGTCAAGATCGTCAATGATGTGATGATCGCGGCACTCGGTGGCGAAGGCGTGGTTCCGATCAACCTCGCCGCTGTCGCCCCAGTGCCAATCCTGATGGTCGGGCTGCAAGGCTCCGGCAAAACCACCACATCCGGCAAGCTCGCGCTGCGCCTGTTCCAGCGCCAGAAGAAGAAAGTGCTGCTGGCGAGCCTGGATACCCAGCGCCCGGCCGCGCAATTACAGCTGCAGCAGCTCGCCGAACGCGCCGGCATTGCCAGCCTGCCGATCATCGCCGGCCAAACCCCGCTCGAAATCGCTGCCCGCGCCATGGATACCGGCCGTCGCGAAGTGTTCGACGTGGTGATCCTCGATACTGCCGGCCGGCTCTCCATCGACGAAGCCCTGATGGCGGAAGTGCAGGCCATCCGCACCGCCACCAACCCGGCAGAAACCCTGCTGGTCGTCGATGCAATGACCGGCCAGGACGCGGTCACCACCGCCAAAGCCTTCCACGACGCGTTGGGCATCACCGGCATCGTGATGACGCGGATGGACGGCGATGCCCGCGGTGGCGCGGCGCTTTCCATGCGCGCGATCACCGGCGCCCCGATCAAACTGGTCGGCACCGGCGAAAAGCTCGATGCGCTGGATGATTTCCACCCCGAACGGGTCGCCGGCCGCATCCTCGGCATGGGCGACGTTGTTGGTCTGGTTGAACGCGCGACCGATGTCATCGACGAAGCGGCGGCTGAAAAGCTCGCCCGCAAGATGGCGAAGGGCACCTTCGACCTCGAAGATTTCGCCACCCAGCTGCGCCAGATCAGCAAGATGGGCAGCCTGCAATCCATCCTCGGCATGCTGCCCGGCGGCGCCAAAATGCAGGCCCAGATGGGCAATGCCAAGCTCGATCCCAAGCTGATGAAGCGCCAGGAAGCGATTATTTCGTCGATGACGAAAGCCGAGCGCAAAAACCCCGATCTGCTGAAAGCGAGCCGCAAGAAACGGGTCGCGGCAGGTTCCGGCGTAACGGTCGCAGACGTCAACCGCTTGCTCAAGCAGTTCGACGACATGACCACCATGATGAAGCGCATGACCAAGATGGGCCAGAAAGGCCTGATGCGGCAGGGCATCGGTGCCCTGATGCCGCAAGGTCGGCGCTGATGACCAACAACCAAAATACCAACCTGGAGAGTCTTGAAGATGGGTCTTAAAATTCGCCTCGCGCGCGCCGGTGCCAAAAAGCGTCCGTACTATCACATCGTGATTGCCGACAGCCGCAGCCCGCGTGATGGCCGCTTTATCGAACGCGTTGGCAGCTACAACCCGATGCTGCCGGCCGAACACGCCGATCGCCTGCATTTGGTCGATGACCGCATCACCTATTGGCTGAGCGTTGGCGCGCTCGCCACCGACCGCGTCGCCAAGTTCCTTGGCCATCGTGGCCTGGCGCCGATGCCGGTGCACGTCGCCAACCCGGTGCAGTCGCTGCCGAAGAAGAAGGCGCAGGAACGCGCCAAGGCCGCCGGCTAATAGATAGATGGCGTCACGGCGGATACTGATGGGCGTTCTGGGCCGCGCGCATGGCGTGCGCGGCCATGTACGCGTGCTCAGCTACACCGCCGAACCGTCCGACCTGGATGCCTACAACCCGCTTGAAGATGATCGCGGCCGGCGCTTCGAACTTGCCTGGGTCGCCGACGGCATCGCCGAGATCACCTGCAACGGTACGGTGATCCGCGATCGCAGCGGCGCGGAAGCCCTGGTCAACACCAAACTCTACGTCGATCGCGATCGCCTGCCGGCAACCGAGGAAGAAGACGAATTCTACCTCGCCGACCTCGTTGGGTTGCAGGCGGTGACCCAGGACGGCGCCACGCTCGGCGAAGTCACTGCGGTATTGGATTTTGGCGCCGGCGCCTCGCTCGAAATCGGCGCCCTGCTGGTGCCGTTCACCCGGGCTTCGGTGCCGGAAATCGACCTCATCGGCAAGAAACTGGTGGTCATCCCGCCGGTCGAAACCGCCGGCGAGCCCGCACGATGACCTGGCGCGCCTCCGTCCTCACCCTGTTCCCGGCGATGTTCCCCGGCCCGCTCGGCCAGTCGCTCGCCGGACGCGCGGCGGAAAACGGCATCTGGTCGCTCGATATCCACGATATCCGCGACGCCGCCACCGATCGCCATCGCAAGGTTGATGACACCCCGTTCGGCGGTGGTGCCGGAATGGTGCTGCGGCCCGACATCATCGACCGCGCAATTGCGACCGTTGACGACGGCCGGCCAACAATCGTGCTGACCCCACGCGGCATGCCGCTCACCCAGGCCCGCATCCGTGATCTCGCGGCCGGGCCGGGCGTGATCCTGCTGTGCGGCCGCTTCGAAGGCTTCGATCAACGGGTGATCGATGCGCGTAACCTGCTCGAAATCAGCATCGGCGATTACGTGCTGTCCGGTGGTGAGCCCGCCGCGATGGTGCTGCTCGATGCCTGCATCCGCCTGCTGCCGGGCGTGATGGGAGCGGCAGAAAGCGGCGATGACGAAAGCTTCTCCGGGCATCTTTTGGAATACCCGCACTACACAAGGCCGGCTGACTGGAACGGCCACGCCGTCCCCGACATCCTGCTGTCTGGCAATCACGCTGCCATCGCCGCCTGGCGCCTCGCCCAAGCCGAAGCCATCACCCGACAAAGGCGGCCCGATCTCTGGGCCGCATACCAGTCATCCCCCTAATCCGCGCCGGTTGCATCCCCCAACCGCCCGCCCTACAGAACAGACGACGAAAGGACCTCCCGCTATGAACATCATCCAACAGCTCGAAGCCGAGCAGATCGCGCGCCTGAGCGCCACCCGCCCGATCCCCGACTTCATCCCCGGTGATACCCTGCGCGTGGCCGTCAACGTCGTCGAAGGCGAACGTCGCCGCGTCCAGAATTTCGAAGGCGTGTGCATCGCTCGCTCGAACCGCGGCCTCAACAGCAACTTCACCGTGCGCAAAATCAGCTACGGCGAAGGCGTCGAACGCGTATTCGCGCTCTACGCGCCGACCATCGCGGAAATCGCGGTGATCCGTCGCGGTGATGTCCGCCGCGCCAAGCTCTATTACCTCCGCAGCCGTCGTGGCAAATCCGCGCGTATCGCCGAACGCGCCCGCGACGTGGTACCGACGACCGGCGCCAAGGAAGTCCCGGCCGAGTAAAGGAAGGCCGGGGGGCAAGGTACTGGTTCGACCGACTTTGCGGCCCCATCCTTGAGACACCCCTCCCCTTAAGGGGTTGAGGTCCAGGGGCTCGACCCCTGTTGGGGGTTCGGGGGCAAACGCCCCCGTGCTTCCGTCCTCAGCCGCCGACCTACCTGGAGCCGCACCATGGCACGCACGTTGTTTGATAAGGTTTGGGACGCGCATGTGGTGGAGCGCCTGCCAGACGGCACCTGCGTGCTGTATATTGATCGGCACCTTGTGCATGAGGTGACGTCTCCGCAGGCGTTTGAGGGGTTGCGGATGGCCGGGCGTAAATTGCGCCGGCCAGACGCGCATATTGCGGTGGTTGATCATAATATTCCGACCTCAGATCGCAGCCTTGGGATCACTGAGGAAGATTCGCGCATTCAGGTCGAAACCCTGGAAGCCAATGTCGCCGCGTTCGGCGTTCCGTATTTCGGGCTCGACGATGTGCGGCAAGGTATTGTGCACATTATTGGCCCAGAACAAGGACTTTCGCTGCCGGGCATGACGATTGTCTGCGGCGACAGCCACACCTCGACCCATGGTGCTTTGGGGGCTTTGGCGTTCGGGATTGGGACGTCCGAGGTTGAGCACGTCATGGCGACGCAAACCTTGCTGCAGCGTCCAGCAAAGAATTTCCTGGTTGAGGTGACCGGCGCATTGCCGGTTGGCTGCACCGCCAAGGACATTGTGCTGGCGATTATCGGCCAGATCGGCACGGCGGGCGGCACGGGCTACGTGATCGAATACGCCGGCGACACCATCCGTGCGCTCGACATGGCAGGCCGGATGACGGTGTGCAACATGTCGATCGAAGCTGGTGCACGCGCCGGCATGATCGCCCCCGACGATGTCACCTTCGATTATGTCCGCGGCAAGCCGTTTGCCCCCAAGGGCGAGGCACTGGATCGCGCGATAGACTACTGGAAGACCCTGCCGGCCGATGCTGGCGCGGTCTACGACAAACATTTGGCGATCGACGCGACCAAGCTGGCGCCGATGGTCACCTGGGGCACCAATCCCGAAGCAGTGATTGCCATCACTGGCACGGTGCCGGACCCCGCGGCCGAGGAAGACGCTGGCAAGCGCGCCCAGTTGGAACGCATGTGCGAATACATGGCGCTGACACCAGGCCAGAAAATCGCCGATGTGCCGATCGATGTCGTGTTCATCGGCAGTTGCACCAATGGCCGGATTGAAGACATTCGCGCCGCCGCCGCAATCGCCAAGGGCCGCCATGTCGCACCCGGCGTGCGCGCGCTGGTGGTCGCCGGTTCCGGCCTGGTGAAGGCGCAGGCGGAAGCCGAAGGCCTCGACAAAATCCTGCTCGATGCCGGCTTTGAATGGCGCGAACCAGGCTGTTCGATGTGCCTCGGGATGAACCCCGACAAGCTGACCCCAGGCCAGCGCAGCGCCAGCACCTCCAATCGCAATTTCGAAGGTCGGCAGGGTCCGGGCGGGCGCACCCACCTGGTATCGCCCGCAATGGCGGCGGCGGCGGCCGTAACCGGCAAACTGGTTGATGTGCGGGAGATGAACTGATGGAACCGTTTACCACCCTGACCGGCGTTGCTGCCCCCTTGCCGCTGGCGAATGTCGATACCGACAAGATCATTCCGGCACGCTTCCTCAAGACCATTAAACGCAGCGGCCTCGGCGTGCATTTGTTCGACACGCTGCGTTTTGACGAAAATGGCGCCGAGCGCCCAGATTTCGTGCTCAACCAGGAACCTTACCGCCACGCGGAAATCCTGATCGCACATGAAAATTTCGGCTGCGGATCGTCACGCGAACACGCCCCCTGGGCACTGCTGGATTTCGGCATTCGCTGCGTTATCGCGCCCGATTTCGCCGACATCTTCCACACCAACACCTTCAAAAACGGCATCCTGCCAATCAAGCTGCCGCGCGAGATTTGCGACCAGCTGATGGATGACGCGAAACTGGGCGGCAATGCCCGCATCACGGTGGACCTCGCGGCCCAGGAAGTGGTGCGGCCGAACGGCGAGCGTATTCACTTTGAAATCGATCCGTTCCGTAAGCATTCTCTGCTCAACGGGTTGGACGATATCGGGCAAACCATGCAGCACACCCCGGCGATCGATGGCTATGAGGCGCGGCAGCGGGCGGAGAAGTCTTGGATGCCAGATATCGTCGTGTAAGCAAGCAGTTCTTTTTTGCGAACAAAAAGAAAAAAGAAGACCTTCCTAAAAAAATCTTCTGGAGAAACCCATGTCCGCCAACAAAAAACTCCTCGTCCTCCCCGGCGATGGCATCGGCCCGGAAGTGATGCACGAGACTTTGCGCGTCGTCGACTGGATGGAGCGCACCCGCCGCGCCCGCTTCGATGTCGTGCAGGACCTGGTTGGCGGTGCGTCGATCGAGGCACGCGGCTTGCCAATCTCGCCCGCGACCGTGACCCGCGCCAAGGAAGCCGACGCGGTTCTGTTCGGCTCGGTTGGCGGCCCGCAATGGGATAAGCTCGGGTTCGACGCGCGCCCGGAACTGTCGATCCTGACGCTCCGCAAGGAACTCGGCCTGTTCGCCAATCTGCGGCCGGCGGTCGTGCTTGACCCGCTGGTCGATGCTTCGACCTTGAAGGCCGATGTGATCCGCGGCCTCGATCTGATGATCGTGCGCGAAAGCACTGGCGGGATCTATTTCGGGGAGCCACGCGGCGTGGAAACCCTGCCCGACGGCACCAAGCGCGGCATCAACACCGAAGTTTACACCACCCCGGAGATTGAACGCGTTGCCCGCGTCGCCTTCGAACTCGCGCGCAAGCGCCAGAACAAGCTGTGCAGCGTGGAAAAAGCCAACGTGATGGAATCGGGCCTGCTATGGCGCGAAACCGTGACCGCGCTCGGCAAAGCCGAATACCCCGATGTCGCGCTGTCGCACATGTATGCCGATAACTGCGCCATGCAGCTGGTGCGCAATCCGCGCCAGTTCGATGTCATCGTGACCGGCAACCTGTTCGGCGACATCCTGTCCGATCTGGCGTCCATGCTGACCGGCAGCCTCGGCATGCTCCCCTCGGCGACCCTTGGGGCACCCGATGCCTCAGGCCGCCGCCACGCGCTCTACGAGCCGATCCACGGCAGCGCGCCGGATATCGCCGGCACCAACCAGGCAAACCCTCTGGCGCAGATGCTGAGCTTTGCGATGCTGCTGCGGTATTCGTTCGACATGCACGAAGATGCACAATTGATCGAGCAGGCCTGCACCAACGTGCTCGCCAACGGCCTGCGCACCCCCGATGTCATGGCGCCAGGCTGCGCCAAAGTGGGCACCTCTGTGATGGGCGAGGCTGTGCTGCGCGAATTGGACAAGCTAGCCAGCTGAATAGCCACTTGCCGATCGGGGTCAGTTCCGTTACACCCCGCCGGCGCTGCACCCGTAGCTCAATTGGATAGAGCACCAGACTACGAATCTGGGGGTTGGAGGTTCGAGTCCTTCCGGGTGCGCCATTTCCAGCGTTGCAAGCAACGATTTTCGCCCGCCGGGGTCTTCGGCGGGCGCTTTTGTTTCCGGCCCGTCCCACGCTATTCACCCGAAGGGGCCTCGTCACACCGCTACGCGCGATCCTTCATTGTGTGCCACACCGCATCGGCACGAGCGAGGTCCTGTTCTAGGCGCGCCGGTGTCGGAACCTGCGATGTGACTGGGGGATTGGCCTTAGGGCGTGGGCGATCGCCCTTGGTGCCGCACCAAAAGAAATCTGGCGTCCGCCCGGATTGCCGCTGCCTGGGCGCCCTACCTCACCACTTGAAGTCGCTGACCACCAGGGCGGCCTTGGTGGCCACGTAGAACTGGAAATCAGCCACCCCGTTACCGTTGATGTCACCCTGTACCAGGTACCCCTCACCGGAGACCTTGGCAATCACCTGCCCAGCCATGGCGGTAAAATCGGCCACCAAAGACAGCCCAGGAATAGCCGACAGGTCGATCTTATCGCCCTGCGCCTGGCGGAAATCGGTGATCTGGTCTCGCCCGACGGCAAGGATCGGTGCATCGGTGCTTGCCAGGAACGCGAAAGTATCGGCCCCCAGTCCTCCGGTCATCTCGTCTTCGCCGGCACCGCCGACGATCACATCATTACCCGCGCCGCCGTTGATCTTGTCGTTACCGGTGTCGCCATAGAGCCGGTCTGCGCCCGCTCCTCCGGTAATCTGGTCGTCGCCGCCGCCGCCATGGATCACATCGCCATTATCGGTCGCCAACGGCTGTCCGGCGATACTCTGGGTGGTGTTGAACACCTCATCGGCGGCAGTGCCCTGGATGGTCACGCCGGTCGCCACCTGGGACGTCAGCAGCACATTTCGATCAACGAACTGCATCCTCTCGATGCCGTTCAGCGTGTCGCTCCCATCTGGCGCACCCACCCGCAGGTCACGCACCAGGTAGAGTTCAATGCCGATGTTGGTGACCGCATAATCGGCCGCGTTGCCGCTGAATACGGCGATGTCATTGCCCACCCCACCGATCAGGCTGTCATTCCCGCCGCCGCCGCAGAGTGTGTCGTCGCCGCCACCCCCGTTCAATGTATCAGCGGCCGCGCCGCCGGTCAGCGTGTCGCCGAAGCCGCCGCCGACGGCGCTGAGCGCCCCGATGTTCACGAATGTGGTGCCATCCGACAGCACACCATCGGCGATGTTCACGCTTTGCCCGGCAATCGCGCCACTCAGGTCCAGATACAGCGTGTTGGTGTCCGCCCCGCCGTCGATCAGATCGACGCCGAGACCCAGTTTATGCTGTATCACATCGTCGCCCGCGTCGCCGTGCACCGCGTTGATACCAGTGCCGCCGTCGAGGAAATCGTTACCGTCCCCGCCCAGCAGCGTGTCGTCGCCCGCCCCTCCCAGTATTACGTCGTTGCCACCGGCGCCGTTGATCCAGTCATTGCCAGTCTGCCCGTCGAATGACTCGCTCAGTACGGTCCCAGTCACGGTATCCGCGCCGGCGGTGCAAGGTGCGACCACCGAAACCCCGCTGGTCGGCGCGTTGCTGGCGGCGATGTTGGCGATGAACAGCCCGCTATCGTAGACATGGTCGCCGGTGTCGGCGATGCCGATCTCGATGGTGTTCACCCCGGCATGCACCGGCGCGTAGATTTTCAGCGGTGCGCTGACACCGTCATATTCGATCGGCAACGTGCTCGTCACGCCTGGGATGGCCGTGCCGTAGATATCCAGATTGCCTGTGTTGTCACGGAAATAGCTGTTGGCGAGGTTCGAGCCGATCACGCTTAACGGCGCCAACGGATCATTGTTGAAATATGCGACGTTGGTGCCGTTCACCAGCACCACGCCGATATCGACAAACGCGTCCACCCATTCCGGATATTCATCGCTCCCGAACATCACATCCATGCTGATCGCGGAAATCGACGGATCGGACACGTTGAAGGAAAAGGTGATGGAGGTTGCGTCGTAGGACACCGTGTTGAAGACCGTGTTGACCACCGCATCCAACGCGGGGTCTCCCGACATGTTATTGTCCTGGCCGAAATAGGTGATCGTGTTCGAGGTATTCGGCGCGGTACCGGACGTAATCAGGATACCCTTGCCGATTCCCAATCCGGCGAGACTACCATCATAGAACATCGCCGATGAAGCGCCGGCAGTCATGGTCAACGAAGTGGTATCGACGGTGATCCCAGCGGTGCTGGCCATGATCGCGCTGGTAATCGCCCCGGCCTGCGTCGCCACTTGGGTTGGATCGATGATGTTGAATACCGCCGGTACGCCGGGCTGCTGGGTGATCCACATCGATTGCACTGTGGTATCGATGCCGTCACTGGCCGCGACGTCCACATAGTAGGTCAGCACTGCGCCGTTGGCGTCCGCCGGCGGGTTCACAAACATCAGCTGGTCGCCGACCACGCTGAACAAGGCGGCGTCATAGCTGGTCGGCACAATGCTGTAGGTCAGCGGGTTCGGTCCATCGGCGTCGCTGGCCGCCAAGGTTGCAACCAAGCTGCTGCCGGGCGTTACGTTGACATCAGTCGCCGAGGTGAACACCGGCGCATCGTTGCTGCCGACCAGGTTGAACGACAATGTCTGCGGCGTCACGCCGCCCAGCCCATCATCGGCGGTCACCACGAAGCTCTCGCTGGCGGTTTGTCCGTCTGCGAGGCCGTCGAAATTCGCCCCTGCCGCGTCGTAGCTCCAATTGCCGGCACCATCCAGCGTCAGGACGCCATATTGGCCAATGCCGGTTTCACCCGGGGCAAACCCGTAGGTCACTGCGTCGCCATTGGGGTCCACAGCGTTGAGTGCGCCGCCGGCCCAGCCGTAGCTGTTTGCGTCAATGGTGTCGAATACGTCGCCTCCGAACGCGGCCGACACGAATACCGGCGGCGCATTGAGTACCGGTGGCACGTAGATGCCGGTGACCGTGAAAGCCACGCTCGCCGCAGTGGTGTCGATCCCGTCGGTGACGCCGTAATTCACCGTTACCACCTGCGTCTGGCCAAGGCCCAGGGCCTGATAAGCGGCATTGTTCGGATCGAACGCGAAGCTATTGGTTGCCGCGTCATAGGTTACGCCGCCGGGGAGGGCGGCTGGAACGTTAACAGCCACCAGCGCGGCGCCGTTATCCACATCGTAAGCGTTCCCCAACGCATCCAGCGCCACCGGCGCATCGCCGACCATCACTCCCGCCTGCACTGCGCCCGAAACAACCGGCGCATCGTTGGTGCCGGTAACGGTGAACGAAACCGAAGCTGCAGTCGTTGCAATCCCGTCGCTCACCCCGTAGGCTACTGTCACCACGGCGGTCTCGCCGGCCGCCAACGCCTGATAGGCGGCATTCGCCGGATCGAGGCTGAAGCTCCCGGTCGCCGCGTCGAAGCTGACGCCGTCCGGCAGTGCCGCCGGCACGCCGACCACCGCAAGCACCGCGCCGGCATCAACATCCGATGCGTTCGCCAGCGCATTCACGCTCACTACCGCGCCATCTTCGTTCGCCGTCCCAAGCACTGCGCCCGAAACAACCGGCGCATCGTTGGTGCCGGTAACGGTGAACGCCACCGAGGCTGCAGTCGTTGCGATCCCATCGCTCACCCCGTAGGCCACTGTCACCACGGCGGTCTCGCCGGCCGCCAACGCCTGATAAGCAACGTTCGCCGGATCGAGGCTGAAGCTCCCGCTCGCCGCGTCGAAGCTGACGCCGTCCGGCAGTGCCGCCGGCACGCCGACCACCGAAAGCACCGCGCCGGCATCAGCGTCCGATGCGTTCGCCAGTGCATTCACGCTCACCACCGCGCCGCCCTCACTCGCCGCTCCGTTCACCGATCCCGAAACGACCGGCGCATCGTTGGTGCCAGTGATCGTGAACGCCACCGAGGCAGAAGTCGTTGCGATCCCATCGCTTATGCCATAGGCCACCGTCACCACGGCGGTTTGACCCACCGCCAACGCCTGATAGGCGGCATTCGCCGGATCGATACTGAAACTATGCGTTGCCGCGCTATAAGTAACCCCCGCCGGCAGCCCGGCAGGTACACCCACCACCGAAAGCACCGCGCCGGCATCAACATCCGACGCGTTCGCCAGCGCATTCACGCTTACCACCGCGCCGTCTTCGCTCGCCGTCACGCCAAGCGCGCCGCTCACCACCGGCGCATGGTTCACTGGCACACCGGACGGCGACACCGTCACCACTTCGTTCATAGTCATCGCGCTGGTGTCGCCCTCGGCGTCGCGCTCGGTTACCACCACCGACAGCGTCACCACCCCAGAGTCCGGGGCCACCAGGCGCAGCGCCGCAAGATTCCACCCGAACACATCCACCGACGGCCCGACCGCCCCCGCCGGCCCAGGGGCGGTGAAACTATGCCCGGCATTGTCGGCCAGCGTGACGCCGGCCGGCACCCCACCCACCACAATACTGGCGATGGTATTGCCCGTTCCGTCCAACTTCAGCGCCCGCGCCTGCACCGCCAGCGCACCCAAAACCACGGGCGCGCCCGCCAGACCCGAAGCCGCCGGCGCCCAGGTCACGGCCGGGGCCAATGGGCGGATGGTCACTGCGGCCGTCACGCTGGTGCGTGCCGTTTGTCCGTCAGAATCCTCCACCACCGCGGTCGCTGTCAGGATAACATTTGCGTCAGCTGGTCCCTGCAACACCAGTGTGCCGAGCGACCACCCGGTCGCCTCGGCGGTCGTGTTGCCGCGCTCACCAGTGAAGCTGTGCCCGGCACCGTCGCGCAATCTAAAGCCAGGCGAAATGCCACCGATCATCAACGAGGCCAGCTTGTCGCCGCGTCCGACCAACTGCGCCGCCAACCCGGCAAGCGCGATCGCATCACCCTCGACGCCGCTCGCGGCCCCCCAGGTCATTACCGCAGGCGCTGGCGCCACTTTGATCTGATCGGACGCGCTCGCGCCGCCATTGGTGCGCGCCACCAATGTGAAATCCGCCGCCGATGCCGTCACAATACTCAGCGCCCCAAGATCCCAGCCTGTCACATCCACCGACGCCTCATTGGACAGCGCCGTGAAGCTGTGCCCTGCCACATCGCTCAGCACCGCGCCCAGCGGAATGTGCCCGATGGTCAACCGCAGCCATTGGCCGGTGATCGGCCCGAGCGCAATCGGTGCCCCTTCCGTGCCGGTCTGTTTTGCGGTCCATGCGACGGATGTGTTCTGCGCCATGTGATGGAGGCTCCCTGTTGCGTCGCACCCTGGCGACGGCTGGTCGATTATTTCTCCCAGCGGCTTACGACCCGATCCTGAACCCCACGTGACCGCAAGCTGACCCCAAGCTGAACGCGCACCCTCCGGCTTGCCATCACTGTTTTTCTCGCCTAATGCGGCGATGACCATCGGAAAAACGCTACCTGAGACGACGCAGCACCAGCCCCGGTGGCACACGAGGGACACGACCATTCGCGTCTTGCTCATCGAGGATGACATCGTGCTCGCCGATCGCCTGGCCGAGGCACTGCGCGGCGCAGGCTTCGCCGTCGACCAAGCCGCCGACGGCGATGCCGGTTGGTATATCGGCTCCACCACCAGCTATGACGCTATCGTGCTCGATCTCGGCCTGCCCAAGCTCTCGGGGTTGGAGGTGTTGCGCCGCTGGCGTGCTGCCGGCCGCAATACCCCGGTGCTCATGCTCACTGCGCGCGCCACCTGGACCGAGCGCGTCGAAGGGCTGAATGCCGGGGCGGACGATTATCTCGGCAAGCCATTCCAGAGTGCCGAGGTGATTGCCCGGCTGCGCGCACTCATCCGCCGCGCCGCAGGTGGCGGCGGATCGGTGTTACGCCACGCAGACCTGGTGCTGGATGTCGCAGGCGCCGCCCTAACCAAGGCTGGCGCGCCCATCTCACTCACTGCAGGCGAATTGAAGCTGCTCAGCTACCTGATGCATCGCCCGGGCCGGGTGGTTTCGCAGGCCGAACTTGCCGACCATCTCTACGCCTTCGACGCAGCCCGTGATTCCAATACGATCGAGGTCTATGTCGGCCGCCTGAGGCGCAAAATCGGTCGGGACACGATCCAAACTATTCGCGGCCTGGGTTACCGGCTTGGCTAACTCAGCATCTGGTTTGCGTCGCCTCAGCTTTCGCACCCGCCTTGTGGCAGGCGCCCTTCTGTGGATCGTTGCCGGTCTCGCGGCCAGCTGGTTGGCGCTCACCGCCCTGGTGCGCGACCACGACCTCAACGAAACGCGGGAGGAATTGGCGCACCATGCAGGTGAACTGGCCGAACTCGGGATGCTGGGCCCCGACGGCGCGCCGCTGCTGCGCCAGGGCCTCAGCGACCGCCGCTTCGCCATCCTTGGTTCCGGCCATTATTGGCAGATTACCCGGCCGGGCGGCCCACCCTTGGCATCGCCCTCGCTCGGCGATTTCCGTATGGTACTGAACGGCGGCGCCAACGGTCCCGCGCTGCAGGTTGGTCCAGGCCCGGGTGGGGAGATGATGCTGGTGCAGAGCAGCATCGGCGTCGGCGACAGCCAACTATACCTCGGCGTCGGGATCGACCGCCGTCAGGTCGAGGCCGACGTCGCCCGCTTTGGCATGACATTGGCCATTTCGCTCGCCGCGATTGCGGCCGGCCTGGTCCTGGCGGTTTTCGCGCAGATCAGCTTCGGACTTAGCCCGCTGGTGCGCTTGCGCACCGCCCTCGCCGCCATGCGCCGCGGGGAGGCCGACGCGCTGCCGGATGACCTGCCCGCCGAGGTTGCCCCGCTGGTGGAGAATATGAATGCCCTGCTGCTTGCCAACCACGATGTGCTGCGCCGCGCCCGCTTGCAGGCCGGCAACCTCGCCCACGCGCTAAAAGGCCCGCTGACCATTCTCATGGACGAGGGCCAGCGCATGTCGGCCGCCGGCCTGCCTGGTGAACTGGTTATCGCGCAATGCGAGCGGATGCGCCGGCAAATCGACTATCAGCTTGCCCGCGCCCGCGCCGCCGGTGCGTCCGGCGCCCCGTCGTCAGTGGTGCGCATCGCCCCTGCGATGCAGGCGGTGCTCGCTGCGGTCAAACGTCTGCATCGCGATCATAACCTCGCGTTCACCGTCTCCGGCGTCGGCACCGAAACGGCCGCCTGCGAGGCGCAGGACTTCGAAGAAATGCTCGGCAACCTGCTCGACAACGCCGCGAAATGGGCGACCAGCAAAGTGCACATCCGCCTTGCCCGAACCGCAGACGGCATGCTGTGCCTGACCGTGGAGGACGATGGCCCCGGCATGCCCCCAGACGCGATGGAGCGGGTTTTCACCGCCGGCGAACGGCTTGACGAAGCGATGCCCGGCAGTGGGCTTGGACTTGCGATCGTTCGCGATATCGCGCGGCTTTATGGCGGAGATGCTTGGCTGGCCCGTTCCGATCTTGGGGGCATGGCCGCCAATATCACGATTATGGCCGGCCGTTGGACGTCGTGAGCCTGGCCGTCTCAGAAATCTGACACCCCAAGCCGGATCAACCGGTCGAGCATCGGACAAAGCGCGTCGCGATACCCCAAATGGCCCAAACGCCCAACGCACCGCCAGTGACCAGGACGGTGCGCATCAGAGGAAGCTGGTGGAAATGCCACCATCGACGGACAGCACTTGCCCAGTGATGTAGAGGCTTTCGCCCGAAAGCAGGAAGGTGATTGCGCGCGCCATGTCGTCCACCGAGCCAAGGCGGCCAAGCGGGGTTTGCGCAATGCGATGGGCGTCGCGGTCGGCGTTGCGGTTGCGCATCGTACCCTCGGTGGGCGTCGCGGATGGGGCGATGGCGTTGACGCGGATCTGGCGCGACCCGAGATCGACGGCAGCGGCGCGGGTCATTGCCATCACGGCGGCCTTGATGCCGCTATAGACGACGGAGGACGGGGTCGAACGCAAGCCGGCAGCGGACGCGATATTGACAATGCTGCCCGGGCCTTCGATGCGGGCGGCGGCAGCCTGCATACCCCAGATAATGCCCTTGAAGCCGATATTCAGCATCCGGTCCACGGTTTCCGGCGCAATTTCGGCCAACGCCTGATAGCGCACCCACGCGGCGTTGTTGACCATGCCGTCCAGCCGGCCGGCGGCATCGGCAAAATCATTCACCGCGGCGAACATGCCGTCGCGGCTGGCGACATCCTGGGTAGCCGCGACCGCCCGACCACCGGCGGCGGTGATTTCCGCCACCGTGCCTTCGACGAAATTGGGACGCAGATCATTGACGCCAACGATGGCGCCGAGGCTGGCGAGGTGCAACGCCGTGGCCTTGCCGATGCCATTGCCGGCGCCGGTGATCAGGATGGCTTTGCCAGCGAACGGGAGAGATGCGGTCATCATGGGCTCCGGGATCATGCGTTGGCGGTGAGAAGTTCGGCGGCGAGGCGGCGGTGCAGGCCGGCGGCGTCGCCCTGGGCTTCCCAGGAACGAATGCGGCGGAGATGGCGATGCATCGGGATATCCCAGGTGAAGCCCATGCCGCCGTGCAGTTGCAGTGCCGATTCCACCGCCGCCGCGCCGAAACGGGTGGCGGCGGCGAAGGCAGCGGCCCTGGCCAGCCGGTCGTCCGGGCGCATCAGGCTGCGGGCGATGGCCGCACCGATATGCTCGGCGGCGAGTTTCTGGCGCGACATGGCGTGGCGCAAGGCCTGGAAGCTGACCAGCGCCTTGCCGAACTGCACCCGGGTGGAGGTGTAGGCAACGGCCGCGGCAAGGCATGTTTCCACTGCGCCACCGATGGCGGCGGCACGCAGCAACTGCGCACCTTGCTCAATCCCGGCAACGGCATCGGCGTCCAGGATCGCCAGCGGTTCGGAATTGGCGAGCACCAATTCGCAATCCGGCGCCTCGACATCCAGCCCATCGCCGGGGCGGACGGTCACGCCAGCGGCGGTGGCGGCGACCAGCGCCGCGCCCGCGGCGGTCAGCACCAGGATCAGGTCGGCGCTATCGGCCATCGGCGCTCGGCCAACCGTGCCGGACAGGCGGCCATTCACCAGACTGGCGCGGCCGGCCCAGGCGATGGTCGCAGTCGCCTCCCCGAGCACGATCCGCGCTGCTTCCGGCCGAGCACCAAGTGCGGCGGCGAGCAGCATGGATTCCAGCAGCGGATAGCCGAGCAGCCCGGCACCAGCGGCGTGCAGCACTGGCACGGCGTGATCCAACCCGAGGGCAAGGCCGCCAGCCGCTTCCGCCGCCAGCACGCCGATCAGGCCGGTTTCGGCGAGGCAGGTGGCGCGGGCGCGCGGCGCCAAACCAGCGCATTCTGCCACCGCGCTGGCGGCGGTGGCGGCGAAGGCGGTGAGCGCGTCATGGGTGTCGATGGTCATCTCAGCGCTCCCTCGGCAGCTTCAACATGCGGTCTGCGATGATACCGAGTTGCACCTCGGTGGTGCCGGCATAAATGGTTTCGGCCCGACCACGTAGATACAAATGCTGGAAGCGCTCCCGCGCCGCCGCCACGTCGGGGTCGGCGCCCGGCGGGGCCTGGTCGAGCAGTTCGAGCGCCAGCACGGCGAAGCGTTGATGCGCTTCCGACCAGTGCAGCTTCATCAGGCTGCCGCGATCGCCGATGGCGGCCCCTTCGGCCAGCCGTTCGACGGTGGGCTCGACATAGCCTTTTATTATTTCGATATCGACCATAATTTCTGCCAGCCGGCGATGGTATTCGCCACTGCCGATAATGCCGGCCAGCGTCGCATCCGCCCGACAGGCGCGCACGAGATGGGCGACCTCGTTTTCAAACCGCCAGGCACGATACATGCGGTTGGTGGCGCGTTCGATCGCCAGCACCCGTACCGCCGCGCTCCAGCCTTCATCCGGCGCGCCGAGCGCGTCGGCGGCGTCAATCGCCACGTCTTCGAGAATAACTTCGGCGAAATGCGCGCTGCCGTCGATCTGGCGGATCGGTTGCACGGTCACGCCGGGCGCGTCCATCCGCATGGCGAACAACGCCAGGCCTTTGTGACGGTCCTCCAACGCGCCGGTGCGGGCGAGCAGCAGGCAGCGGTCCGACCAGGGGCTGGCGGACGTCCAGATTTTACGCCCGGTCACCCGCCAGTTGTCGCCATCGCGCACCGCGCGGGTGCGCAGGCCCGCAAGATCCGATCCAGCGCCCGGTTCCGAAAAGCCTTGGCACCAGATCTGCTTCATTTCCAGCAGCGGGCGCAGGAAGCGCTGCTTCTGCTCCTCTGTGCCCACCGCCATGATAATCGGGCCGGCAAGTTCCTTGCCCAGCGAGTTGATGCTTTCCGGCAGGCCAAGGCGGCCGATTTCCTGGTTGGCGATCAGATGTTCGCGGATGGTCAGGCCATGGCCGCCATATTCCACCGGCCAGGCGATACCGGCGAGGCCGCCTTGATGCAATCCGGCCTCAAACGCCCGGCAGGTTTCCAAATCCGGTGTGTGATAGCCGGGCTGGTCGACGCGCAGACCGGCAGGCACGTTGGCGGCCAGCCAGGCACGGACATGAGTTCGATAGGTTTCGCCGGTCGGCATTTTTTCTGTAGGCATGGTAGATCTCCCCCGGCGCGGCGGCCGGGTTGATGAGGGCATCGAGCGCCACGGCGCCCTCGCCCTGGGGATGGACCAGAAGCGGGTTGATGTCGATAGCAGCAATGGCGTCGCGATGCACCGCAGCGAAGTTGGACAGCGTGACGAAGCCGTCACAGCCGGCAGCGATATCGACCGGGACGACGCTACGCACCCGGTCCACCCTTGCGACTGCGGTGGCGCCGGTCAGGTCGGCCTCAGCGCAGGGCCGATCTTGAGGCCGTCATCGGTGCCTGTCGCCACCACCGCCTTGGCCCAATGCAGCACACTGGAATAGCCGGTGGCCTGCTGCCAGGTGGGGAAGCGGCCGCGATGCCACGCGCGGAACTTACTGACGAGGGCGCGCGTCTCATTCGATCGCGTCTCACCCCGGAAGTTGCGTTCCCCGTTGCGGCCAGGCGCGGGCGGTTCGTCCTGCCCGTCCTTGCGACGAAGGCTCTTCGTGCTCGTCCGCCAGCCTGCCAAGGCAGGTTGGTGTCGATCCAGTCCGCGATGTCAGTAAACAGGATGTCTGCCTCCGGGCTCCCGCCGAAATTGCCCGGATAGATGGCCTGCGGCGGCGGCGCCAAGCCGAGATGGGTACAAAGCAGGCGACTGAGCCGAACGGAGCGCTTTCCGGCTGAGGCGTTTGCAGACTGACGACGCGGTTGGTTTGACCTGATCTGCCGCCATCGAAGGAACCGATGCCGCTTGCGTCGCAGCCACCGCAAAGGCAAACCCCGCTCTCATGGACACGCACATAACTGATTGCATCGTCATCGGCGCCGGCATCGCGGGGGCCACCGCCGCCGCCCATCTCGCCGCCGACCACCGCGTTGTACTGATCGAGGCCGAGGAGGCCGCCGGCTACCACACCTCCGGCCGTTCGGCCGCGCTCTGGGTGGCGAATGGCGGCCCGGAATACGAACGCACGCTGGCGCAGGCATCCTTTGCCTTCCTTAACAACCCGCCGCCGGGTTTCGCCGCGACGCCGATCCTGACCGAGCGTCCCGTCGCGTTCGCCGTACCGCCTGATCAGCTGGCTGACCTGCATGACATTCTTTCCACCCGCAGCAACATACGCGAGATCGCCGTGACGGCATTGCGGGACATGATCCCGGCCCTTCGCCCAGGCTACGCGGCGGCGGCAGCGCTCGAGACGGGGAATTACGACATCGACGTGGACGTCCTGCTGCAGGGCTATTTGCGACTGGCGCGGTCGCGCGGCACCGTCTTGGCCTTCCGCCGGCGCTCGCAGCGCATCGCGCGCAAAGACGGGCTTTGGCAGGTCCAGACAGCGTCAGGTGCCGCGTTCCATGCACCGGTTCTGGTGAACGCCGCCGGGGCCTGGGGTGACGAGGTCGCGGCGCAGGCCGGTATCCGCCCGCTCGGGCTGGTGCCGAAGCGGCGCACGGCGGTGGTGATCGATCCTGCGCCGTTCGACGTGGCGCACTGGCCGCGGCTCTACGACGCCCGGCGCAGCTGGTACTGCAAGCCCGAAGCCCGCACCCGGCTGATGATCTCGCCGGCCGATGCCACGCCCACGCACGCCCATGACGTGCAGCCCGAAGAACTCGACATCGCCATCACCATCGCGCGCATGCAGCAAGTGCTGGACATCCCGGTCCGCCGTGTCGAGCGCGCCTGGGCCGGATTGCGCAGCTTCACCCCCGACGGCGCCTTTGCCTTCGGCGCGGCGGCAGAAGGCGATGGCTTCTTCTGGTTCGTCGGGCAGGGCGGCGACGGTATCCTGACCTCCCCAGCAGCCGGGCGCCTGCTGGCCGACCTGGTCGCCGGGCGGCCAGCGGATTGGCTGGCGGGTGCGGACCGGATCGTGCGCGCGATCGACCCACAGCGTTTTTATGGCCGGCCCCCGCTTGGTGACACAGACATCAGCACCGGATGTTCGTAAGCTGGCGCGACATACCCGCCACTCACACAGGCGCACGCCCCATGTTCAAGCCCCAATTACCCCCACGCCCAGCCATGTTCGAAGCTGGCGCGGTGATGATCGAAAAACCCTCGATGTCTGCCATCACCCGGGCGGAGTGGCAGGTGGTCGAAGCCCAGCGCGCCCGCCATGACCAAGGCTTGCAGGCACGCACCGTCCTGGCGCTGTTCGACACCGCGCGCGACGATCCGTCATTCGGCTACGCGATCAGCATGTACGCCCATGGCTTGCAGGCCGCGACGCTCGCCATGCAGGCCGGCCGGGATGAGGAGTTCGTTGTGGTGTGCCTGCTGCATGATATCGGCTTCACCTGCGCAGGCCCATCGCACGGCGAATTTTCCGCCGCCCTGTTGCGGCCCTATATCTCCGAACAGCACCGCTGGGTGCTCGAAATGCATCAGCTGTTCGGGTTTCCGCATATGCATGACCACCCCGATGTAACCATCGACGAACGCGAACGGTTTCGCGGCCATCCGCATTTTGCCGCGACCGCCGATTTTGTCGCCCGCTTCGATCAGAATGCCGTCGATCCGAATATCCCGATCCTGCCAGTCGCGGCCTTCGCGCCGATGGTGCACCGGCTCTTCGCGACGCCGCCGCGTCCGCGCGACCAGACCTCGTGAACGCGCCCGCAATGAACTGGATTGCCCCTTTGGCGCGCGACCTCAAGGCGCCCAAAGCCCATCCCCGCCCGGAAGATGGCAATCCGGTGCTGGCGTTGAACCTGAATGAAAGCCCGATCCCGCCATCGCCGCTGGCCATTGCCGCAGCGATGGAAACCATTGCCGGGGTCAATCGCTATCCACCGACCGACGGCGGTGCGCTGATCGCCGCGTTGGCGGCCCATACCGGTCTGCCCCCGGCACGCATCGGGGTGGCGGTGGGGTCGGACATGCTGCTGCATTTGCTGTGCATGATCTCGCTCGCACCCGGTCGCAGCGCGGTGATGCCGTATCCGTCTTTCCCGCGCTATGCCAACTCGACCAAAATTGCCGGCGGACGGATGATCGCGATTGAAGTAACCCCCGATGGCTCGAACGACCCGGAACGGCTGCTATCGGCGATCGCGCCCGATACCAGCATCGTTTTTTGCTGCACCCCCAACGGCAACACCGGCGGCACCTTGGCACCAGAAGCCCTCGCCCACATCGCCCGGCATGTGCCGGACGATGTGATGCTGGTCGTGGATGAGGCCTATGCCGAGTTCGATCCCGCGGCCCGCACGCTCGCGGTTATGGCCGCACGGTCCGGGCCCTGGGCGGTGACGCGGACATTTTCGAAGGCTTACGCGCTCGCCGGGTTGCGAGTGGGTTACGTGCTGTGTTCGGACGCATCCATTGCGGATTTGCTGCGGGCAGCACGGCCGATTTTTGAAATGACCTCGCCAGCCTTGGCGGCGGCGACGGCAGCTTTGGCCGATACCACCCACCTCGAAATGATGCGCCGCGTGGTGGCGGATGGCCGGGGCCAGCTCGTGGCAGGACTACGTGGCCTGGGATTCGCGCCGCTGCCATCGGCCGCCAACTTCATCACCACCGATCTGGCGCGCCCAGCCGCCCCAATCGTTGCCGCGATGGAGCGCCACGGCGTGCTGGTCCGGGTGGTCGCCGATGCCGGCTACGAGAATTTCCTGCGGATCACCGTAGGTTTGCCCGAACACAACACACAGGCGCTCGCGGCATTAAGGGTGGCGTTGGCCGGATGAAGCGCCGCCCGCTATTTCACCGGCGTAAATTCCGCTTGGTTGCCAATAGATGGAGCTGATAATGCGTCGGCACGAACCCGAAATCGGCGACCGATAAACGCTGGGCTGTCGCAATCAGACCGCTGCGCTTGGCCAGGTCGGCTTCCGCCAGCAATGCGCGGGAGCGGACGGAGATTGTCGCGCCTGACGCGGCCTTCAGAGTGATTGAGTGGGGAGAAAGTCAATGGCCCAGGCTGCGAGCAGCGCCGATATGGATTTCGAAACGCCAGGCAGCCGCACCGATGGCGACCGGCGCCGGCCTGTTCGAACCCGCGTGTCGGATGGGGCAAACCGTGGAGGCTGGCGGTCTGGTGGTGGTCGAACGGGTAAACCCGCTGATGGAACCGAGTGATTTGCCGTTTCGTCTCGGCGAAGAAATTGATCCGAAACCGGTTATCAAGTGAAGAAGACCATGCTTCCTTCAAGCCCCTGACACCACCACCCTGAGCAGCCTGTCGAGTTTGGGAAAATGCGTGTCGAGATAGACATTGCCGTCTGCAAACATCACATCCTGCCCCCCGGCGCGCATCCCGCCGCCAGAGTTCTCGCCGTAACCCGCGTGCAGCCGCTCCACCACATCCATCCCACAGACGACCCTGCCGAATGGCGCAAAACCTGGCTCGGGATCGTTCTGCGCGGCATTGTCGCCCAGGTTCACGAAAATCTGGGTCGATCGCGTGCCCGGCCCGGTATTGGCAAAGGCGACATAGCCGATCGTGTTGGATTGGACGGGCCGGTCGTCCGGTATGGTCCTGTCACGCCACGCCTGCGCCATCGCGGGGTCGCCAGCGATGCCGAATTGCACCCATTTGCCCGCAACCGTTCGAAAAAAGCGCGCGTTATCATAGTAACGCTGGCACACCAGATCATGGAAGCGATCGGCACCATGCGGCGCCCAGGCACGATGCACCTCGATCGCGAAGGTCCCGGCCGTGGTTTCAATCGTCGCCAGAAAAATGTCAGGTGCGTTTGTCATCCTGAGCCGAGTATTGACCATCCCGTGCCCGGTTCCTAGCCTGCGATCATCAGCCTTTCCCCGGAGATCCCAATGGCCACGCACCGCTTCCGCCCGACCCGCTACTACAACGCGATAGGCACCGCCGAGCCCTGCCTGCGGATCGCCGACGGTGACACCATCATCACTGACACCATCGATGCATCCGGGCTTGATGCGCATGAGGTAACTGTCGCCCCGCGACCGAACCCGATGACCGGCCCGTTCTTCATCGAAGGCGCCGAACCGGGCGACACCCTCGCCGTGCGCATCGACCGCCTGACCCCGAGCCGCGCCACCGGCTGGACCTATTCCCCGCTCGCCTTCACCGTGCTGGACCCCGCATCGATCCCAGATCGGCCGGCCAATGAACGGGCGGTCTGGAACATCGACGCGAAAGCCGGAACAGTCAGCCTGCGCGAACCGCCCAAAGGCCTCGAAGGTTTCGCCCCACCGCTGCAACCGATGATCGGCTGCTTTGGCGTGGCGCCGGCCGGCGGCCAGGCGCTATCCACCGCGACCAGCGCGCAGAATGGCGGCAACATGGATTATCGCCTGTTCGCACCTGGCACGACCGCAATGTTCCCGGTATCCGTCCCCGGCGCGCTGTTTTATCTCGGCGACGGCCATGCCTGCCAGGGCGACGGCGAGATCGTCGGCACCGGCATCGAAACATCGTTCGAGATGGAGGTCACTTTTCGTGTCCTGAAACGAACGATCACGTGGCCGCGCGGCGAAACCGCAGACGATATTTTCGCGGTCGGCAACGCCCGCCCGCTCGATCAGGCGCTGCAACACGCAACCACGGAAATGCTGCGCTGGCTGGGGGAGGATTACGGCCTTGATGCCCGCGCGGCGAGCCATCTGATGGGCCAGGTGGTGCGCTACGATGTCGGTA
Organism: Asaia bogorensis; assembly: GCA_943333505.2. Classification (GTDB taxonomy): domain Bacteria; phylum Pseudomonadota; class Alphaproteobacteria; order Acetobacterales; family Acetobacteraceae; genus CAITOL01. The sequence continues at coordinate 69,123 of CALQTN020000005.1, read as the reverse complement.
ATGTGTTCAATCCGGCTTATACCGTCGCGTGCCGGATCGCCAAGCGCTGGCTGGTGAAGACGCCGCGCTAGAGTCTTGTTTTTACGATCATCTTTATTCGTCCAATCGAAGCCGATTGAACGAATGATGATCTAACCCAACAGCAACCCCCGCCCATAGCGCACCAAAAACCCGGCGAACCCGGCGCACCAGAACATCGCCGCAACAATCATCAAAGTTGGTGCGGAATCCGGGAGCATTACCATCGTAAGTCGCGCGACCAGCGCGCCGGCCAACGCCAGATAAATCCCCCGCGTTGCGCCGTCGGCATGCAAAGCCTGCCCGGTATGGCCCAGTGTCGCCCGCGTCATCATCGCCATCGTGGTCATGCCGATTGCGCCAACCGCCCAAAGATGCACCACGCCCGCGATCGGCATCCGGTCCGGCCAAACCGCGTGCGCGGCCGCCGCAACAAACCCAAGGCCGGCGAACAGATACCCGAGATGCAGCACCCCAACCAGCCAATCCCGACGCGCTGACCACCCGCGCCAACGCGCCAGTCGCGCCAGGGTGAACCCGCCAGCCAGCGCAAAAAGCGGCGCCATCTGCCAGGCATCCGGCCGCCACACCCAGCCGAGCAACCCAGCCATATCAAGCGCCATCGCGGTCACATCAAGCCGCCCGAAATCAGCAATGTCACCGGCGATCCGATTGCGCTTTAGCCAGTTGCGGGTAAACGCCGGCACCACCCGCCCGCCGATCAGCAGGATCAGCAACACCAGAATTGCGATCCCACCACGCCGCGGCGTGCCAGTGTCCCAGTCCTGCATATGCGCGACCACAAACCACCCATCAACCGCCGCGAAGGCGGCCAGGATCGCAACAACCTTGAGATTGCGCCGATTGCCCGCCGCCAGAATTTCCCAACCCGCGATGCCCATCAACCCGAGCGGAAACATCAGTGCCAGAGCCGCATAATTGCCCGGCACCGCAGCCGCCAGCCTGCCGATCATCCAGGCGAGCACCAGCATCGCCAGGCGCACGCCGGCAACCGGCTTCCGACCGGTCCAGTTCGGAATAGCGGTCAGCAGAAAGCCCGCCACAACCGCGCCACCATAGCCAAAAATCAATTCGTGGGCGTGCCAATCCATCGACGCCAAACCGCCCGGCAACGCCCAGGCCCCGGCCCAGATCGCCGGCCAGATGGCAATAGCCAAGCTCGCCCATAAGGCCGCCAGCACAAAAAACGGCCGCGCGCCCAGGCTCAAAACCACCCAGCCCTTCATCCCGGAGGCCGAAAAGCCGAGATCATCGCTGGGTCGGTTTCAATCCGCCCGGCGCCGATCAGGTCGAGACAATAAGGCACCGCGGCGAAGATCGCGCCCAGACACACCGCCACCGCAGATGGCTTGCCGGGCAGGTTCACAATCAGGCACTGGCCGCGCAATCCGGCAGTCTGCCGCGACAGGATGGCGGTCGGCACCTGTTGCAAGCTTGCCCGCCGCATTGCCTCGCCAAAACCCGGCATCACCCGTGCGATCACCGCCTCGGTTGCTTCCGGCGTGCAATCGCGTGGCGAAGGACCAGTGCCGCCAGTGGTCAGCACCAGATCAACGCGGTCATCGTCACACAGCGCAATCAACCCGTCCCGCACATTGTCGAAACCATCCGGAATGATGCGGCGGACCTGTTGCCATGGCGACACGATCGCCTTTGCCAACCAATCCGCAATCGCTGGCCCGCCCAAATCGGCGTATTCGCCGCGCGATGCCCGGTCGGACACTGTCAGAATGCCAATGCGGACCATGCCTACCCCCCGAGCACTGACATATGCCGCGCGAGAGCCGGCGCCCCGAGATCATCGACCAGGAAGTTATGACCTTCCGGCTTGGCCGCCAACCCAGCATCAATCGCTCTGTGCAGGGCCGCGTCACCTTCGGACCCGCGCAGCGCCGCACGTAAATCGGTGGCGTGTTCGTCGCCCAGGCACGGATACAACATCCCCGTGCAGCCGACCCGAACCCGGTTGCAGGTCGCGCAGAAATGTTCGCTCATCGGCGTAATAAACCCGATGCGCTGCCCGGTTTCGCCAACCTGCCAATAGCGCGCCGGCCCGCCGGAGTTATGGGGGATCGGCGCCAGGGTAAAGCGGGCGGCGATGTGCGCCCGCAGCCTGTCGAGCGGCAGATATTGCGCTGTCCGATCCTCGCCCGTATCGCCCAACGGCATGGTTTCGATCAGCGTAAGGTCGTGCCCATTTTCCGCCGCGAAGCCGAGCAGATCGAAAATCTCCGCCTCAGTGCTGCCACGTAACGCGACCGCGTTCAGCTTCACCCGCAAGCCGGCAGCCTTGGCGGCCGCAATGCCCGCCAGCACCACGGCCAGATCGCCACGCCGGGTCAGCGCCCGGAACAATGCGGGGTTGAGCGTGTCGAGGCTGACATTCACCCGCTTCACCCCGCACGCGGCCAATGCCGCCGCATGGCGGGCAAGCTGGGTGCCGTTGGTGGTCAGCGTCAGTTCATCCAGCGCACCACTGCGCAAATGCCGAGATAAAGACTCAAACAACCCGATTGCACCCTTGCGTACCAACGGTTCACCGCCAGTGATGCGCAACTTGCGCACCCCGCTTGTGATGAACGCGCTAGCCAGCCGGTCCATTTCTTCGAGCGACAGCAGATCGCGGCGCGGCAGGAAGCGCATGTCTTCCTGCATGCAGTATACGCAGCGCAAGTCGCACCGATCTGTTAACGACATCCGCAGATACGTGACCCTGCGGCCGAACGCGTCATGCAGGGCGCAGCCCATCCTGACCTCCCGCGATCACCGCCATCCCGGCGGCTGCCGGATCGTCAGCCCGGTTCATCGCGCCGATCAGTTGCAGCCAGCGTTCATCGTCGGCCGCGTTGACGAAGCTGCGCAACTGGCGCTGTTCGGCGGTCTCCGGTGCGGTTTCGGCCGGCGCCACAACAGTTTCCTCCAGCACCTGGGCCAGGTAAGCCGCCACCGCGCGGTGGTTGGCGCGGGCAACAAGGTAGTCCAGAATGCGGGCACGGACCGCCGCGAAGGGCAGGATTTCGCCGTCCAACCGCCGTGCCAGGCGGATCACATGCACCCCAAACTGGGTTTCCACCGCACCCGAAATCGCGCCTGGCGCCAGGCTACGCAGCGCGTGCTCAAACGCCGGCGTGGTCTCCCCGCCGCTGATCTGCCCGAGTGCGCCGCCTTGCGGGGCAGAACTGCACGCGGAGAATTCGCGCGCCAGATCGGCGAAGCGACCGGGGTCGCCCGCCAACACGCCCAGGATGGTGGCGGCCCTTGCGCGGGCTGCGGACCGGCCCTCGGTGTCCTCTGGTTCGGCGGGCAACAGGATATGGGCCGCTTCGAACAATGCCGGCGACCGAAAGCGTTCGGGGTTGGCGACATAATAGGCCAGGGCCTCGTCCTCGGTCATCGCGGGCGGCACAACTTCCGCGGTCAACAGGGTGCGTAACCCCGCATCTTCGTCGGTTTCACAGCGCCCGTCAGCGTCGGTTTGCGGCACCACTTCCAAGCCCAGCATATCGGCGCGTTGGCGCAATGCCAGCCGCAGCACCAGGGCATCGCGGGCAAGCTGCCAGCTTTCGGCCACCGATGCGGCGGGGAAATTGGCAACCTCGGCGGCAATCAACTCCTGGGGTAGCAATTCCCCGTTCACCAGCACCGGGCTGCGGTCAGGGGATACCCCCCGACGATCGATGACTATGCGGGACATGGCGTCACTCCCCTGCCGGCGGTGTTACGGGACGGGCACGCACGACCTGGTAGCCACGCCGCCCGAGATACCAGATCGGTGCGCTCCAGATATGGACGAGGCGGGTAAACGGGAATACCAGAAACAAGGTCATGCCCAGCAGCAGATGCAGCTTGAAGATCGGGCTGACATCAGCCAGTTGCAGCGACGCCGACGGGTCGAGCGTGACGATCCCTTGTGCCCAGGTCATGAATTTCACCATTTCATGGCCATCCATGTGCTGCAACGATACCGGAATGGTCAGCAACCCGAGGCAGAGCTGCGCCCATAGCAGCAACAGAATGGCGGTGTCGCCGAAGCTCGATGTCGCCCGCACCCGAGCGTCAAACAGCCGCCGGTGCGCGAGCAGGGCAATGCCGATAAAACAGGCAATGCCGGCAATGCCACCGACCACAATCGCCAGCCCCTGCTTGAAACCGTGCGAAATGCCCAGCATGTCGAAGAACCAGATCGGCGTGAGCAGGCCGGCGGCATGGCCGACAAAAATCACCAGAATGCCGACATGGAACAGGTTCGACCCGAGCCGCAACTGCCCACGCCGGAGCAACTGCGAGGAATAGCTTTTCCAACTATATTGCTCGCGATCAAAGCGCAGCAGCGAACCGAGCAGGAACACAGTCAGACAAAAATACGGATACCAACCAAACAGAAAGCTCGTCAAAGATCGGGTCATGGTCATCGCTCCTTCAGGCAACCACCTGTTTGCGAACATCGCGCGCGCCGGCACGCAGCACGTTGCGCAGCCGGTCGGGTGAACAGCCGGAAATATCCTCGCCGGGGCCGAACTTCACCACGCTTTCCTCCCACTCGGCGTCGAGCGCTTCCAGTTCCTCGGCCTCGCGCGCCACTGGCGCCACGACACTTGTTGCCGCCCCGGCGATCTGCAAAAGCGTGGCAAAGATCGCGGCGTAACGCGTGTCACGCGATTGGGCGGCGTTGTGCAATGATGTCAGAATTGGCACGATATCGCTGAGCAATCCCATCGCTTCGGCTGGCGGCCGGGTTGAGGCGAATTCCAGGAACAATGGCAGGTAGTCCGGCAATTCGCCCGGCGCCAACAGCAATCCGCCCTGCTCGTAGACCTGGGCCAGATCGACCATCGCCTGACCACGATCGCGGCTTTCACCGTGGACATGCTCGAACAAATGCAACGACAGCCGCCGCCCGCGGTCAAACAGATCGACATAATCGCTTTGCAGATCATAAAGATCGCCATCGGCCAGCGCGGCCAGTAGCGGCGCGAGTGCGGGGGCGGCCCCGAGTTCGGCGGAGATTTCCGGGATTGCCCGGCGCAGATCGTCGGTCGGGTAACACAGCAATACGGATAGGATTTTGAAACTGCGCATCACATCACCTCCATCGGGTTGGATGCCTTGCGGGGGCCTTTGGTGGCGAACAGATTGGTGGTGGTGTCACCACCCGAACAACCATTACCGAACGTGAAACCACAGCCGCCGCGCAGTTCAGCGGCATCCTGGCTCCATTCCCGATGCACGGTCGGGATCACGAAGCGGTCTTCGTAATTGGCGATGGCGAGGTAACGATACATTTCCTCGATATCCGCCGCTTCCAGCCCAACCTCGGCTGCAATCGGATTGTCGATACGGCCCTCGATTGATTTCACCCGCATGAAGGCGCGCATTGCCAGCATCCGTTCGAGCGCGAGTTTGACCGGCGCCTCGTCCCCGGCGGTCAGCAGATTGGCGAGGTATTGCAGCGGTATCCGCAACGACCCGACATCCGGCATGCCATTCTTGGATGCCACCGCCCCCGATGCCGCCGCCGCCTGGATTGGCGATAGCGGCGGCACATACCAAACCATTGGCAGGGTGCGGTATTCCGGGTGCAGCGGGAAGGCGATTTTCCAATCCATCGCCATTTTCCACACCGGCGAAGCCTTGGCCGCTTCAAGCCAGGCTTCTGGTATGCCATCTTCGCGCGCCTGGGCGATCACCTTGGGGTCATTCGGATCGAGGAACAGATCAAGCTGCGCCTGATATAAATCCTTCTCGTCCGGCGTGTTGGCAGCTTCCTGGATGCGGTCCGCGTCATAGAGCAGCACGCCGAGATAGCGGATGCGGCCAACGCAGGTTTCCGAACATACTGTCGGCTGGCCGGATTCAATCCTCGGGAAGCAGAAAATGCATTTCTCCGACTTGCCGCTAGACCAGTTATAGTAAATTTTCTTGTACGGGCAGCCTGAAACGCACATCCGCCAGCCACGGCATTTATCCTGGTCTATCAGCACAATGCCATCTTCTTCGCGCTTATAGATCGCGCCCGATGGACAGACCGCGGCACAGGTCGGGTTCAGGCAGTGTTCACACAGACGCGGCAGATACATCATGAAGGTGTTTTCGAACTGGCCGTAAATTTCCTTCTGCATCTTGTCGAAATTGGCGTCTTTCGACCGCTTGGCGAACTCACCGCCGAGGATCTCCTCCCAGTTCGGGCCCCACTCGATCTTTTCCATCCGCTTGCCGGTGATCGCCGACCGCGGCCGCGCGGTCGGGAAAGCCTGGCTTTCACGCGCGGTTTGCAAATGGGGATGATCGACGGTGAAGGGCTCGTAATAATCGTCGATTTCGGGCAGATCAGGGTTGGCGAAGATGTTGGCGAGCACCCGCCATTTCGCCCCCATACGCGGCTGCAACTGGCCTTTTCCGTTGCGCACCCATCCGCCATTCCATTTGCGCTGATTTTCCCATTCGCGCGGATAGCCAATACCGGGTTTGGTTTCGACGTTGTTGAACCAGGCGTATTCCACACCTTCCCGCGTGGTCCACACATTCTTGCAGGTGACCGAGCAGGTGTGGCACCCGATACACTTGTCCAGGTTCAGCACCATGCCGATTTGTGCGCGAATTTTCATTGGGCCAACTCCCCTTCGAGCCAATCGACCTTGGCCATCTTCCTTACGACAATGAATTCGTCGCGGTTCGATCCAACCGTGCCGTAATAGTTGAAGCCGTAAGACAACTGGCCGTATCCGCCGATCATGTGGGTGGGTTTCAAAACCGTGCGGGTCACCGAATTATGGATACCGCCACGATTGCCGGTCATTTCCGAACCCGGCGTATTCACGATCTTCTCCTGGGCATGATACATCATCATCATCCCCGGATTGACCCGCTGCGACACCACCACGCGGGCGGTCAACGCGCCGTTGATGTTGAAAACCTCCACCCAGTCATTATCCACCAACCCTGCGGTCTGGGCGTCGGTTTCGGACATCCATACCACCGGGCCACCACGATTGAGTGTCAGCATCAGCAGATTATCGGAATAGGTCGAATGGATACCCCATTTCTGATGCGGGGTAATGAAGTTCAGCACGATTTCCTTATGCCCGTTCGGCTTGCGGCCGATGGCGCCGGAAATAGTTTTGAGATCAACCGGCGGTTTCCAGGTCACCAGGGTTTCCCCAAAGGCGCGCATCCACAGATGGTCCTGATAAAGCTGCTGCCGCCCGGTCAAGGTGCGCCACGGGATCAGCTCGTTCACATTGGTCCAGCCGGCGCTGTAGCAGACCTTCTCGCTCTCGATGCCAGACCAGGTTGGTGACGAAATGATCTTGCGCGGCTGCGCCTGGACATCGCGGAAGCGGATTTTCTCGTCTTCCTTGGGCCGGGCGAGATGGGCGTGTTCGCGCCCCGTAGCCTTGGACAGCGCATCCCAGGCCTTCACCGCAACCTCGCCGTTGGTTTCCGGCGCCAGCATCAGGATCACTTCGGTGGCGTCGATGTCGGTCACGATCTTCGGGCGCCCGGCGGCGACGCCCGATGTGTGAACGCCATTCAACGCGCCAAGCGCCTCAACCTCGTGTTTGGTGTTCCAGCCAATGCCCTTGCCGCCATTGCCCAACGTGTCGAGCAATGGCCCAACCGAAATGAATTTTTCGTAGATGGCGGAATAATCCCGCGTCACCACCGCCACGTTCGGCATCGTCTTGCCCGGAATGGCCGTAGTTTCGCCGCGCTTCCAATCCGCCACATCCATCGCCTGTGCCAGTTCGGCTGGCGTGTCGTGCAGAATAGGGGTCAGCACCACATCCTGCTCAACGCCGAGCACCTCAGGCGCAATCTGTGAGAATTTCTCAGCCAGGCCCTTGTAGATGTCCCAATCCGACCGCGCCTCCCAGGCCGGATCAACTGCGGCACTCAGCGGATGGATGAACGGATGCATGTCAGACGTATTCAGGTCGTTCTTCTCGTACCAGGTCGCGGTTGGCAGCACGATGTCGGAATAAACACAGGTGGTGGACATGCGGAAATCCAATGTCACCAGCAAATCGAGTTTTCCCTCCGGCGCCTTGTCATGCCATTTCACTTCCTGGTTGCGCACCGCGCCTTCGGTGCCAAGGTCCTTGCCCATCACGCCATGGGTTGTGCCAAGCAGATGCTTGAGGAAGTATTCATGGCCCTTGCCGGATGATCCCAGCAGATTGGACCGCCAGACAAACATATTACGCGGCCAGTTGGCCGGGTCATCAGGATCATGGCAGGACAGTTCCAGACTGCCCGATTGCAGCCCGGCCGCCACGAAGTCCTTAACCTCCATGCCGGCTTTCTTGGCGTCGGCGGCGATGGTCAGCGGGTTTTGTTTCAGTTGTGGCGCCGATGGCAGCCAGCCCATGCGCTCGGCGCGCACGTTGTAGTCGATCATCGACTGGTTCCAGTCGCCTTCTGGCGCCAGCGGCGAAACGATTTCAGACGCCGTCAGGGTTTCGTAGCGCCATTGATCGGTATGCGCATAGAAGAACGACGTGCTGTTCTGCTGGCGGGGCGGGCGTGACCAGTCCAACCCAAACGCCAATGGCGCCCAACCGGTTTGCGGACGCAATTTCTCCTGCCCGACATAATGCGACCAACCACCGCCGGACTGGCCAACTGCGCCGCAGAACACCAGCATGTTGATCACGCCGCGATAGCTCATATCCATATGGTACCAATGGTTCATCGCCGCCCCGATGATCACCATGGACCGTCCATTGGTTTGCTCGGCATTGGTGGCGAATTCGCGGGCCACGGTGATGATCGCGTCGCGCTTCACGCCGGTAATGTTTTCTGCCCAGGCCGGGGTGAAGGGTGTGTCATCATCATAAGATCGCGCCACATTGGCGCCGCCAAACCCGCGATCGAGGCCATAATTGCCCATCATCAGGTCATAGACCGTGGCAACCGCGACACTGCCGCCCTCGGCCAGTGCAATCCGGCGCACCGGAATGTTGCGCGTCAGGATTTCACCATGCTGGGTGGCCACGAAATGCTCAGTCGCCCGCCCGCCGAAATAGGGGAAATCCACTGCCGCGATTTCGGAGCTTTCACCGGCGAGGCTCAACCGTAACGAAACGTCGTCGCCCTGGCCGTCTTTTGGTTCCAGGTTCCACTTGCCCTGTTCGCCCCAGCGATAGCCCATGGTGCCCAAGGGGGCGACCACTGCACCTGTCGTTTCGTCGAACGCGACAGTTTTCCATTCGGGGTTATTGGTTTCGCCCAATGCACCCGGCAGTTCCGAGCTGCGCAGCATGCGTTCTGGCACCAGCCGGCCATCGCGTTCGATCAGCCGCACCAGGAACGGCATATCGGTGTAGCGCCGCATATAGTTGGTGAAATACGGCACATCGCGGTCGAGGTGGTATTCCCGCAGGATCACATGGCCCATCGCCAATGCCAATGCGGCGTCGGTGCCCTGCTTGGGGGCGAGCCAGATATCAGCGAATTTGGTCGCCTCGGCATAATCCGGGCTAACCACTGCGGATTTGGTGCCCTTGTAGCGCACCTCAGTATAAAAATGCGCATCCGGGGTGCGGGTTTGCGGGACGTTTGATCCCCAGACGATAATGTATCCGGCGTTGTACCAGTCGGCACTTTCCGGCACATCGGTCTGTTCGCCCCAGGTTTGCGGGCTGGCCGGCGGCAGGTCGCAATACCAGTCATAGAACGACATGCTGACGCCGCCCATCAGCGACAGATAGCGGGCACCGGCCGCGTATGACACCATCGACATCGCCGGGATCGGCGAGAAGCCGATCACCCGGTCCGGCCCCCAAATTTTGGCGGTGTAGGCGTTGGCGGCAGCGATAATCTCATTCACCTCGTCCCATTGCGCCCGCACGAAGCCGCCATGGCCGCGGATCTTGGTGTAGCTGTCGCGCTTGGCCTGGTCCTGCTGGATCGATGCCCAGGCCGCAACCGGCTGCATCACTGCGCGCGCCGCCCGCCACAACTTCAAAAGCCGCGACCGGATCAGCGGATATTTCACCCGCGCCCCGGAATAGAGATACCAGGAATACGACGCCCCACGCGCGCAGCCACGCGGTTCATGGTTGGGCAGATCGGGCCTGGTGCGGGGATAGTCGGTCTGCTGGGTCTCCCAGGTTACGATGCCGCCCTTGACGTAGATTTTCCATGAACACGACCCGGTGCAGTTCACCCCGTGGGTGGAACGAACGATCTTGTCGTGCTGCCAGCGCTGGCGGTAGCCGTCCTCCCAGGCGCGGTTTTCCTCGGTGGTGATGCCGTGCCCGCCGGCAAAAGGGACGGCCGGACGGCGGAAGAAGCTCAGGCGATCGAGAAAATGGGACATTATTGTGTTTCCTTCACGCGCCGCGACGGCGTTCGATGTCGTGCAGCAGGCCACCGCGGCGGGAATAGACCGCCCAGGTAATGGCGATGCAGGTGATGTAGAACAGGCCAAAGGCCCACAGTGCGGCCGAAGGTCCGCCGGTTAATGCGATGGATGTGCCGTAGCCCTTGGGGATGAAGAAGGCGCCGAAGGCAGCGATGGCCGAGGTGAAGCCGGTAATGGCCGCACTTTCGCGTTCCGCCTGCAGGCGCAGCACTTCAGGCGATGCCCCGGGTTGCAGCCGCGCGACCTCAATCCGCATGATCGCCGGGATCATCTGGAAGGTTGATGCGTTGCCGACACCCGTTGCAAAGAACAGCAGCAGGAAGGACGCGAAGAACGCCTGGAACGCCCAAGGCTCGGCCCGCATCCCGATTGACCACAACACGCTGCCGACACCGGCCAACATCAGCCAGAACACCCAGAACGTGACCCGCGCGCCACCGAACCGATCGGACAGCCAGCCAGTGCCGGACCGCGACAATGCACCGACCAATGGTCCGAGGAAGGCGTATTGCAGCGCGTTGACCTGGGGGAATAGAATGGCGCTGAGCAGCGGGAAGCCAGCGGAATAGCCGATGAAAGACCCGAACGTGCCAGTATAAAGCCAGCACATGATCCAGTTATGCTTGCGCCGGAAGATCACCGCCTGGTCGGCGAAAGATGCCCGGGCGGAAGCGATGTCGTTCATTCCGAACCACGCCGCGAAGGCGGAAATTGCAATGAACGGCACGAAAATGAAGCCCGCATTCTGCAGCCACAGCGGCGGGGTGCCAGGCTTGACCATTTCTGGCCCGCCGCCAAAGGCGCCGAATACGCCGGCAGTGATCGCCAGCGGCACCACAAACTGCACCACACTGACCCCGAGATTGCCAAGGCCCGCATTCAGCGCCAGCGCGTTGCCCTTTTCGGCGCGTGGGAAGAAGAACGATATGTTGGCCATTGATGACGCGAAGTTGCCGCCGCCAAACCCGCACAACAGCGCCAGGATCAGCAGCACCGCATAAGGCGTGCTCGGGTCCTGCACCGCGTAGCCGATCCCCACCGCCGGAATGATCAGTGACCAGGTGGTCAGCGTCGTCCACAGCCGGCCGCCGAAGATCGGCACCATGAAGGAATAGAAGATGCGCAACGTCGCCCCGGTCAGCCCCGGCAAGGCGGCGAGCCAGAACAACTGCCCGGTATCGAACTTGAAACCAACCAAAGGCAGCTTGGCGACCACGACTGACCAGACCTGCCAGATTGCGAAGGACAGCAGCAGCGCCGGGATCGACAGCCACAAATTGCGCCGGGCGATCTTGCGGCCTTTGCTGGCCCAGAACGTGGGATCTTCCGGCCGCCAGTCGGTCAGCACCGCGCTCGACGTATCGATGGCCGCGCGCGGGATCGGCATGCCGGTCATTTCCGGCAGTTGCGGCAGGCTGGCGAGGGTTTCTCCCACCGCCGCGTGCTCCATCTGGCGGATTGCGAACGCCATCCAGATGGTGGACGCCGCCACCAGCACGAACAACGCCATGAAGCAGCTTGTCCACAGACCGGTGAGATCATTCAGCGCGCCGAACAGGATCGGCAGCACAAACCCACCCAACCCGCCGATCATGCCGACCAGACCGCCGACGGAGCCGACATTATCGGGGTAGTAAACCGGGATGTGTTTGTAGACCGCCGCTTTACCCAGGGCCATGAAGAAGCCGAGGATGAATACCGCCACAATGAAGCCAATCAAGCCCATTTCCATGTGGAAGGCGTAGGTCCCGGCAATGCCATGCACGACATAGTCCGTCGGCGGGTAGGACAGCAGGAAGGTGGCGACCAGCGACACCAGGAACGTCCACCACATCACCCGCCGCGCGCCGTATGTGTCCGACAAATGCCCGCCATAGGCCCGCAGAATGCTGGCTGGCACCGAGAAGAACACCGCGATCATCCCGGCGCTGCGGATATCGAGGCCGTAGACCTTCATCAGATATTGCGGCAGCCATAGCGACAGCGCGACAAAGGCGCCGAACACAAAGAAGTAATAGAGCGCGAAACGCCAGACCTGGACATTGGCCAGCGGTTCCAGTTCCAACCAGGCGGAACGCGGGGTGATGCCCAGGCGCCGACGTTCGGCCAACACCGGATCGTCCTTGGTGGTGATGAAGAACACCGCCGCCATCAGCACCAGGCCAGCGGCCCAGATCTCGGCCACCATCTGCCAGCCGAACGCCACCAGCACCAGCGGCGCGAAAAACTTGGTGACCGCTGCCCCGACATTGCCGGCGCCGAAAATACCCAGCGCGGTGCCCTGCTTGCCGGCCGGATACCAGCGCGAGACATAGGCAATGCCGACCGCGAATGACCCACCGGCGATGCCGACGCCAAGGGCACCGAGCAGGACCTGGAAATAGGTGGTGGCATAGATCAGCAAAAAGGTTGCCGCCGCTGCCGCCAGCATGGTGAAGGTGAACACCCGGCGCCCACCATATTGGTCGGTCCAGATCCCCAGTGGCACGCGGATCAGCGACCCGGTCAGGATGGGCATGCCGACCAGCAACCCAAACTCGGTTTGCGACAAGCCGAGCTCATCGCGGATGCGGATGCCGATGATGGAGAAAATAGTCCACACCGCAAAGCATACGGTGAAGGCCATCGTGCTCATGCCCAAGGCCATGCCTTGGCCGGCAGGGTGAGGATCGGTTGGGCGCAGGGTGGCGGTGTCGCTCATGTCAGGTTCCCGGTACGACAGGGCGGCTCAGCCAAAATGGCCAAGTCCACTGCGCAGGAACCATAGTGTTGTTCCAATTATATTCTTTGATCTGGATCAAACATCCTTTTTATAGTCAAATAATTGGACGAGATAAAAATACTAATCAAATATATGATTTATTTATTTCGCTAGAATGAAATTAGTCCATCGCCAAATTGACTTTTATCAAGCGAAGTTATACAAGCGGCTGGGAAATCGGGAGGGCGAAAAAGAATGCGGGCCGAGGAAATCGCAGCACTTCGGGGCTTGCGCGTGTTCGCCGGCATCGCGGAACCGACCTTTAATGATCTGGTCGATGCCGGTTACCTGCAATTCTTTCCGCCCGGCGTAACGCTGATCCATGAACGCGATCCGGCAGACTTCCTCCATGTCGTCGTCGAAGGCGTGGTGGAGCTCTATGCCGGCACCGCAGGACGCGAAACGTCAATGGAACTGGTCCGCCCGGTCGGCGTATTTATTTTGGCGGCTGTGCTCTCGGATCAGATTTATCTGCAATCGGCCCGCACCCTGACCCGCGCCCGCATCCTGATGATCCCCGCCGAGCGGGTGCGGCGCTGGCTGGCCCACGATACGGCTTTCATGTCGGCGATCGTTGGTGAACTGGCGCGCGGGTATCGCCAGGCGATCAAGGCCCTGAAGAACCAGAAACTGCGCACCGGCGCCGAACGCCTCGCCAATTGGTTGCTGACCGCCGAGACCGCGCAAGGTAGCCAGGGTATGATCACCCTCGACATTGAAAAGCGCGTGCTGGCCTCCCGCCTGGGGATGACGCCGGAAAACCTGTCGCGCGCCTTTGCAACCCTGGTCCCCCACGGCGTCGCGACCCAGGGCGTCCGTATTTCGATCACCGATCAATCTGCCCTCAAGACCTACGCATCCCCCGATCCGCTGATCGATGCGCCTGAATGACTGTGGCGATTTTGAAAGAAGTTTCTGGTATTCTCATGCCTGGGTAACTACCTATACATACATCTCTGCTGAGCTATTCTTCGGAGCTTATAGTGCACACACGCTTCCCCGTTTTAGGGGTGACATTCTTGGCCGCTATGCTTGCGGGTGCGTCGGTTTCCGACGCGAACCTGATCCTGAATGGTGATTTTGTAACTGCATCAGCCGGTGGTGCCGCGGTCGCGAAGGAGCTCGACGTCGTTTCGGGCACCTCGACCTACTTGGCCAACTGGACCAGCACGGGCTATAATTTCTTGTTCCTGCCTGGAACCAACGCGGCCGGCGGATCGCTTTCCCCACAATTCAACAACAAGTTGTCCCTGTGGTCGTCATCCAATGGCGGCATTGCCAATACCTGGAATGGTCAGGGTCCTACACCGACCTCGAACTTCATTGCCTCCGATCCCGCCTACCAGACCGGGCCCTTGCAGCAGACCGTTGCCGGCCTGGTGGTTGGACGCCGCTATGCGTTGAGCTTCCAATGGGCGGCCGGGCAGCAAACCGGCTATACCGGCCCAACCTACGAAGGCTGGCAGGTCAGCCTTGGCAGTCAGTCGCTGTCAACAGCAACGGTCAACAATACCAGCCAGGGGTTTGTCGCCTGGATGATGCAGACCATGACATTTACCGCAACCGCGACAAGTTCGACATTGTCATTTCTTTCCACCGGTGGCCCGACCGGCGTGCCGCCTTTTGCGTTGCTGGCCAATGTCAGCATGAACATGATCCCAGAGCCTGCCTCGGCGCTGCTCTGGGGTGGCGGGGCTATGGGGTTGCTGGTTGCACGTTATCGGTCGCGACGGGCGCCAAACGTGATGGCAGCAAAATCGTCAGTACAAAGCAGGCCGCCAGCAATACGGCTGAGCCGAGCAAGCAGGCCGGCAAACCACCAACGCCAGTCAGAACGCCCGAAAGAATAATCCCCGTCAGCCGACCTGCCGCGTTGGCGGCGTAGTAGAAGCCAACATCCTCTGCAGCTTTCTCCGATCCGGCATAGGCCAGGATCAGATAGGAATGCAGCGATGACATCACTGCGAAAACCCCACCAAACAGGCCCAACCCGACCACGACCACCAGATCGGGTCTTGCCAAACCAGGCCAGGACAGCGCCGCAAAAAGCCCCAGCGGAATCATCGCCAAACCCGCGCCCCATTTTCGCGCGGCAGGCACTTCGCGCGATAATCCATCGGCACTGCGCGTCACCAACCACGGTGCACCGGCTTGGACCGCGCCATAGCCGATGGTCCAGAGCGCGAGAAAGCCGGCAACCTCAGCGTATTTCCAGCCAGCGCCATAGAGAAACACCGGTAATCCGACGACGAACCACACGTCGCGCGCGCCAAACAGGAAGATGCGGGCAGCGGCAAGCAAATTAATCGTCGGTGTCTTGGCAAACAACGCGCGGAAGCTTTTGGACGATTTGGCGCGACCGAGCCCAGCCGGCAATGCGAACACGACCCCAGCCAATACCAGCGCCAGCAATCCCGCCATCAACCACAAAGCCGGTGCAAACCCGGCAAATTGCAGCAACACCCCGCCGACAAAGAACCCCGCGCCCTTGACCGCATTCTTGGACCCGGTGAACCAGGCGACCCAGCGGAATAACTGTCCCGAACCGCCCGCGGAACTCGCCTTGATCGCCGATTTCGACGCGGTCTTGGTGATGTCCTTGGCGATGCCGGCAATCCCCTGCGCCGCGACAACCCAGGCGACTGACCCTGCCGCGCTCCAGGCCGGGTTCAACGCCGACAGCATCAATAGTCCAGCGATCTGCAATCCCACCCCAATTGCCAGCATGCGCGGAATCCCGAAGCGCGACGCAAGCCAGCCGCCACCGAGATTGGCGAAAATGCCGGCGGTTTCATAAAGCAGGAACAGCATCGCGAGGGTAAAAGGCGTGTAACCCAGCTGATAAAAATGCAGCAGCACCAACATCCGCAACGCGCCGTCGGTCAGGGTAAAGCCCCAGTACGACGCGGTCACCACGGCATAGTTGCGGATCGCTGACATCAGAAGCCGCGCTGGGCGACGATGGTGGCGAGGTCGACCATGCGGCAGGCATAGCCCATCTCGTTATCGTACCAGGCGTAGATTTTCAGCAGCGTGCCGTCGGTGACCAGGGTGCAGGCGGCGTCGACAATGGCGCTGCGGGTATCGTTGGCATAGTCGGCGGACACTAATGGCCGGTCCTCGATGCCGAGAATCCCGGCCAACGGACCGGCCGCAGCAGCGCGGAACAGGTCGTTGACCTCGGCGGCGCTGGTTGGGCGCGCCATCTCGAACACGCAATCGGTCAGCGAGGCATTCAGCACCGGGGCGCGCACCGCATGGCCGTCCAGCCGGCCTTTCAACTCCGGATAGATCAAGGCAATGGCCGTCGCGCTGCCGGTCGTGGTCGGCTGCAAGGACAGCATCGCCGAGCGCGCCCGACGCAAATCGCGATGCGGAGCATCGACCACGACATTGGTGTTGGTCGGGTCGTGGATGGTGGTGATTTGGCCGTGGCGGATGCCGATCGCCTCGTGCACCACCTTCACCACCGGGGCGAGGCAGTTGGTGGTGCAGGACGCGGCGGTCAGCAATCGCTGCTCACCCGTATAAAGCCCGTCATTCACGCCCACGACGATGTTTGTTGCGGACGGGTCCTTGACCGGCGCCGCGACGATCACCCGCTTCACCCCGCGGTCGAAATAGCCTTGCAGTGCCGCCGGGGTCAGAAACTTACCGGTGCATTCGAGCACGATATCGCAGCCCAGATCGCCCCATGCGATATCCCCAGGCGCTGCGGCCTCAGTGAAGCCCATGCGCTGGCCGCCGATGACGATGCGGCCGCCATCAACCCCAATCCGATCGCGCCAACGGCCATGGATGCTGTCGAATTCAAGCAGATGCGCGGTCGCCGCGATCCCGCCTTTGACCTCATTGAGATGCACAACATCGAGCCGATTGGCGGCGCGCGGGTCGTCATCCGGGCGGAACGCCCCACCCAACGAGGCCCGCAATGCCAGCCGCCCGATCCGGCCCATGCCATTTATGCCGATGCGCATCGCTCAAGCCTCCTTCATGCCGGTACCGATTTCGTCGAGCCTTGCCTTCAGCGCCATCCGGTCCAACGTGGCAAACGGGAGCGAGATAAAAATCTCGATACGGCGGCGCAGGCTGGCATAAAGCTCGTTCAGCATGGTGGCCTGCTCGGCCGGGCTGCCGTGGAACTTCGCCGGATCGGGCAGCGGCCAGCCGCCGGTGACCGACAACGCGCCGAAATCCGGGCAGGCCTGGCCGGCGAGCGTGTCGCAAAGCGCGATGACGAAATCCATCCTTGGCGCCGTCGGCCCCGTGAAGCGGTCCCAGGATTTGCTGGCCAGATGCGACACATCGTGTCCGAGGTTGGCGAGCTTGGTGATCACCGCCGGGAGCGGTGCGGCGCCAGGATCCGACCCCGCCGAGTAGGCATGGAAGCGGCCAGCGCCGATCCTGGTCAGGATCGCCTCGGCCATGACCGAGCGGGCGGCGTTGTGGGTGCACACGAACAACACGTTGAAAGCGGGTGTCATGCGATCATCGGTGTTGGCGGGTGCGGGGAATTGGCTGAGGTCACCGCCGCAGAGTTCGGTCACCGCGCGCAACAGGCCGCGCAGGGCCGCGGGGCGCACGGCATGGATGATGCTGCGGCCATGGCGGGTGGGGAAAATCATGCCGACCCGTTCGAGAGCGGCAAGGTGAAAGCTGAGGGTCGAGGCCGGGACCCGCAGCACGGCGGCAAGCTCGCCCGCCGCCATGCCTGCGGGCGTCGCGATCAATCGGCGCAACAGATAGAGCCGGGTCTCCTGGGCGATGGCAGCGAGGATTTCAGCGGTTAGTTTTAATTCCATGATTCTAGAATAATGGATAATAAAGCCTCTGTCGACCCAAATCGTGCTTTGGCACGACCGAAATCGCGTTTCAGGTCGCGAGGTTGGGGCGGCGGCGGCAGGTTCCGGCCATCCAATCCCGGATGGAGTTCCCAACATGAACCGTATTCTCGCCGCCTTGATCCTGCTGCTACCCTGCGCCGCCGGCGCTGACCCGGTTGGCTACCGCGAGCTCGACCTGCCCGCCACAGCAACCCAACGCGCGCTGCATGTCACGTTGTGGTACCCGGCCCAGCCCACCGCGACCACCACAATCGGCGGCAACGCGGTGTTCGTTGGATTTGAGGCAGCCCCGGGCGCGGCGCCTGATGCTGGCAAACATCGGCTTGTGTTGCTCTCGCACGGCTATGGCGGCAGCGCCAAAAATCTAGGATGGCTCGCAGCCGATCTTGCCGCCAAGGGTTTCATCGTCGCCGCGCCTGACCATCCCGGCACCACCACGGCCGATATGGGCCAATCCGGCGCCACCAGGCTCGCAGGCCGGCCCGGCGATCTTAGCCACGTGATCGATGCGCTGACCGACGATCCGGTCTGGTCGTCCCGCATCGACGGCCCGATTGCCGCGATCGGCCATTCGCTCGGTGGCTGGACGGTGCTGTCCAATGCCGGCGCGCGCTACGATATCGCCCGGATGCGCGCCGTCTGCGCGAATGTACAGGGCTCGACCTGTGCCGAGGTGAAAAACCTCACCAGCGAGGCTGAGCTCAGCGGCATCACCCAGTCCAGCCGCGACCCCCGCATCGCCGCGGTCGTGGCGCTCGATCCGGGGGTAACGCGCGGGTTCGATCTCGCGAGCCTGGGGGCCATCACCGTGCCGGCATTGGTGATCGCAGCTGGCACCGCAACCCCGTTGCAGGCAGGCCACAAGCCTTTGCCGTTGCCGGATTTGAGTGAGGCGCGCGAACTCGTCGCCGCCATGCCGAGCGCCACGACCAGTTTTTCGACAATCCCCACCGCCACCCATTTCAGCTTCATGGCGGCCTGCAAGCCGGGGGCCGCGCAGTTCCTGGGTGGCAGCGCGGTGATCTGCGCCGACGCCACGCCGGGCGACAACGCCATGGCGGATCGCGTCGAACTCCACACCACCGTCAGCGCCGAGATCAGTCGCTTTCTGGCGGTGTCCCTGCCGCAGTAACCGCGCCCGCGCGCCACTCAGTCGGGCTGGCGCCGGCAATGCGGCGGAATTCACGGTTGAAGTTGGATTTGGTCAGGAAACCGCACTCCATCATGATGTCGGTTACCGGCAGCGCGGTTTCACGCAGCATCCGCTGGGCGGCCGCGATGCGGTATTCGTTCACCAGTTGCGAGACATTGCGCCCACGCACCCGGTTGAGCGCCCCAGAAACCTGCCGCGCCGGCAAGCCCGCCCGCCGCGCCAGCCGATCCAGGGTCAGCGCCGGGTCGCGATAGAGCCGTGTCCCGCGCATCAATTCGTCAATCGTGGCGACAATCGCAGCATCGGCGGCGGCATCGACGGGCGCGGCGCTGATCGGTGCGGCTTCCGGTGTGGGCGCCGCGCCGGGTCGCAGCCATATCACCGCCACCGCCACTCCGAGCAGCGCCAGGCCCTGGGCCAGGCCGACAATCAGCGCCATGTTGCCGCCATTGCCAAAAGCACGCTCAATCGAAATCGCCGCGTCGACCAACGCCGAGATCAGCAAGGTCACCGCCCCGACCTGCAACCCGATGCGCACCGCCCTGACTGCGCCAAAAGCAGTGCTCGCCAACGCATCCGGCCCGCCTTTGGCAAGCCGCAGCAAGGCGGCGGCATAGCCAAGATCGATTGCCGCCAAGCCCAGATCAACCACCGGCCAGTAAACCAGATTGAGCGCCGCTATCGCGACCATCGGCAGCCCATGCCACCCGTCGCGTACTGCCAACCGATCACGGCCAGTAGCGGGCAAGCCAAAACACAACCAGGCGATCGCCGGCAGGGCGGCCCCCATCACCGGCAAGCCATGCCGCACCCAGCCGGGATCGGCGCCCCAGCGTAACCCGACCAGACCAGACAGCGCGGCGCAGGCAGAAAAAAAGGCCGCGAACCGTTGCCCCATTGCGCCATATGCCCCGGTCGCAAGCCGAACCGCCAGCACCAGCAACAGCAGCGCGACAACGAAAGGCAGCGACAGATTGGGCATTTTCTAGACCACGTCGAGCGCCACATGCGGCAAGGTCGGCAACTCAACCGCAATAGCATCCCCCGGTCGAACATCACCGCCCACGATCACCACCGCCATCACGCCAGACTTCCGTATCAGCCCGCCATCCGCCGCCCGACCCAGCAACGCCGCCATCAGCCCCGGCCGAAACCGGTCGATCTGAACGCACGGATTACGCAGCCCGGTGATTTCCACAATCGCCTCCGCCCCCAGCCGCAACCGCGCACCCACCGGCAGGCCAAGCAGATCGACGCCCGATGTTGTGATGTTCTCCCCCAGCTCGCTCGGTGCGATATCAAAGCCGCGCGGGCGCAGTTCGTCGAATAACTCCTGATGGATCAGATGCACCTGGCGCAAATTCGGCTGGCTCGGGTCGCGCGCCACCCGGGACCGGTGCTTGACCGTGACCCCGGCATGGGCGTCGCCTTCCACGCCTAACCCGGCGATCAGCCGGATCGAAAACGCCCGCTTCTTGCTGAAATGATGGCCACGCGCCTGGGCGACCGCGACGATCATCGCGCCAGCCACGCCGCAATCGCACGGCCGATTTCAGGCCCGGAATCTTCCTGGATGAAATGGCTGCCCGGCACGGTGACCTCAGTCTGGTTCGGCCAGGTCCGGCAGAAATCCCGCACCGCCCCGGTCAGGATCGCGCCCGGTTCGGCGTTGACGAACAGCTTAGGGATGTCGCTGGTGACCAGCCAGTCGGCATAGGCTTGGGCAATGGCAACCACCGATGCCGGCTCACCCGCGATCGGGATCTGGCGCGGCCAGGTGAGCGTCGGCCAGCGATCCTCCGGCACCAGGAACGGCCGGCGATATTCCGTCATCTCGGCCTCGGTCAGGCCGCGCAGCACCGATCCGGGCAGCACGCGCTCGATGAACATATTGCGCTCCAGGATCATCTGCTCACCCTTCTCGGACCGGAAGCCCTGGAAGATCGGCGTCGCCGCCGGGTTCCATTCCTCCCACCCGGCCAATGGCCGCACGATGCCTTCCATGTAGGCAATGCCGGCGACGCGGTCGGGGTGCCGCCGTGCCCAGTCAAAGCCGAGCGCCGATCCCCAGTCATGGATCACCAGAGTGATCTTGCCGGCCGGCAGCACCGCCGCGATGAACGCGTCGAGATAGGCGCTATGGGTGGTGAAATCGTAAGTCGCCCCGGACAGCTTATCCGAATTGCCCATCCCGATCAGATCGGGCGCAATGCAGCGCCCTGGCACTTCCGGCATCACATCGCGCCACAAATACGACGATGTCGGGTTGCCGTGCAGGAACAGCACCGGCGCCCCGGCCCCAAGTTCGACATACGCCATCTTCGCCGCCGCCCGGCCGGGCGGTGCAACATCGACAAAGCGGTGGGGATGCGGTTCGGTGCGGGCCATGGATTGCTCCTTCTGCTGCGGCGAGGCACCCTGCAACCGGTAAGGTGCGAGGGCAAGATGAGCGAGACAATAACCGAAGATCTGGTGGCCCTGTTGCCACCCTTGTTACGCTCGCTGGAAGCGCTCGGCTTCATCGCGCGCTATTTCAACCCGACCGATTTCGACGCGGTGATGGAAGCCGCCGGAACCCCCGACGACGATCTGCGCGACGCCAGACCGTTGCTTGATGGCTGGCCCGAAGAGTTCGCGAGCCTGCGCGACCGGCTGGCGACCGCAGCCGATGCGGTGTTGGCCGGCTTCGATGGCCTGCGCGCCGCGTCCGAGCAGGAGGAAGACGCCATGCGCGCGGTCTTCCGCGCCTTGCGCAACGCACCCCGCGCGCAGGAAGCCTTGTATCCGCTCGCCGCCGTGCTGCCCGCGGTCAGCCGGTTTTTCCTGGCGCCCGAGATGCGCGACGATCCCGATGTCCAGCATCTGCTGTCCGCCGCCGGTGCGGGCGGGCCGGAAACCGGGGTGATGCAGGCCGATAATGACTACAAGGATCGCGGAGGGTTTTCGCTTTACGTGCCGGAAACCTACACCCCGGATCGCCCGTGGCCGGTGATCTTCGCGCTGCATGGCGGCAGTGGCCACGGCCGTGCCTTCCTGTGGACCTGGCTGCGCGACGCACGTGCCCACGGTGCCATCCTGGTCGCACCCACCGCGATGGGCGATAGCTGGGCGATGAACGGGCGCGACTTCGACACCCCCAACCTCGCCCGTATTCTCGACTTCGTCCGCGAGCGCTGGACCATCGACCCGGCGCGGATATTGCTGACCGGGATGAGCGACGGCGGCACATTCAGTCTGGTATCGGGCCTGGAGCCAGAATCCCCCTTCACCCACCTCGCCCCGGTCGCTGCAACTTTCCATCCGATGGTCGCCGAAATGGCAGATCCTGACCGCATTCGCGGCCTGCCGATCTTCTGGACCCATGGCGCGTTGGACTGGCTGTTCCCGGTTTCGGTCGGGCGGGAGGCCAATACCGCGCTGACCGAAGCCGGCGCTGTGGTGACCTACCGGGAATTCGACGACCTTGCCCACACCTACCCGCGCGAGGTGAACCCGGCGATCCTGGATTGGCTGGCAGGCTAGGCATGGCGATCAGTTTCCGCCCGGCTTCCGTTCGTAACGATCTAGAGGATGGCAAACGCTCGCTCGCCGGGGGGGGCTTTACCGAGGCGCTGGCGCGTTTCGATCGCGCCATCGCGCACAAACCCGATTTCGTCGATGGCCATGTCGGCCGAACCATGGCGCTGCGGGCAATGGGTCGCTTCGCCGAGGCGCTGGCCAGTTACGACACCGCGATTGCGCTTGGCGACGCCGATGCTGCCATGCTCAGCAATCGCGGCATGATCTTGCTGGATTTGGGGCGTGACCTGGAGGCCCTGGCCTGCTTTGACACTGCCATCCTCCGCGACCCGAGCTTTGCCAACGCACATCACAATCGCGCGACCGCCCTCCTCAAACTGCAACGCCTTGGCGATGCCTTGGTCAGTTGTGATCGCGCCCTCGCCTTGGAACCAGACGCCGCCCGGTTCCAAGGGTCCAAAGCGATTGTGCTTTTGCAGCTTGGCGAATTTGCCGAAGGCTGGAGGTTCTACGAGGCACGCAAGCGCACCGAACATCCGGCGGGCAGCAAAGATCTAGCGGCCCCGCTCTGGCTGGGAGACCGCGATATCGCCGGAAAGACCGTTTTCATCCATGCCGAACAGGGCCTCGGCGATACGTTACAGTTCTGTCGCTACGCTGCCCTGGTTCAGGCCCAGGGCGCACAGGTCGTGATGTCGGTGCAAACCCCGCTGCTGCGCCTGCTTCAGCGCAGCAGCCCAGGGATCACCGTCATCGACGAAGCTGATGTCCCGAATGATTTCGACCTTCATTGCCCGATGATGAGCCTGCCGCTCGCACTGGGCACCACGCTCGAAACCATTCCGGCAACAGTGCCTTACCTGCAAGCTCGCCCCGCCCACATCGCGCTTTGGCAGGGCCGTCTGGCTGAGCTCCCAGGGATGAAAATCGGCTTGGTCTGGGCGGGCAGTTCACGACCAAACCAACCCGAAGCCGATGCCATCGACAAGCGCCGTTCCATCACCCTCGCCCACTACGCGGGCCTGGCGAACATCCCCGGCATCAGCCTGATCTCGCTCCAGAAGGGCGAGCCCGCCAGCCAGGCCCGCACCCCGCCAACCGGCATGATCCTGCACGACTGGACCGACGAACTCGATGATTTCGCCGACACCGCCGACCTGATCGCCGCCCTCGACCTGGTCATCACTGTCGATACCTCAGTCGCGCATCTTGCCGGAGCGTTGGGCAGGCCGGTTTGGATTCTCAATCGCTTCGATCAGTGCTGGCGCTGGCTCGAAGGCCGCGAAGACAGCCCGTGGTATCCGACCGCGCGCCTGTTCCACCAGACTGCGCCGGGGGATTGGGCCGGGGTATTGGCGGCGGTTCGTACAGCGCTGGAAACATGAGATCATCATCCGTTCAATCGGCTTCGATTGGACGGATAAAGATGATCGTGAAAACAAGAGTCAGGAGCGGGCTGAGGCAGCTTCACGGCACCGGCGCGCGGACATCCAGCAAACCCGCATGGCGCAGTTCCGCCCACAGGGCCGACGGAATGTCATGGCTGAACAAGGCAAGATTCTGGGCGATTTCCGCCCGGCTCATCGCCCCCGGAATGACCGAGGCGACCGCCTGGTGCCCGAGCGGAAATTGCAGTGCAGCAGCCGCCATCGGCACATTATGCCGCGCACAAATCGCGGCGATCCGGTTGACCCGGTCGATCACCGCTGGTGGCGGATCGGCATAGTCGTATTTCGCACCGGGCACCGCGCCGGTCGCCAGAATGCCGGAATTGAACGGCCCACCGATCACCACGCCGACGCCACGTTCGACACAAAGCGGCATAAAATCGTCCAGCGCCGCCTGTTCCAGCAAGGTGTAACGCCCGGCGAGCAACACGCAGTCGAGATCGAGCGCACGGACAAAGCGGGCTGACATATCCGCTTCATTCAGCCCGACCCCGATCGCACCGATCACCCCGGCGCGGCGCAGATCATCAAGCGCGCGAAATCCGTCATCGACCACCTGGGCAAAGCGGCTTTCTAGAACTGCGTGGTCGCCCACCGTCCAGAAATCGACGTCATGGATGAACACCACATCGATCCGCTCCATCCCGAGCCGCAGCCAGGATTGTTCGAGCGACCGCATCACGCCGTCATAGGAATAGTCGAAATGCGGCAAGAAACTCAGCCCGCCCTGGCGCAGTCCGGTCGTATCCATCCCGGGCCGCAAGGGGCTCATCCAGCGGCCGATCTTGCTCGACACCACCAGATCATCGCGCGGCATGTCCCGCAGCGCGCCGCCCAGGCGCAACTCGGCACGGCCATAGCCGTAATACGGCGAGGTATCGAAAAACCGCAGCCCGGCCTCATGGGCCGCAGCAATGGTTGCGACAGCCTCGGCTTCGGGAATGCGGTCGCGAAACCCGCCCAGGGGCGCAGTGCCAAACCCGAGTTGGGTAACGGTGAGGGCGGATTTGCCCAGCTTGCGTCGAACGGTCGGTTTCATGTTGTCTCCATTCAGCCTTAAATCACGCCGTCGGTCAGCGCACCCGCACCGCCGCTCCTGCAGCGGTGCCCTCGGCATCCAAAATCGTCACCCGGTAAAATCCCGGACCCGAGGGCGTCCAGGATGCCTCCCGCCGCGCCGGGTCAGCTGGAACCGGCGCGCCGTCGACCATAAACGCAATCGGCCTGCGCCCGCCCATCGCCTTGATGGTCACCGGACCATCGGCGGTAATCACCGCTTCCGGGGGCGGAAAGAGCAGCCGCAGCCCATCGGCGCTGTCGGCGCGCCAGCCGTGATGGGCACTGGCAACAAAGCTGCGCGGTGGGTCGCGCGGGGCGGCAGGCAGCAGATCGAACACCCTGCCCAACAAAGGCAGCGCGAGCGATCGGCCAGTGGCACCCGGCAACGGTGTGCCGTCGGGGCGGCCAATCCACACGCCAACGACATGGCTGCGATCGAACCCCATCGCCCAGGCATCGCGCCCGCCCCAACTGGTGCCGGTCTTCCAGGCGATACCAGCGCGCCCGCCATCGGGGAGCGGCTGGGTCAACACCTCGGCCACATCCTCGGCTGCGCGGCGCGATAATAGCGGGTGCGATGCCGGTCGCGGATCGGCCACCAGATGCAGCGGCATCACGCTGCCATCGGTTGCAAGGGCCGCGTAAAGCGCGGCGAGGTGGCGCAAATCTATCCCTGCACCGCCCAGCGCCAGCGGCAAAGACGGATCCGCACCGGACGGCAAACGCAACGGCACCCCGGCGGCACGCAGCGACACCGCGAAACGCAGCGGGCCGATCCGGTCGAGCAAGGCCACCGCCGGCAGGTTGAGCGACCGGCGCAATGCCTCGGCCGCTGTCACGGTGCCGGCAAAACCACGATCGAAATTCTCCGGTGCGTACCCACCAAAGCGCCGCGGCAGGTCGGAAACGACACGGGACGGTGCGGCCACGCCATCCTCGAACGCCATTGCGTAGATGAACGGTTTCAACGCCGAACCCGGGGATCGCAGCGCCCGGGTCAAGTCCAACGCCCCCGCCCGTCCCTCGCCGCCGGCGCTGCCACCCGACACGATGGCGCGGATTTCGCGGCTGGCGGCGTCCGCGATCACAATTGCGAGCGATGCATTGGCCGGCAAATCGGCGAGACGTTCATCGGCCAGACGCTGCAACGTGATCTGCAATGGTCGCGACAAGGTGGTGTGCAAAGTCGGCACCGGGCTTTGTCCGCCGACCGCGAGCCGGGCGAGATGCGGCATGGCGGCGCGTATCCCGGGCACGGGCATGGAAACCGGCAAGGCCGCCGGCATATCGGCCATCGCGGCCAAAACCCGATCGCGGGTCGAACGGGCGCGGGCCAAATGTCGATCGGGCCGCAACGCTTCCGGTCGGCGCGGAATGGCCACCAGCAACGCCGCCTGATCGGCCTCGAGATTTTGCGCCGGCACCCCGAACCAGGCCAATGCCCCTGCCCGCACCCCTTCAAGATTGCCGCCCATCGGCGCCAACGTCATCCATATGCCAAGGATTTCGCGCTTGCTGAACCGTAGCTCGAGCTGCACCGCGCGCGCGATCTCGATCAGTTTGGCGCCAAGATTGCGCGGGCGCGGTTCCAGCAGTCGCGCCGCCTGCATGGTGATTGTCGAACCACCAGACACGATCCGCCCAGCGCGTAAATCCTGCAACGCCGCCCGCCCCAGGGCCAACGGGTTGACCCCGGGATGGCGCCAGAAATGCCGGTCCTCAATCCGGATCAGCGTGTCGAGGAAGATCGGCGACACATCCTCAACCCGCGCGGCAAAGCGCCACACCCCGCCGGGCGCGGGCAGCAAAGACAGCACCCGGTCATCACGATCGAGTACCACCGTCCCGGTATGCGCCAGCCGCGACATATCCGGCGGCAAGGCGCGGTCAAGTGCGAACAGGCCGATCACAAAGCAGAACGCCGCGATCGCGAAAGTCTTCACGGCGCGGCGACAACCACCCGGTCAGTCGCGAGGCGCGCGCCGAGCGCCGGGCGATACATGTTGGCAACCGATGCGCCGGGCATTTCGAAGCTGCCCGGGAACACCGCGCGCAATTTCACCGCGACACGGAAATCGCGTTGCTCGCCCTTCATCCGGCCCACCGCGGCAAACCGGTCTTCCAGCGCCGGCTGGGTGTCGGTGGCCGAAAGCTCGCCAAGCCAGGGCATGGTCTCGATCGCACCCTCGCCAAAGCGGCCGACGATTTCCCACCCTGCCGGCAGGCCCTGGGTAAGGGCTATCTGGCTCGGCTGATCATCGACCGGGCCACGTGCTTCAAGCAGCATCACGAAGCTGGTGTTCTGGCGGATGCGGCGCGGGTCGAGCGGCTTGCCTTCAGCGCTGAAGAATTTGCGACGGACGTCCATTTGGCTTGCCGACGCTGGCGGGGCGGTGATCGGCACGCCGGTGACCGACACGCTTTGCCACAGCGGGGCAGTGCCGGCGTTGCGCAAAACCGCCGGGGCGGGCAGCGGCGCGGTGACCGAAGATGCGGCTGCCAAGGTCACGCCATCGAGGCTCGCGGCGACCGGCGGCAGACCTTTGCCAAGGACCGCGCTGGCCGCGGCAAGCCAGGCCTGTTCCTGGGTGCTGGCGGCTTCCGGCTTCAGCTCAGCGCCCGGCAAAAGGCCGATCAGGGTCGCCAGACGCTGCGGCAGCAACCCGCTTTCACCCAGCAGCACCGCGATGGCCGCACGGTCACGCAACGCGCTGCCGTAATCGGCGGCCCAGTAGGTGCGGGTCACCCCATCAAGGGCAGCAACGAACATCGGTTCGGCCCGCGCTTTGTCACCCGCCAAGGCCAGAGCCGCCGCGATCTGGGCGCGGGCCAAGGGCGTCGGCACCCGATTGGGCGTCTCGGCGAGGATGCGGGCCGCGCCTGGACGGCCCTGGCCCGCAAGCGCCAGCACGTAAAGCCGATAGGCCTGGGCAGAGATCTCGTCCGCACCGGTGCGATACTGGTTGGCGGCTTCCTCGGACAGATGCTTCAACGCCTCGGCCATTGGCACATCCGGCACGGTTGCCCCGGCCTTACGGGCGCGCAGCAGAAATTCGGTGGCGTAGGAACTCAGCCACGGTTCGCCCTCGCCGGTGGCGCGCCACAAGGCAAAGGCGCCATCGTAGCGTTGCCGGTCGAGCACCTGATCCACTGCCTGTTGCAAGCGGGCGGCGCGATCCGGGCCCGCCATCGGACCATCGGGCAACAGGGCGAGCGGCAAGCCACGGCTGGTCGCCTGTTCCAGGCACGAGAACCCATAGGCATCCAACGCGGCAATCAGCGACGCAGCACTGTAACGCACCCGACCACCAAGTGTGACGCTGGCCGAGAATGTCCCCGGAATAAAACGTACGGTTTCCGGCGCCAGACGGCGTTCGGCACCCGGCGCCACCTCTGCGCCGGCGATTTCCACCACACGGTCACGCGCAGGGGCGACATGGACTTTGCCGGTATGGACGACTTTGAAATTATTCGGACCGGTGACGGTAAGGGTCACCGTGCCGCTACCAATTCCAGTGGCTTTCAGCAAGGTGTTTGGCAAAGCCTGTGCACCAGTCGCCATGGTCTGGCTAAAACGCGCAGTGCCGGCAATGCTGACCGCGCCTTCGGTGGCAAGTTCGGCGGTCACCGTGCCTGCCGGCAGATCGAGATTATGCAACAACACGGTCAGCCGCGCTTCGTCGCCGGGCGCGAGATGGCTGGGGAGCAGCACGTCGGCGACCAGCGGATCGCGTACGGTCATCGCCGCGTTGGCCGCCCCGATACGCTTGCCCTGCCAGGCGACCGCCATGAAGCGGACCTCGCCGGCGAAATCGCCGATTTCGAGCGGAAAGCGCGCGCGGCCCTCGGCATCGGCCTGCACGGCCGGGAAGAATTTGGTCACCGTGCGGTTGGGGTCGCTGCGCGGCATCATCCCGTTTTCGTCACCACCCTGGCGCAGCACCGCGGCGAGACCATCGGGCGGGGCGATCAGCCGGCCCCAATCATCGCGGATATCAATACCAATGCGGCGCCTCCCGAGGAAATGCGGAACCGGGTCCGGCGAGGCAAACCGGGTGAGGCGCAAAATCCCCTCATCAATTGCGGCCAAACTAACCCAGGCGCCCGGTGCAGTCCGCACCGCCACATCAACCTTGCCGCGCGGCAGGCTGGATTTCGGCGCCTCGATCGCGGCATCGAGCTTGCGGGCGCTCGCATCGGTGGCGACCCAGGCGAGGCCAATGGCCCGGCCAGGGCGCGCACCGGCGCCGGCGCGGAAGACATGGACCGCGACATAAGCGCCCGGCCCCCAGGCCTCGGTCACCGGCACATCGATATCGGTGCCGCCAGCGGCGACCGCGATGGTGCGCAGCGACAAGACCCGGTCCGATAGTACCAGAATTGTGGCCTCACCCGCGAAGGGCGGCGCGATATGGACCTTCGCGGTGCCGCCGATGGCAATGGCGCGCCGGTCGGTTGAGACATCGACGCGGTCGGGGATATCGGGGCTATCGGCGCCCGCCCATCCGGCACGGAAGCGATAGGACGTTGCCGCCATGCCGCCGGCTTCGGAGACTTCCAGCCGGTAGCGCCCGAAATCGAGCTTGCTGGCGAAGCGGAACGCGCCGCCCACTGGGATTTCAACGTCTTTGGTTTCGAGCGGCTCGTCTTTCCACACGGTCGCGTAGCTCGCCTGGCCGTTGCGGCTGATCAGGCGCCAGTCCGGGCGTTCACGCACCAGGCGGATGCGGGTGCGCAACGCCGTGCGGGCGCCGGTTGGGGCGAAGGCGGCAATGTCGAAGGCGGCTTCGGCGCCCGCGTCGATCGCATCATCGGCGAAGACCGGCTTCACCCCGATCAGGTTGCCAGCCGGCCGCACCGGGATTTCGAAGCGGGCATTGGCGCCGCGGCCAGCAGGATCGTTGATCGCCACATCGAACGCGGCTTTCAGCGGCATGGTGGTGTCGGGCAGGCGGCCGAGGTCAAACGACAACTCGGTGCGGCCATTTTCATCGGTGTCGCCGATCGCGATCTTGCGTTCCTCAGGGGCGTAGGCCTCACCCACCAGGCCGACTTTCCAGCCAACCAGGGCCGGGAACGCGGCCGCGTCGGGCATCAGGCGGAAAGTGGCGGAAGCCGTCATGTTCGCCGCCGGCGCGCCGTATAAAAACCGCGCGGCAATCGCGAGCGGTGCGGTATCCGGCCCAATCTGCGCCGGAAGGGCAGCGGGTTCGACCGCAAGCCGATCCGGCACAAAGGCATCGACCTTGAATTCGACCCGGCCGATCGGCGGGCTGGTCGGATCGGTGCGCAATTCGGCAGACCAAGTCCCCGCCGGCGCGCTGGAGGTAAGGGTGATTGGCAGATACACCGCCGCGTCGGCCCCACGCGGCGGCACGCCTTCGATGAAGACCTGCCCGTTGGGACGCCGTACGGTGATCCTGACCGGCAGATCGAGCGGCGCGCCGGCGGCATCACGCACCAGCGCCATCAGGTTGACGGTCTCGCCCGCGCGATAAATCCCGCGATCAGTCCAGACATAGCTATCCACCGGGCCAGGATGGGCCTGGCCTTCAACCCCGCGATCGGACAGATCGAAGGCGGCAGTGCTGAGGTCGAGGGCGGCGAAATCATCGTCCTTGCCAAACGCGTGCAGCACGGCGGGCGCCAGCGGGCCCTGGCCGCGCAGCAATGGCGCGGCAAAGCGGACAACCCCGTCTGCGTCGGTCGCGGCCTCGGCAAGGATATCATTGTTGCGCGCCAGCAACACCAGCCGCACCCCGGCCTGGGCCTGGGCGTCGGCGTAGGATCGCAACTGCACGGTCAGGCCATCGCTGCCGCGCCAAACGCTGGGCGCGATATCGGTGTTGAGGATGATTTGCACCGAGGCCGCGTCCCCGCTGGTGCCATCGCCGGGCGTTGCGATCAGCGCGTAAAGCCCCGGTCCGGATTTGCGCATTTCCTCCGGCATCGGCAGGGCGGTGCGGATCACCCGGTTCGCTTCCCAACCCGGAATATCGGCACGACCGGCCCAGACTGCCCGGCCGGTATTTTCGGCGATGTCGCGCGCGGTCCAGTTGGGAACCGCCTGGCCAAGTTTATAGTTCTGTAGAAACAACGGAATATTGCGTTCCGTCAGCCGCACCAGACTCAGGCTGACGGATGACACATTGACCGTGGACAGGCTGCTCGCCGGCACCTGGCCGCGCGGCAACACGAACATTCTTGTATCGAAATCGATGCGCGGATTGCGCTTGGGCATCGACACGTTGACAATTTCATCAGCCTTGAGCGCCACCGGCGCGGCACCCGCGCTGAAATCCGCCGGCATTCCGGCCCGCACCGTCAGGCGCGTGGTCGCCGCCGAGGGCAGGCCGGACACGCAAAGCTGGCTGTCCTCGCGGGTTACCGCGGCCGACGGGATCGCGGGACTGATGGTCACCCAGTCCTGCGGCTGAAAATCGCCGCGCTTGCTCAACGGCACGGTAAACTCGATGCAGGCGCGCGGCGGATCAGATTCACCTTCACGCCGGACCCGCAGCACCCGCATGCCAACGCTTTCGCGCAATTCAGCAAGGCGATGGGCGACATCAGGGTCCGCCGGCGCAGCCTCGACCGCTGCCAGCATCACCGGGATCGCCTGCACGTCGCGCTTCAAACCCTGCAACGCATCGGCGATCGCCAGCAGTGGGCCGAGGCGATCCTGCGGCTGGTCGGCCATGGATAGGGCGCGTGTGGCCGCGAACAAAGACCGCTGGAAATCCTTCGGTGTCACTGTCCCATAAGCGGCCGACAACGCCAGGAAATGCGCCATGCTCGGCTGACCAAGCCCGACCCGGCGTTCGAGTGCGGCGATTTCCGCCTTCGTATCGTTCTTTTTAACCGCTGCTGCCGCCGCCTGCTCGGCATCGGCCCGCGATTTCGCATTGCCGCCGGCAGGGAAGGCCTTGGTCAGGCCCTGAAGCCAACTCGAAGAGTCGCGTTCGATCCCGTCCGGCAACACCGCATTCTGCGCGTGGACCCCACCCGCTACCAGCCCGAACAACACCAAAACAACGGCGGCAAACAGGCGGCGCGACATAAGCAGTGCTCCAAGGGTCGGGAGCCGCAAGAATAGAGAAGAAATGGAAAGCTTAACAATAAATTTTAGGGCTTAGCCGAGATGCAGAACCGCGTCCCCAAGCCCGGCGAAAGCCACAATCACCGTCCCCGTGCCGTCAAGCCAGATCGGCGGGGTGACGCTGCCGAGCATCATCACCTGCCCGGCGCGCAAGCCGCCAAAGCCATGCGCGGCCGCCGAGTTGGCAAGCCAGGCGAGTGCGTTCATCGGATGGCCAAGCAGTTCGGCGCCAGTGCCTTCGGCGCGCAGCGTGCCGTTGATGGTGATCCGGCCAGTGATTGCCGCAAGGTCCAACATGCGCCAGGCAGCGCAGGGCGCCCCAATAATGGCGGCACGGTGGTAAATCTGATCCGCCACCAAAGTCGGCACCCCGATCGCCACCAGATCGCCCATCGGCGGCGGGCCGTAGCGGTTTTCCACCACCTCGATGGCGGCGAAGACCTCCCCCACCGCGTCCGCCACCTGGGCGGGCGTGTACGGGCCGGCCGGCAGGTCGCGCGCAAGCCGGACGCCGATTTCGCATTCGACGCCGGCATTGCGCAGGCTGGACCAGGGCAGCGTCGCGCCGCTCTGGTGGATGTCGCGCGCCACCATGAAGCCGGCCATCGGCGCGGTGATGCCTAGATAATCTTGCATCCGCTTGGCGGTGCCGCCGATCTTGAAGCCACCCGGCGGATCAGCATTCAGCATTACGGCATGGGCGCGCTGCACCGCGACGCCCTCGGTTTCGTCGCGCGGGGCGATGTCCTTGGGCAGCGCCGACACCGCACCCGAACTGCGCAGTGCGTGCAAAGCGATGGCAGCCGGTTGCGGATCGAAGCTCATTTGCGCGACATTTCATACAACGCCACGGCTGCGGCAGCTGAAACGTTGAGGCTGTCGAGCCGCAACGATCCACCCGGCATCGCAATTCCCGCCAGTTCGTCGCAGGTTTCCTTGGTCAGCCGGCGCAGGCCTTCGCCCTCGCTGCCCAACACCAGCGCCACCCGGCGATTGACCAACGCCGGTCCGGAAATCGGCGGGCCAGACGCATCAAGCCCGATCACCCAACACCCGGCGGCGCGCAAGGCCACCAAAGTGCGGGCAATATTGACCGCACGCAGCATGGGCAAGGTTTCGAGCGCGCCGGACGCGGCTTTCGCCAAAGTGCCGGTTTCATCGGGCGCGTTGCGGTCCTGGGTAATGACGCAGGCGACCCCAAATGCCGCAGCAGACCGGATGATCGCACCAACGTTGCGGGGATCGCTGACCTGGTCGAGCACCAGGATCGGGCCCGGCCGCTCCAGCGCCTGTGCCAGTGACGGCATTGCCAGCGGATCGGCGAGCAGGGCCGCGCCCTGATGAACAATTCCACGCCCCAGCAGGGTTTCAAGCCGCGCGCGATCGCAACGTTCCGGCTGCAACGCCCAAGGCTGTTTCAGTCGGGTGCCAAGCTCGGCCTCGGCTTCCTCGGTCAGCAGCAAACGGCGCAGACGGCGGGCCGGGTTGGCGAGCGCTGCTGCCACCGCATGGGTGCCGAACAGCCACAACGATCCACGCGGGGTTTCCTCGCCTTGCGGTTCGGCCTCTTGCTGCGGACGCGGTTCCCGCACCGGACGCGGCGTGCTGAAACGCTTGGGGCCGCGCGGGGCGTCACTCCGTGGGCTTTCGGTACGCGGCGCCTCGGCCCGGGGGGCAAGCGCCAGCGTGTTGCCTTGCGGGCGATTTTCGGTCCGCTCCGGTTTCCCCCGGTCGGAATAGGGCCGGTCACCGCGGGGACGATCTGTGTGCGGGCGGGCGCCTTGGGGGCGATCACCTTGCGGACGATCGCTATGGGGCCGGGCGCCCTGCGGCCGATCACCTTGGGGACGATCGCCATAGGGCCGGGCACCCTGCGGACGATCACCTTGGGGACGATCGCCATAGGGCCGGGCACCCTGCGGACGATCACCTTGGGGACGATCACCTTGCGGGCGAGGGCTGGACGGGCGCGGACCGAAGGCGCGCGCGCCATCACGGCCAGACCCGCCGGCGCCATAAGACGGTTTTTTCGGGCCGCTGGGGCCTGAGCCACCCGGCGGACGGCCGCCGGAATGGGATTTACGAGGTGGTTTCATGCCACCCCCTATAGCTTCAAATGAGGCTTGCGACAAACGCACGTTGCATCGGCGTTGACACAAGGGGGGCGGAGGCGATACCCAGCGCGTTCCGGAACTTGATCAGTGATGGTCGTGGTTCGGGATTTTGGCCGGAAGGGTGCCCGAGTGGCTAAAGGGGGCGGACTGTAAATCCGCTGGCGTACGCCTACGTTGGTTCGAATCCAACCCCTTCCACCAAAAATCCTGCAGTGCGCGGGTGTAGCTCAATGGTAGAGTTCTAGCCTTCCAAGCTAGCCACGAGGGTTCGATTCCCTCCACCCGCTCCAACCTCCCTCTTGACATTTTCGCCGTCTGGCCGTTTTAAGGCGCTCTCGGTCGCGGGCGCCTTTGCTCGTGCGGGATGCTGTACGCTGGTCGGTCCACTAGGGGTGTAGCTCAATTGGCTAGAGCGTCGGTCTCCAAAACCGAAGGTTGGGGGTTCGAGACCCTCCACCCCTGCCAACCAGCGGCAGCATGAATGTAGGAGAATGACCGGCGTGGCAGCGGTTTGGACTAATCCGGTGAAATTCCTGCGCGATGTGCGCCTGGAAGCCACCAAGGTAACCTGGCCGTCACGCAAGGAAACACTCGTGACCACCGGTCTGGTGTTCGCGTTGTCAACCTTGGCGGCGATATTTTTCTTCGTGGCCGATCAAGTGGTCGGGCTGGCGATCCGCGCGATTTTCGGCTTCGGTTTTTAGGATCAGGTTATGGCCAAGCGTTGGTACGTCGTGCATGTTTATTCTGGGTTCGAGAAGAAAATCGCCCAGCAGATCAAGGAACAGGCCGCCCAAAAGGGTCTGGCCGATCAAATTGACGAGGTGTTGGTCCCGCTTGAGGAAGTGGTCGAACTGCGCCGCGGCCAGAAGATCAACGCCGAACGGAAGTTTTTCCCCGGCTATGTCCTGGTGAAAATGGAACTGACCGACGATGCTTGGCATCTGGTCAAGGACACCCCCAAGGTAACCGGCTTTCTTGGCAGCAAGACCCGCCCGACCCCGATCCCCGATAGCGAAGCCGAACGGATCCTGAAGCAGTCGGCCGAAGGTGTGGAACGCAAGCGTCCCGCCATCCTGTACGAAGTGGGCGAACAGGTGCGCGTCGCCGATGGCCCGTTCACCAGCTTCAACGGCACTGTCGAAGAAGTCGACGAGGAAAAAGGCCGGGTCAAAGTCAGCGTCTCGATCTTTGGCCGCTCCACCCCGGTGGAACTGGAATACGGACAGGTCGAAAAGCTCTAAGCCCGACCACCGAACCCATGAAGCAGCCCCTGCGTGTCAGCCACGCAGGGGCTGCATGTGTTTTGGGGGTGCTTCCTTAAGATAACGCTGCTTATGATCGGCCCCATGCCCGATCAGCCCGATCTCCTATTTCTGCTGCACGATCTTGCCCGGCATTTGCGCCTGGAAGCCGATCGCCGCGCCGCCGCCCACGGCATGACGCGCGCCCAATGGGTGACGCTGATGCGGATCGAGCGCCAGCCAGGCCTGTCGCAAAAAGAACTCGCCGAACTGCTGGAGGTCGAACCGATCACCGCCGCGCGGCTGATCGACAAGCTGGAACAGCACGGCCTGGTTGAACGGCGGGACGATCCGCATGACCGCCGCATCTGGCGCCTGCATCTGCGCGACAAGGCATTGCCGGTCCTGAAAGAACTCGGCACCGAACGCGCGGCGATGCTGCGCACTATTTCCGCCGGCGTCTCCCCCGAACGCCTGCACGACATCAACACCGATCTGTCCCGCATGAAGGCACGCGTTGTCGCCGAATTGCGCGGCAGATCAACTGAACGGGACGTCGCCTGACATGTCACAATCTGCCACCACTGCCCCGCCGGCAATGCCGCCACGGACCCTGACCGTTGCCGGCCGCAAGATGATGCGTGCTGTGCTGATGCTCGGCGGGATCGCCATCGTTGCGGTGGCGTCCTTCGCCTACTGGCTGAATGGCGGGCGCTACGTGTCGATCGACAACGCCTATGTCCGCGCCGCCAAGCTGGCGGTTGCCACCGATATTTCCGGCATTGTGGCCGAGGTGACCGTCAAGGAAGGCCAGCGGGTCAAGAAAGGCGATGTGCTGTTCCGCCTCGAACGCCGCCATTACGAAATCGCGGTCGCTGGCGCCCGTGCCAATCTCGCCCAGACAGTCCTGGTCGGGGAAGCGATGAAGCGCGACTATCAGCGCATGCTACGCGACAGCGATGCCCGCAGCGCGCAACTGCAGGCCGATCAGGCAAGTTTTGAACGCTATGCCAATCTGGTGAAGGGCGGCGGCGTCACCCGCGCCGATTACGACGATGCCCGCTTCAAGCTTGCCTCCAACAAGGCGATGCTGGAGAGCTTGAACGAGCAGGCAATGGTTCAGCTTGCCAAGCTTGGTGGTAGTGCGGCGATGCCGGTCGAGCAAATGCCGATGGTGATGCAGGCACAGGCGCAGCTCGATGAAACCTTGCGTCAACTCGATCATACCGTGGTGCGCGCGCCGTTCGATGCGATTGTGACCCAGGTCGATGCCTTGCAGCCCGGCCAGTACCTGGCGGCGTCCACCGCCGCCTTCGGGATGATCTCGACTGAACGGCTATGGGTCGAAGCCAGCCCCAAGGAAACCGACATCACCCACGTGAAAGTCGGCGACACCGTGGAAATGACCGTCGATACCTATCCCGGCCGCAGCTGGAAGGCGAAAGTTGAAAGCATTGCGCCGAATTCGGGCTCAGAGTTCTCGGTGCTGCCAGCCCAGAACGCATCCGGCAACTGGGTGAAAGTGGTGCAGCGTATCCCGCTGCGCATCGTGGTCGAACGCCAGTCCGGCGATCCTGAACTCCGCGCGGGCATGAGCGTGGTGGTCGACATCGATACCGGCCACGTCCGCAAGCTGCGCGACATTCTGGGCCGCTAATTCCTGATGTCCGGGACTGACAGCGCGCCGCTGATCCAGGTCAAACATCGCTTCCTGCTGTCATTATTCGCGATGATGGCAACCTTGATGCAGATCCTGGACTCGACCATCGCCAACGTTGCCTTGCCCTATATGCAGGGCAGCCTTTCGACCACCCTCGACCAGGTCAGCTGGGTGCTGACATCCTATGTGATTGCCTCCGCGATCATGACCGCGCCGGTGGGCTGGATGGCACAGCGCTTCGGCCGCAAGCAGCTTTTCGTCGGCAGCATGATCGGGTTCACCATTGCCTCAATGGCGTGCGGTGCGGCGCAAACCCTCGAACAAATGGTGTTCTTCCGGGTCCTGCAAGGCATTTTCGGCGCTGCCCTTGGCCCGCTGAGCCAGGCGACGATGCTGGATATTTATCCGTTTGAACAACGCGCCCAGGCGATGGCGGCCTTCGGCATTGGCATTATGGTCGGGCCGATCATGGGACCAACCCTCGGCGGCTACCTGACCGACGCGCTCGACTGGCGTTTTGTGTTTTACGTCAACCTGCCGTTCGGGATCATCGCCACGATCGGGCTGCTGGTGTTCATGCCGAATACCCCGCCGCGGGCGGAACTGAAATTCGACTGGACCGGGTTTTCCGCCTTGGCCATCGGCATCGGCTCATTCCAGTTGATGCTGGATCGCGGCGAAACCCTGGATTGGTTCACCTCGCCGGAAATCATCATCGAGGCGGTGGTGGCCGGCACCGGCTTTTATATTTTCATCGTCCACATGTTCACCGCCGCCAAACCGTTTCTGCCGCCCGGCCTGTTCAAGGACCGCAACTTCGCCGCATCGACCACCCTGATGTTCTGCACCGGCACCATCCTGATGGCGAGTTCGGCGCTGATGTCGTCCTATCTGCAGAACCTGTCGGGCTTCCCGGTATCAACCGCCGGCGCCACCATGGCGCCGCGCGGCCTGGGCACGATGGTGGCAATGATCATCGTAAGCCGGCTGGCGAGCTATATTGACCCGCGCAAAATCATGGCCTTTGGGCTGACGGTGATGGGCCTCACCCTGCACGAAATGTCGCAATGGACGCCGGATATTTCCAGCAACTACATGATGACAACGTTCATCATCCAGGGCTTCGCGATGGGCTGTGTGTTCAACCCGATGAACGTGATGGCCTACGTGACCCTGCCGGCGAATTTGCGCGGCGATGCGACGGCGATGCAGAACCTGTCACGTAATATTGGGGCGGCCATCGGGATTTCGGTGACATCCTTCACCCTGGTGTCGAGCGTGCAGATCTCCCACGCCGATCTTGCCAGCATGATGACCCCGTTCAACCGGCTGCTTCAGGGTCATGACGGGGTGCAGCGCATGCTCGACCCCGTCACCAGGCAGGGCGCGCAGATGCTCGACCATATGATCACGCGGGAAGCGCTGATCATTGCCTATAACAATGATTATCTGATGATGACCTACATGATCATCCCGTGCCTGCTGCTGCTGCCGATCATGAAGCGACCCGAACGACGGCGCCCTCCGAAGACCGTGCCAGCGCCGGCGCCGGCCCGCACCGCCGCGGCGCCGGCTGAATAAAGTGGAGAAAATCCCCAATCGTGGATTGCTGACGATCAGCTCGATGATTGCCGTGCTGATGCAGGTGCTCGACTCGACAATCGCCAATGTCGCCCTGCCCTACATGCAGGGCAGCCTGAACACCACGCTCGACCAGATCGCCTGGGTGCTCACCAGCTACGTGATTTCATCGGCGATCATGACCGCCCCGGTTGGCTGGCTCGCGGCCCGCTTCGGCCGCAAGAACCTGTTCATCATCTGCCTTATCGCCTTCACCTTCACCTCCATGCTGTGCGGCGCCGCCCAAAGCCTCGAACAGATTGTCTTCTTCCGCATCCTGCAAGGCGCCTGCGGCGGCGCGCTGGTGCCGCTCAGCCAGGCCACCATGCTCGACACCTACACCATGGAGGAACGCGCCCAGGCGATGGCGATTTTCGGCATTGGCGTGATGGTCGGCCCGATCCTTGGCCCAACCATCGGCGGCTGGCTGACCGAGAATTACAACTGGCGCTGGGTATTCTACGTCAACCTGCCATTCGGCATTGTTTCGGTAACAGGCTTATGGCTGTTCATGCCCGAAGCCCCGCAGCGACCCGAACTGAAATTCGACTGGACCGGGTTCTCGGTGCTGGCACTTGGGGTCGGCGCGTTGCAGTTGATGCTGGATCGCGGCGAGGGCGAAGACTGGTTCACGTCAGGCGAGATCATTGTCGAAGCCGTGCTTGCCGGCACCGGAGTGTATCTGTTCGGCGTGCATATGCTGACCTCAGACAAGCCGTTTGTGCCACCGGCCCTGTTCCGCGATGCCAATTTCACCAGCGGCATGTCGATGATGTTTTCCACCGGCGTGGTGCTGATGGCGTCCTCGGCGTTGCTCGCGCCCTATCTGCAAACCCTCGCCGGCTATCCGGTGCAGCAGGCCGGCTTGCTGCTGGCGCCGCGCGGGATGGGCACGATGGTTGCGATGCTGCTGTCGTCACGGCTCGGGCCGTGGCTCGATCTGCGCTACGTCATTGCGTTCGGCTTGCTGGTGCTGGGGTTCAGCCTGCGCGACATGGCAAGCTGGACACCTGATATTTCGCAGCATGACCTGGTCATTTCCATGCTGATCCAAGGCTTTGCCATGGGCTGCATCTGGAACCCGACCACGGTGCTGTCTTTCGTGACGCTACCGCCCTATCTGCGCGGCGATGCCACGGCGGTGCAAAGCCTGTTCCGTAACATCGGCGCCGCAGCCGGAATTTCGATCATGGCATCCGCGCTCGCCAACAGCACGCAGATTTCGCATGCCGGGCTGGCCGCCGGGATCACCCCCTTCAACCGAAATTTGCAGGATCACGGCGCGTTGAGCCAGATGCTCGACCCGCGCCACGAACGCGGGGCACGGCGGCTCGATGCGATGATCAGCCGCGAGGCAACAGTGATTGCCTACAGCAATGATTTCCTGATGATGAGCTACATTGTCTTTCCACCTTTACTGCTATTGCCCTTCATGCGGCGCACACCGCGCCCAACCCTTGCGGTTGCCAAAGTGGCGGCAGCGGCCGAATAAAAACCATGATCGATATTCGGCGCTTTCCAGATGCACAGGATGCGGCCGCCGCTGCCGCAGATTTGATTATCGCCCGCCTGCAGGCCAAGCCCGATCTCGTGCTCGGCGTCGCGACCGGGGCCACAATGGTACCGGTCTATCGCCTTCTGGTTGCCGCGCATCGTGCGGGCACGGCCAATTTCGAACGGATGCGCTGCTTTAGCGTGGATGAATATGTCGGCCTGCCACCAACCGACAAGGCCAGCTTTCGCGCCACCATGGCCACGCATTTCTATGATCCGATCGGCATTGCGCCAGCGCGCTGCTTTGTCCCCGACGCCATGGCGGCCGACCTGCAAGCCGCAGCACAGCAGTACGAAGCTGCCCTCGTCGCAGCCGGCGGGATCGATCTGCTGATGCTCGGGATCGGCACCAATGGCCATATCGGCTTCAACGAACCACAGGCTGATCTGGCGGGCCGGACCTGCCTGGTTGATCTTACCGCCGAGACGCTTGCCGCCAACGCAAATCAATTCGATGCCGGGACACTTCAGCCACGACGGGCAATAACAATGGGCGTCGCGACCATGCTGGATGCGAGGGAGATCCTGCTGGTGGCAACCGGCGCCGGCAAGCGCTTGGCGATTGCGCGCGCGCTGCTGGGACCGATCGATCCGGCCTGTCCCGCCTCGGCGCTCCAAAGCCATCCGCATGTTGTGGCGATCCTGGACGCGGGCGCCGCGTCTGGGCTATAAGTCCTTCGCGCCCGGCGCGGGTGTAGTTCAATGGTAGAACGGCAGCTTCCCAAGCTGCACACAGGGGTTCGATTCCCCTCACCCGCTCCAACGCCTCCCCCCTTTTTCAAACGGATAGCCCGCCATGACACAGAGTGCCGATCTCGGGTTTATCGGCCTTGGCGTTATGGGCGCACCGATGTGCCGCAACCTGACCAGCCGCTCCGGTCGTCGTGTGGTGGCCTTCGACCGATCAGCCGTATCCCTCGCCGCCCATGCCGGGCCGCAGGCTGCATCCGTCGGCGCCCTCGCCCGCGACTGCGCCATTCTGTTCCTGTGCCTGCCAAGCGGCGCGCATGTCGAAGCGGTGGTGGCGGAAATCCTGGCCGTTCCAGATCGCCGGCTTCTGATGATTGTCGATATGGGCACGTCCCCGGTCGCGATGACCCGCATCTTGGCAACCCGCCTCGCCGCCGAAGGTGTCACCTGGGTGGACGCCCCGATCGCCCGCACACGGCAGGCGGCGGAAGATGGCACGCTCAGCGTGATGGTTGGCGCGACCGCGGCCGATTTCGCAACGCTGCAGCCGCTGCTCGCCTGCATGGCGAGCGACGTCACCCTCTGCGGCCCGGTTGGCTGCGGCCAGGCGGTGAAGATCCTCAATAACATGGTGCTGGTGGAAACCGTGGCGGCGCTGTCAGAGGCCCTGGCGATCGGGCGCGGTGTCGGCCTTGATCCCGCAATCCTGTTCGACACGCTGGCGAAGGGGTCGGCCGATAGTTTCGCGCTGCGCAATCACGGAATGAAGGCGATGCTGCCGGGGGTATTCCCGGAACGCGCGTTCTCGGTGGCCTATGCCCGCAAGGATATCGGCTACGCACTGGAACTGGCGCGCGACAATGGCGTGGATGCCGCCGGCGCCGAACGCGGGGCCACCTTGCTCGATGCGGCGAGCGGTGCCGGGTGGGGGGATCTTTACTGGCCGGTTGTCGCGCGATTGTTTGAAAAATAGGGCAACCCTAGAGCGTGATGACCGTAGGTGGAATCACACGAAGGTCTGAATCACGCTCTACAAGCCGATAATCCGCCGCCGGATACGCGCGCTGATCGCGTCGATGATGCTAACCGTGACCAAAATCATCAGGATAATGAACAGAACCTCGTCCCAGTAGCGCACCTTGATGCGCTCGGCGATCTGCAGGCCGATGCCGCCGGCGCCGACCACGCCGAGGATGCTGGCGCTGCGGGTGTTGCTTTCGATCTGGTACAAATACTGCGCCAACATAACCGGTAACACCTGCGGGATCAGCCCGAAGCGGATGCGCAGCGTGTTGGTGCCACCAACGGCGCGGATTGCCTCGGGCTGGCGGGCGTCGGCGTTCTCGATCGCCTCGGCAAATAGTTTCGCCAGCACCGCGACTTCGGCCACCGCAATCGCCAGCACCCCCGCGAGCGGCCCAAGCCCGACCGCGCGCACGAAGGCCAGCGCCCAGATCAACTGGTCCATGCCACGGAAGCCGTCGAAGACCCGCCGGATGGAAAAATGCGCCAGGGCGTTCACCACCACATTACGCGAGCCGAGAAAGCCGAGCGGGACCGCCAGGATCACCGCGATG
This sequence comes from Asaia bogorensis, assembly GCA_943333505.2. GTDB lineage: Bacteria > Pseudomonadota > Alphaproteobacteria > Acetobacterales > Acetobacteraceae > CAITOL01. The sequence goes on along the minus strand of CALQTN020000005.1, from coordinate 26,376 downwards.
GTGCTGCCGAGGAACGCCATCGCGACCGATTCACCAATGCCTTGCAGGATGTCCTGCCATTGCTCGCCGGGGCTGGGCGGGATCATCAGGCGCAGAATAACCGTGATGCCATCGATGCCGCGCCATAGCCGCGCGAAGGTGATGTCGAACCACCAGAACAACGCGGCGAGCCAGGCGAGCACGGCGGCGCCAGCCAGCCAACGCAGGACCCGCCCGGCTTGTGTCGGTCCGAAGGCGCGCGGCAGGCGGGCCTGCCACGCTGCAATCTCGGCGCCGGTCATGCCCCCGGTCATGCGACGATCCGGCCAATGACGCGGGTGCGGACCAGCTCGGAAAACATGTCGATCAACATGACGGCGATAATCATCAGCACGACGATGGCGCTGATTTCCTCGTAATAATTCTGGCTGATCACCTGATAAAGCTCCTGCCCGATCCCGCCGGCGCCAACAAAGCCGATCACCGCGGCGCCGCGCACATTAATCTCGAACCGCAGCAGCGCGTAGCTGAGGAAATTCGGAAGCACCTGCGGCAGGATGGCGTAACGAACCCCTTGTGCCCAAGTGCCGCCAGTGGCGCGGATGGCTTCCCAAGGGCGCATATCGGCGTTTTCTACCGCTTCGGCGAACAGTTTTCCCATCGCACCGGTGGTGTGCGCCGCAATCGCCAGAATGCCGGCGAGCGGTCCGACGCCAAAGGCCCAGACCAGGATCAGCGCGTAGACAATGTCGGGCACGGTGCGGAACAGTTCCAACCCGCGCCGCACGATCACATAGGTCGCGGGGTTAGGCGCCAGATTGCGGGTGCCAGCAAAACACAGCACGAAGCCGGTGATCGACCCGCCCAGGGTTGCCAATGCGGCAATCTGGCTTGTTTCGAACATCAGCCACGCCCAACTGTCCAGCCGATAGAACCAGAAGGCAAACGAACCCTCGGTTTTCACCCCGCCAAACAGATGCGCCCAGTGCAGGGTTGGGGTAATCTTGACGAAATATTCGCCGACCCTCGGCACTCCCGCCATCAGGGCGCTCGGCGTCACGTCAGCGATCTTGGCGGAGATCGCCAGACAGATCAGCAGCACCACGCCATAGCCCAACGTCGCCAGACGCCTGGCGCGCTGCTGAGCGCGCCAGGATTGTTCGATGCCCGCCATGTCCACGGTGAAGCTACCGCTTGCGACGTTGGGCCGCCTCTTCCTTCACCAGGTCGATGAACACCGAATAATCGTCATGGGTCACCGGCACCCAGTCGACCCCGCTGCCCAGGTTCACCGCCTTGAACACGTCTGGGTGACTTTTCACGATGGCTCGGTGCAGTTCGTACATATCGGCATGGAACGCGGCCGGCAGATCAGACCGCACCGCGAACGGGCCATTGAGGATCGGGCGTGATTTCCAGATGATCCGCATATTGGCCATGTCGAGCAGTTTCTTGTCCGACATCATCCGCAATGTGCCACGGGTGTAGCCTTGCGAAACTTCGCCGATGCCGGATGTCCAGGTGACGCCAGCATCGTACTGCTTGTTCATCACCGCGATGACGCCCTGTTCGTGCCCACCCGAAAATCCGGTGCGCCCGAAGAACTTATTGGGCTCCGGATCGATGCCGGCGGCGCGGAATTCTGAGCGCGGGATCAGGTAGCCGCTGGCACTGTTCGGATCGGCCCAGGCGAGCGACTTGCCCTTCAACTGCTCAAGCGAGGTGATGCCGCTATCGGCACGGACATAGAGCACCGCGACATAATAATTGCCGCCATCTGTTTCCTGGCTGGTGAATAGCGGCTTGACGTTGCCGTTGCTTTCCAGCCAGGCCTGGGCATAGGACACCGGGCTCATATACGACGCATCGACCTGCTTGGCGGCGAATGCCTGAATGACGCCGGCATAATCGGCGGCCATCACCAGCTTGACCGGGATTTCGAAGGTTTCTTCCAGCAGTTTCTGATACGGGGTGTAGCGGGCCAGGCGGTCGGCGTCATTTTCCCCACCCAGCAGGCCCATGCGAATGGTCGGCACCTGGGCAGCCCACGGGCGCTTGCCTTTCTTGGGCATTGGACGCGCATCCTGCGCCATCGCGGCCGATGCGAAGGGCAGAACGGCACTGGCGGCGAGCAATTGGCGGCGATGGATCATCTTGGCACCTTTCCCGTGGCGGATCGTCGCCGGACTCTGCGCTTATATGACAGTTGGATGTCAAGGGGATGACGATTTCGTTACAACAACTGTCACAAAACCTTCAAGCACGGCGGCCCGGCGATTTGCCATAACCCCGCCGGAACGGTGATGGGCAATAGCATGTTGGTGATTGAGGGTGTGTCGAAGGTTTTCGGCACAAATCGGGCAGTGGATAATATCTCGCTTGCCGTGCCCAAGGGCCAGTTCGTAGGTGTGATCGGGCGCTCCGGCGCCGGAAAATCCACCATGCTGCGGATGATCAATCGGCTCGCCGACCCGACCAGCGGCACCATCAAATGGGACGGCCACGACGTCTCGGCGCTGTCCGGCGCGCAATTGCGTGACTGGCGGCGACGCTGCGCGATGATTTTTCAGCAATTCAACCTGGTGGGCCGACTGGATGTGCTGACCAACGTGCTGATGGGGCGGTTGGCCCATACCTCCACCCTGCGGGCAATGGTCAAGCTCTGGCGCGATGAGGATCGGGTGATCGCCATGGCGGCACTTGATCAGATGGATATCGCCCAGCTCGCGCCGCAGCGCGCCGATGAATTATCCGGTGGCCAGCAGCAGCGCGTGGCGATCTGCCGGGCGCTGGTGCAGGAACCGGAGATTATTCTGGCTGACGAGCCGGTGGCATCGCTCGATCCACGCAATTCAAAAGTGGTGATGGACAGCCTGCAGCGCATCAACCGACATTTCGGGCTGACGGTAATGGTCAATCTGCACTCGCTCGATTTGGCGCGCGGCTACTGCGACCGGCTAGTGGGCATGGCTGGCGGCCGCATCGTGTTCGACGGCGCGCCCGCCGAACTGACCGACAGCGTCGCGCGAGAACTCTACGGCATGGAAGCGCACGACGTGATGGACGCCGCCGAAATGCCGGCGATCGATGGCGCGCTGACCGCTCCGTCGCCGATCTAACCAATACAACCGGAGAACATCCGATGCTCAACCGCCGCACAATGCTGGCCGGCCTTGCCGTTGCCACATCCGCCACCAGCGTTCGCGCCCAGGGCGTGTCCGAAATCGTATTCGCCGCCGTTCCGGCCGAAAATGCGTCGGGCGTGTCCGACCGCATGGCGCCGTTCATTGCCTATCTGTCGAAGGAAATCGGCGTGAAGGTAACCCTTCGCATCGCCAACGACTACGCGGCCGTGATCGAAGGCCAGCGCGCCGGCAACATCCATATCGGCGGCTACGGCCCGGCATCCTTCGCACGCGCCCGTCTAACCGGGGTGCAGACCGATGCCTTCGTCATCGATGTCAACGCGGATGGCACCAAAGGCTACTACTCGGTGTTCTATGTGCTGGCATCGAGCCCGTACAAGACGATTGACGATCTGAAGGGCAAAAACCTCGGCGTCGTCGATCCGAACTCGACCTCGGGCTACTCAATGCCGCTGTTCGCGCTCAACAAGCACGGCATCCCGTCGGCCGAGAAATTCTTCGGCAAGGTGCAGACCACCGGCAGCCATGAAAACGCCGTGCTCGCGCTCGCCCAGGGCACCGTCGATGTTGCCGCCAACTGGTGGAACGCCGATGACGACAGCAACCTGACCCGCATGCTCGGCAAGGGCATGGTCAAGAATGCGTCAGGCCAGGTGCTGAAGAAGGAGGATTTCCGGGTTGTCCTGAAGACCGACCTGATCATCAACTCACCGATCGCACTGCTGGCATCGTTGCCGGCGCCGCTGAAGACGAAGATCACCGAAGCCTTCCTCAACGCCCACATCAAGGACAAGGCTGCCTTCGACAAGCTGTCCGACGGCAAGAACAAGCCCTGGCAGCCGATTGGCAACGCCGCTTATGACGACACGATCAAGCTGATCCAGTTCGTTGACGCGCTGCGCAAGAAGGCCTGAGCCTGATCGTCGCGGGCGGTCCCAACCGGCCCGCCCGCGACACTTGGCAGCATATCATGATCCATACCATCGCCATCCCGCCCGACGCCCAGATGGCGCCGCTAATGCGGGGCTATGCCGCGTCGGTTTCCGCCCGGCGCCGACAATTGCTGCTGGGGGCTGCCGTTGCGACGCTGGCGTTCCTGCTGGCCTGCATCGGCGCAGAGGTCGATCCGGCCACATTCTGGGCCAATATCGGGAATTTCGGCGGCTATTTCTATCGCATTTCCAAGCTCGACACTGGCAGTTTCGTGTGGACCGACCCGGTTGAGTGGTACTGGGGGCTGGGACGCTGGTTGCGCCTGTTGGGCGAAACGTTGCTGATGGCCTATCTCGGCACCGCGACCGGCTTTGTCGGCGGGTTCGTCGCCTGCTTCCTGTGCAGCCGCAATCTGGTGGCCCGCGCCTGGGTGCGCTTTACGGCGCGCAGGGTGTTGGAATTCTGCCGGACCGTTCCCGACATCGTCTTCGCGCTGATCTTCGTGATCGCCTTCGGACTGGGTCCGCTGCCAGGGGTGCTGGCCATCGCCATTCACACCTCCGGCGCCCTGGGGAAATTATTTTCCGAAGTCGTCGAGAGCATCGACATGAAACCGGTCGAAGGCATTGCTGCCTCGGGCGGCACCTGGATTGAACAGATCCGCTTCGGGGTTCTGCCACAGGTTCTGTCCAACTTCGCCAGCTACGGGATTTTGCGCTTTGAGGTGAATGTGCGCGGCGCCACCGTATTAGGCTTTGTCGGCGCTGGCGGCATCGGCGAGGAATTGCTGCTGGCAATCCGTAAATTCTTCTATTCCGATGTGTCGGCGATCCTGCTGCTGGTGGCGATTTGCGTGATGGTGATTGACCTTATCTCGGAACACATCCGTCATCGCCTGTTGACCATGGAAGGCGGCAAGAAATGACCGATCGCGCTGCGCTGGTCGCCCGTTTCCCAGCCGCGTTCGCGCCGAACTGGCGGGCACGGGCGCAGACCATTGGTGTGGTCGGCGGGGCGGTCGGGCTCTATATTTTCGGGCTGGTGACGCTTGATTTCGACCCGTCGCGCATCCTGCGCGGCCTCACCAGGCTCGGTGATATCTTCGGGATGATGCTGCCGCCGACGCCGGATACCTGGTCCCGCGGGCAGCTATACTTCGAAGCGCTGATCCAGACTTTGTCGATTGCGTTCCTCGGCACCTTCATGGCCGCAATCCTGGCTGTGCCGCTCGGATTTCTCGCCGCCCGCAATATCTTTCCTAACTGGCTCCTGCATGTCCTGGCGCGACGCAGCCTGGATACGATGCGCAGTGTCGATACACTGATCTGGGCGCTGATCTGGATTAACGTGGTCGGGCTGGGGCCGTTCGCCGGGGCGCTGGCGATCATGACCGCCGATATCGCCGCGTTCGGCAAGCTGATGTCGGAAGCGATTGAGACGGCAGATCGCAAGCCGGTCGAAGGCGTCGCAGCCGCGGGCGGCAACCGGTTGGAAGCGATCAGGTTCGGGATCATCCCGCAAGTTCTGCCCATTTTTGCCAGCCAGGTCCTGTATTTCTTTGAGTCCAACACGCGGTCGGCCACCATCATCGGCATTGTCGGCGCGGGCGGCATCGGGCTTTATTTGTCCGAGGAAATCCGGGTGCTGGAATGGCAGCGCGCCGCGTTCCTGATCTTGATGGTGTTGGTGACGGTAGCGATTATCGATCAGATATCACAAAGACTGCGGGCGGCGATTATGGGGAACCGGGAACGCTAGATCATCATGCGTTCAATCGGCTTCGATTGGACGGATACAGATGATCGTGAAAACAAGACTCTCGCGCGTGTCTGCTGATTCACCTTCAACGGATCACGCTTGGTATTGCGCACCGGGTTGGCTGGCGGCGGTGCGCCGAGCAAAGACTTATACCGAGCGCCGTTGACCCATTCTTCATGGGTCAACATCAAGGGCGCTTGGTATAAGGCCGCCACAGCAGCCGCTTGCCCTCGCTCAACTGCCAGGCCACCAACCCGGTCAGCCCGACAATCAGTTCCCGCACCCGCTTGACCATCGAGAGCGCGATGCTGGCATCGGGCGCAATGCCGAACAGCCCGCCGGCCAGGATAAAGCCGGCCTCCTGCACGCCGAGCGCACCCGGCACCACGAAGCCGGCGCTGCGGGCGGCCATACCCATGGTTTCGATCACCATCGCCTCCTGCCAGCTGCAGGGGATGCCGATGGCGTAGAACGCAATCCAGGTTTCGGCCACGCCAAGCACCCAGGCCAGCAGATGCAGGCCGGTGGCTTGCAGCAACGCCATCCGGTCCTTTTGCAGCCGCAGCAACTCGCCATGCAGGCCGCGCACCACGTCGACGGAAATCGTCGGGAACAGCCGGCCGAGCCGTTCGGCCAGCCATTCAATCGCGCGCAGCGCGCCGACCCGCTGGGCCACCACCAGCCCAACCAGCCCTGCCCCCATCGCAATCATGCCGCCCTGAATCCATGGCGCCCAACTGTGATCGACGCTCACCATCATCAGAATTGCGATGCCGGCGGCGGTGAACAGGAACTGGGTGATCGCTTCGATCGTCACGTCGATAATCGTGCCGGCCGAGGCTTGCGGGCCGGAAATGCCGCGCTGCATCAGCAGGCGAATGCCGACCAGATTGCCGCCGAGCTGGGCGACCGGCAGCATGGAATTCACCGCCTCGCGGATCCAGCGAATGCGCAGATAGCGGTTGACCTTGGGCTTCGCCTCGCCAATCGCGGCCCTCCAGGCGATGGCGCTGAACCAGAGCTGGACGGCGTGCAGTGCCAGGATCGGCGGGATCACCCAGGCGGCGAGCAGAACTTCGCGCCCGATCGCCGCGGCGCCGAACCAGCCGATCAACGCGGTCACCATCACGGCGCCGATCCCGAGGGCGATCAGACCGAAGCGCATGGAGGGCGAGCGGGTAAATATTGCATCAGGCGCGGGTTAGGCCCGCTGTAATGCCGTTATGTCAAGAACAGGCATTGATCTGTGCTGGCCGCGCCGCCACAACATGTGGCCTCAATGATCGGACCAGCCATGCACGAGCTTCGCCTGCACAACAGCCTGACCCGTCGGCGCGAGGTTTTCGCCCCGATCGACCCTGGCCATGTGCGGATGTATGTGTGTGGACCGACGGTTTATGATCTGCCGCATGTCGGCAATGCCCGCCCGGTGGTGGTGTACGACGTGCTGGCCCGCCTACTGCGCCGGCTGTATCCGCGCGTCACCTATGTGCGCAACATCACCGACGTTGACGACAAGATCAACGCGCGGGCAACGGCGTCGGGTGAGCAGATTGGCGAGATCACCGCCCGCACCACCGCCGATTATCAGGCCGATATGGCAGCGCTCGGCGCCTTGCCGCCGGATGTCGAACCGCGCGCCACCGGACATATCGCGCAGATGCAGGTGATCGCCCAGCGACTGATCGACTCCGGCCACGCCTATGCTGCCGACGGCCATGTGCTGTTCGCGGTGCCGAGCTACGCCAAATACGGCCAGCTCTCCGGCCGCAATCGCGACGACCAGATTGCCGGGGCGCGGATTGATGTTGCGCCGTACAAGCGCGATCCGGCGGATTTCGTGCTGTGGAAGCCGTCCCCTCCCGATTTGCCGGGCTGGGATTCACCTTGGGGTCGCGGGCGGCCAGGCTGGCATATCGAGTGCAGCGCGATGTCGCACGCAACGCTGGGCGAAAGCTTCGACATCCATGGCGGCGGCAATGATCTGATCTTCCCGCATCATGAGAACGAGATCGCGCAATCGCTTTGCGCCTTCCCCGGCAGCAGTTTCGCGCGGGTGTGGCTGCATAACGGCATGCTGAATATCAACGGCGAGAAAATGTCGAAATCGCTCGGCAATTTCTTTACTGTGCGCGATGTGCTGGCGAAGTTTCCTGGCGAGGCGATCCGGCTGATGCTGCTGCATGGCCATTATCGCGCGCCGATCGATTTTTCGGAAACCGGATTGGGTGATTGCCGGCGTGAACTCGACCGGTTCTATCGCGCCATCGAACGCACGCCAGCGACACCCTCGGCTGAAGTGCCGGCGAGCGTGATGGATGCGCTGTGCGATGACCTCAACACGCCATTGGCAATCTCGGCGATGCATGCGCTGGCTGACGCGGCGATGGCGGGCGATGTGGCGGCGTCCGCCGGCTTGCAGGCAGCTGGGCATTTGCTGGGGCTGCTTCAGGTTTCGCCGGCTTCCTGGTTCCAGGGCGGCGATGACAGCGGCTGGATTGATACCGCGATCGCCGAACGGATCGCCGCCCGCAAGGCGCGCGATTTCGCCCGGGCCGACGCGATCCGCGCCGAACTGACGGCCAAAGGCGTGGTGCTGGAAGACAATGCCGGCGGCACGACGTGGCGCCGGACATGAGTAACCGGGCATGACCGGACGGGACGGCGGCGCCGACCTGGTGCCACTCGGCAACACGCCGGTGGTGATCCTGGTGCGGCCGCAACTCGCCGATAATATCGGCGCAGTGGCGCGCGCGATGGCCAATGGCGGGTTGTATCATCTGCGGCTGGTCGCCCCGCGCGACGGCTGGCCACAGCCGGCGGCGTGGCGCAATGCATCGGGCGCAGATCGGTTGCTCGACGATCTGACCCTGCATGAAACCGTCGCCGACGCGGTTGCCGATTTGCATCATGTGTTTGCGACATGTCCGCGCCCGCGCCATATCATCAAACCGGTGCTGACAGCGCGCGGGGCGGCCGCCGAACTGCGGTCAATTACCGCGCGCGATCTACGCTGCGGGCTGCTGTTCGGGCCGGAACGCGCGGGGCTCGACAATGACGACATGGCGGCCTGCGACGCACTGATCCGCTATCCGCTCAATCCCGATTTTATGTCGCTGAACCTCGCCCAGGCGGTGATGGTAATGGCCTATGAATGGTGGACGGCGACCGATGAAACCGTGCCGAAACGGTTAATGACGAACGAAACCGAGGTCGCGACCAAGGGCGCGCTGGATAATTTTCTGGCCCATCTGGTGCGCGAACTCGATGACAGCGGGTTCCTCCGCAATGCGCCCAAGCGGCCGGGGATGGTGCGGAATATCCGGCATTTCTTTGAGCGTGGGGAAGTGACGGCGCAGGAATTACGGACCCTGCACGGGATGGTGACGGAATTGGCGCAGGGGCGCGGCGCGCGGAAGGGTTAGCTGGCTGAGGTGATCACGGCGGGTGACTGAGGTATTTTTGCCCATCGACTATGCTCACGCACCAATGTTAGATAATCTGGACACGCGCTGCATCACTCCGCCGGCACCGACACCTTCAAGGTCTCCGGAGTATCGAAGAACCGGTTGGCCAAAGCCTTCTGGTTCTCATAAATCGACCCCTGTAAATCCGCCGGCGGCAGCGGCAGACGCACCGGGACCGGGGTGAGGCGCGGCTCCAGGGTCGGCACGCCGGCGACCATCAGATCGTCAAATGCCTCAATCGCTTTCGGCGGCGCCACCAGCGGCCAGGCGTCGGCGGCGCGGAACTGGAACAGCAGCAGGCGGCGGTCTTTGTTCGATGTGTTGACCGCCGAACCATGCACGGCGCGGACATGGTGGACAGTGATCGATCCGGCGCGGCCGAGCAACGGGAAGGCGGAGGCCAGATCGACCTCCTTCTTGCCGGGGTCCATCGCGCCGCAGAATTTGCCGTTGGCATGGTGGTCGTACACCTTATCGCCCTTATGCGATCCTGGAACGATCAGCAGCGGGCCGTTGGCGAGTTCCATGTCGTCCATCATGACGCCCACGGCCGCGAGATCGTCATTGGTGTGCGGATAAAACGCCCAATCCTGGTGCCATTCCACCGCCGCGCCGTAGCCGGCCGATTTAAGGTTCAGCTTGGCGGTATCGAAGCGGACATTAGGGCCCAACAGATCGGTCAGCACCGCGACAATCCGCGGCTGACGCACCAGGGCGGCATAGACGGCGTGGTGCAGATGCGGCGCCTTGATCCGGCGCACGCGGGGCTGGGACGGCGAATGCGTGTCCTCAAGATCGAAAATATCGGTGTGCTTGGCAAACGCACGAGATTTTTCGACAAACTCGTCGGTCACCCGGCGCAGGTCGGCAATTTCGGCCGCTGACAGCACGTCAGGAACAACAATCGCGCCGAGTTCGTTATATTCGTCAATCTGGGCCTGGGTGAGCATTGTGTCCTCCGCGTTCTTGCGGGCACGATACGCCGTGAAGCGGTCGATCAGCAACCGCGCCGTACGGAGACATCAGCCATGGCCCAAACCGTCCAAACCGTCACCGGCCCAATTCCGGTCGCAGCCCTCGGCCGCACCATGATGCACGAGCACCTGTTCATTTCCTTCGCCGGCGCCGAATACGATCCCACCGCGATCTTTGACCGCCCGGCCTTTATTGCCGAAGCCGTGAAACGGCTGCGCGAACTGCGCGAAGTCCATGGCGTGCGCAGCTTCGTCGATCCGTGCCCGATCGAGCTGGGCCGCGATGCTGGGATGATGCGGGAAATCTCGGAGAAATCCGAGATGCACATCATCTGCACCACCGGGTTCTATTTCGAGGAACTGGGCCTGCCGCCCTATTGGCGGGCGCGCACTGCCGACGAAATCGCCGAGCTTTATATCCGCGAGATCATCCACGGCATCGGCGATACCGGCATTCGCGCGGGCGCCATCAAGGTGGCGACCGGGGCGCCCGAGATCACCGAACTGGAAAAGAAATTCCTCGCCGCCGCCTGCATCGCCCAAAAAGCCACAGGGGTACCGATTATTACCCACACCCAGGACGGCGTCGGTGGGCCGGAGCAGCAACGCCTGTTCGCCGATGGCGGGGTGGGCGCGCATAACTGCCTGATCGGCCATTGCTGCGGCAATGCGGACCCTGCCTATCATCGCCGCGTCGCGGAAGGCGGCAGCTATATCGGCTTTGACCGCATCGGCATCACCCGCTTCCAGCCCGACGAAGTACGCGCCGATGGCGTGGCGAAGCTGGTGCGCGACGGGTTCGGGGCGCAGGTGATGCTGAGCCAGGACCGCCATTGCGGTTGGCACGGCAAGATGCAGCGGCAGCTTTCGGCGAGCGAAATGGCGCGCATCGAGGAATTGCGCGGCGAGGGCAAATATCCGCCGCCCTATACGTATATGTTTACCGATTTTCTGCCGTTGTTGCAGGCGCGCGGCATCAATCAGGCGGAGATCGCCATCATGTTGGAGGATAATCCCCGGCGGTTCTTTTCGGGGGAGGTGATTCCGAAGGCGTAGGAGGTCCGAAGCGCGACAGGCCTGGCTGAAGGTTGATTGGGCCAGAGGTGGTGTTCAAGGATATTTAACGGGTTATTGTCTGGCGCGGTGGGAGAGTTGCGTTCATTTTGACGATGATGATCGGAGAGCTGGATGGACCAACAGGGAAAGCCAGACGGTCGCAAGGTGCAATCCGTTCCTCACACCGTGCAGGGTGCGGAGGCACAACTGCCGCCGGTTTTATCGAGACTGCCAAAATGGGCACGAATATGGTGGGTCTGGGCTTTCATTGGCTGCCTGCTGGCGGCAGGCGGCTGGTATGGCTGGCAGGATCGTCCCAGTTCGAACGATTTGTTTGCGGAGGCGTAGGAGCCGGGCGTGCCGTTGCCGCGTTATGAGCGGACGATAAGGTTCGATCCGCCGTTTCTGCTGATCATGGCGCTCGCCTAAAGCCAGAGTGGCCGGTATCTGGCGATTTTCGGGCATGGGTTGGACAAGGTTCCCCAGTTTGTCATTTACGATCTGGTTTCGAACGCCGAGATATCGCGGTTTAAGACGCAGTGGATGTATGATGTAGTGGGCTATGGATGGGGTGCCCATCCGATTTGGCTGGCCAACGACACGGTTCTTGAATTTGGAGCGCGCGGTCGGTGGAACCCGATGACCGGCGAAGTGTTGCCCAACCATCCGACGCTTGGGTGGTCCGGGGGCTATAATGGGGATTTCAGCAAATTGCTGACGGTTGAAAAAAAAACCACGGGCGAGGGGGTTCTGCATATTTATGACACGCAGACCTGGTTGAGCCAGGACATTGCCATGGGGGGATTGCGCATTCCGTCGGCAGCCTGGACCGCGGATGACCGGATTATCGCCTTTGTGCACCCGTGGGTCGGCTTAGTCGGGAAGCAGTTTGACGGCTATGTCAGAGCGCGAAAGGAAGTCGGTCGATTCGGCGGCGGAGATATCGGTATCGCAATCACTTCTGACGGTCATCAACTGGCACTGGGAAATACGGGGTCAGTGCAAATTTATAATATATTGCAATAGTCGAGCAAGGAAAATAACGAGATGACCCAAGCCGCACCTTCGGGAACCGTGAATGATGCAATGACGGCGGCTGTAGCGGCCTACGCTGCCCCGGGGTCGGCATCCGCGATGGGGTCGCAATGGACGGAACTGAACGTTCCAACGCCAGAAAACGAGCTTCAGGAGCGGATGGATAGCAACAGCTATTCGGCACGTGCCTGGGTCAACAAGCAGGCCGGCGAACTCATCATCGCGAACCGCGGCACAATTCCCACGGATTCGAAAAACCTGGAGCAAGATGCTGCCGTCGCGTTTCAGAAGACCTTTCCAGGCGAGAACGTCGCGCGGCTTTTCGCCGACGCGGCAATAGCGTCGGGGAAATTGACCTAGGCGGGCACCAGTGTGTCGCTGAGTGCGGTCACCCTGACCGGACAATCACTCGGTGGTCCCTACAGCCAGGTTCAAACCCAACATCTCGTGGCCGGGCTTGATGGCAATTTCGCGCCGGGTATCGTGCCATGACGGTGGGTAGCCGCAATGTTCTTGGTGCGTTGCGGCAGTTGGCGTTTGTATGGCTTTCGGCTTCCCTACGCCTGGGGGTGGTCGGAGGCTTTGTGCACGCCGGAGAATTCAAGATGAATGTGCGCAAGGTGATAGATCAGATCTGGCGGGAGGGCGGTGCCGCATTTGCGACAGACCCGCAGCTAATCCGCAACTGGACTTTCAGGCCGGGACAAGGTCGGTTGGTCATTTCCAACGCGACCGGTGATGCGGTACCCGAAGGGCAGTTGCGGTTCGGAGGGGGAATTACCGCTTCGAAACTATGGTTTGAGCAAAGCGGCGCTGACCTGCTGGTCGATGTTCTCGGCACTGCGGATCAAGTCCGGATTTCTAAACGCTTGACATCGGGCTAAAGTTATTTTAATTGACGTAAATGCATTTATTTTCCGGCATCTTCACTGCGCTACAAGCGGCCATTGCGGCCCGGGCGGCGCGTGACCGGAATTTGACCGTGATGCTGGTTGCGCTGTGGGGGCGGATTGCGCGGATGCGGACCCGGTTGGAGCGGTTGATCGCGCACTGGCGCGCGGGGACGTTGCCCAACGCGCGTCCGTCCCGCGCCGGCGTGGCGCGCGCATCCACGAACAAGCTTTCTTTTCCGACAACACCAGCGTGGCTCGTGCACAAGCTTGGATACGAGGTTGCGGCATTCGGGTCGCAGTTGGAGCACGCGATCTCGGACTCCGAAATCGCGGCATTTCTGGCCGCGGTGCCGCAGGCCGGGCGGATTCTGCGGCCGTTGTTGCATATGCTCGGGGTAGCCGAGGTGCCGGCAGTGATCCGCAAGGTGAAGCCTACCGGACTGGCGCCGTCGCCGGCGCCAGTGGCGAAGATGGCTGGTGTGGTGGTTTCTCCGGCGTCTCAATTTCTAAGCGCGTGAGGACGGGGTGGTTTTGCGCTCTAATTGTTTCGATATCGAAATTAAACATGATGAATTGCGTCGCAAGAGCTTGCGGGAATGAGGTTTTTACCGACGGTCACAGGCCAACGGCAACAAAGTAGGACGTTTTTTTGCTTCTTTGTTTTCAAACAAAGAAGACGCTTGCTACCCCTTCAACCTTTCCATCGCCCCGACCAAACCCCGCCGAACCCCCGGTTCCAGCGCCGAATGCCCGGCATCGGGCACCACCGTCAGCCGCGCCTTCGGCCATTTCGCCTTGAGCGCGAAGGCCGAATGTGGCGGGCAGATCATGTCGTAGCGGCCCTGGATGATCTCGGCGGGGATGTGGGCGATGCGGTGCATGCCTCCCAGCAATCCCTCGGGCGCCAGGAACAGATCATGGGCAAAATAATGCGCCTCGATCCGCGCCAGGCCGATCGCGGTGCGGTCCTGCGCAAAGCTCGACACGGTTTCTGGCGCCGGCATCAGGGTGCTGCACGCACCTTCGTAAACTGACCAGACCCTGGCGGCCGGCAGGTGAATGGCGGGATCGGGGTTGTTGAGCCGTTTGATATAGTTGCCCAGCAGGTCGCCGCGCTCGCTGGGCGGCAGGAATTCGGCGAAGACACGGTGTTCTTCCGGAAAGACCTGGGCAATGCCCTGCATGAACCAGTCGATTTCGATCTGGCGGCCGAGGAAGATGCCGCGCAGCACGCAGGCCTCCACGTTTTCGGGATGGGCCTGGGCATAGGCGAGCGCCAGGGTGGAGCCCCATGAGCCGCCGAACAGCACCATTGTTCCAAGTCCGAGATGGCCACGCAGCGTCTCGAGGTCGGCGACCAGATGCGGGGTCGTATTGGCCACGATGCTGCCGAGCGGGGTCGACCGGCCACTGCCGCGCTGGTCGTAGATGATCACCCGCCAATAGGCCGGATCGAAGAAGCGGCGATGCACCAGTCCGGCGCCCGCGCCTGGGCCACCATGCAGGAACACCACCGGGCGACCGGATGGATTTCCAAGCTGCTCATAGTACATCGTGTGCCCATCGCCGACCGCCAGCGTGCCGGTGTCAAAGGGCATGATCTCGGGGAAAAGGTCACCTTGGGCCATCCTGCATCCTATAGGGAGGCACGCGCCGCTACAACTTCCCGTGGTTTACCAGTATTAGGTCGGCATGGATCGTATCTTGATGGCGGCGGGGGCTTTCGCCGGGCTTGGAGCAGTCGCGATGTCGGCTGTTGCCGCCCATATCCCCATGGAACAGGCAACCAATCTGATGATGCGCGACGCGGTGCAGATGCAGGGTTGGCACGCGCTGGCGCTGCTGTTCGCCGGACAGATGGGTGCGCGCCTCGCATGTGGCGCCTTCCTGGTTGGAATGATCGGATTTTGCGGCTCCATTTATGGATCGGTGTTTGCCGGGTTGAAACTGACCTTCCTCGCGCCGTACGGCGGCACCGCACTCATGCTCGGCTGGGCGCTGCTGGCCATCACCCTCCTCAAGCGCCGCTGATGGACAAAATTGGCGCCGCCTATTTGGCCCCGGAAGGGCTGGAGGCAAGCCTGCTGGGTGAGTTGGCGGCGGCCGGGGTGGAAATCTCGTCCTGGCACGGCAGGCTGGCAATCTCGCCAGATCCGCCGGTCGCCAGCGCTTGGGCGCTCGACATATGGACCGCACCGACGCTTTATCCGGTTGCCTCGGTGAAAGCGGCGGCCGATATCCTGCGCGGCATGCAGCGCAACTGGTCGGCCTATGGGGTCGAACATCATCGCCGTATGGCGTTGATCGAGGCGCGCCTGCCCCCGGTGAAAGCGCGCAGGCTGGTGTTTCCTGAACCAGCACCCAGCGGCCATCTCGGCGCATGGACCCTGCTAGCGCCTGATCTGATGCTGGCAAGCCCAACCAAATCCAGCCCTTTCGTCAACGGCGAATGCCTGTTCGTGGAAGACCGGATCGGCCCACCGAGCCGCGCCTACCTGAAGCTATGGGAGGCCTGCACGCAGCTCGGCGTATGGCCGCACCCGGGGGAAACCTGCATCGAACTCGGCGCGTCCCCTGGCGGCTGGACCTGGGCGCTCGCCAAGCTTGGGGCCACCGTGACCGCGATCGATCGTTCGCCACTGGCCCCCGAGGTTGCGGCGATGCCCGGCGTGACCTGGCGGACGGGCGATGCGTTCAGCCTAGCGCCTGAACCAGCCGACTGGTTGTTCAGCGACATCATCGCCTATCCGGACCGGCTGACGGAAATGGTCAAGCTATGGATCGCGTCCGATCGGGTTGCGCGGATTGTGTGCAGCATCAAGTTCCAGGGCGAAACCGACCAGGCGGCTGCGCGCAGTCTCGCCGGGATACCAGGGGCCCGGCTGATGCATCTTTTTCATAACAAGCACGAACTGACATTCTGTTGGGCGCGTGATGCAGCAAATCTTGTTTAGAAACATTACGTTACGTTTTGTTTCGTCATGGCCGCCATTCCTTTAGAGCGCCATCGTATTCACGGCAAACTCACTTCCTGCCACCAAATTTGACGGTATGAGTGGCTATCGGTCTTTCGCCGCACAGGGATGCAATTCGGAATGGGATCAAGTTCGACGCTGACAACACCGCAGCGGCCGCTACCGGGCGCGCTGACGCGTACGGCCGGACCGCTCGGGCTCGCGCGCGCCAACAATAGCGGCCCGTTGCCGGTGTTGTTCCTACATATTCCTAAAACCGCCGGAACATCGATGATCACCGGCTTGCGCAACCTGTTCGGCGACGCGCGGGTGCGCCGACTGGAAGACGATGCAACCCTCGATGCGCGGGCGTTCAACGATATCGTGACCGACGGTCTGGACGGCATTTCCTGTGTGGTCGGCCACCTGCCGTTGCATCTGGTGCGCCATCATCTCGGGCGGTTCCGGATGTTCACCCTGTTGCGCCAGCCGGTTGCGCGGGTGTTCTCGCTCTATCGCTTCCTGCGCCGGGCCAGCCCAGCCGAGCAGCACCGCCTCGGGTTGCGCCCTGATTTCACCTTCCATGACTTCATCACCGGCACCACCCCGGAACTGGTCGCGCAGATCAATAACGGCATGTGCCGGATGCTGTCCGGCGACCCGGCCGCGTCCGACCCGGAAGGCGTGCTGACGACCGCCACGCCCGATACCCCAGGGATGCTTGATCAGGCGATCGAAACCTTGCGGCGCATCGATTTCGGGCTGGTGGAGGCCATGGACGCGACCCTTGAACTCCTGACGCGGCAATGGGGCATCAGCACCGGACCGGAACAGGCCTGGGAAAACACCACCGAGAAAGCCGGCGTCGCTTTTTCAGTTTCCGACTTGCAGGAAGTGGTGAAGCGCAACCAACTCGACCTCGCGCTCTATGCCTGGGCATCCGCCGAATTTCCGGCCCGAACCGAAAGCGGCGCGCTGGAGCATAGCGCCCGCGCCGATACCGATTTTCGACCGACGCTGGACCAGGAGGTCGCGATTTCTGACATTCCCGGGCGTCGGGGCTTTCACGAAATCGATCCCGAAGGTTTTTGCTGGCTGAAATCCGAACACCCGGCGACCATCCATTTCCACGCGCCGGCGCCGGCGGCGCGGATTATCCTGCAAATCTATTGCCCGTTCGCGAATTATGATCTCGCGGCGTTCGACCTGCGGCTTAATGGTGCGTTGCTCCGCCACACGGTGTTGCAGGTCAATGCGGGTTGGTTTTGTCTGGAAACCGACGCCGCGCAGATGGTGGCGGGGGCAAATCTGCTCACGCTCGATCCGCCCTGCTTCGTGTCGGTGCGGCGGATTGATCCGACCACCGGGGACGAACGGTACCTGTCTGTGGCACTGCGGGCGATGACCCTGGCGCGCATTGTCACAGGGTAGAGCTTACCAGCAAAACGCCCGACACCAGCAGCAGGCCCAGAATAACCCGACGGAACACCCGATCGCTGAGGCGGGTGTAGAGCATCGTGCCAAGCCAGGCTGGCACCAGCACGGCCGGCAGGACCAGCACGCCCATCGACCAGAACGCCGCGTCCAACTGCCCGGCCCAGGCATAGCCCGCCAGGGTGATGATCTGCATCACCATGTTGAAACTCTGGAAAATCGCGCGCTGGGTGTCCTTGTCCCAGCCCCGGAGATTACACCACAATGTCGGCACCGGACCGGTGAGGCCGGCAAGCCCGCCCATCACGCCCCCAGCAAAGCCTGACAGGCCATCTGCGAACCGCCCGCCCCAATGGAGCGCCGGCAGGCTCGCCAACAGCATTGTCGTCGCGCAGTAGATGATCAGCACCACACCGGTCACCGCGCGAAAAACCTGTAGATCGATCACCTCGAGCAGCGCAATGCCGAATGGCACACCGGCCACACCGCCGATCAGGAACGGCAGCAGACGCGGCCAATCGATCCGCATGCGCAGGCTGCCCAACGACACCAGCTGTGCGGCCAACGCGCCGGCAACGACCAGGGGGGCGATCAGCTTCGGCGCCAGGACCCAGGCCCAGATGCTGATCGACACCATGGCAAAGGCAAAACCCGATAGACCCGAGATAAAACCGGCCGCAATTGCGCCGATCAGAACAGCAAGGATGGTAAACGACATCAGCCGTGGCGGCTCCTCAATTGCACAGCGAGCAGGGTCGGGTCGGTGATAGGCAAGCCACAGACATTGCCGCGGCAAATATAGGCCGCAGCTTGGCCGCCAATGTCAGCTTTGCCAAAAGCCGGATGATCGCGCGGTAACGCATGCCCACCGGATGCGCGCAGCACCATGACCGCTGGATCGGGCGCGGCCAGGGCCGCTGACAACATCGCGAGGGCTGCGCGCCCATCTGGCGGCCCGGCAACCACCACTATTGCCCCGGCTTCGAGCAAATCGGCGGCAGCAAGCAGGCTGGGGGCCGCAGCCAGCCGATCCCCAAGCCCGCCAAAAGCGATCAGTAACGCCTCCGCCCGATCACGCCAGGCGGCATCCCCAGTGAGGTGATAGAGCCGGGCAAGGACCTCCGCCATCATCCCATTACCCGCCGGCGTTGCGTTGTCGGCGGCAATGCGGGGCCTGGCTTGGGGGCCGAGCGGGATGTCGGTCGCGTCCGACGCGGTGGTGAAATAACTGCCCTCGCCGTCGCCGGCAAACCAGGTTTCCACCGCCTGGACCATCGCGATGGCATCCGCGAGGTAGCGTTGGGTGCCGGTCGCTTCAAACAGCGCCAGCGCGGCCCGCGCCATGGCTGCATGATCATCCAGCAGGCCCGCAGCGGTTACCCGCCCGAGGCGCCAGGCATGGGACAGGCGCAGGCCGTGCGGCGTGGCCGTTGCCATGTTGGCGCGCACGAAGCCGTATGCGGCGTGTCCGATGGCAAGCCAATCTGGGCGATCGAACACAAAAGCCGCCCGCGCAAGGGCGGCAATCGCCAGACCGTTCCAATCGGCCAACACTTTATCATCCCGGCCAGGACGCACGCGTTGGTCCCGCGCGTTCAGCAGGACCGCACGTGCGGCGGCAAGGTCTGCGCTATCCTCGCCATCATCGGCCCGCCGCAGAATTGTGTGACCTTCCCAGTTCCCGGCTGGCGACACATCGAAGGCAGCCTTGAACGCAGCGGAGGCTGGACCAAGCAGATGATCGATCTCGGCGGTCGTCCAGACATAGAACTTGCCTTCCACGCCTTCGCTATCGGCATCCTCGGACGCTGCAAAAGCTGCCTGGCCATTCACCGTGGCGGCAGTCATGTCGCGGACCATCCAGCCCACCGTTTCGGTTGCGCGATGTGCGGTGAGCGCCCTAGGCCGCGCGGCATGGGCGAGGGCAAGCAAATCGAGGATTTGCGCGTTGTCGTAGAGCATCTTCTCGAAATGCGGCGCCAGCCACGCCGCATCGGTGGAATAGCGCGAATAGCCACCGCCGAGATGGTCGTAGATGCCGCCTTGCGACATGCGGCGCAGCAGTAGATGCACCGCGTTGGCGCCCGCCTGATCGCCGGACCGAAAACTATCCTGCCACAGGAAACGAAAAATCGGCGGATTGGGAAATTTTGGAGCGCCCTTCATCCCGCCAAGCACCGGGTCCGTCGTGTGCATCAAAACAGCCGCAGCGTGGCTCAATGTGGCGGGGATGGGCAACGGGCCTGGATTTTCGGCGGCGATCGCTTGCAATGCTCCGCTGAGGGCGGCGACGTTCTTGGTGATCTTTTCGCCCTCGGTCCGGTAGGCATCCTCGATACCCGCGAGCACCTGGCGAAACGACGGCCGACCCCAACGCGGTTCGGGTGGAAAATAAGTGCCCCCCCAAAACGGCGCACCATCGGGCGTCAGGAACATCGTCAGCGGCCAGCCAGCCTGTTCGCCGAGCTGCTGCAAGGCCTGCATATACAGATGATCGATGTCCGGGCGTTCTTCCCGGTCGACTTTGATGTTCACGTAAAGCCGGTTCATCAAGGCTGCGGTTTCATCATCCTCGAAACTTTCATGGGCCATGACATGGCACCAATGGCAGGCGGCATAGCCGATCGAGAGCAGAATAGGACGATCGGACGCGCGGGCTTCAGCCAGCGCTGCCGCGCCCCAGGGCCGCCAATGCACCGGGTTATCGGCATGTTGCAGCAAATAGGGCGAGGTTTCGTGCCGCAGCAGGTTTTCAGTCATTCGGCAAGGTCCTTGCGTGCGACAGCGTGGTGCGGGATAGGGGCCAATCACAGGAGCGCGTAGCATGAACGAGACGGACCTGCCGGTCGACCCACCGCAATTCTACGATGCCCATTTATTTGTATGCTGCAACAAACGCGCGGATGGCCATCCGCGCGGTTCATGCGCGGCGAAGGGCTCCGAGGGGCTGCGCGACTACATGAAGACCCGCGCCAAGGCGATGGGGCTGAAGCGGGTGCGGGTCAACATGGCCGGGTGCCTGGACCGCTGCGAACTCGGGCCGTGCATGGTGATCTATCCGGAAGGGATTTGGTATAAAATTGAAACGGAAGCCGATGTCGACCATGTACTGGGCGCCCATGTGCGCGATGGTGGTCGGGCGGTGGAGCTGATGCTGCCAGGCGCATAGTGGTTGTGATGTATCAAGACCAGGACACGATCTTTGCGGTGGCATCCGGTGCGGGGCGGGCGGCCGTAACCCTGCTGCGGATCAGCGGCACCCAGGCAGGCGCGGTCGTCGATGGCCTATGCGGTCGGCCGGCAGCACGGGTCGCATCGCTCCGAAAGTTGCGCGCTGCGGATGGTGCCACGCTCGATCACGCTTTGGTCCTGTGGCTGCCAGGTCCTGGCAGCTACACCGGCGAAGACAGCGCAGAGCTCCATTTGCACGGCGGTCGGGCGGTGTTGTCGGCGGTGTCGGACGCTTTGGTACGCCTCGGCGCACGCCCGGCCGAGGCTGGCGAATTTACCCGCCGGGCGTTCCTGAACGGGCGGATGGATCTGGTCGAGGCGGAAGCAGTGGCGGATCTGATCGCCGCGGAAACAAGCACGCAACGCGCCCAGGCACTCCGACAGATGGAGGGCGAACTCGGTGATGTGTTGCATGGCTGGGCGGGACAACTGACCCGGTTGCTGGCCCAGCAGGAAGCGCTGATCGATTTTCCCGACGAAGACCTGCCACCTGAGGTCGAAGCATCGATGTTGAGCGAAATTTCCGGCCTTCTGGTCGAGATTTCCGCCATGCTGAATGATGGCAGACGCGGTGAAAGACTGCGCGATGGTTTGGTGTTCGCCATTATAGGTCCGCCAAACGCCGGCAAATCCACCCTGGTGAACAGTCTGGCGGCCCGCGAAGTCGCCATCGTGTCTGAAACACCCGGCACCACTCGCGATGTTCTGGAGGTTCGGCTCGATCTCGGCGGCGTGCCGGTAACGCTGCTGGATACCGCCGGCCTGCGTGAGGCTCGTGATCCGATTGAAGCCGAAGGCATTCGACGCGCCCGGGCACGGATGGCGGAGGCCGACCTTGTCGTGCTGGTCGCTGATGACGGATATTTCGACCCTATCGACGTGGCCGAAATTATCCACGTCCACACCAAAGCTGATCTGGGCGGCGGAGGGGGGTTGGCCGTTAGCGCTGCAACCGGCGCTGGAATGGATGGGTTGCGGGACGCGCTTGCCGCCGCTGCGCACAGACTAACCCAGCGTGAAGGCCCGCCACCTTTAACCCGGGCGCGCCACCGGGCGGCATTGTCGCAGGCGGCCGAACGCCTCGAAGCGGCCCTGGACGCCGCTTTGCCGGAATTGCGTGGGGAAGATTTGCGAATGGCATTGCGGGCGATCGGGCGCATCACCGGCATTGTGGGCGTGGAAGATATTCTGGATCAGGTCTTTCGCCAGTTCTGCATTGGGAAGTAAAAGGGCAGCATGAATACACAATTTGATGTTGTCGTAATTGGCGGCGGCCATGCCGGGTGTGAGGCAGCGGCGGCGGCGGCGCGGATGGGCGCCCGCACGCTGTTGCTGACCCACCGCCTGGCGACGATTGGCGTGATGTCCTGCAATCCAGCCATCGGCGGTATCGGCAAGGGCCATCTGGTGCGGGAAATCGATGCGCTCGATGGATTGATGGGCCAGGTTGCGGACCAGGCCGGCATTCACTTCAAAGTACTCAACCGCAGCAAAGGCCCAGCGGTGCGCGGCCCACGCGCGCAATGCGATCGCGCGCTGTATCGGACGGCGATGCAAACGGCGCTCGCAGCCCAACCGGGGTTGGAAATTCGCGAGGCATCGGTCGATGACCTCGAGATCGGTGCTGACGGCCGGTTGGCCGCCGTGATTTGCGGCGACGGCACACGCATCGCGTGCGGCGCCGCCGTGCTGACCGCTGGCACATTCCTACGTGGAATGACCCATATTGGCTCGGTAACCCAGGCAGCAGGGCGGGTCGGCGAGGCACCATCGGTTCGGCTGGCCGAAGCGCTTGGCCGCTTGGGCCTGCCGCTTGGGCGGTTAAAGACCGGCACCCCGCCGCGACTTGACGGACGCACCATAGATTGGGCCGCACTAGCTCAGGATTGGGGCGATCCTATCCCGGAACCGTTCAGTGTGTTGACCACATCACTGCCAAATCGGCAGATTGCCTGTGGGATTACCGCAACAACGCCAGCGACCCACGCCATTATCCGCGATAATATCCACCTGTCTGCAGTTTACGCCGGCCAGATTGCCGGTCGTGGGCCGCGCTACTGCCCGTCGATCGAAGACAAGGTCGTGCGATTTGCTGATCGCGAGCGGCACCAAATCTTCTTGGAACCGGAGGGACTAACCGACGATACCGTCTACCCGAACGGCATTTCCACCAGCTTGCCCGCCGATGTTCAGGTCGCGATGCTGGCGACAATCCCCGGCTTAGCCAATGCACGCGTTGTCCGCCCGGGCTACGCGGTTGAATATGACTATGTTGATCCACGGGCATTATGGCCATCGCTCGAACTGCGCGCGCTTCCCGGACTGTTTCTGGCGGGACAGATTAATGGCACCACCGGATATGAAGAAGCTGCCGCCCAAGGCATTCTGGCGGGAATCAATGCAGCACGGCTGGCGGGCGGCTTGTCCGCCGTTCAGTTCGACCGTGCAGAGGCGTATATTGGCGTTCTGGTTGATGATTTGACCCGCGATGGCGTGACCGAGCCATATCGGATGTTCACTTCGCGATCAGAATATCGTTTGACGCTGCGCGCGGACAATGCGGACTTGCGGATCACCGGCGCCGGCATGGCGTGGGGTTGTGTCGGTGCGGAGCGTGGCAGGGTGTTCACGGCCCATCAAAGCGCGCTCTCCAACGCTCTTATCCGCGCGCGGACAGAGACCCTGACCCCGAGCGGCCTCCGCGTGCACGGCGCAGAGATCCGTGCCGACGGCCGCAGCCGCACTGCCTTGGAACTACTCGCCCACCCGCAAGTTTCAGATGATGCCATTTTTTCCGCGTTTCCCTGGTTGCGCGACCTACCACCCCGGGTCTGGTCCCATGTGCAAACCGAGGCTCTCTATGCCGGCTATCTCCCGCGACAGGATGCAGACATCAAATCGTATCGACGCGAGGAAGCCGTAGGGCTCAGTGATGTCGATTTCGCCCTCATCGGCGGTTTATCCACTGAGCTCCGCGACAAACTGGACGCCACCAGACCGGCGTCCCTGGGGGCCGCCGCACGCATTCAAGGGATGACCCCAGCGGCACTTGGGGCGTTGGTCGCCCATGTCCGGCGGCGCCCCACGCCCAATGTTTCACGTGAAACATAGCCCCACGACACTCGCCAATGTTTCACGTGAAACATTGGCTGCGCTGGAAAACTATGTCGCACTTCTGTTGCGGTGGAACCGCACAATCAATTTGATTTCCCGTGGCGACGAGACGCAGGTCTGGGACCGGCATATTGCCGACAGCCTGGCTCTGGTAGATTTTCTCCCGGACCAATTCTCCCACGCAATCGACATAGGCTCCGGCGGAGGGCTTCCAGGCGTGGTGCTGGCAATCGTCACCGCCCGTCCGATTCATCTTATTGAATCTGATCAACGCAAAGCCGCTTTCCTGCGTGAGGCAGCGCGGGAGCTTGTTTTGCCAATCACGGTACATGCCACGAGGATTGAGGCCGCACACCCCCCACCCGCCCCGGTGATTACCGCACGCGCGGTCGCGCCATTGGCCATATTGCTGGCTTGGGCGACGCCCCATCTAGCGCCAGGCGGGATTTGTTTGTTTCCGAAGGGCCGCACGGCGAATGATGAATTGACGGCAGCCCGCCTTGAATGGCAAATGGACGTCGTGGCGACGCCCAGCCCAACCGACCCTTCCGCCCGCATCCTTCGTATCAGCGAGATCGCCCGTGTCGGCTCCCAGCCCTAACGTTTCTCGCCCCCGTATCCTCGCCATCGCCAACCAGAAGGGCGGTGTTGGCAAAACCACAACTGCGGTCAACCTCGCGGCGTCACTCGCCGCGGCCGGTGAACGGGTGTTGCTGATCGATCTCGATCCGCAGGGCAACGCCTCAACCGGATTGGGGATTGAGCGAGACGATCGTGCAACTGGCACATATGCCATGCTCCTGGAGGGGATACCCCTCGCGAGCATTCGCCGAGCGACCAACATCGCCAATCTATCGATCCTGGCCGCCGATCAGGACCTCGCCGGCGCTGAAATTGAGCTTTCTGGTGTCGAACGACGGGAGTTTCGGCTGGCCGACGCACTTGCAGATAGCCAAGACAGTTTTGTTCTGATCGATTGTCCCCCCAGCCTCGGCTTGCTGACGCTCAATGCATTGGTAGCCGCCGATGCGGTGCTCGTGCCCCTGCAATGCGAATTCTTTGCGCTGGAGGGAATAAGCCAGATTGTCCGCACGATCGAGCGCGTGCGGACTGCGCTAAATCCAAGATTGCGCCTGCAAGGAATTGTACTGACCATGTTTGACCGTCGAAATAATCTGTCGGACCTGGTCGCGGCAGATGCACGCAGCTTCTTCGGTTCACAGATTTATGAGACCGTCATCCCGCGCAATATACGCATTGCTGAATCACCCAGCCACGGAAAGCCCGTGGTGATCTATGATGAACGCTCTCCTGGCGCGCACGCATATGTGAAGCTGGCCAAAGAGTTTCTACTCCGCGAACGTGATATCAGGACAACAGCATGAGCGCGAAAGAAGTTTCCCCCCGCCTTGGCCGCGGCCTCGCAGCACTGCTGGGCGAAGCTGCTCCCAGCTTATCAGCAGCTATGACAGGCGGCATCACCACGATCCCTGTCGAGCATCTCGAGCCCGGGCCGTTTCAGCCGCGCGCCAGTATAGACCAAGATAATTTGCAGGACTTGGCCAATTCCATCCGTGCACGTGGTGTGCTGCAACCCTTGCTCGCCCGCCCCCATCCGGATGCCCCCAACCGGTTCCAGATTATTGCAGGAGAACGGCGCTGGCGGGCCGCCCAACTTGCCGGCTTGCATGGCGTCCCGGTGCTTGTCCGCGCGCTCAGCAATGCCGAAGCGATGGCGGCCGCGCTGGTGGAAAACCTACAGCGGGCCGATCTCGACGCAATGGAGGAAGCCGAGGGTTACCAGCGCCTACTCGATGAATTCGGCATGACCCAGGAAGTACTAGCCGAGGCGGTTGGAAAGTCGCGGAGTCACATCACCAATACGCTGCGACTGCGAAGCTTGCCGGCAACGGTGCAGGCTGAACTGCGCAAAGGCACCATCACCGCCGGCCACGCACGTGCCTTGCTGACCCACCCCAATCCGGAAGCAGCGCTTGCCCAGGTCATCGTTGGGAGCCTCAATGTTCGTCAGACTGAGGCGCTTAATCAGCGTCCCAGCAAAGCCCAGCCATCGAACCGGGTCAGAGATCCGGAAACAGAAGCGCTTGAACGCAGCCTGTCTGAAACGCTGGGCCTGAAAGTGGATATTGCGTTTGATGGCAAGGGCGGGTCGATTAGGATCGTCTATCGATCGCTGGATCAGCTTGATGGGGTGATCGCGTTGCTTCAACGCTGATCCAAGACCAGCAAGGCGGTAATACCAATTCCCACAGCCTAGTACCGATGTGCCCAGTCCCTCAATCCGATTGTCATGATGCGCCATGGCTGATCGGTAAGTTTGTTCCAGGCTTGGCAGCAGTGGTCGACAATGTCGTCGTAGGACTGGAAGATGCGGTTTGAGA